>NJBF01000024.1 GCA_003144275.1 Candidatus Heimdallarchaeota archaeon B3_Heim
TTGTTGATTGGCTGGATTATGATCAAAAATTCGGTAGTACACTTTCAGATTTACTTACTGCCCTAACCAAGGTAGTTCCTTCAATGGAGGTTACGCGTTGTAAGAATTATTAAAAAAAAAGTGGGAAAGTGAAAAAAACGAAGGAATTCTAGGATCGAATTAACTAGAAAAAGATCCCGAAGAAATTCCCTTCTAATACGATGTTTAATAAAAACATGACTACTATTGTTGAAGCAGGTAACAGTAGATTGTCAATATCGGAAGGAGAAAAAGCTTCAACAATCATTGCAACTAATCCTAGGATGACAATTACCATAAACATCTGTACAAGATCAATGCCAGGATCGGGAAGTAAAGATTGGTCACCTAATCCACCTATTACTCCTAATAACGCATAAAATACCAAACAACCTGCAACACTAAACACAAAAACACCAATTGAGCCGGTAAAGGTTTTCTCACTACCAAACGTTTTGTATGTTCTTCCACCGTATTTTTTTCCTATGTAAGGAGCGATACCATCACCCCAACCCACAATGGCCATCATAAACACTCCAACCCATGTATCCAAGAACAGAGTACCAGCCACCATCATTACAATAGTGAAATAGAGAGGTCCTTTGAGTAACTCCTTTGGATCACCAGTTCGGGTCATGGTTTTAACATCTTTATCATCTGAAGTTGCTTTAAAACCTTTCAGAAGGAACGTTGCAAAAAACAAAAGAGGAACAGCAACGTTAAACATAGCAGAAAACATATCAGACGAATCAATGAAGAGCCATACCCATATATAGCTACCAGCAGCAATGTGTATCACCTTTCTTGATAAATCTGAGGATAGAGTTCCTGCATCGACCAATTTCTCCATAACCTTAATTGTCCCTTGAATATAAATCATCATAATAACAACACCCATTATGAGATTCCATACCAAAGGTAAATCACCTAATAGCGTAATGTAACCCATTTTTTTCACCTATATGCGTTGTATCAAAATTTCACAGTTATTATCTAATAATAGTAACAAAACTGATTATTTGATAGATTAATAAGTATTTTGTGAATTTCACACATTTGAAGAATAGTATCATATTTTTTTCCCGAATGAACACAAAAAGTAATAGAATATACGTAGCAGACAGTCATAATAGTCTTGTCATATTTGAAATGGAGATCGAATTAGATATCAATACTTCTAGCAATACTATAACTTCTACCAATTTGACAATCCCTTCAACTACTCACAGTGGCTCCTCTCTACACTTATTAGTTATATTTTGGGGATTGTTTTTTTCTACTACTTACTTTAAATTAGTGAGGAGTAAGAATCTAAGGTCAAAACACAAGTAAAGAAACCTAATTTCGAAATCTCCTAAAGAATGAGAGGATTTGGCTTTTTTGCTTTTCTAGATTTGATTCTTTTCGTTTATCACGGACGTGAAACTGATCCAAAATGTATTCCAGTTCGATATAGGTCAAATCATATATAATAGCAATTCTAGCATCAAGCATAGCGAGTTTCTCAGAGTAAGACAAATCTACAGATCTCTCCTCTCCAGTAAATAGATCATTATATATCTCTGGAATTTCGTTATAGATAGCCCTAACAAGGGTTGTTATTTTTCTATACTCACTATTATCATTATTTAACCTGGGAAGGGGCATATCTCGTAGAAAAAACATGTTCAAATTCTGAGACACCTTAAGACGAAGCATATAATCAAATACAAAACTGTTCATAATACCTAGCAGGTATAGTAGGTCGTCTAGCTTTATAAGTTGCTGATTTGCTTTGTTATGATTTTTCACGAAAATAATAGAGTTGCTACAGCAACTATGTGCGGGAATCAATGTAGCAATCATCGTTCTTCGATTGGTACTTGCAGCGATAGCTCTAAAACCAATTCTTACCTTCTTATATTCCGAATAATTTTTATGAAATTTCGATGTTATGTTCTGCTCATCAATCCAATAACGTGCCGGCTTAAATTGGTGAGTAAATTGTTCGATCATTTTTCCTTCGAACACTGGAAGTCCTTTACTCTTCGTGTTGAAAAGAGGACTGTCAATCGTGATATCCAATTCTCTTGCGAATTTAATCTTTGAAAATTCAGGTGTGGGTTCTACTATGGTAGGATGTCGATACATCTTGTCTGCAATCTGCATATCAAGTTTGGTTTTAAACTCAATTATTGACAAAGCACTTGGGGAAAAGCGTTTAATTTTCTCCCATGAGACCGATAGAATTTCAGCCTGCCCCTTTCGCAAGAATTCAGGATCCCTTTGCATAAATGCAGCTTGAAAATTTGTGGTTTTTTTACAATTTTTCTGAAAAATAAGGATATCAAACTTAAACGATTTGTGAATAGACACAAAGATACCTTGCCTATTTTCAAAGGAGTAAAGGGACATAACTTCATTTTCATCAAAAATTATTTCCCTTAGACCCTTAGTCCCTGCATCACTATGAATACCAGATGGTACGACAATTCCACAAACACCATCATTTTTCATAAGGACGATTGCTCGTTCTAAGAACAATTTATAAAGATTAATATCTCCACTCACTCTTCTCGTATTGTTCCCTACTTGAATCAAACCAGATTGATATCTGTACGTCTTACGGTAATATTCTGATTGCTTTTTTATTCTCGATTCGTATTTATTCCAGTCCTCACTAATAGTTGGGTTACTTTTCAAATCTTCAATGATCTTTTTTGCTTCTTGTTTATCCAACTTATATTTAGTTAGATGCGAATTGTACTTAGAAAAGAATTCCTTCTCTAGGGGTTTTAGAATATTCCAGGGAGGATTTCCTAGACATACTGCGAATCCTCCAGCCTTTAAAACAGAGAGAAACTCCCGATCCCAATTAAATTCAGTTAACTGTTCATCTGAGGAGGGATGTTCTTCTGTGAAGGTATTACCAATTAGAGAATTGCCTCTTTTTATGTGAAGTTTGAGTTTTGATCTAAGTTTATGTAAATCAATTGACAAATCATCTTCACTTACGAGACTGATTAACATCTCGCGACATAATTCTACTCCTTTTTTGGAAATGTCAACCCCAAATAGATTCTTTGTTACGATTTCCAGTCGAATTTGACCGATTGCCTTTTTTTGTACTCCTGATTTTATTAAAGATTTGTGGAGGTTAAGCAAAACAGTAAAAGAAGTCTTAAGGAAATACCCTGATCCCACAGCAGGATCAATAATGGTTATTTCTTCAAGAACTTTAAGAATGACACAATGCATCTTGGAGGGTAAATCTTCAATCCTTAGTTTATTCCATTCTAGAGTGAGATCAGTTTTCAGTTCGCGATTTAGATGTTTAAGAAGGTAGGTATGGATGGCAGTTGTACAAATGTACTCAACCAAAATTTGAGGTGTATAAACAACTCCCAAGTCTTTGTGATCTTGAGATAGAGCTTTCATGTTTTTTGCGACTCACTACGATCGCTAGATAAGTTCTATCTTATGCAAGAAATACCAAATTGGTCCAATAAGAATTATACTAAAGAGAATCACGATCCAAAACGCATAGGGACTATCACTGAAAGGTAAAGGTTCAAGATTCATACCATAAAGACTTGCGAGTAAGGTGGGAACCATCACAATTAGTGAAATCGATGCTAATACTTTAATTAAATCGTTTTGATTATTGGATATTACAGAAGTATACGCATCTAAGCTACTTTCAATTAAATCTCGATAAATCCGGAGAAGATCAGCCTGTTGCTGCAAATCAATTGATAAATCTTCTAAATCATCAAGGAGTTCTGGAAGTTCTTTAAATTCGGGCGCTTTTTGAAGCTGATAAAATGCGCGTACATTTCCTCTCAGTGCTGCATCTAAATATGTTGCCTCCCTAGAAAGAGTGAACACTTGTTCAATTGATTTAGATTTCACAGACTTGAATATTACTTTTTCCAAGGTAGCAAGCTCTTGATCTATAACATCCACTCCTAGCTCATATGATTTAACTACGCTTTCTAACCAATCAAGGAGTACTAAGATAGTTGGTTTTGATCGTTTTCTCCGTGAGCCAATAGGCTTTCTAATTCTTTTTGCTTCAATGGCTTGATGTTGTATTGTAATTAAATGAGATCCAGTTAAAAATACCGTTGCTGGAAGAGTAGTCTGACGAGATTGAAAGAGATCACTCTTCTTGAATTGTTCACCAGAGGGTACTCTTAATACTAATTTGATGAAGGGTGGTTCATTTTCAGGTTCTAATTCCAATCTTGGCCTTTCGTCAACATCAAGTGAGTCCTCAAGATCCTCCCAGGGAATTTTATATGTATTATGAATTGCTTTTAGTTCTGCCAAGCTGGGGTTAGTGCAATCCATCCAAGTGGGAACATTTGGAAGGATTCCCTGAACATAATCAGAAAATGTTAATCCAGTATCGAGATTTTTTATTTCAATCAAGGCAAAAACCTCCAAGATTAAGCCATCTTTTATGGCTAATAAGCTATTTCGTCTTGCTATAAAAATAAATGAACCAACCATTTAATATTTTTCTATTAAGGCCTTTCACCTCACTTAATCAATTCTTCTTAATTGGTTGTCGGATAACAGTACGCAATTTTTCAGGTTTGGTACGCCGTGGGTCGCTAAGATAAATCTCATGATGCTTATTATGTAGAAGATAACCCTTTTCTTCGGCATATTTGTGCATGTTCGCAATCACTGGTCCTTCCTCACTGAAAGGACCGAGATGAAGAACCTGAACTACAGTACCTTCGGAAAACGTTTCGTAACGAAGTTTGTTGAAATTTAATGGATTTTTTTTCTCTTTGAATAGCACAAGAGCCTTCTTGATCTGTTCTTCTTTTACAAAGTCAGGGATTCGAATCATTGAGGTCCATTTCCATTCATCCTTTCTTTCCATGTATGAATCTGTAAACACCGTCATATCATCTGCCCACCAGAGGCCTTCGAGAGGGGGGACAACATAATCTTTTCCAGTTGGCTTCATAACACTCATTTTCAGAGTAAATGATGCACCATAGAGCAATTGCATAGCTTCCTGGTACAAAGGATTATCTACTGGGTAACCTGTTCCATCTACCATAAAGAACCGCATATCAGGAATTTCAAGTATATGAGGATCCCTCGGAGGGTTGTACAAGTTAGGAAATTCTTTTTTTAAATCAGCTTTTTTACCTTGCATTCTATATCCCTACATTTATTTCAGTTTGAATTTAGTTTCTCCTCTATTTTATCGATTAGTTCTTTCAAAAAATTATTTTTTGCACTCAATGAGTTAAAAGAATAATTGAATAACGCCCAAACATGAATTGGTAAATCTCCCTCCTGTTCATGCTTACTGTCTTCTTTGAATCGGCCACGAACAACCTCAATCCGTTCATCGATTCGTTTTTTGTAATTTTTAATGGTATCTAAGAATTCTTCATCGTCAAAAACGAAAGCAGCAGCTAAAGCAAGATTCATCTCCTGGTAATTTAAATCCATTTTATGGAAATAATGAATGACAGTGCTTTTTAGAATTCTCTGACCTGTTGAAGTAACTATGAATAATTTCTGTGGCGCGCCCACTTCACTTTGAGCTTTCGTATTTGAGATTGTTTCTTTGGCCTTTATCAATTTCATTTTTTCGAGCTGAGTGATTATATAGTAGACAGATGAGAATGAAAGTCTAGACCATTGCTTAACATTTCGTTCTTCAATCAATTCATTTAGCATAGTGCCGCTTACGCCCGTGATATCGAATGGGGGATGAGCAATCATACCCAAAACGAGAAATTGTTTTTCGGAAATCGTTTCAATCCATCCCATCATATGTATAGTCAAGGAGGAGGTGGGCTCCTTCTTTTTCGAGAATCTGAATTTCAGCTAAGGACTCTTTTAATTTATTTGCAATAGTTTCCTGATCATTCTTCTCAAATTTCTCACTCAAGTGGGCAAAAAACTGTGCGCATTCCTCCCACTTCGCTCCTAATTTCTCATAAAATGTTGCGAAATGCTGAAGAGACTCATCATTCAATTTCTGGGCAGTTTCTTCAAGAAATTCTGCAAATAAATATCGAAACAATCCCCCACCGGTACCATAATTATGTTCTTTGGTACCAATATAACCAGCTTGTTGTAAACATCTGGATTTTAGCTTATCATTCGATAGTTTGAGCCATCGATCGAGATCTTTAATTAAAACCTCTATCGCAGTCGTTCCACTATGGATACCTATTAATCTGAGCATACGGCCACTTCTTGAGGTGAGATATCTCCCAGTACGATGAAAAACATCTTGAACGACTGTGGTTAATTCAGGTGTTTTATTAGGGAATTCTAGTTCGTAAATCAAATTATTAGGGGCCATAAACTTATCAATTGTAGAATTTCTACCTTTTGAAAGTTCGTCATAGGAAACTTCAAGAATTTCAGAGAAATGTGTGTCGCTTACAAAGACAGTTTGACTTTGTGAATCATATCCACAAACTGCAATGGTATGTCCTCCAAAGTGGAAGTCATCTGGAAGATCTTTCTTTTGATAGTTGAGATAAGCCATATCAATGTTGATAACAGAAGGCGTACTCGCATCTAAGTGTTGTTTTAATCTTTGCCAACCTTCATTTTCATTTTTGGATTTATATTCATTAAGCGAGATTGATAACGTTCTACAGAGATCTTTCACAAAATCCTTGTTTCTACCACCGAAGAAGGGTTCCATTTTTGGTATCTTCAAATAGGCAAGAGTCATTCCACCCCCAAGACCAAAAATCATTGCTTCACTCATTTTCTCCCCATGGAATTCAAATACGTCTCGTAGTGCAGACGAAGTACAATGAACTCCAGGTTCATGCCTAAACCCATCTATAACATATTCAAAGTTACTTTTACCTTGATAATCACTCACATTCTTCACCATTAATGAGATCTAAATTTTTCAATTCTTGAAAAAATATTAAATCAGTTATTTCAACCTTAAACTATTTCTTTTTAAAACTTGCTTTGTCCACAGATGTACATGAATTTTTCAAAAATGGAAAAAAAAGGAAATGGTATAATTTCCTGAAAATATTCATTTAGGGGGATAAAGTAAATATTAAATCAAAAATAAGCCAGTTACTCTTGTTAAAAAAACATTTTGGGTTTGAAATTAGATGCTTGACTGTTTAGTTGATCTATTTCACTACTTGTTAAATTTAATTCCGAGGCTTGAATATTTGTCTCTAGTTGTGTGATATTTTTTGCCCCTGGAATAGCAACGACTGATTTATCTTTAATTAACCAGCTTAACGCGACTTGTGCCATCGATACATCGTGTAGTTGAGCAACAGTATTTAATTCCTCAAGCATAGGGGCAGCTCTTTTGAAATTGCTCTTAGTGTACAAGCGATTCATACGTCTGGTACCTTTTGGCGCATTTTTTGCATTATACTTACCTGTCAGAAAGCCTTGGCCTAGTGGAGAATACGCCATAATCGTAACATTATTTTCCTCAGCATAAGGTAAAAACAAATCTTTGACTTTAGATTTGGCCATCGAATAATTGAGTTGACTTACATCTATAGGATGCTTTTGCATTTTGGATTGGGCTTTTTGAAATCGTTTTAAACCAAAATTACTGATCCCAATATGACGGATCAGTCCTTCATCCACCATTTTTTCCATATGTTGCAAAGTGGCTCCTAATGGAAGTAGAGGGTTTGGCCAGTGTATTAAATACACATCTAGATAATCTGTCTTTAAACGCTTAAGACTCTTGGCTAAGGCTCGATTTACTGCCGATGGACGAATTGCTGTAGGCAAAAATTTGGACACAATAACGAAATCTTCTCTGTTATATCCTTCTAATGCTTGACCAAGAATTATTTCCGACTTACCTCCTCCATACACCTCTGCTGTATCAATAAGGTTGACACCAAGCTCCAAGGCTCTATGTACAATATCTATTGCGTCTTGTTTACCAAAATCTTTTCCATAACCCCAACCTTTTGACCCAAATTGCCATGTGCCCAGTCCTATTTGTGAAATCTTGGTTTCGCTTGTACCTAAATTTGTAAATCGCATTAAATTCTTCCTCAATTGCTACTACGAGGGTTTTATCAAAAAGATTGAGCTCTGAAAATGACATTCTTTCAATACAAGTGAGCTTTTAGTTATTTTATTGTGCATAAAGGTTTTGAATACAGCCCATAATACAATTTCCATAATTTTTTCTTGTCAATTTAAAGAAAGATGAGTTGTATTAATATGATCAATCCTACAAGTTTAGCACAAATCCAATTTTACATAACTATTGGATTTCATTTTATATTTCCTCCCCTATCAATCGGATTAAGTTGGTATATTACTTATTTATTGACTCGTTACATCCGATCGAAAGAACAGTATTATAAAGATAGTGCATGGTTTTGGATAAAACTTTTCGCAACCACTGTCGCCATTGGTATCCCAACAGGTGTTCTCATGGAATTCCAGTTTGGTATGAACTGGTCAGAATTCTCTCGGTTTGTTGGCGAAGTTTTTGCCACTTTTTTACTGTTAGAAGTGTTTTTTGCTTTTTTCCTTGAATCAGTGTTTTTAGGTGTAATTTTGTCAGGAATGCGTACAAAGCGAATTTCTGATAGAGTTTTATGGTTTTCCTCAATCATGATAACTCTTGGAACAACTCTTTCTTCTTTTTGGATCTTAGCAGCGAATTCTTGGATGCAAACACCTGGAGTTCCTGGAGAACCTGGATCTGGTTGGGATATCGTAGGAGGAAAAGCTGTCCTAACCAATTTTTGGGATGTCTTATTTACTCCTTCTATGGTTGCCAGATTTTTCCATACAGTAAATGCATGCCTTATAGCTGGGGCTTTTTTCATCATCGGAATAAGCTGCTTATATCTTCTGAAAGACAGACATCATAAATTTGCATACGATTCCATCAAGTTGGCATTGATTGTAGGAATAATTTTGTCCATAATACAAGGATTTTTTGGACACTGGCAATCTACTATTGTAGCTACTTATCAACCAGCTAAATTTGCAGCCCAAGAGGGCCTTTTTGAAACAACAGCGGGTGCACCATTGGTCGTTTTTGCAATCCTTGATGATTCCAAGGTGTTATTTGAGATTGGTATCCCTTTTCTCCTCAGTTTACTGACTTGGGGTGATCCAAATGCTATTGTTACTGGTCTTGATGCATTTGCACTAGAGGATCGTCCCTCTGTACTTCTCACGTTCTATTCATTCCATCTAATGGTTATCATCGGGATGTTTCTCGTTGGAGTAGCTTTGGTAGGGGTCTTTCTTCTCTGGAAAAAGAGTCTGTCTGATCCATCCTCAAAATTACGCAAGTGGTTCTTACGATTAGGTGTGCTAGCATTACCATTACCTCTCATTTCGATTGATTTTGGATGGATTACAACTGAAAGTGGTCGTCAACCTTGGATCATTCAGGGTATTCTCCGAACAGCCGATGCTGCATCTGCCGCACCATCAGAAGAGATAATATTATCTTTAATTACCTACATAGTTACCTATATTGTTCTCTTTATTGCTTGGATACTAGTAATGAGAAGAATTTTTATTAAAGGACCTTCACTATACGAAACGGATGAGGTGGTAACATGAGTGCACTACAAGAAATTTGGTTCTTATTACTCATTGTAATCGTAATTATTTATGTTATTTTGGATGGTTTCGATCTTGGTGTGGGATTTTGGTTTATTTTTGCCAAAGATAAGCACCAAGAAACTACTCTGAATGAAAGAAAGGAAATAATTCAATCAATTGCTCCCTTTTGGGATGGTAATGAAGTTTGGCTTCTCGCAGCTGGGGGTATCCTCTTCGCTGCTTTTTCAGACGTATATGCGACAGTATTTAGCGCGTTTTATGTTCCATTAATCTTGGTTGCTTTTTGCTTAATCATCCGTGCTGTATCAATTGAATTCCGTGAAGAATTCCCCAATCCTATCTGGCACAAAATTTCAGATATTGCTTTCATTTTCGGCAGTTTAGGTCCAGCAATTGCCTTTGGAGTTCTAATTGGTAATTTGGTACAAGATATCGCAATCAATGCGGACAAAAGATTTACTGGATCATTTATTGACCATTTCAATCCATATTCAATCCTTATAGGTCTATTAGCATTATCTATGATTATAACGCATGGGGCTGTGTACTTACGTGCGCGTGCAACCGATAAGCTAGCTGCCAAAGCAACTCAATGGGCTAAGATGGGTATCATTAGTTTCCTAGCAATATCTTCAGGTTCACTCGTGATTAGTTTGATCTTTCATCCTCACATTATTGATAATTTTTTAAATATGCCAATTCTTCTAATAATTCCCTTAATTGGTTTTGTCTGTATTTTATTTACTTCATACTTTATTTGGAACGAAAAAGACGCTAAATTGACATTTCTCCTTTCATCTCTTTCCATTGCCTTTTCTATCCTCGGTGCTGGAGTAGCAATTTATCCAAATTTAGTGTTTTCATCGCTTGATGAAGCATATAGCCTCACAATCCACAATGCTTCAGCTACGGATGCAGGTTTATTGGTTATGCTTATAGTAGCTCTTATCGCTCTTCCTCTCATCTTAGTGTATACACTATGGATCTATAAGATGATGGGAACGAAATTAAAAGATGAAGATATTACGGGATACTAATTGGAATGCTGACTGATGATCAACTAAACCATATTCGAAAGTTTGCCTCCCCTTCACGTGAATCAGGATATACTCGATCTATTTACAGCTATCCAGCTAAGTTTCTTTCCCACCTACCACAAGAGCTCATAAAAATCTTCACTCAGGAAGGGGATCGAATCTGTGATCCTTTTGTTGGAGGGGGGACAACTGGATTAGAAGCCATGCTTCTTAACAGACAGTTTATTGGTTATGACATTAATCCATTCGCGATTCTTGTTTCTAGGGTGAAAACGACCTATATCTCAAAGGAGGAACTGCATGAAGGCCTAAAAGTAATTCACCGAAATATTGAATCATTGAAAGAACAATCAAACGACTATCTTGATTCGACTGATAAAGAATGTTTAGGTAAATTAATATCTTCTGAGTTAAATTTTTTGGCTTCTAGTATCAAAAAAGCTAGTTTAAATGCAACGTTGCGGGATTTTTTTAGTTTAGCACTAATTCATGTTACTAAACTTATCGGGAGAAGAGATTTTGAGGAACGAGAAAATTGGCAACATTTATCTATGATTCCGATGTTCACACGTAAATGTAACAAGATGATTGACGCGGTTTCCTCCTTACCACATTCAGTTCAGTTTCCCCCAACGTTTCATTTAGGTTCTAACCACGATATGGATGTCCCCGAACATAGTATCGACTTTATTTTGACTTCTCCCCCATATTTGGAAGTAGATGTTGAATACCAACAGATCCAGATACAAAGAAGAAGTTTAGGAAAATCAAAAAGAACCGATTTCATAAGTAAGTTGCTTGGAACCCAACCACTCCCTAAAAAAGATTTATGTTGGACAGGTCAAGGAGGAAGCTTCTACTGGTCCAATTTAGAAAGGAGTTTAAGTGGAAGTTATCGAATTCTTAAGCCAAATCGATGTTTGTGCATATGGACTGGGTTTAAGACGAAAGAAAATCAGAGAAAATTAATTACAACAATTAAAAAGGTACATTTTAATTTACTTGAAGTCATCTCGATACCTTTGAGTGATAATCGAACAGCCTCTAGCCGATCGACCCACCATAAACGAAATACGCGAATGTTGAAGGAGGACTCAATTTACATTCTCACAAAATAAAAAAAAATCTTAGGCAATTTGACTCATTGTTAGCTTTAAATAGCTTTTAATTGATTCTTATCAAATATAAAATATAAAGGGGATCATTATGATACTAGAAGCAGTGAATGACACAGAAATTTTGATAGGAGTCTTAGAAATTGGTGCAGTAATTATTTTCTCGCTTGTCGTCGCAAGAGGACTAGGAAATCGCGGAATCCCTCAAGTTTTAGGTTTGATTATAGGAGGAGTTGTGATAAGAGGACTTACAATAGCAACAGAATTTCCTGCGCCACCTACACCAGGATTAATCTATTTAATAACAACAGGCGCACTAGGGTTCATTGGATATAGTATAGGATCTCATATCGATATATATAAACTAAGAGATGCTTCTTGGAGATTACCATTCGTATTAATTGGTGAAGCTATTGGAGCCTTCTTGGTTGTAGCTATCTTAGTTAATTTACTGATACAGGATTTCATTTTAGCATTATTACTAGGATCGATTGCGATGGCAACAGCCCCTGCGGCAACATCTCAAGTAATTCGAGAATATAACGCTCATGGTTCACTCAGTCAAACGATATTGTTTATTGTCGCGTTTGATGATATTCTAGCTATTATTTTCTTCAATATTGCTTTAGGCTATGCTGAATCTACTTACGTCACCACCACTCTATCACTATTAGAGATATTCATACCTATCATAGTTGAGGTAATAGGATCAATAATTCTTGGAATCGCCTTAGCATTCGCAATGAAACCGTTTCATACGGAAGGTGTTAAAGCATATGAGTCCGCAGAATATGTATTCCCTTCTGTTTTGATATGTATTTCACTTGCAGGACTATTACATTTCTCAGTGATATTAAGCTGTATTGTATTTGGCTTTGCATTAAGTACACTGGCCAGGTGTGAAAATAAAGCCTGTGTTCGTGGAGTAGAAAGGCTTTCTAGTCCCATAATTGCATTATTCTTCATTCTTGTAGGATATGAAATGGAATTGAATCTGCTCCTTACACCATTAATATTGGTGATTTTACTTTATTTCATTTCTCGGGCTATTGGGAAATCTACAGGAGCATTCGTGACATCCTACTTCTCAAATATGCCGCAAAAGGTAACACGATATTTACCATTCTCTTTAATAAGCCAAGCTGGGGTAGCTTTAGGTCTAGCTGCTTTTGCGTATACTCGACTCTTGGAATTAAATGTACAAGCGGCTAGTGACATCGCTATTGTTTTAATAGATATTGTAGCAGTAAGTGTTCTAATTGCAGAAATTGTTGGACCACTTTTATTGAAGAATGCGCTAATCAGAGCAGAGGAAATCAAAGAACCTGTTCCAGTACCATTTATTGAAAACCATATATAGGCACAATCATTGAACCAGTCTATTTATGGTATTTTTCTGATGTTTAACCATAGTACGACGGTTGATCAGAATCAGATTTTTGTTTCATTTGACCAACTTGGATTTCACCATGCATTTCTTCATATTTTTTTACATGCTGTGACATCCATATTGCCATTCGTTTGAAAATTAATGGACTCATCTTAATATTTGCAACAAAATCATGTTGGACAGTATCTAATACAATTTGACCGTTTGCTCCAAGTTGGGGGACGAGCTTATCAGAAAAAAAGCTAATATTCCCTTCGTTGGGATTTATCCCTCCAAAAAATCCTGATATAGCAAAGCTCGGTACATTATCAAATTTTACGTTCCTACGGGGTAATCCTTGGGCCATCTCGAATACATCCTATGATAAAACTTCAATTCAATCAAAATTATTATCTTTTCGTTTTCTAATCTATTTTGTGGAAAAAATGACTTTCTGCAAGAATTGTGGCAATAAACTCACAGAAGAAGCTTTTATGGGATATTGCAGCCTGAACTGTCTTGGAGGCTTATCCAAAGGTAATAATCACCCAAAACGAGAGCAATATAAGTCTGTTCATCCTTTCTTATCATTTGATTATCATGGTGTCTCCCTTTATGATGCAAAAACAAGAATTGTTGATGATGTAATTGAGTCTTTTGAAAGTGGAGTTGAGGAAGTCCGATTAATTCATGGGTATAAGCATGGACAAGCGATTAAAGCTTATATTTGGCAGAAAAACGGATTACATCGAGAAGTAAGAGCTTTACGTCCCGATATCAGCTTTCGTATCCAGAAAGGATCCACACGAGGAGTTACTTCCATCCGATTTTAGGTATAAATTTGAATATTTCTTGATTGGCATTATAATTACCTAATAATTTGTTTACTCAAATTACTTTCTTCCCTCTACTGTTTCTACAAAGGACTTGTCACCATGGCTGTATCATCAGATGTTCTATTTGGGATTTTTTTGATAGCTCTTGCTATGGTAATTGTAGTTGGTTTAGCAAGCTATTCCCTAATTCAAGTGGTCTTCTATAGTAGAAAACGGTATGTTCTTCAAAAAGTTCCTGAAAAAGGTGCAGATTCTGTATTAACTGGAGCTGATCTCTCGAGAGATATGACGGTAACTCAAGCTACCATGACTGGAGTGGGAGCTATGATCGGAGCTGGTATATTTGTATTGACAGGAATTGTTGCTGGAATTGCGGGGCCTGGCCTGTTGGTTGCTTTTGCATTTAATGGAGTTATTGCCACCTTAATTGCCCTGGTTTACGCAGAATTGGGATCAGCTATGCCAGAAGCAGGGGGAGGATATATTTGGGCTCGTGCAGGCCTTGGAGAAACGCAAGGATTTTTTTCTGGGTGGATGAGCTGGTTTGCTGCTGCAGTGGCGGGATCTTTGTACGCACTTGGATTTGGAGCGTACTTTGTGGCATTGTTATCGAATATCGGAATTGTAATTCCAGAAAATTCGATTTTTATTGTCGAAAAAGCTATTGCCGTAGTCATCATTATCCTTTTCTTACTGATTAATCAGCTCGGTTCCTCCGTTATGGGTAAAGCCGAGGTTTGGATTTCAGGAGCCAAAATTCTGATTCTAGTCTTTTTTATTTTTACTGGACTCATAATAATGACTGGAAATCCTTCTCAAGCACTCAATAATATTGATAACTTTTTTCCAAAAGGTTTCTTCACTATTTTCATGGCTATGGGTTTCAGTTTTATTGCATTTGAAGGATATGAGGTTGTATGTCAAACTGGGGAGGAAATTTATGATCCTAAGGTGAGTATTCCAAAATCAGTCATTTTATCAGTATTAATTGTCATTCCAATTTATCTTCTTGTTGGATTAGTCTCACTAGGCGCATTTACTCCTCCTGATGGTCTACAGACTTTTGAATTTCTAAGCCAGCATGAAGAACTTGGTTTGCTATATGCAGCGGAACAAATGATCCCTGGTTTGGGATTGGTCGTAATTCTCTTTGGTGGACTTCTTAGTACCCTTTCCGCACTAAACGCTGCAATTTATTCCTCAACTCGCGTAGCCTTCGCATTAGGACGGGATGGCTCACTACCATCAAAATTAGGAACGGTTTCACCACAACATCATACGCCAGTCACGTCGATTAATATTACAGGCTTACTAATTATTGTCATGGCTGTCCTTATCCCCATTGATACGGTAGCAGCTTCTGCAGGCTTAATGTTTATGATCTTATTCGGTCAGGTTTTGTTAGCTTCAGTAATAATACGGAAAAAAGTAAGAAAATCCCGGGAAAAACTTGACTATGGTTATAAAACTCCTCTTTTTCCCCTTATTCCTCTATTAGGGGGTATTGCCTTAATTACAATTTTTATATTCACACTTCTCTTACATCTAGATGCATTTGTCACCACACTGATATGGATATCTCTAGGTTCGGTTGTTTATTTCATCTTTGCTCGAAGTAGAACCCCTATGAAAATATCTTCGAAATTAGGAAAACATACTAAAATGAGAGCCGATTATATTCCAGAAGCATTTTTTACGACAGTCTGTGAAAATATTTTAGTTCCTTTGGCAGGAAAAGAATATGAATGGGATGCCTTTCGAATAGCTGTTCACCTCGCACATGAATTTGGACAAAAAATTACTCTTTATCACTATGGTTATGAATCCGAAGAGAAATTTCATAAATACACTGATAGATTACTCGAATTTCATATCCCTTATGAATTGAAGATCGTTAGTCCAGAAAAAGGTCATTCTAAACCACAAGATATTGTTCAACACTTGTGTGATATTACATCGACAGGTAACTATCAACTAGCTATTCTCCCCTCACGTCGGAATCGGAAATTTTGGCAACGAAGCCTTTCACATGATTCTATTCGGAAGATGCCAATACCTGGTCTCGAGGTATTTCCCTGTAGGGAATGCAAAAAGACAGATTATTTCACTTTTAATCAAGTAGGAGCCTTGACTCCGGGAACGAAACGTGATCCTTTCCTTTTACAAATAGGTATTTCTATAGTTTCTTCTACCAAGATGTCAGATCTGGTTGCCTACCACTGGACGGATGTCCCTGATTTAATTACTCCAAAAGTGATGTCTGAAGCTCCAGGGGTACAGGAGAATACAGCTATCTTTTTACATAATATTGGAGAAGCCCTTAGGATGGGGATTCCCATTCAGCAACGTCACGTCCTTGGACATAATTTCGTGCGAAGCATAGGGAACATTGTTAAAAAAGATAATCTTGACCTTCTTATTTTAGGTTATGGAAAACCTAGACTAAGTAAACGACCTTCAGAAAAGTTAGTCAATAATATTAAGTGTACCGCAGTTGTTTTTCATGGTCGTCCCGAATTTAAATACAAACCAGAAACCACCCCCTCTTTTTAGTGATGACAAAGTTTTTTGGTAAAGAAGAATTTTCGAATTTATTCAGATATAGGAGGATTTTGAGTATTGAGTAACTATAAACGTGTAGCAATTTACCTACAAGATAAACACAGTATACCTGAGTCGATGGAATTTGCTAAATATGCTGAAGAAAGAGGATTTGAAGCAATTTGGCAAGCAGAAAGTCGATTAGCTAGAGTAGCATCAGTACCAATGGCAGCGATGGCTGCAGTAACCAACAAAATTAAGCTAGGTTCTGGAGTTATAAATAATTTAGTTACAGTGGCTCCTGCAGTTGCTGCTACATTTTCAACGATGGATCAAATGGCTCCTGGTAGATTTATCTGTGGAATTGGAGCATGGTGGGAACCACTGGCAAGTAAGGTTGGAACACCTAGGACAAAGCCATTAAAACGTATGAAAGAATATGTAACTGTGTTAAAAAGACTATTTAATATGGAAACCGTCACATTTGATGGAGAATTTGTAAAGGTTGATGGAATTACCCTAGATATAGTACATGGAGATCCTGATAAACCCAGAGAAGTTCCCATTTATATTGGAGCAACTGGAATGAAAATGATGGAACTAACGGGAGAGCTCTGTGCACAAAAACTTGCAGATGGAGTAGTATTGAATTATATGGTGACCCCTGATTATAATAAAACTGCGTTAAAACATCTTGAAATCGGAGTAAAACGTGGTGGTGGATCATTAGAGGATATTGATCGACCCCAGCTTATTGTTTGCTCAATGAATCATGATCGAGAGAAGGCATTAGATGCTGCCCGTGAACTCCTTACACAATATATGGGCCAGCAACCACATTTGATGAAAGCTAGTAAGATGCCTCAAGATATTCTAGACAAAATCCATGCGGAACTCACGTGGCCAGCTACAAAAGAACAAATCAGAAAAGCTATGAGACATATTCCTGATGAAATTGTTCAGAAGATAACGGCAAGTGGGACTCCTGATGAGTGTTACGATCGTGTTCAACAATGGGTTGAGAATGGTTGCACATGTCCAATTCTCTATCAACTCTCAGATGACGTTAAGTTGATGATTGATACGTTTGCTCCAAAATAACTGGAATTGTCTCAGTTTTTTCATTATAGATTAATCTTCTTCTTTCTCCTTTTTTAAGGGCTGGTTTGAAAAGAATAATCTCTTACTTATGCTACAAATTCCAAGAGCATGACCAGAATTCCTGTCACAACTCCAGCCACAATCATTCTGAGGCCGTATAACACTTTATTTTCATCAGATATAACCCCTAAATAAGCTCCCAAGACGAATAAGGCAATAGCTGTTAATACAATTGAGGAGGTATATGCCACCCCAATATCTAAGCCTAAGAGTGGAGTAAAGAAGTAAGGCATAAAGCTAATTGATGCTGCTATAAATGGACTTATACCATCAACAATAGCTACGAATATTGAAGATACTTGAGCTGCCTGATCATGCACAGTGTCATTTAATTCCTCTAACATAGCTTTTTCTTTTTCTGCCATTTCCTGTTTTTTAACAGCAATCTCTGTAAGATACGCACCAAAACCTCCGCTGACACCCATCGCAATACTAGCACCAAGACCCGCTAACAGAATGGTTGAAGGTTCTTCAACATCTGCTAATAAAGATCCAAGTATTATTCCCAACGCAGTTAATGATCCATCAAAGGAATTCATAACCATATAGCGTTTCGCTATTCCACCTGCTCCACCCATGGATAGAAGCTCTTTAAGCTTTGAAATCGAAATCACAGATAAATCCGCACAATTGAAGGGATTAATTACTTTATTTGAAAGAATTATTGTTGACTGCTAGTTACCCAAAAGACCAGTATTGTCATTAAATAGGGAATCCACATAACTATAGGTTACTATTCCATGCGTTCTAAGAGTTTTTTTAGCCTATTCAAATCGGGGGGGATTGCATCAAATACTGTTACGGTTTCGAAAACGACTTCAGGATCCTTAAAACCCGTCCCAGTTATAGGAAGTACAATGAAATCAGATGGATCAATAGTTCCATCATTTACTAGCATTTCTAATCCAGCAAATGATGCTGTTCCTGAAGGTTCACCAAAAATCCCTTCATCAGCTGCTAACCAGCGTTGTGTTCGCAATATATCAGCTTCTTTTACCGCTACTGCTGTACCCTTGCTTTCATAAATAGCCTCAAGTGCTTCATTACCATCCCAGGGGTGGGGATCAGCTAAACCCCCAGCAATTGTATTTGGAGTTTTAGTCCAATCTATGAAGTTTAATGGTTTAACTTTCTTTTTAAATGACTCAACTATGGGTGCGCACTCAGCTGGTTGTACTGCTACCATCTTTGGTAGTTTATCAATGAAATCCAGTTGTTGGAATTCAAAAAATCCTTGAAATGTTCCTGCTAGAAGGCCCCCGCTCCCAGTATTACACAGAACCCAATCTGGTACTTGCCAATTGCTTTGTTCACAGATCTCAAACCCTAGACTTTTTGTTCCCTCGAACTGAAATGGATTAAAAGGTCCAAATGAAGGACTGGGAGTCCAATTATACTCTTTATACGCCTTTTTGAACAAAGTAACTGTAGGATCTTCACCTTCTTTAACGATTGATACTTTAATCACTTTAGCACCAAGAAATGTCAATTGAGCAATTTTTCCTTTCGGAGCGTGTTCTGGTACAAATACAACGGCATCCAAATCTGAACGTGCCGCAAAAGTCGCTAAGGCTGCTGCTGCGTTACCACTTGACGCTGCAGTAACTGTTGTGGATCCAAGCTCTTTCGCTTTTGAAACACCTATGGAAATGGGCCGATCTTTAAAACTTCCCGAGGGATTGGCTGACTCTATCTTCAGAAAGAGATTTTTTACGCCGATCTTCTTCGCAATCTTATTCGCCTGAAGAAAGGGTGTTCCTCCAGTGCCTAACTTAATCATATTATCGGGGTTTCTTAAAGGATAAAATTCCACATATCTTTCATGGTTGAATGGACGATTGTCGAGTATCTCCTTAGTTATTGTGTCTCTCAGCGCTTCATAATTGAAGGAAATTTTTAGTCGAAATCCACACCCGCAATATTTCTTAATGAAATCCGATTCATGGATTCTTGCATTACATTTTGGACAAGAAAAAGTCGAATCATAGAATTGTTCGTTTTTTGAGTTCATTACAGCAACACTCTGGAGGATAAAGAGGATTAAAGAGGATTTACTCGGTTATTAAATTGTTTAATCAAGTCATCTAGTTTAGGAGTCATTTTATGAATAGAGGGCCAGTACGAATCGTCATACCATTGTCTTTCCAGCTCTTCCATTGTTTTTCCTTGTTGCTCAACCCAAGTAAAGTACTTCAGGTTGTGAACTCGTTTCTTCTGGGGATATGTGAGTTCGAGAACATAATCAGTTTTAATTGACTGAATAGATCGATGATAATCAATGGCAGCATGAATTTTTTCATACTGGCCGAATTGTTGTCTAAGTTCCTTAACTCGCGATTGGTACATTTCCATTGAATCAGTAAACACTGTAACAATGATATCTTTGCTTGTCATTTCATAATATTTTGCCATTTTGATTGCAAATAGCACATTAGCCATACTTGATATCCCTAGGAGGTCTAATTGATTAACGATGTTCTCAGGGACACCAATATCGTTTTGAAGATATTTAAGGCCTGAAGGCTCATTAAATAATCTAACCCAATTCATCGCATCAACATCGTCAATAGCCACAATAAAATCAGTGTTCCTTACATTATGCACCCATGGAACGTGCTTATCTCCGATACCCTCAATTCGATGGGCACCAAATCCATTCATATAAAGTGTAGGGCATTGTACTGATTCTCCTGCTGCTATAAAACTAGTTGGATAATGTTTTTTCAGAAAATCTCCGGATCCAAGTGTTCCAGCACTTCCAGTTGTGAAACAACAACCTCTATAGGATCCTCCCCCAATTTCTTTGTCCAAAACTTCCTTAATCGCATTTCCTGTTACTTCGTAGTGCCATAGATGATTTCCAAATTCATCGAATTGATTGAATATTGTAATATCATCCCCTCTCTCCGCGTTTAATTCGTGACATTTATCATATATTTCTTTGACATTTGATTCACTACCTGGAGTGGCGATTACTTCACCTGCAACAGTACTTAGCCATTCAAATCGCTCTTTACTCATCTCTTCAGGTAAAATCGCAATTGATTCACAGGCAAGAATACTTGAATCATAAGCTCCACCTCTACAATAGTTACCTGTACTAGGCCACACAGCTTTTTGTCTGGTTGGATCAAATTGGCCAGTAACAAGGCGTGGGACTAAACAACCGAAAGCTGCTCCCACTTTGTGTGCTCCAGTTGGAAACCATTTTCCTACCAAAGCGATGATTCTTGCTTCGACACCTGTCAATTCAGGGGGAAGTTCAATATAGTTTGCTAATTTCTGATAGCCTCCACCTATCTCAACAGGGTTATTTTTCCATGTGATTCTAAATAAGTTCCTTGGGGTTACTTCCCATAAACTTAATTTCTTTAAGTCTTCTTTAATGATTTCTGGAACATTTTCATGTGGGCTTTTTTGTTCTTCAAAAGTTGGTATTAGGATATTTCTTTCTCTTGCACGTTTTACTGCTCGTTCTAGAACTTCTTCATTCATTGTTAAGTCAATCAAGTTTACAGCCTCAATGCGATGTGATTAATTATAATGATTTTCTTGCCTGTAATTATGTATATGCCAATATCTACCACTTTCAGTTTTTTGGGGAAGATAAAGGCCATCACTCTAAATAATATTAATATTCTCCTACATACTGTGAATTGCATACTCTCATTTATCAAAATTGTTTTTAATCTAGATAATAATCAAGATTCTTCTGATACTACATTCTAGAAGGTCATATAACTTATTTTTTCTTTACTAAAACAACTTGAGGAGGAAGGAAGGATGATTACCGACAGTACACGTTTCCTTTCATTCTTTAATTGGAAATTAAGGAAACAATAAACGAAAGGAATCACGTAGTTCGCTCTACAACTGTGGCAATACCAACACCCCCACCGCCGCATAGAGTTTGAATGCCATAACGTTGTTTAGTATTCACTAGATAATGAACCATATTCGTAAAAAATTGCACTCCAGACGAACCAATAGGATGACCAATTGCTATTGCGCCTCCATAAGGATTTACACGGGGATCATCGAAGGGGTAATCAAAATGCTTTGCAAAAGCCAAGCATGGAGAAGCAAACGCTTCGTTCGGTTCTATACAATGCATGTCTTCAATGGTTAAATCTCCCGCTCTTGTTAATGCTCGTTCCATGGCAGGGATTGGTCCAGTCAACATCAATTGTGGATCATCCCCAGCGACCGCTGTTGATAATATGCTTACAAGAGGTTTGAGTCCTAACTCATCCGCCTTTTCTCGGGCCATCAACATCACAGCCGAGGCCCCATCAGAGATTTGTGACGAATTACCGGCAGTTACTTTACCACCTTCACGAAAAACAGGCTTTAGACTTTTCATTTGTTCCCAAGCGATGTCAGGATCATCAAGACATACATCTCTTATTGTCTGATCTTCGGCTACAGTTCTCATCTCAGTTGAGCCATCTGGATGTTCGATTTCAACTTCAATTGGAACTACCCTTTTTTCATATTCCTTTTTATCTCGCATTCCTTTTGTTGCTTTTTGATGTGACCACAAGCTGAAATGATCTATATCTTCCCTTGTTAATTTATATTTATCTGCTACTTGCTCTGCAGATTCTCCTTGCACAAAACTCATTCGCTCTTGTAGATCGGACATACGATTGGAAAACTGGGCGTGTATTTGCTCAACATCAATGAACGTTCCAAGTTGTATGTCAATTCCCATTGAGTAATGGGTCAGATTTTCGACCCCAGCTGCAATCATAATATCGCCATCACCAACTTTGAGTGCATTCGCGCAAGTATTAATAGCTTGTAGTCCTGCATTGCAATAGCGGTTAACAGTAGCACCAGCAACAATATCTGGAATATTTCGAGCCATTAACTGTGCAATTCGTGCAATATTTCCACCTTGATCTCCAATCTGGGATAATATTCCAACTTGGACATCCTCAATTTCATGGGCGTCAAAATCACTTGACTTTACTCCAACTCTATCTACAAGAGATTCCAATACGCTTACTAGCATATCTTGCGATGAGGAATTTCTATAATACCCTCCGAACTTGTCCATTTGGGCACGGCTGGATTTTCCTGTAGGTAATCTAATCGCCTCTACTACTACGACTTCTCGGACTTCATTTCTCTTCATCCATATTCCTCCAAGAAGAATTCAGATTGACAACTTAATGTCTGAGAATTTCTCTTAAGTGTACCGTTCTGAAAGACTTACCCAAAAAGGATGGTTAGGAATAACTCTTTTTCCCAGCCTTAGTTGGAGCTGTTCTTCCTGCTTCCTCGACGTGTGCCTGCTTAGATGCAGGTCTAACCACCTCTCCACAGGCATTTAAGGTCTCCGCAGAACTCTCGGCGACCGGAAATAGTCGGAACTGATAGATCCAATAATAGTTGGCTACATTAAACGCAGCATTCTGATCACGATCAAGTTCCAATCCACATAGCGGACAATGAAAGATTCGAGTAGACAACGGTAGATCACGACGATAATAGAGACAATTAGAGCATAATTTAGAGGACGGGAACCAGCGGTCGATCTTAATCACCGTGGAACCATACCAAACTGTTTTATACTCTAGTATCCGCTGAAACAAGCCATGGGACAAATCGGCCCAGTATTTACTAAGTTTTCTATTTTGCATTAATCCTTTGATATGTAAATCCTCCAGTACTATCACGCTGTGGTTTTTAGCCAGATAAGTGGAGGTTTGATGCAGGAAATTTTGCCGTTGGTTAGTAATTCGACGATAAAATCGACCTAATCGGAGGGCCGACTTTCGTTTATTATGTGAGCCTTTCTGTTTCCTCGAATGAGCTTTCGATAATCGTCGCTGTTTCCGAGCTTGCTGGAGGAGGAATTTTGGTCTAGAGATCGGTATTCCAGAAGATAACGCTGCAAAGACGGATAATCCTGTATCCAGAGCAACGAGTGGTCCTTTGTTTGGTTTGGGATCACTCTGTTCCTCTTTCACAGCAAAAGCAATATACCAGCGATCCGCAGTTCGTGATATCGTAACGTTCAAAATACGGGCAGAAGTAGGGAGGTTTGGTCTTTCTTTTAGTCGTAATTTCCCTAGACGCGGGAGTTGTACAAGCTTATCCCCAAGGAAGAGCTTTATTGTCCCTGTTAAGCGAAAACTATCTTTACATCTTCCTTTCTTCTTGAACTTGGGAAAGCCAACAAACTGCTGGGTTCTTTTCTGTTTTCTTTTTCGCGTATTGGTGAAGAAATTTTGATAGGCTCGATCTAAGTTCCTAAGAACCTCCTGTGGAATGCATTTCGAGACCTCATACATCCAAGGAAACTCTGTGCGTTTCAAACGATTTAATTCTTTATTTTGTTTCATCGCGTCGGTATATCGTGCTACACCTGTTTGTGTTTGATAGCGTTGGTTTCGATTGGCTAATCCCCAGTTCCATGCAAATCGTGCAGTACCAGCGCATTTTGTTAATACAGTCCGTTCTTTGTTATTTATGTTTAGCTCATATTTGTACCCACGGATTACGAGCATGTGTTGTCTTCCTGAATAAAGCTTACTTGAGTTTCCTACTTTTATGGATCTGTGATGATTTAATAATCCCCTTTCTTCATTAAAAACTTGAAGACCCCACTTTCCAACTCAAACAGGGTTTTTTCTCAACTAATTACTGTCAGGATGGAGTAAAGCCCTTTACTCCCTCCATAATTCCATGAGAATGACGTACTCTCAACTTACAGTTCCAGTCTTGTATCTATCCATCTTATTGGTTGTTACATTTCTATCTCCTTCCTCTCTCCTGCATATCTTACTCATTATTGTGAATATTGAACCATGAGTTTATTATCTATTTACAACCCTCACCTTTAAGAGAAGGTACGCTGTCGTCCTATACATGCTTACCGACGACATTTCTGAATTTCAGAGGAGATCCAGTAAGCTTACAGTAGCGGTACTACCTGATTTTTATATAGATGTAATGATTAACCCACATAGGACGTTTAAAGATTTAAAAAAGCAACTACAAGAGGT
Source organism: Candidatus Heimdallarchaeota archaeon B3_Heim (assembly GCA_003144275.1). Classification (GTDB taxonomy): domain Archaea; phylum Asgardarchaeota; class Heimdallarchaeia; order Hodarchaeales; family Hodarchaeaceae; genus Hodarchaeum. The sequence continues at coordinate 24,667 of NJBF01000024.1, forward strand.
TTATGCTCGTGGTGGGGGTAATATTATCGGTACGGAAGTGAAGTTCGTTCCTGGAGGAAACGGAGGAAACGTAGCTAAAACCCTTGCAGCATTAGGAGTTGAAACTACATTCCTTGCTCAAACTTCCGAATTCGGGATCAAAGTGCTAGAATATTTCATGCACCCTCTGGGAATTAATCTTGAAGTTACATCCACAGGTAGTATTGCAAGTTCGGTTATTTTTGAATTAGCATCTGGAGCATATGATAAATCTAATATAATGCTTTCAAGTGCAGGTAGTGTTGCTAGTTTTTCCTCTTCTTCACTTACAGAAGAACAATGGAATGCACTTCGTAAAAGTGGGGTTATAGCTATTACAAACGCCCAAAATCTTGAGCTAGAAAATTTAACAGAGGGGATTCTACAGAATACCCCCAAAGAAATTATTGTGAGTCTAGATTTCTCTGATTTAACACCACACCTATCTAGAATTGATGGATTCCGTGAACGTTTATTGGGGCATCCAATACGGCCTCCAAACCTCGTTTTGGGAAATGAGAATGAATTTCGTCTCTTAGCGAAGCTACCAAAGGCATCTATTACAGAAACAGGCCAGGCATTATCATCTGATTTTCCAGAAATATTTTTTGCTTTACACACAGCGACTCAGGTGTACTTATGGCATAGAACTCACTTACTTGCAACTCAACAATGTCATCTTGTAACTTTACAGAATGCAACTGGTGCAGGTGACGCATGGCATGCCGGTTTTCTTGTGGGGTGGCAGGTAGGATTATCGTACAAAGATGCCATGGCTTTTGCCAATGCAGTAGCTGGCTACCAATTATCCGAAGGAAAAATTGGGAATGCAGCTGATATTCTCCGATTCATGAAGGATACACCACTACAAGAGACAAATCACAAATAAAAAATGACCTGTATCACTTATATGGGTGAAGGATTATTTTATAAACAGCAATTTTTACAGCAACTTTTAGGACATTCCGTCAAGTCTATGAGATCAAAACATAAGAGGTAGCTACATTGGGAAAAGATAACGTTGTATTGGTAGTAGGTACGGGTACAATTGGAGAGCCATTAACTGGTCTAATGAGTGACAAAAACATCTCGAAAGAACTTGGAATTGATGAGATAATATTCTATAAACATTCACCCCGCCTAACCGATCGTCCTATGATGAAGGGATTATTATCTAAAGGTGCTTACATGGCAACACAACAGGAAAAGTTTAGTGCTTTTCGTGAATTGGATGTGGACCCTACGTATACCTTTGAGGAAGCTTTAGCAAAAGCGAAAGTTGTCGTGGATTGTTCATCAGAGGGAATGGGTGTCCGAAATAAGATGCTTTTTTATGAAAAGATCCAAGATTCAGTGAATGCATTTCTTGCCCAAGGCAGTGAACATGGGTTTGGACTTCCTTACGGGGTAGGTCTTAATGACGAGGTTCTTAAAACCAAGAATAATAAGTTTATTCAGGTAGTGTCTTGTAATACCCATGCAGGATCACGAATATTAAAAGACTTAGCATTTGACTCAAACAGAAAAAATATTCTCGGCGAAGCTCGCTTTGTGTTCATGCGTCGAGCCACAGATATCTCTCAAAGTGGTAAATTCATTGCTGGACCATCGGTGGGGGATCATAAGGATCAAACATTTGGAACTCATCATGCAAAAGACATTTACCGACTCTATTCAACACTCGGATACCACCTCAACGTTTTTTCAAGTGCTCTCAAACTAAACACCCAATATATGCATACTGCTTCGTTTCATCTCGTATTGAATAACCACCATGGTTTAGAGCTTGAGGAAATTCGTCAGATATTTATAGATGACCCCTATGTTGCAGTCACTAATAAAACAGATGCGAATGTAATATTTAGTTTCGGCCGTGAATATGGTCACTTTGGAAGAATTCTGAACCAAACGGTGATTGTATTTCCTTCCTTAATGATTAGGAAAAGCGCGCTATTTACAGATCATATGGAGATCATTGGTTATTCCTATACCCCACAAGACGGCAATTCGCTTCTCAGTTCCACTTCAGCTGTAGCATATTTCCTAAATCCGGAAGAAGTGGTTTTAGGTGAGCCTATTCCTTGTTTAAGACCTTTTATGTTTACAGAGGTTTGATCATTTAATTCTGCGCAGCAGTATATCATAGTTCAAATCCAATAAGGAGGATACTACAATGTACTTTCTTATAAATTTAGATTATATCGGTCTAGGATAATATTCAATTTAAAATAATTAGTGTTTCACCAATTGCAAATACTTACTCTTCTAATGCAACTAATCATTCAAAATAGAAAGTTATAATGCTGATAATTTATCTAGAGAGAATTTGGTTAACTAAATAAAGAAGTTATAGAATTATACGATAATACTGTTAAGATAAATATGGCCAATTATATACCAAGTTATTAATATAATTCACTGTTTCTCTTTCCCATAAAACAAGATTAGTGAAGTACCTTCAATAAGAATGAACTCAGACGCCTTAAGATCCCTTGTTGTTTCTACTGAAACTAGTCTATGAATAATACTCCCCACTGCTGATGGAGACTGAAAATGAATTTCTTAAAAAATATCAAACCAGTAATAGTTTCATTAACACTTTTTTTTGTGATTATTCTTAGCTGCATGCCAACAACGTCAGTAATGTCAATTCTCCTGGAAGAATCTACCCAAGATGAAACAGCTGGTGTTGATGCTCTCAGGGGAGTAAAAGTCGAAGTTCCAAAGCTAATGAAAAGAAAAACATCTCAATTATCCAACTTTGATGATAATTCATCCTCTGTGACAATTAACGGTTCAAATTCTTTACCAAAATTAGCCATTGGACAACAGACTGGTACAGGTGGAGGTATTTTTTCGATCGAGGATTACTTAACTTTAGTCGGGAGTGATTCTGTTCCTGTAGATGATAATCATTGGCAAACTAACCCAGAAGAACATGAAGATCAGTATCCCTTAACAATACCTGCAAATTTTGTTAATTCTTCAATGACGCTGAATATTTCCGATGTCATAGCTATAGATGACTGGCGACTGATTGAAAATGACAGTGACACAGCTACCGATCGCACTTCCAGCGTTTTCTATGAGTTTGCACAAGAATTTGTGGTTGAAGAAGATTACGTTAATGTCTCCTCACTTCGCTTGTTCATTGATATGGATGATACGAATGGGAGTGATGGGCAGAAACCCCATGGAAAACTTCTGCTTTTGAACGACACCTCAGGATCCCCTGATGATAGTGACGTGCTTCATAGTCAAGCTCTAGAAAGCCATTCCTCCATAGCGGGACTACTTGATGGAAATGATTGGACAGGCTGGTTGGATTATTCTATTTTCCCCGAAGTGATTCTTTCGAAAGGAACGTATTGGTTTGCTTTGAATGATACTAAGGATGGGGGCGCAGGGAGCTGGAATTGGCACACTATTGATGATAGCGGACAAATCGATAGCGGGATTGTAAACTACAAATTTGGTCATGGAGATTCGTGGACACCATATTCAGGTCGAGATATCGTCATGATGCCCAAAGTCTGCGTAGTTGAAAATATCAGTTCAACTTATCCAGCGAAAGAATATACTGATCCAACAGCGTTGGAATTTCAGTATAAAACATCGATTGATACTACTAATTTGAATACATTTACTATGTTTGAAGGAAATATGACCAGTGATAACATTCACTCTTTTAATGTGAATACCTCTGTTAATTTCACGTTTTCCTGGTGGATTGAGGTCAATTACACAAATAATCCGATTACTCCTTCTTCCTATTATAAAGCAATGAATAATACGGATATAGCTTGGAATATAACATTTAATCATGCTCAAGTATCTACATCGTATCAAGTACGTAATCATACGCTTATAGTCTCTGGAATTCCTTCAGATTGGAACGGGACACAGATTTATTGGAATGATTCACTTAGTCCAGAATACCCTGATCTTACAAATGATGTTGATGTAACATGGGATGGTGATCCAGCTCATAAATACACTTATGGTAATACGACAATGGTGGTAAATACCAGCACTCTTGCTGCTAACACCACATGGCATGTGTGGTTTGTCGCACCAAACTATCTAGTATCATTCAATTTATCAAGGGGAGGTCAATTTTTAGATTTGCCCTATGAAGCAAATGTTACTGATACTTTAGGGCTCAATATACAAGTTTTAGAAAGTGGAGGTAACGCTAGTTATTGGATTGAAGATTTCAATCAACAGGCGATTCATAAACGAACTGATTTTTCATCAGCTGATTTTACAGATCTGTGGATTATTGATGACAATGTGTCTCAAACCATGAATGTCAATGGTACCTATGATTTACAAGCTTTTTGGATTAGCTCTGATAAAACCAAGGTAGGCACAAGGATACGAAACCTAGATGTTTTTATCAATACCACTCTCACAATCAATTCAACTGATACTATCGAAGTTATAATAGGAGAAAAAATAACTATCTGGGCTAATTATACATCAAATCATAACTCAACAATTAATAGCCCATCACATATTGACAATGCAAAGATTTGGTGTAATGCTAGTTGGCCCGAAGGTGTAAAACAAAATGTATCGATGAATCAACCAATTGGGACATACTATAACGCTTCATTTACGACCGATAATGAAGATCCAGGGACTTCAGGAATAATAACCATTACAACTCAATTGGCATCTTTTGTTAATTGGACAAAGATAATTGATGTTAGATTTATAGGTGATTCCAGCTTAGCCGTGAATGAAGCGAATATTATTTTGAAATGGCGCGAAAATACTACACTTCGAGTTTATTATAATGATACAGTAGAGGATCCCATTGCAGATGCAACAATAATCGTTGATGGAGACGATGCTCACCCTGCAGTGTACGATTCTGGTTCAGGAGCTTATGATTATCAGCTCAACAGCACACAATACAGCGGAGTAGGAACCTATCTTAATCTCAACATCACTGCTAATCATACCGATTATCAAAATCAGACACTCTATTTCAACCTGACCATAAACCCAGCAGCTACCTCCGTTGATGATGCATCTGTCGATCCTGCAGACTATCCTCTTGATGTCACCAATGGGACCGCGTTTTACTTCTGGGTCACCTGGATTAGTGAATACGGAGATACCCTGAATGACTCAGATGGAATTGGAAGTTCTTCATCCGATGTTGTTTTAGACTCTACTGACCCATCATTAGGGAATCATACGTTCAAATTTGTACCAACATCTATTGGCTCAATCAATGTCACACTGACCTTCCAAATTAGCAATTACAATGCTGCTATCTTTCATATTAATGTCACTAGCATAGAAAGTACGAGTCTAACAGTGAATGAAACCACTCTCGTGTTAACATGGCGAGAAAACACTACACTACAGATTTGGTACAATGATTCTGCTAATGTTCCAGTCTCAAGCGCTTCAATAATCATAGATGGGGATAATGCTCACCCCGCTTTGTATGATCCTGGCTCAGGAGCCTATTATTATCAGCTTAATAGCACTCAATACAGCGGAGTGGGAGATTATTTCAATCTCAACATCACTGCTCATCGAACTTATTATCAAAATCAGACTCTTTATTTCGACCTGACCATAATTCCCGCAGGTTCCTCCATTGATGATGCATCTGTCAATCCTGTTGATTATCCGCTAGACATAACCAATGGATCAGTGTTCTCTTTTTGGGTCACCTGGTTCAGTGAGTATGGAAATCCTTTGAATGACTCAGATGGAATTGGAAGTTCTTCATCCGATGTTGTTTTAGACTCTACGAACCCAACAACAGGGAATCATACGTTTAAATTTGTACCGACTACGATTGGTCCAATTAATGTCACGCTGACCTTCCAAATTAGCAATTACAATACTGCTATCTATCATATTAATGTCACCAGCATAGAAAATACGAGTTTATCAGCAAATGCGACTACTATCGTGTTGAACTGGCGGGAGAATACTACTCTTGAGATATGGTATAATAATTCCTTCGGTAGTCCTATTGAAGATGCCACATTAATTGTAGATGGGGATACTGCTCATCCGGCCGTTTTTAATTATGGCACTGGTACATATTATTATCAGCTCAATAGCACTCAATACAGCGGAGTAGGTACATACTTCAATCTCAATATAACTGCTAATCAAACCTATTATCAAAATCAGACTCTTTATTTCGACCTGACAATAAATCCAGCAGATTCATCTATTAATGATTCATCTGTTAACCCTGTAGACTATCCTCTTGATGTCACCAATGGGACTGCGTATTATTTCTGGGTCATTTGGTTCAGTGAGTATGGAGATCCGTTGAACGACTCGGATGGAATTGGAAGTTCTTCATCCGATGTTGTTTTAGACTCTACTAATTCAGTAACAGGGAATCATACGTTTAAGTTTGTGCCAACAACGATTGGTCCCATCAATGTTACCTTAACCTTCCAAATCAGTAATTACAATGCTGCTATCTTTCATATTAATGTCACTAGCATAGAAAGTACGAGTCTAACAGTAATTGAGACTGCAATCGTGTTAATATGGCTGGAAAATGCTACACTACAAATTTGGTACAATGATTCCTCAAATACTCCTATCAATGGAGCTACGATAATCGTTGATGGAGACAATATTCATCCTGCTATTTTTAATTCTAGCTCTGGAGCTTATTATTATCAGCTTAATAGTACTCAATACAACGGAGTGGGATCATATCTCAATCTCAATATAACAGCTTACCGAACTTATTATCAAAATCAGACCCTCTACTTCGATTTAACCATCGACCCAGCAGATTCCTCAATTGATGATGCTTCTGTTGACCATGGAGACTATCCTCTTGAGATCACCAATGGGACTGCGTATTATTTCTGGGTCATTTGGTTCAGTGAGTATGGAGATCCGTTGAATGACTCGGATGGAGTTGAGAGCTCTTCATCCGATGTTGTTTTAGACTCTACGAACCCAACAACAGGAAATCATACATTTAAGTTTGTACCAACCTCGATTGGCCCAATCAATGTCACACTGACTTTTCAAATTAGCAATTACAATGCTGCTTTCTTTAATATTAATATAACCAGTATAGAAACCACGAGTCTAACAGTAAATGAAACCGCTATTGTACTAACTTGGCAGGGTAATACTACCTTACAGATTTGGTATAATAACTCAAGGAATAAGTCAATTGAAAGTGCAATCATTTCAGTAAATGGTGATAATCAAAATGTGACCTATGATTCTAATTCAGGTGCCTATTACTTTCAACTTAATAGCACTCAATACAATGGAGTAGGATCATATCTCAATCTCGTTATAACTGCTAATCAAACCTACCATCAAAATCAGACCCTCTATTTCAACCTAACCATAATTCCGGCTGATTCATCCATTACTGATGTATCTGTTGACCCAGTAGACTATCCTCTTGAGATCACCAATGGGACTGCGTTTTATTTCTGGGTTACTTGGCTTAGTGAATACGGAGATCCGTTGAACGACTCGGATGGAGTCGGGATCTCTAGTTCAGATGGTATATTGGACTCTACGAACCCAACAACAGGGAATCATACGTTTAAATTTGTACCGACTACGATTGGTCCAATTAATGTCACGCTGACCTTTCAAATCAATAATTACAATGCTGCTATCTTTCATATAAATTTCACCAGTATAGAAAATACGAGTTTATCAGCAAATGCGACTACTATCGTGTTAACCTGGCGGGAGAATACTACTCTTCAGATTTGGTACAATAATTCCGCAAATGATCCAGTTCCAAGTGCTATAATAATAATAAATGGGGATGATACTCACCCCGCTGTGTATGATCTTGGCTCAGGAGCTTATTATTATAACCTCAATAGTACTCAATATAGTGGAGTAGGAACTTATCTCAGTCTCAACATCACTGCTTATCGAACTTATTATCAAAATCAAACGCGTTACTTTGACCTGACCATAAACCCAGCAGACTCCTCTGTTGGTGATACATCTGTTGACCCTTTAGACTATCCTCTTGAGATCACCAACGGGACAGCATATTACTTCTGGGTTACCTGGTTCAGTGAGTATGGAGATCCGTTGAACGACTCGGATGGAGTCGAGAGTTCTTCATCAGATGTTGTTTTAGACTCTACGAACCCAACAACAGGGAATCATACATTTAAGTTTGTACCAACATCCAATGGCCCAATCAATGTCTCCCTAACCTTCCAAATCAGTAATTACAATGCTGCTATCTTTCATATTAATGTCACTAGCATAGAAAGTGCGAGTCTAACAGTAAATGAGACCACGATCATTTTAACTTGGCAGGAGAATACGACTTTACAGATATGGTATAATGACTCAAGGAATAACTCAATCGAAAGTGCATTAATCTCAGTTAATGGCGATGGTCAAAATGTGAGCTATGATTCTAATTCAGGTGCTTATTACTATCAACTAAACAGCACTCAGTACAACGGAGTGGGAGACTATCTCAATCTCAACATCACTGCTTATCGAACTTATTACCAAAATCAAACGCTTTACTTTGACCTGACAATAAAACCAGCAGATACCTCTTTTGATAACGCATCTGTCGACCCTGTGGACTATCCTATTGATGTCACAAATGGGTCTGCTTATTACTTCTGGGTTACCTGGTTCAGTGAATACGGAGATCCGTTGAACGACTCGGATGGAGTTGAAAGTTCTTCACCAGATGTCATATTGGACTCTACGAACCCAACAACAGGGAATCATACATTTAAGTTTGTACCCACCACAATCGGCCCAATCAATGTCACATTGATCTTCCAAATCAGTAATTATCTTACTGCTTTATTTCATATTAATGTCACTAGTATAGAAAGTACGAATCTGGTGGTAAATGAGACCAATATAGTGTTAATTTGGCGGGAAAATGCTACATTACAGATTTGGTACAATGATTCTGCAATTACTCCAATTCCGAGTGCTACAATCATAGTAGGCGGAGATTATGCTCACCCCGCTGTGTATGATCCTGGTTCAGGAGCTTATTATTATCAGCTCAATAGCACTCAATACAGCGGAGTAGGAACCTATCTCAATCTCAATATCACTGCTTACCGTTCCTACTATCTAAACCAAACGATTTATTTTGACCTGACCATCAACCCAGCAGATTCGTATATTGATACTGCATCTATTGACCCTGTAGACTATCCTCTTGATGTCACCAATGGATCTGCTTATTACTTCTGGGTCACCTGGTTCAGTGAGTATGGAGATCCGTTGAACGACTCAGATGGAGTTGAGAGTTCTTCATCAGATGTTGTATTAGACTCTACAAACCCAACAACAGGGAATCATACTTTTAAGTTTGTACCAACATCCAATGGCCTAATCAATGTCACTCTTACCTTTCAGATTAACAATTACAATACTGCTATCTTTCATATTAATGTCACTAGCATTGAAAGTACGAGCTTAACGTCAAATGAGACAAGTATCGTTTTGAACTGGCGGGAAAATGCTACACTACAGATTTGGTACAATGATTCTGCAATTACTCCAATCCCAAGTGCAACGATAATCATAGATGGTGATTATAGTCACCCCGCTGTGTATGATCCTGGTTCAGGGGCATATTACTATCAGCTCAATAGCACTCATTACGGAGGAGTAGGAACCTATCTCAATCTTAATGTCACTGCTTACCGTACCTATTATCTAAATCAGACGCTTTACTTCGATTTAATCATAAACCAAGCAGATTCTTCCATTGAAAACACATCATTAAAATCATTTCCAGAACTAAACAATGTCCCTTCAGATGAAAATTTCGAGTTTTGGCTAATCTGGCAGAGTGAATATAATGATTTTCTCAACGCCTCGGATGGAGTTTTAATCAATGGTACTCTCAATAATCATCCTGATGTTTATCTTTTCGATACTGATGCAAGTATTGGTAATCATTCATTTATTTTCTTCTATAGCGGAACAGCGATACTTACTTACAATTTAACGTTCATAATTGAAAACTATCTTAAACTAGAGTTCCTTATTCGCTTCAATGTCTATAATAGAACAATGATGATTGATAATGGGCTCTCTAATCCCATGAGTGGTCAAACCATAGATTTCCTACAATACGGAGAATACTATTACTTTAGTGTTTTCATCAATGATAGTTCAACGAAATTACCTCTAAACACGACCATCCTAGACCTTCCTGATGGTGTAATTTTTCTTGATTATCCTACTGAAGGAAATCATTCTTTTAGGTATAATGCCTCAATAATCGGTAATTTTTCAAACTCAGTAATTGAATTTGCTTTACAAAATTATAATACCTTACAATTCAACATATCTTTTATAGTCTCTCCACGTAATATGATATTAGATTCAATTAGGAGTACCCAACAATCTATTGATTATTTGCAGTATGGAGATGTATTTTATTTCCTTGTATATATTAATGATAGTCGTACAGGAGCTCCTCTTAACATTTCTACCTTTAGTGAATTACCCCCGAACTTCTTCTTTGAAAATTTCTCTGTTACGAAAGGACACCTTTTCTGGTATCAAGCACTGGAAAGAGGAGATTTTATTTTCGAAATCAACTTTACCAAACAGAACTTTAACTCCTACCTTCATAATCTCATTTTCAATATTACAAAAGCCAATTCTGAACTAATTTCTTCCACCACCTCAATAACAACCTACTATTCAAATGATGTCGACTTCTCTCTGGTATGGCAATCTATTCCAAATCCAAATATAAGTTCAAGTCCAATACTAAGAATAATGAATACTAGCAGTATTATTATTCAACCCTCATCTCCAGAGTGGTTAAACAATATCATATTACATACATTGGAAAATGGTAATTATTCTTTTACTGTCCTCTCCAATCGAGTTGGTACTGTTGTTATTACAATCATTCCATACTCCGACAATTACAATACAATTTCAATTGATATAGAAATAAACATACTACTTATGCCTACTTTCGATCCACAAATAAGTTTTCAGTCAGAGTTAGTTGTAGGTGAGTCATTGCTTATTTCATGTGATCAATGGAAATCTATCACTGACGTAAATGTTTCTATTGATAATTTTCAAATACTTAATAATAGTATATCAATTGAGTATACTCCAGTTGATATAACTGAGTTTTCAATCGCTATTACACTCGATACTGAAGACTTTAGACAAGGATTCCATAACCTAACCCTTCTTGTTTCTAGTTATGGGTATGAAAACACTAGTTTAAGCATCTTTATTGAAATAATTGGCAGAGAAATCGAGATTGCAATTGAGATTTTTCCAGAAAATCTTAATCAAGGATCAGATTTCACGATTAGAGCTACACTGACATATGCTTCACTTCAAAGGGATTTAGGAGGGTTTGGCTCAGGAATATGCCTTGTACCTTTGAAAGGAGTTTCTGTATCATTTTTAGTCAATATTAAATACGAAAATGGCACTGTTCTTCCATTGGAGTATAATAATTATACAAATGCGTTAGGTGAAGCAGAATTTACTGTGAATCGTATATATACCATTTCAGCTGTAGGAATAGAAAGTATTACAGTCACTTCAGGAGAAACAGCTTCAGGAAAAGGAAGTACTCAGTCTACTCCACCTAATTTCTTTGATATGCACCAATTTGAAAAGAAAACTACTGAAATTCCTGAAGAGCTAATAATTTTAGGAATAATCGTCTTTCTGTTTGTCATCATCATTGGATCTCCCATTGGTTTCTATACAATTCGAAAAAGAAAGAAAGGACAAAAAATCGTTAGTGATTCAAAAATCAAAATCTCTCCTAAACATACTCCAGAAGACCCTTCTGAAAAAGCTCCAGAGGTAACTCCAGCAATAAAAGAATTTGATGAAGCCAAAGTTCAGCCCCAGATAGAAGACAAAGTTGAAACTGAAAAACGACAAACAAAACCCTCTCCCTGGATCGCTCAATTTCCCCCATCTGTTTCAGAGTGTGAAAAAGAAATTAGATATTTATTCATTCTAGTTTTAAGAAGGGAAGGTCAATGGCATGGAAGAACATCTTACAATTTCCTTCTTAAGAAGAGAACTGATGAGATTTCAGTAGCAAATCTAAGAAAGGTTTATACGATTCTTCCTCAACAAACAAGTTTTTTCAAGAAAGAAAAAACCTCGATTATTATCACAGAAGAGGGAAAAAGAGTAGCCTTAAGCATCTTAAAAAATAATGATCAGTAATAAACCTCATTACACATCTACAGAGGTAAAATTCTTAGATTATGAAAATATTGATTTGGAAGAATCCTCGCAATGCATAAGTCCATTTATTACTGATGAAGTCTAGACAATTACTGTGAATAACCTTAACAGAGTCTATTAGCATGTTTCTTTCTTTCTTCTTTTAATGGATTTCACATTTAAGAATGGATTATTTGTTCTTTTTTATACTGATTTTATTAATTGAAATTAGGCCAGTTTTATTAGTAAATAACCAATATCATACATATATCATTCCTAGCATATTCAAGTTCAAATTGATTCTCATTATAACCAACTATATTAATTTAATAAATTGGACTGAGAATCCACCATAAATGAAACCAATTACAAGCCAGAAAAGATCAAGTTTAATTTTTAACACAATAATATGCCTTTAAACTGGATTTAAGAATCATCTAAAAAAGAAAATGGAAAAGGGTTAATGAAATGACTCATTGGAAGAAGATAACTAAGAAATATTTGCCTAACCTGTTAATCATTTCGTCATTAATAATAACAATCATACCAATAAATATGATAACATCAATTTATCTAATTGAAAGTGTAGAAAAGGATATTTATGGTAATTCGATCTTGAAGGGATCTGAAGGATTTACCAAGATTCCTAGATTGACACAAGAATCTTTTACCTACTTTTCTTATGGAGGTGAGGGAAGGGGTGAAAATCTTGACCTTTCTTCTCAACCTTTTAACAATAGATTACCAGATTTCGCTATTAGATCTCAAAAAGGGGAAGGTGGAAGCTCTTTCACAGTTGAAGATTATTTAACTCTAACGGGGAGTGATGCTGTTCCTGTAAATGATAATCATTGGCAAACAAATCCAGAAGAACATGAAGACCAGTATCCACTAACCATTCCAGCAAATTTTGTTAATTCTTCATTGACGCTGAACATTTCCGATGTCATAGCTATAGATGACTGGCGATTGATTGAAAATGACAGTGACTCAGCTGACCCCCGTACTTCCACAATTTTTTCTGAGTTTGCGCAGGAATTTGTGGTTGAGGAAGATTATGTTAACGTCTCCTCACTTCGCTTGTTCATCGATATGGATGATACGGATGGGGGTGATGGGCAGAAACCCCATGGAAAGCTTTTACTTCTGAATGACACCTCAGGATCCCCTGATGATAGTGACGTGCTTCATAGTCAAGCTCTAGAAAGCCATTCCTCCATAGCGGGACTACTTGATGGAAATGATTGGGCAGGTTGGTTGGATTATTCTATTTCCCCCGAAGTGATTCTTCCGAAAGGAACGTATTGGTTCGCTTTAAATGATACAAAGGATGGGGGTACGGGAAGCTGGAATTGGCACACCGTGGATGATAGTGGTCAAATCGATAATGGAGATGTCTATTTCAAATTTGATCATGGAGATTCTTGGGGACCATATATCGCTTGTGATATCGTCATGATGCCCAAAGTCTGCCCAGTTAAGAATATCAGTTCCACCTACCCAGCGAAAGAATATACTGATCCAACAGCGTTGGTATTTCAGTATAAAACATCAATTGACGCTACAAATTTGAGTACATTTACTATGTTCGAGGGAAATATGACCAGTGATAACATACACACTTTTAATGTAAATACCTCTGTTAATTTCACGTTATCTTGGTGGATTGAAGTCAATTACACAAATAATCCTATTATCCCCTCAGTTCACTATTTTGTGGAAAACACAACAACATTACCAAAATGGAATCTTACTTTTGTTACAAATATTGTTTCTACAGTCTATAACATTCGAAATCGTTCCATAAATGTTTTTAATTTACCTAATGATTGGGCTGAAGGAGCAATTTTCCATGATGGTTCATTAGTTTATAATTCAACCAATTCTGGAGGATTTAATGGATCTATAGGTTATAATGATGGAGATAGTAACCTGATTGTCAACGCTTCTACTCTTTCTGGAACAAAAACCTGGGATATTTCCTTTAATGCACCTAATTACATTACAGAGTTCAACTGGTTTGATCAGATTCTTGGATCAAATGTTACTTTCGCCACTTCTATGGATACACTTAAACCAAAAATTACATTTAAAACACCAAATGAAGGAGGGTATAATTTTAGTGTCTGGATTGAGTCTCAATCAGGAACGAGGATCTATACGGATTGTAATAAAACTGTGGGTGAGATAGCTAATGATTGGAACATTACGGAAACAACTGCATCGTTACCTGTAGTCAATGGAACTTATCAGACATATGCATTCTGGGAGAATACCACAGAAAATCAAGTGGGCTTCTATGCTCGCAATATTACTGTTTTTATCCATACTACACCTATTATAAACGCCCCAACAGAGGTAATTGAAGATACTTCATTAGAGATTATAGTCTATTATAACGCGACTCACAATTCAACTGGAGTAAATAATGCTAATGTGACTGGTATGCCAGATTGGGGGGATCAAAAACCCGTTCAATTTGAACATTCATATTCTCCTCATGGATATTACAACTATACATGGGATATTAATAGTTCTCATTTAGCAGGCCAACAACTCAATATAACAATTTTTCTTGAAATGCCTTGGCATATAAACCATACAGTTGTTTGGAATACAACTGTTGTCTATACCAGTACAATCACGGCATTAGATGTTCCAAATCCTTTGATTTTAGAATACGGACAGAGTTACCTTCTGAGAGTCAATTATTCATCGGGAACCACATTTATCTCTGGAGCTACTATGATTGTAGATGGAGATAATGAAAATTTTACAGAAGAACCGAAACATTTCTCCTATCTGCTATACACAACAAATTACAATAGCGGGGAAAGTTATTCTAATCTACTTATTCACCTCAATAACTCGGGTTATCTTTCGCAAGAATTGTATTTCAACTTGACCATCACGGCGGGGCCAACAAGTGTTCATCAGGCCTATACACCTATAATAGCCTCTATTTATTATACTGAGAGTTATTCATTTGCTGTGTTCTATGAAAATACTGTGGATAATGAAGGAATCACAAATGCGGATTCTTCTACCAGTCATCCATCAGCGATTGATTTCTGGTATTCTAATTCAAGTGGATATTACTTTTTCAATTTGAGTTCAAGTTCGCTATCTCTAGGTTCTTATACAATTAACGTTACTCTTAATCATTCTATCTATCAAGAAAATTTCATATTACTGACATTCAACATTGTGGAAATGTCTACACAACCTTTAGATTCTTATAGTATTAGTAGTGATCAAATTATGGTAGAAGAAACCATTACAGTAACTATAGATGAGTTTCAAACTTACAAATCAGATAGCATTGGTACAATAGATAACGCATCAATTCTGTTAAATGGCTCCTCTGTTGATCCTAGTCTTGTTTCTTTTTCATCAAATGCTCCGTTTTCAATAGTACTAGACACAGCAGGTGTCCAATATGGAAAATACAATATGACGATCATTTTAAGCATTTATGGATATGAAAACCAAGCAATTTCATTTAATGTTTCTATAGATGGATATGAAACAGAAATAAGTGTTGAAATAAAACCTGGAACGAACATCCGACAAGGTGAAGACATTATTTTTATTGCTACTTTAGCTTATGTCACTGAAGGTGGAGCTGGAGCGGGGGTCACTCAACAGGTTCCCCTAGGAAGAGTAATTATCACCTTTTATATTGTATTAGAATACGATAATGGGACTACACAAATCTACGAGGGAACAGAACTGACTGATGATTCAAGTTATCGAGCTACGTACACTATTGATGGTATCTATACTATAGATGCTGTTAAACTCACAAACATTACAATCCACTCATCTCCTGGCTTATCAGGCTTACCTTATACTTATAAGATGTCAGCTACTGAATTAGAAACCTATGAAATCCTTCCACCAGCAATAGACATTTTTGAATTAATCACTACTGTTTTAATTGCTGTGGTAGTTGTATTGATCTCTTTAGTCATTGCAGTTAGCACTATTCGTGTATTTCGTCGTAGAAGAAGATCCCGTAAACAACTCATTTTAAGACATGATATTGCTGTTGAGCAAAGCTTTGAAGACATAAAATCGATTCGTTTAATTTTAGCTCGTCATCAATCAGGCTTACAATTCTATTCAGAAAAAACCATTGCTGAGCTCCAAACAGATACTGATGCTTTGTCTGGTATGAGTGCTGCTTTGTCCTCTTTCATGGAAGAACTGTCAGAAAGCATGACTTCCCAGTCTGAGGAGGTAAAAGAGCGTGATAAAATTGAATTTCTCAGTCGTGAGGGTTTACACATGTTAATTTGGCACGGTAATCATTCCAGTTTTATCATTATCTCCGAGGTGCGATTACCTGAGTATTTCCAATCTCATTTGAAAGCTTTGGGAAACGAACTTGAGGATAAATACACGGCTGAATTGCAAGACTTCTATAGCAGCGACCAAATCCCTAATACCGTTGTTAAGAAGATGGTAAGGAAGTATATCCCTCTCCACTACTTTTCTGCTTACGTAGCAAACGAAGGAGTTCTCACACTTGATTCTGTGAAGTTATCACGAAAACAGGCTAAGATGTTCAACGAAATTAAGAAGGTGATGTTTAAAATTGAAGGAGCCCATTATTTCTTCTCTGAACAAATTATTTCGCATCTTTCCAAACGGTATAAACGTAGTGAAGCCATAGAATTCCTGGATCAGGCGATTAAAATCAATCTACTTATTGAAGCTGAACAAGAAGATTTACTGCAGTTGACTAAACTTTGACAAACCAAAATTGATGATTGGAGCAATTATCTTATGATAGGGAATTATTATCGATTTTGGCTCATTAACGAGCAAGGTTTGTATATTATCGACCAAAAACTTCAACGTCAAATAATCCTTACAAAAACTGATGAAGATAAATTGATTGCTGAACTTTATAATGATCCAGCTCTTGAAATGGATGATACTGCTATACTTCAGAAGAATCTACCTGAGTATGCGTTTTCTCGTTTATATTATCAGAAGTACAAGAAAGATTTATACATTCTTTTAGCAGACGAAATGATTGATATCACGGACATCGATTTACAGCTCCAAACTCGGCGAAAAGAGCGTGATACACAACGAAAGAATTTAATAGGTATTGTAGTGGCAGCTTTTGATGATGCTAGGGGACCTAAGGTGGTTTATAGTCCCAGTTTCATTAATGAGGAAACTACATTGTTACTAGCCGTACAAGGGCAGACAATATCCTATATGGGGAAACTAAACGAATTTAAGGCTGGATTTAA
The DNA here is from genome assembly GCA_003144275.1 of Candidatus Heimdallarchaeota archaeon B3_Heim. Lineage (GTDB taxonomy): Archaea > Asgardarchaeota > Heimdallarchaeia > Hodarchaeales > Hodarchaeaceae > Hodarchaeum. The sequence goes on from NJBF01000024.1 coordinate 42,171, forward strand.
GGAACCTCTAAATGTTCCCAATCGTACGGATATGATACATGTAAGTTACGATTTCTTGGTTCCTGCTCCAAATAGTAAAGATCCTAGAATTGCATTGACAGGCAGGGTAATGAACTTATTTTTACTATTTCCTCGCAATTTACCATATTTAAAGGAAAAATCATTTTTACAATTCATTGAATCATTTATTGAGGAGTGGGTCCGTAATTGGATCGACTTTCAGAAAGAGAATGAGGGTAAATATCCAGTCAAATGGTTTGATGATCTCGTAGAAAATTTACGATCAACGGTAAATATTGCTATCGATTTAGCGACTCACGATGAAAGAGAAATAAGAAAACTAAAAGACTTTGTAATGGATATTCTAGCTCAAAATCAAGTCCTAACATATCAAGTCCAGAAGTTAAAGAAAAAAATTAGGAAGCTAGAAGGGAAGGAGCCCTAATGTTCCTCACTGAATGCTATTAAATTGATACTATCATAATATAGCTTGTTTTGTTTTATTTTTTACATGCTTTCCAAATTTTATGCCCTTTATTCATAATGTCGGATCCAAGAGACGAATAAATGGAAAAGAGAGAAAATATGCACGAAGTTAATTCAATAAGCTACATAAATAAAGGTCAACATAGTAGGTTAGACAATTCAAATCGAATGAAGGAAATTCCTTCACTGAAAAAATCTCTTTGATTTTGGTTAAAAGAGAGAATAAAAATCGAAAACTACTTATTAACTCACATTAAAGGTTGATTGTTCATGCGTGTGTTACATGTTCAAGGAAAAAAACTAGTTGAAATAAACAAGAAAAATGGATCCTTTGAATTCTTGAATGGGGACGTATATATCATTGATAATTCTGATGTCTCCGCAGGCCTCAAGAAAAAGGTGTTCATCTGGTTAGGATCTCAAGCATATGCTGATGATAGAGCAGTTGGTGCTTGGGCTGCAAAACAATTGGATCTCGCTGATAAAGAAATAGATATCGACACTGAAGTCGAAGGAAATGAATCAGCTGAGTTTAAAGGATTATTAGAATTCGTAGTCGTGACAGGAGACACACCTGGCTTTCTAAAGCACGTAGAAGTAAATAAAGAAGACATTAGCTATGCTCTTTACAGAGTCCGTGATACTGATCTTTCAGATGGTTCATCATCAGATGATATAGCAATTGAAAAAGTACCTTTGAACCGTGAAAGCTTTGTCTCTGATGACGTATTTGTATTGGATGCTTTCGATGATCTGTATGTCTGGGTTGGTGCCAGCTCACAGATCGGTGAAAAAGTTGCAGGAAATCGTGTGGCACGGAAATTAGATGTAGATCGTGATAGAACCCCCATGGTTTACCAAATTAGAGAAGGGTACGAACCAGAGGGTTTTTGGGATCTTTTTAATTCCATAAGCAGCAGTGGTTTAACACGGAAAGACGATTCATCTGCTATTAGTGCAAGTATGAGTGGTTCTCTTACTGATCTAACTGCTCCAGTAGAACCAGCAACACCTCCTGCTGAATTAGCTCCTCCACCTTCTAGTACTTCAACAGGTGAAATTTCAGGTCCACCACGAGAAGAACAATACGTTCCAAAACCTCCTCCAATAAAAGATGAACCTAAACCAAAACCCGAACCTACACCCCAACCAGTTCAGACTGGTTTCGGAGTAGCGCCCACAGCCCCCGTACCATCTAGAAAGACCCAATATACTTTATATTATGTCGACGGTGAATTTACTGAATTAGGGGGAAGTGAATCTGCAACTCTTGAGATCAATGAGTCCACAAAGACAGCTGTTCTTTCATTTGCGGGGGGGTCAAGTTTAATAGCCCAAAGAACTGCTGGCCGCCAAGCACGAGGTATTTGTAAATCAGGTTTCGCTGTTAAGGCAGGTTACAGAATTGGCATAAAATGTGACCTTCAAGAAGTTCGTGGGGAAGAGGACATGGAACAGCGAGTTCAAAGATATAGAGAAGAAGGACGCAAATACGTTTAATTCTACTCCTTCACTTTTTTTCCCTTTTTTTTTATAGTTTCTAATCACTTATCTTCATAAGGATAAGACAATCTCATTATGTATTTGAAGCATTTCTTCTAGAATTAACGAAATCGTTTCGGGAACGTCAGAAAGAACATTCAATGGAATACACCTTTTTGCGTTCACACTAGCCAGTAAAATTTCATTTAACCCCCGAAGAATCATATCAGGAGAAAACCATGGTCTTTTGGAAGCCCACCACTGTTGACAGCTGTGTATTCCACGATCTAAAAAAGTACGAGCATTATCAAATAGTCGTTTTTGATCTGAATCCATTATTTCATAATATTTCTGGAGTAGATTAACGGTCGTAAGGGCATACATTATGAACTGATGTTGTTTTTGATGTAATTCATTCGATGGTTCAAACCACAAGGGAAACGGTACATTTCTCTCTAAATCATAAGGCATGGTACTCCAACTGGAAGCTCTTGGTATTTGGGTCTCCCCCTTGGGAAATTTTTCAACAATCTCAGACACTGTACACAAACGAATATCATGCCTTGAAGGTAAATCATGGAATAATGGTAATAAAAAGTCTTTAATAGAATGTTTAACATGGTGTCCGAATGTTTCTCCGTCCATTGCAAGAATAATATAATAATCATGATCCTGTGCCTTGTATTTAAGTCGGTTTGCAAAAGCTTCTACATTGTTTAGCTTATCAAAAGCACAGTCAATTGAAATATAATCATCTCGAAAAACAAGATTTATCCCGCTTGAATGATGCTGTGAGATTACTGTTGTGGGAAAATCAGGCAAAGTATTTGCGATCCCTGATGCAATTACCCAATCAAACTTTAATTTTCTTAATGCAGGAAAAATTTCCTCGCTAATAGCCATTTCAGGAGGAAAAAAGCCTCTTGGTTTATACACACTCCCAAAGTATTTCTTATTAGTATCATTATTCAGCTGAATTTGTCTAATTACTTCAGGTTCTGGAATGAGGGGTAATAGAGGATGAAACTTTGCAGAACCTGTGAAATCAATCTGATTCCGAGATGCCAATGTTGTTATCTCTTCAATAATTTCTCCATATCCATAATCATCAAGTTGCTCTGTTAAAGTGGCATTAATGTTTAAGCTAATCTTTGTCTGAGGATTTTCTTTAAGAGCATTAACAAGGGGACGGTAGGATTCATTGACAATCTTCTTGACGACAGGAGCTATCTGTACAGGAGGTTGATAGATATGCAATAGAAATGCAAAGTATACAGTCATTTGAAATCCCCAGCTTTTGTTGGTTGATTGTTAGAATTTTCCCATCGCTTCCTTTAGAAGGACTCGTGTATCGTGACTGTACCAACTATCAACAAACGATCTAATATGAGAATCTAATCCTGTTTTTATTTGATCAACTACTGGCATCTTTAAGTCAAGTTTGATCTTTGCAAAGGTTAATGATGGATTTTTAGCCAATGATTGGCATTTATCCAATGAATATTCAAATAATTCATCAGGAGGAATAATTTCATCGATAATTCCAATTTCTAGAAGCGATTCAGGTGGGTGAAATTCACCGTTATAAACAAAATCTTTTGTATGCTCTGATCCAATCATATTTTCGAGAATCTGTAAAGCAGGATAAGGTACTGGTACTCCCAATTTAATTTCATTCAATCCCATAAGTTTCCTTTCCTGAGAAATGAATCTATAATCACAACAAAGCGCCAAGATGCACCCACCAGCTATGGCATGCCCATTTATTATTGCAATAGTCGGTTTAGGGAATAGATATAATTCAATACATAATTCATTAAATGCAGTATAAAATTGAGTAAATTTCTCTCTAGTATATTCATATAATTCGGGAATGTTAAGCCCGATGGAGAAGAATTTCGTATTAGCGCTAGTTAGGATGATAGCCCTAATTTCCTCGTCACTACCCATCTCAAGTAATTTTGCTCTTAGTTCAGAGACCAATTTAGGGCCAATAGCATTTGTTACTTCATTATTTAATTCAATAACTGCGATTTTTTGCTTAATTGTAATTTTTAGCATGATTCATACCCTCTGTTTGAAAATTTCTTTTAACTAATTCTCATTAAGAATGCCAAAGTTCTTTTATTTTCAGTTAATAAATCGACCTATCTTCAATCTAGTGCATCTTTTTTCGGTGAAAATTATGTTAACATTTAAAGAAAAAGCAAGTTATGGTATAGGAAGGCTTGGATCATCTATTACTATTGATATGGCTGATCTTTTTACTGGTTTTGTCAGCACTCTTTCATCTATTTTCATTTTTGAATCAGAAAAAATAGAAGTTGTCTTTCTTTTAACATCGAATTAAACGTAAAACAATTTAATTAGTTATTTTCTCGCTAGTTTTGACTCGTTTACAAATTTAATATATATACGAATCCCCTAAGGTAATTTGTGATGATTGATATTAAAATTTTCCGTGAGAACCCAGAAATTATCCGTGAATCAGAAAAAAAGCGGTTTAATGACGTCTTACGCGTGGATAAAGTGATTAAATTCGATGAACAATGGCGTAAGCTGTTACAACAAGTTAATGATCTTCGTAAAGAACGAAATACAATTAGTCGTCAGATTGGTCCACTTAAGAAGAAAGGGGAAGATATTACTTCTCTAATGAAGCGAGTCAATAAGATCAAGACCGAAATTATAAGAATTGAGAAGAAAAGTAAGAAAGTTCTTGAAGAGCGGGACAGTTTGAGATATGTTATAGGAAATATTCTATTACCTGGAGTTCCAATCGCTGAAAATGAGGAAGGCGATGTAACAATTCGAACTTGGGGAGACAAGATTAAATTTAAGTTCCCAATAAAGAGCCATACAGATCTAGTAGAATCGCTTGATTTAGCAGAGCTCGGAAAAGCGGCTGAAGTGAGCGGTTCAAGAACATTTTACCTGAAAAATGATTTGGTGCTTCTAAACCTTGCATTGATTCAGTATGCAATCCAGGTATTGTCAGAAAAAGGATTTATTCCTTTCTGGACACCTCCCTTTCTCCGAAGAGATGTTATGGAACGGGCAAGCGAATTATCAGATTTTGAGGAGCAGCTGTACCACGATAAGAATGAGGATGTTTTTTTCATTGCTACCTCAGAACAAACACTTGCTGCGTTGCATATGAATGAGTTACTTGATGTGGATACTCTTCCACGGAAATATTGCGGTCTCTCGCAATGCTACCGAAGAGAAGCAGGATCACATGGGAAGGATACAAAAGGAATATTTAGAGTACATCATTTTATGAAAGTTGAACAGTTCGTTTTTGCACATCCAGAATCATCAGAAGAGATGCAAGAAGAAATGATTAAGAACGCAGAAGATCTATTTCAAGGATTAAAACTTCCTTATCGTATAGTTAACATCGCTTCAGGTGAACTCAATGCCAATGCAGCAAAAAAATATGACCTTGAAGCATGGTTCCCTGCTCAAAATGCGTATCGAGAATTGGTTTCTTGTTCAAATGTCACTGATTACCAAGCAAGAAAGCTAAATGTCACTACAGGAAAAGCTGGTGGAGAAAAAGCTTTTGTTCACACCTTGAACTCAACTGCAATTGCCATGGAACGAACTATATGTGCTCTATTGGAAAATTACCAGCAAGAAGATGGTTCCGTTGTAATACCTGAAGTATTACGCCCGTATATGCACGGAAAATCGATAATTGCATTGGTTGAATAGAGAGAGATTCACCTCCTCTTATCATTTTTCTTCTTTTTCGTATGAGATTTGGGGTTTTAAAGCAATTTAAAGCTATTAAATTATTATTTGCGAAAAATTGTATCAGATTCATTTAAATAGACTTTTTGGTCATGACTTCCTCTAGGTGAGATACTCATGAGTTTTGAGGAACCCGTGGATGAAGCAAGTTTAAAAAAGCGTAAAATGCCTTTAATTAACACATTCCCTCCTCCTGTCGATTCAAGTGAACTAACACCAACAGAACAGCGAGTTTATCTTCAATTATCTCTTGAATTCAGCATTATTTTGGAAGAAGCCCCTAGTTTTCAGATGGGAGCTTATCAATGGAATTTAATTCTTCCTAGTCGTCTCCAAACCTTCGCTTTGACAACTGAAACATGGGAAAAGCTATCCGCACTTGGTGATGGCTCTGAAGAGTTACAAGCTCAATTAGCAGATTTAGTAGAGCAATTTAATTAATTGATTATCTGGTTAGATGTACGTTTTATCTGGTTTACCGATTTGTTTTTCATCATCAACCGCAGCACTAGCTTGTCCTCTCATCGATAGGGCTAATTGTTCAATTTTTTCAGCCTGAGCTAGAATTGGTTCTATCCCAATATTTAACGATGGAACTAGTTGATTTAAAACTTCAATAATACGGGCAGCTGTTCGTATTTCAGGATAATGTTGCCGTACTTCCCCCAATAAAACGATAACCTCAGATTTATTGAACCAACCTTCATTAAGTAATACCGCACTTAACCCCTTAATCACACCATGATTCAAGGGGGGGATTTGTTTAGAGTCCAATATCGCTCTACATGAATCAGTTGTTCCCACTCCGAAAAGTTTCACAGGTAATTGCTGTGGAGAATGTGCTTGTTCACTAACAAATCCTTCTATGGATAATATTCGACTGATTCCTTTCTCTTTTGCCCAGTTAAAAATTTTTCTTCCAATTTCACGAGTAATGGGAGCATACTGGGGTATCTCTGAGGCAAGAAGAGCGATTTTAATATCTTCATTTTTATTCGCATAAATGCGTATAGGAAATTTGGGTCTATTGAAATATACCATACAAACTGAGGGTAATTGACTACTATCTCCTACAGCCACCTGATCATAATTCCAATGTTCTGGTCTCCCACCAGCCTCTAGAATTATGTTAGCAACTATCAAAGCTAAACTACTTGTTGAAGGAAAACACTCAATTAGGGTTCCTCCAGCTAGGTCAATATCTGCAATGTCTCGTATCTCAAAATCATGAATAGCTTGCATAATTTCTCTTATGAGATCTCGCTTCTAAAAAGGTTTTACTAAATGGGTAGAAAAAAAGGGAGGAGAGAGATTTATAGTGACTTAGAGAAATGAAACTCGGTCGATTTCCTCTTGCATTGCTTGTGTTCTTTCTGAGGGACTGATTCGTCCTGTTTTGCGAGTAGATAAGAGTTTTTGATATGCAGACTCAAAGTTTTCTGCATTTACCAAATAAGAAGAATAATCTTCTTCTGTATCAGCACTTTGCAGCGATGGGAGTGACTCATCGATACTGATCATCACTGCCTCATTGCATAATGCCGCAAGATCAGCGCCAGAGAAGTTGTCAGTCTTCCTTGCCAATTGTGATATATCTACATCAGTTGCTAGTGGCACCTTACTTGTATGAATTTTCAATATTGCTAAGCGAGAAGTTTCATCAGGTAAATCTATCCCTATAATTTTATCAAACCGTCCAGGTCTAAGTAGTGCAGGATCTATCATATCAGGTCTATTTGTTGCGGCAACCACAACTACTCCTTTTAGTTCTTCTAATCCATCGAGTTCTGTTAAGAATTGACTAATCATTCTTTCAGTTACTCCTGAATCAAATGATCTACCCCGTACAGGAGCAATAGAGTCAATTTCATCAAAGAAAATGATAGCTGGTGCAGCCTGTCGGGCTTTTCTAAAAACTTCTCTAATTCCTTTTTCTGACTCTCCGACCCATTTAGAAAGCAATTCTGGACCTTTGATACTTATAAAATTCGCTTGAGTTTCATTAGCCACTGCTTTAGCTAGCAATGTCTTACCAGTTCCGGGAGGACCGTATAAGAGTATACCTTTGGGTTGGATAGCTCCCATATGAGCAAAGAATTTTGAATGTTTTAATGGTAACTCAATGCTATGTATTATTTCTTTTTTCTCTCGAGCAAGCCCTCCAACATCATTCCAAGTGACATTTGGAATTTCTACAAACACTTCACGAAGAGCAGAGGGATGTATATCTAGTAATGCATCATCAAAATCATCTTGTGTAACTTTAAGTTCGTTTAACACACTGACAGGAATGGTATCTTCTTCAAGATTGATTTGAGGAAGAATTTTCCGTATAGCTCCCATAGCAGCCTCTTTCGTGAATTGTTCGAGATCTGCTCCCACAAATCCATGAGTAACACTCGCTAGATGAGTTAAATCGACATCTTCAGCTAAAGGCATACCTCTGGTATGTATAAGTAGAATTTCTTCTCTGCCATTTTTATTAGGAATGCCGATTTCGATTTCTCTGTCAAATCTTCCCCCTCTTCGAAGTGCTGTATCTAATGAATTTACACGGTTTGTAGCACCTATAACTACTACATCTCCCCTTTGGCTTAAACCATCCATATTGGATAGTAACTGAGCAACAACACGCCGTTCAACCTCTCCCATTACTTCCGAACGTTTTGGAGCAATAGAATCAATTTCGTCTATGAATATAATACTTGGAGAGTTCTGTTTTGCTTCATCAAAAATTTCTCGAATTCTCTTCTCACTTTCACCATAAAATTTTGACATAAATTCAGGGCCAGAGATGGAAATAAAGTGAGAATCAGTTTCAGTCGCGACTGCTTTAGCAAGTAATGTTTTACCTGTACCAGGTGGCCCATGGAGTAATACACCGCGGGGTGGAGTAATTCCCAGACGTTTAAACAACTCAGGATGCTTCATAGGAAGTTCAATCATTTCTCTTACTTTTTGAATTTCATCTGTCAATCCTCCAATATCCTCATATCGTATTCTGTCAAAAGTCTCTTGTTTTACATTTTTGACTGGTGTCTGGGATATCGATATCGCGGTACTATCTTCCATTATTACTGCATCCCCTTGAGGGGCAATTTTGGAAACTACTAATACAATTCGCTGATTATAGACTGGTATTTGAATAAAATCGCCTTGTGTTAAAACTCGTCCTAGCAAAATATGTTTAAGATGGTTTTCTCCACCTTGAATACGTAGATTTTGAACAGGAGCAAATTCTATCTTTGATCCAGGTTTAGGTTCAATGATTTTCAGCTCAATTCTGTCATCTATACCGATATCTGCATTCCTTCTCGTACTACCATCGAGTCGGGCAATTCCTGTTCCTCTATCCTCGGCGTAGCCTGGCCAATGAATAGCTGCTGTACGACGTCTTCCAAGAATTTGAAGCGCTTGACCAGTGCTTATATTTAGTTTTTCAGCGACTTGAGGATCAAGTCTTATTATCCCGCGCCCCACATCTCTAGGAGCCGCTTCTTTCACTATTACTTCAATATTTGTCATTATTTTTGACACCTCATTAACAAATTAATCTCTATAGGGTCTCTATTCAATATTCACTTTTGTTTTAGGCTTTTTGTTTGCATAGGGAGCTGTAACCGTAAGAATTCCCGCTTTAAGCCTAGCATTAGTTTTCTCAGGATCAATTGGTTCTCTAAAGTGGAAATGGTTCTTATACTTCTTATTTAATTCCTCATTCTCTGCATTTAACCATAATCCATCTGGAGTGACTTCTAGTTGAATATCCTCTTTTGAGACACCTGGAACCTCAAATGTAATTGTATAAGCCTCATCATCTTTATTGACCTCTGCTCTACCATCAAAGCCATAATTACCAAAACCTTTAGATTTATGGAAAAATGGATGTTTTCCACCGGGAAATCCTTGTACAAAGATTTTAAAAGGATCAAATCCACACGAAATGTTAAATTCTTTATCTTTTCGTTCATCGTATTTTCTATTCATTTTAATTCTTCCTTTAGAACGTTATTTGTGATATTAAATCGTTTTATTGTTTGAATTATTTTATTCACATATAGTTTATATATTTATCGAATGTGAATAAACGAATAATACGCATCCAACGGTCGTAATTAAGAAAAAATAGCTGTAAAAATTCTTTATTTATGTTGTAAAATTTTCCTCCAGTAGATTTTTAATTTTAAGACCGAAATCACGTTCTTTTTATTGAATTTCAGCTTAATTAGTAAGGAAACGAATTTATTCACAATGTTACTAAAGTATATAACATAACTTATAGTGAGAAAATCTAGACTATTCAACTAATATGTTTTTTTTCATTTACCATAGACTTTAAGTTTAAATCCACTGCAAAATATACTTTTAACAATCACAAAAGTACCAAAGAGGTATGACTGTAAGAGCTTACATAAAATAGAGGTATTCATTTGGCATCGGAAGGTCTAATCAAGCGTCCACTTCATTTTCGTAAAGATTTTGAAAGAATCGTTGCATTACTTGAATTGGTATTCGCCGAAGAAATTGAAGCAAGGGGAATGGATATTAGGGCCGAATTAATCACTTATAAGAGATTATTTCCCTTATTCAAAATATTAGGTTTGTTTTCGAAGACATTTCGGTATACCATGAATGGATTTGTCTTCGAAACAAAGGATGAACAAATTATTGCCTCTGTGAACACCAGTTCACTAGGAAATCGCTGGGAAATAGCAATGGTTGCTACTCATCCTGATTATCGGAGAAAAGGACTAGCTAGGGATTTAGTTACTGATGCTATCAATTTTGTAAAGGATAAAAGGGGTAACATGTGTGTGTTGGAGGTAAGATCGGAAAATACCCCCGCATATCATCTCTATCGCGATTTGGGATTTATTCATTATGATAGTATTGCAGAAATGAAATTATCTCCGGATAATTGGCCAGAAAGCATCGATTTACCCATTCCTGATGAATATACAATAACCAAGATTAAGAGAGACAATCAAACAAGTATGCAAAGATACCAATTACAGGTAAAAGAAACTTCAGAAGAGGTCCAACAATTTCTTCCTGTTGATAAAAAGCGGTTTAAAAGCTCTAAACTTAAAAATTTATTGCGTCCAATAATGGTACGTCTTTTGTCCATGAAACTGAATTCCTGGCTTATTTATTTCAAAGAAGAACTTGTCGGGACAATTTTTGTTAATTTTAACAAATCAGGTAAGAACCCCCATAGAGTAGAACTGGTTATTGATCCAGATCATCAAGAAAAACTCGCCAAATCAATGTTATCCATTGCCTTAACGAAAATTAGTGACAGAGGGTTTACTAACAATAACACCCTAATAACTATTCGAAGTTCAAATTCTGATTTATTGGCTATTCTGAAAGAATCTGGATTTGAAATTGTTGAAAACAACCACAAATTAGGATTAAAATTAAAACCAACTTATTTCTAATAAAATGAATTGGAAATAAGGTCTTAAGAGTTTTTTTGGAGGAATCGTGTCCAGTGATCGATAGATCTTTTTCTTCTTTCAGGACGATCTGAATAATAATAATCGGGAAAATCAGGATCATCTTCAATTTCTTTGGGTTTTACACCCTGTTCGAGTTTCTTTCTTATAAATTCGATACTACGTAAGAAAAATTCATTGATTTCAGTTAGATCTTTAACCGTTGCTGTTGGCCCATGACCGCTGACAATAATTGCTGGTTTTAGTTCTATCAAGGTTTCTATTACTTTTTGCCATGTTAATATATTGCATGACTCATCAGCTCCATAAGGGCCCTCTCTATTAAATACTAGATCACCAGCAATTAGTGTTTTAGTGTCAGGCTGCCATAGATATGTGCTACCATTGGTGTGACCATCAGCTTTGACTAGTTCCAGAGGCATCGGTCCATACAGTTGTAGCTTAGTCTCAAAACATATTGAAGCTTGTGTAAATTGAAAGTTTTTCACCCCATATCCTTCTTTCTCCCATTCATCTAATTCTTCTGGATCTATATTCTTCCAATAGTGTTTCTCAAATCCCATCATCATCGTTCTTATATCAGAATTTGCGATAATTGGAATATCGGTAAAGATCTAGTTTCCAAATACATGATCAGGGTGGTGATGTGTTAAAATTAATCCTGAAATAGGTTTTTCGTAATATTCTTGAACAGTGTGTCTCCATTCAGCTGCTAATTTCCAATTAACCATAGAATCAACTATATACACTTGTTCTCCTAAATTTATAGCCACACTATTCCCATAACCGACATCTGTCCAGATAATATGATCTTCAATTACATTAAACTTCATTCTCTTTTTCTCCGTCACCAGTTGACCATTAACTTCATAAATATTTTCCTTTCCTATCTAAAATATGAATCATTTCAAACCTGCAGCAATTAAACCACTAATTGCTCTAGATGATCTCAATAAAATAGATATTCGTGTTGGTACAATCGAAAAGGTTGAGGATATCCCAAAATCTGAAAAAATTGTCAAATTAAGTGTTAATTTTGGAGATCACATCAGAACTATTTTAGCTGGAATTAAACAAGAGCGTGAAAATCCTAAAGAAGTTGTAGGGAAGCAAGCATTATTCATTGTCAATCTAAAACCAAAGAAAATGATGGGGGAAATTTCTGAAGGAATGCTCTTCGATATCGGCTATTCTGATAAGATCGTTCCAGTTTTAACCATTCCTGAAAGGAACGTACCAAATGGGACACGTGCGGAATGACCTCTCAACAGAGAGGTTTACTTCTTTTTCATGGACTGTTTTTTATTCCGAATTTTAATGCCCTGAAAGGCATCAACCAGCGTTTCATATAGTAATTCAATCAATAGCGGTATTTCTGTCTCAGAGAAACCTAGGGCTCTAGCAATTGCTATATCCAAATTTTCTCTCTTACTTTCATATATTTGGTCTGGAAGGGCCTTTACTTTTTCGGATCTGAGAATATCAAATGCCTCTAAAATATATTTTATGTCATTTGAGGAGCATTGAGAAATATCTAGGAAGATTTTCTCTCTCATATAATCAATGATTTGTAAACGACCATATGAACCACTAATCTCCCTTCTACTATTAATAAAGAGCAAAAAATAAAACGATGAATTCAACCACGCCCCCAAAAATTTAGATTGGTGGTGATTTTTGTCAGTTAAGACGAAAAAATTCTTAGAAGCAGTTTTCTTCTCATCTAAGAAGAGTACATTATTAGTTGCACTAGTCAATCCAAATTTATCAACAAAGAACAGATATCCCCAAGGTTTCTTTGTCGTTAATTGATCTTCAAGATGATTTATCCATCTGGTTTTGAATTTCTTCCTTGCTGGATTCGCGTAATCTTGAGTTTTCCTAATATAAGTTTTCACTGGAGAAGTTAACTGATTTAATGGCTCTGAGACAGAAAGCGCATAATCTGCAATAGTTGGTGTTATGTACCCTTGATAATTACTCTGTTTACGTAAAGCGCTTACTAGATATTTCTCTGGTAGAATTAATTTTTCTTCTCTTGATATTAATTCATAACCTTCATTTTTCTTCACAATTTGTGTCCAGATTTTATTTGGTAAGAAAAAGAAACCAGGACCATACATTTCAACCCCCCGTACGATCTTTAGATCTAACTCTTCACCAGATCTTATTTTATTAGTTTTTAACAATTTCTGCCTTAGATCTAATATGTTTTCACTGTGAAAGTATCTCATCCAATTCCATTCATTAAGCAGGTGTTTGGAATGAATTAATCGCGTAGATGAGATATTTTGTTGATTTTTTATAGAATTTCCGCAAATAAGAGAAAACTTAATCCCGTAATGATTATCAGATGTTCGTTTAGTAGCAACTAAGATCAGTTCTTTGAAATCACTGCCTTCAGAAAAAGATTTAATCTCATCGGAAGTAAGAATTGAGTCAATTTCATATTTTGACATCAAATAATTTTGAATACCTTTGGAATAATTTGACAAAAATGTTGATACAGGTAATATTGCACTCAGCGTTCCTCCATGTTTGAGAATCTGATCTGCTAGAAGAATAGAGTAAATGTGCAGTCCTGGTTGTCCAATTAGATATTTAATGTATTTTTGTATGAGGGGAACTAATACCTTTCTTTGACTGTCATCAATTCTGTGTGTTCTCGTGAAGGGGGGATTCATTAATACTAAATCAAAATCATTATCAAATGGTAACGAATTACTTCTCAATCTTGTTGGTAATCTTCTAAAAGCATCACCTATGGTCGCAATAAGTATACTAGGATCCAAATTATGTTTTTGCAATTTGATTAATATTCGAGAATATGCAATTACTACGGCAGAAGGAACAAGATCATTAATCCAAATAAGACTCGGAAAATTCATAGACATATTTTTTTCTTCTAAATAGGCCGAAATTAATCTTCCTGATCCACAAAACGGATCTATGATTTTGGTAAACGACTTCTCCGTAAGATTTGAACAGATAATTCGTGCGGAGGGTAGTGTAGTATAATTAGCCGCTAATTTTTTCCGATAATTTCGTTCTAACGCATTCTGCACAATTGTACCAAAGATGTCACCATTGAGAATAGGTTCAATTTCTAGCGAATGGGGGGTGAAAAGAGAAAGGTCTTGTTTCAAATCGGCCAGATAACTGAACACTTCTTTCAGAAATTTCCATAACGATATATTTTTTTCATATTTCCTTTCTAAAAATCTTAAACTCTCCATAACTGGTTCATAATTATTTATCCTATCATTCTCTTTTATCAGTGATTTTATTATCCATAATCCTAAAGAAATAGAAATGATCAGTTCTTCTTTCGTTGAAATCAATTTTGGTAAAGAATCAAATCGCTTTTTATCATCAAAGGATTTAATCCAGTCATTGACATCCCTTTCTAATGAATTTTCAAACAATTCTGGATCTTGAATGCATTCCACGCCCTTAGGTCATGGTATATTCCTATATGAAATCCTAATATGAAAGTAAAGAGTGAGGATGATTGATACACCGACTCAATGTATAAAATTTAAATTAAATCCTTTTCTTCATAGAAACCTCAGAGAATCGAGAACGATTGGCTATCTCAAGAGAAATTCTGCAAAGTCAAAGTTTATAAATATTTTAACTGTTAGATTACTTCGGATGAAATAAATGCAACATAGAGGGATCTACTAAATGCTAAGTCTGAAATCAGCAATTTATATAATCATAGTCAGTATTATATCGGCTAGCTTAGTCTCCTCATTGGTAGTAATGAATACATTGTCAACTTCCTCACTCCCAACTGAAATTGAGGACAATGCCGAGGATAAGTTACTTATTACAACCACAATTCAAGCCCGTCAAATTGCCTCACAATTGGGCAGAACGGAATCTGTTATCAACGCGATGAGTGCTTTTGCAGAGCAAATATGGACTGATACTACGATTCCTGACATTCCTAGTTTTTATCATGACGAAAACGTGCTTAATAACCCTCCAACCGATGTTTATTATGATGAGGTTTACGAGCGAAGACTTTCTCATCTCTACTCGGGTTATAAGATCGCCCCAACAGCATTTGAGGAATCATATCAAGACAGTTATTTAACAAGTATTCAAGAAACTGAAAATCCTTTATCACACATTAACAGTACGGTGATGGCTGCAATCAACCGTTCAGCAAAAATGGACATGGTTTTCCGACAGCTCTATGAGGCTTATCCAGAACATGTTTGGCTCTATATGGGGTACGAGTATGGCTTTCATAGATCTTTTCCCTGGCATGGGCCATATTCTCGTACTTATGATCCAAGGACACGTCCTTGGTATATCGGAGCAATTACTGGAGCGAAAGATGCGGTTATCATCATGGATATAAGCGGAAGCATGCAGGGTACTCCACTTACAAATACCAAAACTGCAATGAAATCCGTACTGAAAACATTAGGACCTAAGGATCGATTTACTGTTCTCTCTTTTTCTGCCGATGTAGATGAGTGGGACAATACTTTACAAATCGCTTCTCCTTCAAATATCAATGATGCCTCTTCTTACATCGATGATCGTAGCTCGGGAGGAAACACAAATATTAATAGCGCACTTCTAGAAGGTCTTGAAATTTTAGAAAAACATGGAACCTCTGATCGCACACCCATGCTTATATTCATGACTGATGGTGAAGCGACCTCAGGCATAACAGAATCTGATTTAATATTATCTAACGTCGCTACTGCGAATGTAATGGGAGCTAGAATGTTTGTTTTTGGATTAGGTACTGAAATTGATCAACAGCTCTTACTAAACCTTGGATCTCAAAATGATGGAGGGACAGTTTTTGTGTTCGATTCTGAAGATCTAACAGATGCTATGAACCTTTATTATAAATTTTTTACCTCACAAATTGATAATGCTATTAGTTGGTCATGGCCTTACGTAGATGCGAGTGGTTGGGGTATAGTAATAACTGCTTCCAAGCCAGTAACAGTTAATGGTACTCTATTAGGAGTCGTTGGAGCAGATTTAACTCTCAATTCACTCATAGACACACTTGCAGATTTACAGCCTTCAGATAATGGTTACAACTTCATCTTTGATACAGGTAATATAGCTCTAATCCATCCTAGCTTTACCGATCTACCTATTGGAGATTGGCAAGAAGAAGAAGTAAGAGTACCTATTTCTACATTGGAAAGTTCCTCAAATAGCTTTATCTCTCTAGTTGATCGTGTTAATCTTGGGATCCCTACAGCAGGTACAGTCTATTATGGTACCGAAAAACGTGTTGTGGCAATGGCTCCAATTGGAGAAACTTCCATGCACTTAGCTTCTGTAGCCCCAATCTTAGAATTTCTTGATCCAACAACCATTACTGCATTAAAAGGAGTTAGCACCTTCGCTCTGCTTTGGCTTGGAGGCAGTATTTCTGTAGGTACAATAGCTGCACTAGTATTAGTGATAAAATTCAAGGAGGACTTTCATTGAAATCATACTATGGGTTCTCACGTTTCTTGGAAGATTCTGAAGATTGGAAAGCTATTATGGGTGGGTTGCTAGTAGCGATTATTATTATTTCTACTGCTTGCGTTGGCATTTTTATTCTTAGTTCTCAACAAGCAATGATTTTGGAAGATACCCCACTCCGACAGGTAGAAGATTTGCTTCATAACCAAGCAATAGAAAGCGCAGAATCTCTAGATGTGTTTTTTTCACGAATTGAAGGAATTACTAAGGTTGTTGGTGACTATGCTACCCAATTGTGGGAAAAAAATGACTCTACTGGAAGACCAGTTTATTATCATAATTCAACATTTAATGCACCAACAGACTTCACTTATTCAGCTAAGCATTTCCAGGGTGTATCCTATACTTTTTCTGGTTATAAAGTCGCTCCCTCTGCTTACAACAACCAAAGTGATTACCTCACCCTAGCTGACGACCAAACTTTTGGTGATTGGTCTCCAGAAGTTACTCATACAATCAATCTATCAGCTGATATGGACTTCGTATTCCAACCTATGTATCAATCAATGGATGAAATTCTTTGGATTTACATGGGGACAGAGGTAGGTGTCCATCGATCTTATCCATATCACGGACCTTATAGCAAAGATTACGACCCCCGAATACGTTTATGGTATTTAACAGCTCTAGATACAGCTACAGGAAAAGTAGCCTTTACGACGCCTTACGTCGATGCCAGTTCTGGAAAAGTAATTGTCACTAGCTTATATCCAGTTCGAGATCAGAGTGAGACAACTATTGGAGTTGTAGGAATTGATTTCAAACTTACTACTATTCAATCAGCTGTAATGGAGATCAGTGTACGGAAAACTGGTAGAGCTTTTTTAATAAATCGAGATTTTGAGGTACTAGCCCATCCTGCTCATACCTTACCAAACGCTACATGGCGAGAAACAGATCTCCAGGTACCTATTACAACGTTAGAGACGAATAATGAAGAATTCCTTGATATTCTGGACCAAGCTCGAAATTACATTACAGTCCAAGAAATAATTGATTATGGTGGTTCCCTAGGAAAACAAATAGTTTCTTTGGTACCAATGAACAAAACTGATTTAATTCTCGGTTTAGCTCTTACACAACATGATACAACTGCCCCAACGGTCAAAATCTTTGAAAATTTCTTCTTTCTTGGACTAATAGCGATAGATATTGTGTTAGGGGTTGTAGTTGTAGCAGCATTTATTCAATATCGAAAGCTAGCTCACGAAATGTAAAAGATGGATTTAAGAAATAAGATCAGAATTACTAGTACTGAAGAGTGAAGTTACATCGTAGAGTTAGATATGAGAAACCGCTCTCATTAAACAGAATCTTATGGTTAGAAACTGAATCTAATTCAAAAAAACTTCCAAAATTGATCACATCCCAAATCAAAATTCCATAAAGGGAATTGGGTTGTTCAGGAATGGCAAAGAAGTATTATTGTGGCCTTTGCGAGACCAGTCATAATGCCCTAAAATCAAGACATCAGTGTAACCAATGTGCTCGTTTCTACTGTGATTCAGCACTAGAGGATGCACGAACAGTTGGTGTTACAACCTGCGTTTTTTGCGAAGGAAAATTATCTCCATTTTTTCTTACAACGAGCTTACAATATCTTGCGGAAGATAAAAGAGTAGTGGATTCTGAGGGGAATAGTGAGGATACAACAAGTTATTCAGAATTCAGTTTAACTCAAGAAAATCTGGAAATTTCTTCTGAATCGGCCACATTTCCTTCATATAATATTGAGATTGATCAAAGGGATTTGGAAATAATCTGGCTGCTGCAAGAAATAGTTGCCAAAGAGATTCCTTTAATAGAAAATGAAGATCTCATCCAAACAAATTCTGGATTCATTGTCAAAAATCAGCGTATCGTTGGTTTAAGCCTTTTCAAACTAGAGATAAGGCGAGTTCCTGTTGAGATTGGAGAATTAACAGAGTTAGAAAGGTTATTTTTACGAGAGAACAGAATTGATAAATTACCTGACTTGAGTAGTCTAAAGATCTTGCAAGAACTAGATCTAAGCTATAATCAATTAAGAGAATTACCTGCTACTCTGGGTGATATCCCCTCCCTTACTACTCTGATTTTGAACAATAACCGACTAAAGAAAATTCCTATTTCTCTCACTAGCCTACAACTGAAGAAATTAAATTTGCAGGATAATCCTTGTTGGAATCATCAGCCTCGTAGTCGAAAATTGCAGCGTTGGATAGATAATTTAGTAAGTAATGGTTGTGAAGTATTCGATACTCCTAGAGATGGTGAATACCTAAATATTGTCTTATCCCCAAGTGAAGTGGAATTCTTAGAAGAGATAGAACGATTAATTGATAAACAAATAACGCATTCAGAAACAGCTGTCAATATATTAAATTTAGAACAATTAAAGAATTTTAAATTTGGATTTTGTTCTTCGTTCGAGAGAATTAAAGCTTTAGGATTAGGAAACCTAGGCCTTTCAACTTTACCACGTTCCATTCAGGGTTTAAATGCTATTGAAATGATAAATTTATCTCAAAATCGTTTTAGTCAACTTCCACTAGAATTATTTACCTTGGTGTCCTTACAAGGACTCAATTTAGAAGATAATATACTCGATACACTTGATAGCGGGATTAGAAGTTTAACAGAATTAAAAATATTAGATCTACAAACGAATAATCTTAAACGAGTACCCAAATCGTTAGGAAATTTAAGAAAACTTGAAATTCTTATCTTGAAAGACAATGATCTTATATCACTTCCTTCTTCCCTTAAAGATCTTCAAAACCTCAAAATGATCGATCTTCGTGGGAATCCTATATGGAATGAACGAGAAGATCGGCGTGAATTACAAAAATGGATTCGTGACTTAAAAAAACGACATTGTGAAATTGTAGGTTTATGATCAGCATTTTCACTATTTTTATGATTACATTCAGGTTTATTTTTCAAGAACTATTCGAACAATATCTGCGTCTCTAAGAACATGACGTAGACCAACTTTCTGGCCGGGAAACTTAGCTGAACTACCCCAAATATTGGCAAAACGAAAATCATTCTTGAAACGACGGTGAAGCTTAATACAGATATCTTCAACCGTTGAATCCGTTGGAACAATCATCGGTTCATCAAAATCGGCCTTTTCTCCAGGTTTACGCATGAAAATCCGCATGAGTTTAACTTTCTCGACAATTATCTCCTTAAGCTCATCAATACCATGTCCTAATTCAGCTGATATTGGAACAATTTTTCTTCCAATTTGTTTTTCAAGGCGATTTAATGTTCCTTCATTAGCCAAATCCATCTTATTGACAACAATCAACGAAGGAATGTATCTACGGTTATCAGCTACTGCATCAATGATCTGATCAATAGTTAAATTAGGATCATTTGGTAAGTAAACATCAGCATTGATGATTCGATAAGTACGGAAAATATTCGCAATTTCCTCATCCGATAAACCATATCTGAAACCCGAAATGTTAATCCCACCATAATTGCGGCGAATAATTCTGATCCTCGAAGAAGATTGATCTAAACGGATATTTGCTTTCCAAAGTTCTTCAAATATTTTGGTAAGATGATCAGGACGGCGAACGTCAAGAAGGATGACAATAAGGTTGGCATTTCGTACTGCAGCGAAGACTTCACGGCCACGTCCTTTGCCTGATGCCCCACCCTCAATAATTCCAGGTAGATCAATGACTTGAATCCGTGCACCTTTATATTTTCCTTCATATTCCATCATACCAGGAATAGCATCAATAGTAGTAAAATCATAAGCAGCGACCTTACTATCCTTATTAGTAATTGCATTAAGTAAAGTAGACTTACCTACGGATGGAAAGCCCAAGAGGATAACCGTCGCGTCACCATGCTTCTTAATCGCAAATCCTGACCCCTTTCTCTTCGATTTCATAGCTCGATCGATGATTTCGGATCGAAGTTGTGCAATTTGAGCTTTAAGAGTCCCAAAATGTGCCTGAGTTGCCTTATTATATTGCATTTTAGCCATCTCGGCTTCTTTCTCGGCAATCCTTTCTTCGATTTTTTCAGACATAGGGAAATCAGCTTGGTTTAACCAGAAATATGTAACTAAATCTTCGTATTGAGAATTTTATAAAGTTTTGTTCGATTAAGCTTCATTCTAAGTCGATTCGGTTGGAATTAATGAAACTTTCAATAATTCTTAAGGGTGTATGAAATTGACAAAACTGAGACATTTGCGAATCTTCTAATTATCGCGAAGAAATGAACTTCGTAAAAGTGTCGTTTGAAATAAAATTGTTATACGAAAATATAACTCTTATCTACAGCGATGAATATATGTAATAACTGTTCCCCTCCAAATCCCTCGGAACTATTTCGTGGGTATATTATCCCTCGGACTATTCGAAAAGGCGATTTTTGCTAGCGTTCTGTCTATCGAAGTATCTTGAAGGTAGTACTTCACGAAAACCTTTTAAGATTAATTATTATTAATGAATATTACAGGTCACCGAAGGCCTGATGACTGAGAGCGAAGTTCGGAGAGTGAAGTGCAGTCATAACAAAAAACCAGTTGTGACTACATTGGAAATTAAACGTGAAATTAAAGAAAGTATTATGATAACCTGCCCTTTTTGTGGGTTTAAATGGACCCCCAGGCATGGAATCCCAAAAGCCTGTGCCAAGTGCAAGCGGTACTTACCGATAGAGGAGGAAGAAAACGAATGACCGATTCCACTCCCGAAGAGATTACCCCCCGCGAGGGCTTCGCGTATATTCTCAAGGAACTCAAAAAGCATGAGGACCGTCTCTTTGCGTTAGAGAATTTCAAGGAGGCCTATTATGATCGGTTGGAGGGGAGACGTTGACTGAACGACCCGCGGGAAAACTCTGTAAGTATCTGATTCACCTGCTGATAGAGAAAGCATTCAAAGTATAGGAGGGCCCGAAGTGACCACAACGAAAAAACGCACAATGAAAGCCTCTCCTAATATCAAAGATTTTAAATCGAATCGCTCAGTGTACACAGATATCGAAACTATAGAGATTGTATATGCAGGCATAGAAGAATTTGGGTATAAGGGTTTTAGCGCGGGAGTGTGTGGGTTGTTAAAAATGGGCGCAAGCTGGCGAAAACAGTCCGATGCCTATCGAACAACCTTACATGAGACGGACACGAAACTGAAAACATGTGAAAAAAACTGTAGTGACCTAGAAGAGGAAAACCGAGACCTGAGTAAACGATTTCGACAGATAGAATGAGAATTAGAGGTATTGAAAACACCCGACTAATTTTTGTTCGCTTTCTATGCGTATATATGAGAAACACATAGAACCACAGCGGCCAACTAGAAAAGAGCTCAAAAATTGACTACGAAAAAGAGCAAACATCAAGAGACCTATATGAGAAGCACATATATTCACATAATTTCTAATAGAAACACATAGAATCAACGCGTAATATATATATGAAAATAATCTCATTTACCAACCTCCAAAGTGAATGTGTTCTTAGACTAACAAATTTTGGTCTTCTGATCCTTTTTAAATAAGCCAAAGTATTATAAACCTTTAGATTGAATTTAGAGATTAAATTAATCCTTTAAGAATTCTAAAGTTGATCCTATACCATTCCTAAGGTGGTTTTATTAACAATGAAAGCGATGATATTAAGAATTGGAATTGATAAAGGAACGGATGGTACTCTAGCGCCTATATTCAATGACAGAAGTTATGAATATATTCCAATGTCAGAACGAGATAATAAATCAACAGAGCCAAGGAAGTATTCCAATACCAAAGGTAGATCAGGAAAGCTATTATCATACTATTTACCAAAAAGAGTAAAGGATCGCACAATTCATTTCGATCCAGAATTCGAAACCATGACTTATGGAGATCCAACAATAAAGAGGAAGTATTTATTACGCCTTGCAAAAGATGATTTACTAGTATTTTATGCTGGTTTAACCCCTTTTAGGACTAAAAGATTTAAAGAAGGATTATTTATAATTGGATATTTTCTTGTTTCAGAAGTAGTAGAATTCAAAGTTCTCACAATGGAGGAAATAAAATCAACATACAATAGATTACATAATAATGCCCACGCGAAACGAAGCTACCATGCATCTGAGTTAGTTATCGTGACTGGAAGCTCAAGTAGTAGACTACTTGAAAGAGCAATTCCAATAAGCTCTACTAAAATGAATTCTATAGGTAGAAAATATCATGTTGTTTCACCAAAGATAGAAAAGCTCTTAGGAATTAAAGGATCCATCCAACGAAGTATTCCTCCCCGTTTTATATACGATATAAAGAATATATCAAACCTAAGAACAATACTAAGTGAATCCCAATTATAGAATCCTAATTGGTTCTAAAATCTTCGAAAAAATAATTTGTCTCATTAGAAAATATTGGTGTTAATCCAGCCTTTTACGACATTTCTGACGGTTTGTTTTTTAAATAATTTATGGTCTGTGAGATTATGGTATTCAATGATAATCCTAGCTATTAAATATCCAAAACAGGGATCAATTTCTGGAGCAATCCCTAAAATATTGTAAAAAACAGGTTGAGAAAAGAAAATAACTGGGACAATGCATCTACATTGATAAACATCACGGGAAGAAGATGAACTATCGATATAGAAAAGAAAATCCTCTTTTTACAAAAACGTTTGTTTCTATGTTCAAATATATTGCACTCTTATTCTTGCTTTTATAGTAATAGTTCAATGGAATTTTAGAATTAAAGAACGAATAAACAATGATATGTGCTTCCTGATGTCGAATCAATCATTACCTACATTGAATATAAAAAAAGGGTTTCAGATAATTAGCATCAGCGTTTTAATACTGGTGGCAGTAATTCTCTTTTTTCAAGGATTGACTTCTAATATTAAACCTGAATTACCATTAAAAGAACAAAAAGGGCTCTTTGGTTTTTTAACGACGTTTTTGGTAATATTACTCTTTATAATCACATTCACAGTCATTATGGCAAGGTTTTATCGCTCAAAATATAAAAATCAATATAATAGTAATACTAATACCCTATTTCCTTCAACTGAAGTTGAATTCCTGAAACATATTCGAAATAAAGTTGCTATTGGATTAGAAAACATACAGAATACCACCACTTTAACATTTCAAGATATTCGTCTTTTTACTAATTCTTCTACACCGAGTACAATGTTAGATTTTTTCCCATCGGAGATTAAACAAGAATTACAAACAAAAATTAGAAATAACACCATATTTACTTTAATTGAAATCGCTTATCAGGATCCTACTGAAACAAACCCAACGAAGCTCTCTAAAAGTCTTAATATCCCTCCCTCGACCCTTTCTAGAGAAATCAAAAAATTAGTAACCCTAAATTACCTAGAAACATATTTATCAGACGTTGTTATGTTAGATACTCGTTTGAAGAACTTCAAAGTTACAGAGAAGGGATTTGTTTTTCTTATGAATCTAAAAAATGCGCTTAATATTACAATAGCCCATCTGAATGAAAGAAATAATCAACAAAGTATTAATATGCCAATATTATAAGATATCATGCTTATTTTATTTTTTTTTAGGGTAATGTAATTAATTTTCTTGTGATTGATCAGAATAAATTCATGAAATAATGATATGGAATTTTCTATGGGTATTCCTTTATTATTTAGCCAAACTAAGATCCTTCCATTTGTGGAAGGATCTAAAACATTAAATCGAGAACAAAAATCAGGACTCCCATCAATCTTTCAAACCGATTGAAGGTGGTTCATTTGAATAAACTGTTCATTAATACTAAAATAAATAGAACACTAAAAGTAATCTATTTCTTGGTTCTTGTAACTCTAATATTTCTGGATATTTTGGTTGTTTTCTTTTTACCACAAGTTGGTCTAGGGGCTCTTGTAGCGTATAGTGCGTGTGTTGAAGGTAATCATGCTTTTGTTACAACTAACGACGGAACAGTGATTCTAGATATCAGTAACCCTGTAAATCCTAGAAAAATTGGGATTGTAGCTACTAGTGACGGTGCATTTGGTGTAACAGTAAAGGACGACCTCGCATATATTGCAAGCGATAGTAATGGTTTTATTATTGCTAATATAAGTGATCCAGAGAATCCTTTGATCACAGATCAATATAATGATGGCGGAAGTGCCCATTCAGTATGTACTAATGGTTCTTATGCGTATGTAACTGAATATCCTCAAGGTATGGAAATATTTGATATTTCTACCCCTGATGATATTATTAAAGTCACAGAATACGATGATGGAGGAGTATTTCGTGGTGTCGCGATAAAGAATAACTTCATCTACCTTCCAGATTCAGGTAGGGGCCTTAAAGTACTTAATGTAACAGATCCATCCTCGCCTAAATTAGTATCGACTTCTCTATTAACACATGGCGCGATTGATGTTTATATTCATAATGATTTGCTTTTCTTAGGATGTCATGGACATGGAGTCTATATTTTTGATATTTCCACTCCCCATTCACCTATTCAGCTTGGAAAATATTATAAACTTGGAGGGGAAGCTTATGGTGTTACTGGAAACACTACTCATCTTTACGTTGCTGATTTACAAAAAGGAGTATATATCCTAAATATCACAGACCCCTCGCACCCAAAAGAAATTTCAGAATATAGTAATGCAGCTCCACACGATATTTTTTGGAATGATAAGAAAATTTTTCTTGCAGATCAAGACAAGCGATTGATCATCCTTGATGAACATTTAGAACCCTTATTTACTGGTTTTCAGCGTGATATAAGTCTACAGTTATTTTTAATTGCAGTTACTCTTGTTGTTGGATCAATTCTTCCTATCTATTGGTTCAGAAAATTTCTCCAATTAGGTCAAAAGGAATCATAAAGAAACAATGGAAATCTACAAGAAGAGTAGGTAAAGTCAGAAGAGGATAAACATTTCATGAACGGGTAACTAATACTACTCTCTTAAGCCTGTTTTGACCATCTCTTTTCTATTTTTAAAATCGAATAAGGAGAGGTTTTATCCTTTGCAGGAAAAGTTGTTAATAAAAATCATTCTTGGGGCTAATCCAGCCTTTTGCGACATAAATCTTTAAATTAGGGAATAGAACAACTTATAACAACCGAAGGGGTCTAGGAAATTTAATCAGGAAAAAGTATAATCAAATCTATCAAGATCCCACTGGATACATCAGTCAAGTCCCAGGGATCATTTTTATAACTTTCTCGTTTCTTTTGAGCTGGTTAGTCAGCTATGACCAAGAAAGTCATGTCTACGATTAATTCATTATATTTCATTTTTTTGGTGGGTTTAAGTAATTTTAATGCTATCATTGGGTAAACATTAACAGGAAAAACCTTTAAATCAAAAAAGGAGAAAATAACCTTTCTTAAAAATCGATGATGAAAGTTTCAAGAAGGAGATAGGAGAATCGTTTTTGACCTCTGAAAATCTAGTAACGGGGGTAGGAGAAACGAGATTGATTAAAGTTGTTTAATTTAGGTATAACGACTTACAGGGTATATAAATAAAACATAAAGATTTAGAGAGGGCATACGTTGGTTATATGATCAAAATACCATGTAGTTTTACAAGGCAGTAGATATATTCTTATTTTTTTATATTGAACGCGTTTGTTAATGGCTTTTATTTCGTCTATGTCGGCTTCTAATCATTATTCAGGATACCGACGTGCTAGCCGATATCATCAAAGGCTCAATTGCGACTCATGTCTGTCTTTTAAAATACTTTATTGAAATTTTCTTCATTAATTTAATTAGATAATTAGTTATCTCAATTGCTCTTTCTTTTAAATCCTCAATGTCTATTACATCGAGGTGTAGACAATCATTTCTCATTTCATTAATTTTTATCAACAACTCTCTTTCATCTTCATCTAAGTATTCAGTTAATTCGTTAATTCTATTCTTTTGACCAAATACTTTAAAATTCTGTAAATCGTTCTTTTTAGGAATATACTTTTTAGTCAAATATTCACATATTGCACCGGTGGTTGAAACAGTCGCTAACCAATACCCCTTACTATATAAATTTAAGACATTTTTGAATTCTCTATACATATAATCAGGTTGATCAAATATTGCTATGTCTCGCAATTTAGAAATCAGGGTTAATCTTTCTTTATCATTGATTGCCATTCTATACAAAGGTGTTGCGTGTAATTCCCAAGTCTTTAATGAAGACTCTATGCTTTCTTCTTTTAATTCATCTATACTGTATTTTCTTAGAGTAGATGGAATTTCAATTAACATTAATGCCTTAGGTATTTTATTTTCGCTATTCACTATATTTACTCTCCATTAAGCCAAAGATCAAGTATTTATGAGTAATAACCATCATGTTTTTGGGGAAAAAAGATTTTAGATTTACTATATCTGAATAAACTCTGGTTTGGGGCCAAGAGGAGGAGGAGGACGAAGTGGTTGATTCCAAATGGAATTTGTCAAATCCTTCAATTTTTTTTCATATTCATTTGGATCTCTAAAGTCTATATAAACCACATTATCTCTTAAAAACTCTGGGATAGCTGTTTCAGGTGTTCCTTCTCTTAAAACTGGAATAACATTTTCAAATTTAGGCCTATCATCAAACATTTTATCTTCTATCAGCATATTTTCGAATTGAATTGCTGCTTTCTCAGTTTGAGTGAGTTTATTCATTAAATTTGGATCACAAATTATTATGACCTTGTCCACTGATCGGATTTTGTTAATGTACTTGGTTAATCTCCTTCCTCCATATAATTCCCATTTATCAAATGAAACCTCAACTCCACCTTTTGTTTTTAAATTCGAAAGATTTTCAAAGAGCATAAAGATTCATCCAAATTAAGCTATACCAATTTCCATTTTTGTTATTATTCCCTTTTTCACTTCTTCTGATATTAATTCCTCCTTTCTCTCTAAAATCAATTTTTTAATATTCTCGCTGTTCTTTGCTGCATTTTCTTTTACTTTTTCTCTACCTCTACGTATGAGATTGCCCATTTTTTTGTACTTGAGCATTATTTCATTATGGCTAAAAAAAACTAACCATATGCACCGGTGGTTGGAAATCCTCTCATCCCACCCCATTAAAATTATTCTCCGAACTGTGGGAAAATTTAATTTCCATTTTTTGGGAATAGATAATAATGATTCTTTTCCCATTAGTGATGAATATCGACGTTTGTTAATTGTATCCCCATTTTTAAGTGAGAATTTCTTAAATAGGTTTGGTAATGTAAAGCAAAAATATTTAATTTCCATGCAGAATAGCTTAGATAAGATATCTGATGATACTTTAAAAAAATATAACAGAATATGGGTCCTGGATGAATTAGCTGAAGATAAATCAGAAGATGATATTTCTCGATTATCGGGCTTACACGCCAAATTATATATAGGTGAAAATGAAAAATCGGTTACCTTGTGGAATGGCTCATCAAATGCTACCCATGCCGGTTTTTCTTCGCAAAATGTTGAAGCTTTAGTTGAATTAAGAGGAGAAAGAAGGAAAGTCGGAATCAATAAATTTTTAGATGAGAATTCCGAGAACTCAGCTATTAATTTTTTAAAAGAATATGGGAAAACCACTCTTGATGAGGAAGAAAAAAGGAAAGAGAATTTAGAAAAAGAGTTGGAAAAAAAGCTTGAGGAATATAAGGCTAATTTATTAAAAATGAGGTTAAGGGTGAAAATAAGACCGGAATCAAAAGAATTATATAAAATAATAGTTTGTCCCAATATAACTAATTTAGGATATAGCAGTGAAGAAATAAAGGGGATTTGTTATCCGATTACTTTACAAAAACAGACTAATAAAATAAATATCTCCTTATTATGGGAGGATAAAATTATATTCCATAAAGTACCATTACTTTCTTTAACCAGTCTTGTGGCTTTTGAATTGAAGATTAAAGATAAAAGGATATCACAAAAGATGGAATTTGTTTTAAATTTACCCGTTGAGGGTATGCCAGAAAGAAGAAATGATAAAATTATTCGGGCTATTTTAAGGGATTCAAATGGTTTTATCCAATATTTGAGAATTTTACTTATTGAAAACCAGAATATATTTTTGTTTAATCATAATATTATTAATCATGGTAAAGATGATTATAAAAACAAACAAAATCGGATACACATGCCACTTGCAGAGGAA
>NJBF01000025.1 GCA_003144275.1 Candidatus Heimdallarchaeota archaeon B3_Heim
AGGCCTACTTTTGCTGACTTTCCAAAGGGGTGGAGTAATTTTCCCGTATCATTTGGAAAAACATATGTCATTGGGGAAACAATGAAGTCTATCACCCAATGGCTGAAAATAAGAATCCCAATGATGATGCTAACATAAGAGTCCTGGCTGACTAACATGACACTTAATGCAGCAAGTACTGACCAGATTAGAGCCATGAATAAACTGTGAGACCAAGGGGCCTCAGTAATACGATCAGACCGTGGTATATCTTCGAAACCTGCAAACATGAAGATTAGGAATAGAAGATCAAGAAGATATGAGCAAAGTACCAGAATTATAACTGGAATATCAGGGGTGAGAAGTTTAAATGCTAATCCAAAGCCTAAGTGTGCTATACCTGCCATATGATGATCACCTTGTTCTTAAACCTTAACAACAATCGTTTCCGCTAAGATATCTAAGCCACGTTGACTCTTTGTTTTTTCTGGGTCAAATCGTTCTAGAATCATTCCTAAGATGACATCAACAGGTAGGAATTCTTCAATTATGAGAACTTTAGAAAAATTACGGATTATTGCCTGTTTCCAGGTGATTCTTATTCCTGTTTGATCGACAACAGCTAAATGAAAAAGCTTCTTTCCGATGGTTGCACCATAATAATACTCCAGTACAACATTATACCCCACGAATATAATAACTGTAAGAATTGTAAGAATGGAAATATACACTAATAATAGTATGCCTTGCAGCGAAAAATCAACAATTCCACTTTCCCAGTTGGTGAATTCAGTCATCAGATCATTCCAGGGGATTATTGTGAAAATTAGAACTAGAAGTCCAACGGAAAGAAATGCAATTACTACTATTAATTCAGCAATAAAATCGATTATCCACGCGAAAAATCGTGTAGTCCATCTTGCACGCTCGTGATGCCAATCATTTCCTTGACTTATATTCAATGCAACATCACGAGGAGATCCAAAAACTGCGGAAGGAGCTTCTCCCTCTGATTCATTCATTGCGGATTGAACGTCTATTCGCAGCTCATCTAGAGCGTCTTGCTTCATTTCTTTCGAATAAGGAAGACATTGACTTACCTCGTTAATATACAAATCAATTTGGTTTATCATAGAATTTTTACCCATTTTATTTCAACACATCATTGAGTATCAATCATTTCTTGAATAATATCAACAAACTCTTTCATTGTCTGCTGCAAGGAAGTTAAGAACTCTTTCCCATCGTCAGTTAGAGAATAGACCCTTTTACGTGACTCCTCCTCTTTAATTCCTTGGATTATACCACTCTTCTCCATATTTGTAAGAATTGGATAGATATTTGATCCAACAATCGAAATTTTATCCTTTGTCATCTCTCTAACGGTTTTGGAGATTTGAAAGGGATAATCAGGCTTCTCTGCAAGAGTGAACAGAATTAGCGGCTTTGAAAATCCTTTTTTGAATTCTATTTCGTATTTTTGAAGTTCTTTATCCAAGTTCAATGATTTCAACTCTGTGTACACTCTATATATTGAGTCTATATATAGATTGTGGTTACGGAATTGCAGGTTAGGAAAACTGGAAATCCCTCTCCCCTGGTGTTCCAATGAATTCTAAAACAGGATCCCTAGGAAATCATCCATAAACAAACGCACCAATTTTTACATGAAATTAGATCAATTAATATCCTTAAAAAATATTATAGTTTGATGGAATTTAACTGAATTTATAAACTGAAATGAGGTACAAATTTCAATGGTGTATCACTTCCTGTCAAAAAAATTAGGATAAATTTGATTTACACAAGATCAACCTTCCAGCTTTCCTGAGATTTCCATTTGGGTAGAAACTCATGTTTCTATCCAGTTAGAAGCAAAACTATAAAGTAGATGTGATTTATGTGTTATTTGAGAAATATATTCTCATTTATATCTAAATCATGAGGTAAAAAAATATGCTGAAACAAAAACACATACCTGGGATACTCTTAGTAACTATCGTGATGTTCTTATCTATTATAGTAATTTCACCTCAGATAGTCATAGCTGATGATGATCCAGCTGACGAAGTGGAACTCCCAGAGATTGATGAGGAAGGGAGACGGCTTGTTCTAGCTTCTGACGAATTTTCAATAGAAGTAAATGGTGGCGGACAGATTCCTTACTATCACTTCAATACAACAGCAGAGGATGTTAGTTTTTTTTTGAAATTTCAACGTATTGTTCAATACGCAGATAGTAATGACAATAATCGATTTGATGAGGATGAACTAGTAGGAGATGTGTTTTCCACACTTCAGTTGACTAGTATCGACTGGGATCTTGAATTACTTTCCCAGAGTAGCACAAACGTTGATTTTGCACTTACTTCATCGCAGATTCGGAATCCCCTTTTTAGTGATGTCAAATTAGCACTGGTAAATCATTTCTCAGGTGGTTCTAGTGCAATAAAGTTTGATGTGAACATCACAAACTGGCCATTTGTCGAGGAAGCAACAGGACTTAGCTTGGAGTTCGAACTCATGTGGAGTTCGGAAGCAGAGGGACCATTAGATGAAGAAAATGAACTTATTCCTCAGATATACAAAGAAAGCACCGATTCTGGTATCTACATAAAGAATACTGGTGGAACTGTCTTAGCTTACTTTGAATCCGTGAGTGAGATTAACGTAGATGGAACAACGATTGTAGATGGCGCAACACTGAATGATACTGCTGTTGAAAAGGCAAACAAGCTGAATGTCTACATAAATTATCCAAAGTTCGAGAACTACGTTCTTCATGATCCTATGTTCGGGACTTCACTGGATGCCCTGAAGAATCCATCCGCGATAATCCTTTGGTTCAAAGAGAACGTGAAAGCTGGATTCTTAGGGATAACAGCATTAACAACAATTTTTCTGGCTACCTTTTTTGTTGTAAATCGACGAAAGCGTACATAATTTTTTCATCAATTGGGAAATTACCCATTCTTCTCCCCTTTTTTTTTAGTACCAATGTCATGCAAACATAGAAGCACAGAGGATAACTTAAAATGAACCATCCGCTTCACTGTAGTATTTTATTTCAAAATTGTTAAAAGAGGTTTTCTGGTCATAAAGAGTGATAATAGGTGTAAAGATGACGAAGCTGGACGAACAAGCGATTTTTGAAATATTATCTCATTCAACCAGACGAAAAATTCTACGAATGCTTTCCCAAGATATTTACGTTACTTATTCGGATTTTCAAGAGAATATCGGTCAAAGTCCAGGAGTGATTTACCATCATCTAGAAAAATTACGTGATCAAGGAATTCTCCAACAACGATCCACCAAGGAATATGAATTAACTTCCTTGGGTTTTAATCTCGTCTCTTATATGGATAAGATGAATGATGATGATCTTGCTGAATATATTTCTAGGAAGTCCTTTCAGAGATTATTTTTTATCATTCCTTTAGCTAGAATTGTAACGGATAATCCCTTTCATTGGATACTAGAAGCAGGACTAATAATAATCCTCACTTCTGTAATTCAGATTGATTTTCCTATTCAAATTATTGGTCCTTTTCTTTTTCCCTCTTCAGATCCATTTGGGATACGAATATTTATTCAGATCTTAAGCTATGGATTATTGATGTTTTCAGTGATGGGTATCGGAAAATATCTCGCTCCTTCATCTACCAATTTATTTGATCCTCCTCTTTTAACAGGATTTCTTATTTTCCCATTATTATCTTCAATTTTCAGTTGTTTTCTATGGGGAATATCTTCTGTCTTGACATCGGTACCTGAAATTCTTTACTGGTCTTTAACAATTTTATTACACGTTTTTTATACTTATTTCCTGATTCATCTTCTAATGAAGATTAAACGGATTACGTTTGAACGATCTCTTATTCTTTCTCTCTTACAAATTTACATATTTTTATTGATATTTCTTCTAAGGACCTAAAAAATCAGTTTGATTGTATGCGATGGTATGTCTCTATAAGGTGTAATTGAGTAGAACTAACACATTTCAGAGAATTAAAAGCAAAACCTTACACTATGAAGTGATTTAATTATAAATATTAACTTTTGATAAAAGTGAAAAGAAAATGAATAGACGAAAGTTAATTTGGTTGAAAATTAAAGTAATTTCACCAAGGAATACGTGAAATTACTCTACTTCAAGTTGTTCTACATAAACTTGGTTTTTTTTCTTTTTAAGCCTATAATAAATATAGCTAATAACACCATTAATTCAGGAATTGGAGAGGTTGTGGATTGAGTGGTTGTTGTTCCTGAGGAAGTATCAGAACTAAATGAAGTTGTAGACGGGATTGTAGTTTCTGAAACATATTGTATTAAAATTGAAATCGTGTAATAGACAGAATTTCCACTTCCATCCTGAAATTCAACCCCAAGATTATAACTACCCACAGCCAAACTATCAAAATTTGCGTAAATAATTCCATTAGTCCAAGTTCCTGTCTCGATTATCTCATTGTTTAAGAATATAGAATAGGTTTCAGGATCATAATCAAAAACTACCCAACCAATATCGACCGATGATCCATAAGGTAGTTGTATCTCATCATTTGAAACCCTTACTAATAATTGGATCTGATCAATCGCTGTTGTGTCTACCATATTTCCTCCACCAATTCTTTCAATACGGATCTTCGTAATTTGTTGCCCAAGAGTCATACTATTGATTAAATAGTAATGCCAACTATGATAGACATCCTCTATCAAGTGTACAGAGAAACTACTATCAGAATAATATACGGTGACTTGAATTTGATGCTGGGAATACAATCGAGCCCAAAATGTTAAACTCGTGTATTCATCAACGAGGATTACTTCGTTTAACGTTTGCTCAATCCAGGCATCTGAGTATATTTGAGAATTCTGGTCATAGGTGATTAATGCAACACCAAAATTGCCAGAATATACATAGAAGGGATTAGTTTGAATACTAGCTCTATCGGTTCCTGTTCCAGTTGTCCACCCTGACAGATCACCCATCTCAAACCCTCCGTTTTCTAGTACAGTATAAACAGGTGAAACATGTGGAGCTTGGGTATCAACAACATCAATAAAAACGGTATCTGAAGTGGATTGGCCATACTCATTGAAAAAGGAAATAGTATAATTATATGTACCGATATCAAGGTTATCAATATTGATAATCAAGCTCTCTCCACTTACCCATATATTTGTAGCAATTAATACTTGGTTCCTTCTTAAGGCATAATAATCAGGAGATGAGGCGTAGATTATCCAAGAAATTGTAATTCCTGTTTCTCCTAGTTCATATGTAAAATCAGATGGGCTACTAGCGATAACAGGTTTATCATCCGATGTAACTGTTACAATAAACTCAAGGATGGCCAAATTACTGCTTGTATCGTTTAATTCAATTGTATACCAATAAGTACCAATTGTTAATCCGTCTATATTCAGAACGTTTTGATTTAAATCTTCCCACATTCCAGAAATGAGTTCTGTTCCATCCTGATATATCACATAAGAATCTGGGGCATGATCTGTAGCTATCCAAGAAATTATATTGCCAGAGCTGCCAGATAAATACGTGATATTCGTGGAACTAAAGCCGTAATTTAAACTAATATCATCTATTGCAGTTGTTGAGGCTGTATTTCCGCCTCCTATTCTTTCAAACCGTACAGTATCTATTAATTTCCCGAGAATAAGGTCAGAGACAGTATATTTATACCATGTTGAATGAAAATCAGGAAAATCGTGAACGGAGGTAGTAAGATCGGAATAGGTGACAGTAACACGGATAATATGATTACTATAGAATTTTCCCCAGAAAGTAATATTTGTCAGTTCATCCACTAAAATTTGTCTTAAAACGTTTTGTTCAATCCATGCATCGGAATAGACCCATGTATCCATATTATATGTAATTAATGCAAGGCCATAACTGCCAGAATGTACATAGAAGGGATTAGTTTGAATGCTAGCTCTATCAGTTCCTGTGCCAGTTGTCCAAGCCGTTAAATCGCCATATTCAAAGTTTCCGTTGATAAGAGCTTCATCTGTTCCATGGAGAAATACAGGAGGGGTTATATCTTCAACTGTTACCCACACCTCTGATGAAACAACATTTAATAATGTATCTCGGAAGATGATGGTGAAATTGTAAGTTCCTATTGTTAACCCATCGACATCAATAAGTACTGCTACATCGCTTAACCAAGAGTTTGATTTTATTATAGAATTATTTTGGTAAATATCATATGTCGCTGGATTCGTATCAACAGCAGTCCAGTTTAATATATTCCCTGTAGATCCAAGTTCATATGTGAAATTATCTGGAAATTCCAATAAAACTGGTTCCCCAGCTTGAACAGATACAAATACTTCATCCCTGGCCAAGTTACCTTGTTGATCTAAAAGGATAATTGTAAAGTTATAAACTCCAATGGCCAGTCCATCTACGGATATAATTACTGGGATTCCACTTAACCATGAATCATTAGCAATTTTCGCATCATTTCTATAAATTGTGAAGTTCGCAGTGTCGTTGTCAACAACTGTCCATTTGAGCTCGTGTCCTATTGTATTTTCATCATACACCAAGTCCTGAGGAGAATTTGTAATTGTGGGGAAAGGTGAGAGAAGAGAAATTGTAAAGTTATCAACATAAAACGCAGGGGGTGATTGAGTTGAGTAATGGTTCCTAATTGTTACAGAATCAATGTAATAACCTTGAGGATCAGGAAATTCACCATTGGCAATGAAATCTATCAATAAATTGCGATAGAGGTGATTCCATGAATTTACAGTCCATTTTGTGTCAAAAAGATAATACGTATAGGTGGAAGTGTTTGAACCAGGCCAACCTGGGAAATATCCAGCCCATTTGTATACAATGTGTACGCTAGGTGCCGTTTCATTAAACGATTTCAATTGAATTCGAATAAAAGCTCCAGCCCATTCAGTTCCATACCAACCTAAACCCGTGGAATAGATCCAAGAACTTAAAAGGGGGGAATCGACGATAGAGACATCTGTTGTTAGATTCTGAATGAGAGTCCGATCAGGTACTGTAGGCCATGTAGTAGTAGCGAAGTATGCAGAATATGTCCCATCCTGCACGAGTGTATTCGATTGAATTACAGAACCCTCTGTTACAACCCAATCATCACCAAAAGGTGTTTCAAATGACGGATTTTGTATAAATGAAGTCAAAGGCGGAAGAGAGTTCACGTAGACCCAAACTTCATCAGATACATGGTTATTTTCGTCATCAGTAAGGGTTATTGTAAAATTATAGCTCCCAGTAGAAAGACCAGTTATATCTAATATGATAGGTGTTCCAGAAGCCCAAACTCCATTATCAATGTTGGAACTATTTCGAAATATCGAATAGGTATTTGGATTGTTATCAGACACTATCCAGGTCAGATTTTTGTCAATGGCTGCAAAATTATAACTTAAATCGTCAGGTGTTTGGGTGAAAACTGGTTCAGGGTCAGGAGGAGTAGCGTGAGAATAAGGATAAAGTAAATCAACATTATCAGCGTAAAATGATCCTGGACTATAATTTGAGAAGTGATACACTATCGATATTTTAACAATGGAGTAATCTTCAGGAGTTTTTTCTGGAAATCCCGAACTAAAATCATTAAATATATCACGGAAGAGAAGATTCCACTGATTCGCATTCCAAGTGGAGGAAACATTAATATTGTACGGCCCCTCCAGTAAATTTCCTGCCCAGAAGTATTTGATTGCGAATGCATCACTCCCATTACTATTTGAAAACCTTATATTGATTGCATCATATGGCCATGTACTTCCAGTATTTCCCACAAAAGTAGGGTAAATGTACGCCCATAAATAAGTGTTTGGTACAACAGGGTAATAATCCAGTTGAAATTCTTGATTTAATCTCCTGTAGTATGGAGAGGCTAACTCTTCCTCCATAAATAAACTCTTATTTCCATCTAAGACTAAATTTTGGGGAGTGCTAATTACCTGTGGTGTTTGATCCCCTGTTTCTACGTCCCAATTTAATAGACCATCTTCAAAACCAGGATTTTTAATTAATGACCTATAAAGTCCAATATTATCGATATAAAACCATCCTGGTTGATTGTTCGAATAATGGGTTACAAATTCTACATGGTATAGTTCATAATTATAGAACGCTTCTTCCATTCCAAATAATTCCATAAAATCTGACCGTAAATTTCTGTAAAGAAGATTCCATTCTTGGGCTTTCCAATTGGGGTATAAATCATGAAGAATAATAAATCCTGTATAGGTTGTATTTGCTCGAATGCCGAATGAACCTGCCCATGTATAATGGACTGATTTAGTGATTGTGCCGTTAGTAAACAGAACATTTAATCCAGCATAATTCCATTGTCCTGCTAAGTACCCCACTTTTTCAGGGTAAATCCATGTGTTCAGATAAATTGATTCAGTTAAAGATAAGTTAGACAATGGTTGTTGACTAATAAAACTATTGTAAGGATGGGGATCACTAGTTGTGGCCCTATCTACAAAGCAAGTATATCCCGAGCCAGTAGTATGAGAACTTGATACCTGAGCTTTGTAGCTATCCCATCCATCTAGATTTCCTTCATCAAATAAGCCGTTTTCTAAGCAATTTGTATCTACAGGAGCGGGTAGGCTTGTAATAGAAAACGAATCAACATAAAATGGTGGAGGAGAGGCTGTTGAATAGTGATTTCGAATTCGAATTAAAGAAAGATAATAATCATGAGGATCTGGGAACAAGGGACTTGCCGTAAAATCAGCTGTTAAATTTCGGTAAAGGTTATTCCAGGAATTCGCGGCCCAATCTTGCGGAAAGGAATAATGAGTGTAAGATGTCGTATTAGTCCTTCCAGTAAAATACCCAGCCCATCGATAATCGAGATATTTCATTTCACCAGAGCTAGATGATTTAAAACCAACCCTAATAAACGCTCCAGCCCATTCAGTTCCATACTGGCCAACACCGGTTGGATAAATCCATGTGTTTATGATTGGAGAGCAAGAAAGAGGTACACCAGATTTGAGGACTTGTTCAAGTTCATTATTACCAGCAAAGGGAGCATTAGGGACATATAACGAGAAGCTTCCTTCTTTTATGATTGATGAGGATCTGGACATAGAGCCTTCAATTAACTGCCAATCTTGGTCTAACGGCAATTCAAAGGAAGGGTTGCCTAAAATAGAAGATATCCCTTCATCATTGGGATTAATAGACAATTTTGCAGGTTCTGGATCCACTGGATTACTTCTTAATCCATTCAATAGATTTTCTTTTTCATGACTTAAAGTAAAAGCACCATAATCCTCGGACATCAGGTTAAAACTATTAATTAGAAGAATGCATATTACAATCAGAAAAAAAAATTTCCTTGCATTTTTAATTTTTATTCCTTGAACTTTACTTTTGTTTTTCAACAAACCCACCTCAAATTAGAATATTTAATTGTTTTAATAATCAATTTTCTTAGAATTATAATTGTTGATCGTGAGTTGAGACATTTAATATGTTTTACTACTAACACCATTCTTGGTTCTCTTCCATATTAAAGAGGAGTTCCCATTAAGCAAAATCATGTCTTCCGTTGTCAATTAAATTTATCTTGGTGACAATATCCGATCTTGAATTATTGGAAAGGCATCAGATCCAGATACCCTGCAATTTTTAGTGAGAAAATCAAGATTCTTTCTTGGTTCCACCCCCAATGCCAATATAGACTCTAGAAATTTTTGAAATATGTCAAACATCCAACCACTAGTAAAATTCTTATCTCCTGATGCTAATTGCTCTAAAATACCTACTCTTTTGTGAACTAATCCACCAAAATGACTCTTATTCTTGCGGATAAATTCTCTAGTCCGCAGAGATAAGGGAATGTATATTAAGTTTAATTCAATTAAATGCCCTAAGACGGAAATACCGTTGAGCATAAATTCACCCAAATTCTGAACAAGTACTTGTCTAGATGAAAATAACTATATTAGCGAACGTCATCGAGCTCATTTTGGGAAATTCTTGATTCATGTGATTCAAGGCTGTAGGAGAAACAATTTATGAGATATAATACAACTCACCTGAGAAATTTTGCCTTATTAATAATTCTATTGTTGAATATTTTTGCTCTTATGATCAATTTTAGTAGTGTACAAGGCGAGGAGACCGAAGGTTTCACAGCTGACATATTACGAGGATTGGGAGTTTCATTAGATGACGAAGATAATCAAGTATCACCTGTTCCGCGATTAACATCGGAATCTCTTTCTAATTTTCCTGATCGGAACCAACTGAATACTCTTCCAATCACAACATCGAAAATTGTAAACAGTTTTTCTCTTCCCTCGTGGGGAGGTTTAGGATTCGGATTTAGAAAAAATATTACTGTTGATTCTTCTCAAGTCGCAACAGATTTGACTAACTATTCCCTTCTAATTGACATGGGCGATGCATTTGATATATTTGGAGTCACACAATCATCGGGTAACGATATTATCTTTACAGATTCTTCAGGAACGATCTTAGATCACGAACTTGAACTATTTGATGCAGAAACATCACATTTAGTTGCGTGGATACGAATACCAAACCTTTCGAGTAGTAGCGATACTCAAGTATCTATGTATTATGGAAATGAAACCATCATTAGCCAACAGAATCCATCAGGTGTGTGGGATAATGGCTACATGGCTGTTTATCACCTAAACGATGACCCAGCTTCCACGATCTATGACAGTACTTCTAATAATAATGATGGTTCATCATTTGGGACAGTTACTCAGGAAGAGGGGCCCATGGGGAATGCCTATTATTTTGATCAGGATGGTGGAATTGATGATTATCTCAGAATCCCACAAAGCTCAAGTCTCAATCTCACTGGAAATCAAATGACATTGGAGGGATGGGTATATCTGCAATTTACACCTGTTCCATATGATTCAATGATCTTTGACAAGGCAGGTGATTTCTATAATACTGATGGTTGGATGATGGGAGTTGATGGGGACTATATTGCGGGTGGGGTTGGCTACCCAACACAAATGAATCAACGAATTAATACTCAGAACAATCAAGCAGTCCGAGTAGATAATGGTGCTATCTATCCTGGAAGATGGACCTATCTTTCAGTAATTTATGACGGTACAACATCATCTTATACTGGTTATATTGATGCATCAAACGTTTATACCAATTCAGGGGTAAGTGGTGATATAAGAAATGTGAATATGGATCTCTTTATTGGAAAAAGAGATGAGGCTGCAAATCGCGTATTCCATGGAAGCATGGATGAACTCAGAATTTCCGATGTAGCACGATCGACAGGTTATATAACCACTTGTTATAATAATTATAATGATCCAGAGGAATTTTACAGTATTTCATCCCAAGAACCTGGAATATCTAATTATGAAAAACAAAGAACGATTATCATTGATTCTTCCATAGTTTCAGGAAGCAGTGATTTAAGTAACTTTCCCCTTTTACTTGACTTATACCTTGAAAATGCACCCCCTAATATCATATTTACGGATGGTAATTCAGGTCAATTATTGGAACACGAAATTGAATTATTTGATGCTAATTATAATTCTAGTCATGATCACCTTGTTGTGTGGATGAAAATTCCCACTCTCTCAAGTAGTTTTGATTCAGAAATCATCATGTATACAGATTCTATACTTCCACAAGTCTATTCAAATCCAGATGTATGGACTGATTATACTGGAGTCTGGCATTTAGGAGAGACTGAATTTAATGATGAAGACTCAAATAATAATGCACATGAAGATTCAACAAACCAGAATAATGATGGTGATCAACATGGGAATTATAAGAATCAAAGCATCATTGGGTATGGACAAGATTTCGATGGAATAAACGATTATATCGATATTGGGGATCCTGATTCATTAGAACTCGTTGGAGATTCATATTTTACATTTACTGGATGGTTTTATCGTGAATCTACAACCACGGATGATTATATTATTGATAAATGGGATTCCGTTCACGGGGGTTCGGAAGGAACAGGGTATTATCTCTGGATCGATCAATCTGATGGAAAATTGAAGTTTCAGTCAAACGATGATGATGACGATGGTTTTATTCTTCAATCTACTTCTAATTTCAATACTTTGCCTATTGGTTGGTATCATTATGCTATTACCTTTCATACTTCTCCTGCTGTAGAGACTACGCCAAATGTAATGCAAATGTACATTAATGGGGTGAATGACAATGCTGTTGCCAGTTTATGGGGAATAGGAGCTCCAGGGTGGACAGGTTATGATGATTTTAATCCCCTTACTAATACTGAAACTTTCCAAATATCTAACACCAATAGTCCTTTTGATGGATTCTTAGATGAAATACGAATTACAGAGCAAATACTAACGGAAGATTGGATACGAACTGAGGTAAGAAACCAGAATAATCTGTCAGCTTACCTTACGGTTGGACCCGAAATTGAAAGTCAGAAACTATGGCATGATGCTGCATTCAATAGACGGAAAGACTTGAAAATAGATTCCGCAGGGTTTGTAGGCACTAGTAATGAACAGAATATTATTCTTCGACCTGGAGCCCGAGGAACTGATTATAATCAGTGGGGAGTGGTTGGTGCCCCTTATCAGCATGAAGCTGTAGATGAAGTCATTACCGATGATTGGACTACTTATATTACTCTTAGCACTAATAGTTCAACTCCTTACGGAGAAATGTTTTATGCAGTTGGATTACCTGCAACCACTCCAAGTGGTACCATTACCAGTGTACGGGTTTATAGCAATGCTCGTACGTCTGGTACAGTAACTTCTTATGGTTTTCAACATTGGCTAAGGGCCTCTGGAAATACTGACACCATTGGAGGACGTTCTCTTAGTGGCTCCTTCATCGTGGATTATGATGAAGCCACAACAAATCCTTTCACTCTTCAACCATGGCAATGGGAGGATTTGGAGGATTTAGAATTCGGAGTATGGGGATATGTAAGAGAAGGAGCAAGTCAAGGATATCTTCGTGTTACTCAAGTGTGGGTTGTTGTCACTTTTGAACCTGATTCTTCTTACTTGAAAAATATCCCCATTACTGTAGACATTTATGATTCTGATCTTAAAACGGATGTACAGGCGGATGGCGATGATATTCGCTTCTATGATGAATATGGTAGAAAGTTAGCTCATGAAATTACGGAATTTGAGCAAAATTACAATTCAAGTCACGCTCGTCTAACTGCATGGGTTGAAATTCCCACTCTCTCAACGGGAGGGGATTCTTACATTTCTATGTATTACGGGAACACATCACTAGGAAACCAAGAACAAATAGAAGAAACATGGGAGGAATATCTTGCTGTATATCACTTAGAAGAGACCCCCCCTAGTCTTTTGAGAGATAGTACTGCAAGTAATCTAGATCTTACATCATTAGGATCTATGACTTCAGATGATCGTGTTACCGGTCAAGTCGGCTATTCAATTGATTTTGATGGAAGTAATGATCAACTTTATACTACTCAGGCTGTAACTCTGGGTAGTTTTACTTTATCTTCATGGATTAACTTTGATTCAGGTGCTGGCTGGAATACGATTTTAAATTTCGATCGTGGTACCATTGAT
Organism: Candidatus Heimdallarchaeota archaeon B3_Heim; assembly: GCA_003144275.1. Classification (GTDB taxonomy): domain Archaea; phylum Asgardarchaeota; class Heimdallarchaeia; order Hodarchaeales; family Hodarchaeaceae; genus Hodarchaeum. The sequence continues at coordinate 13,597 of NJBF01000025.1, forward strand.
TGGCGCCAATTTTCTATTAATGATTGGAATCCTCGTTTCGATGGTGCTGGTTATTCCTATGCCTTTGGAGGGCCTTATAGTACTTTTACTTGGTATTACGTTGTTTTTACGTATGATGCTAATTCTACTGAATTCAAAGTGTATGTCGATGGTGCCCAATCTGGCTCAACTAGATATCTATCAATAGATACTATTACTGATGATTTTCAACTAGGTGCATGGGGAACAACTGATTGGTGGAATGGAAAGCTAGATGAAGTGAGAATTGCTGCAGATACAAGGTCTCTAGCGTGGATTAAAGCAGAATACGCTAATCAATATGACCCCAATACATTCATATCCATTGGTCAGGAAATCGAATTAGCTCCTCCTATTATCAATTCATTTGGAGTCGACGATCCAGGTAATGGAAATCCAACTCTTTGGGCTAATGTTACAGATCATGATACTTCTGTTGCATCTGTCTCACTTAGAGTGAATACTTCCGACGTTATAATGACCAAAAATGCTACAGGGATTTGGACTTATCCGCTTCCTTCAGTTGTTTATGGTGATTATTATACTTATCAGATAACGAATGCTTCAGATATAAATGGAAATTATTTGAAATCGTCATCCACTATCCAAAATAATACGTTTGATTATGATTCTGTTGTTCCTACGATTGAAGATGCACCAAAATATTATCAAGGTGTCGGTGGTACTTGGGATTATCAAAATAATACTTTTAAGGCAAACATTAGTGATTCTTGGGGTGAAATTCACACAGTATTACTTGAAGTTACCACATATTCTCTCAGTGCGGTTATGGTAGAATATAGTGACTTTGGTAACATCCTTGGATTTATCAATAATTCTCTTGATTTACCCAATGGAGGAATGAACTTTCGGATAATTGTAAATGACTCTGGTGGGAATGAAATTATTTCCTCATTAGATTCGGCTTCAGTGTTTTATAATCATCCTCCAATAGCTTCTAACCTTATGATAAATACAGCTCCTTATTATAGTAATAATTCCTTAATTCTCGTGTATACTTACTGGGACGAGGATTCACATCTCGAAGATGGGACAGAGATACACTGGTATCGAAATGAGATATTACAAGGCTATCCAAATGAAGTTCCGAGTACTGCTCTGGTAAGGGGAGAGACTTGGTGGGTGTCTGTTAGACCTCATGATGGGATTGAATTTGGTGATATAATCTATTCATCCAATATAACGATTGAGAATACGGTTCCTCTTGTTCAAAATATCGAATTAGAAGTTGTTTCCGATATTGAAAAAGGACAATCATTAGAATTATCATATACATGGATAGATGCTGATTCAGGAGATATTGATCACTCACTTGTTCAGTGGTACAGAAATATTAGTTCTGGTTATGTATTAATGGATGCTTTTACAAATAAAACACAAGTACCCTCTAACGCTACTCAAAGGGGTGAGAAATGGAAAGTCAATGTAACCGCTAGCGATAATTTTGGAATTGGTAATTCCATATTATCAATAGAAACTATTATTCCAAACACTGTCCCTTATTTAGAGGTAACCATTAACAATAATACTGTTCCTGCAACTGTGAATGTTGATCAGGACCTTATTGCTAATTATACCTATTTTGATGCTGATAATGATTCAATTGTTATAGTAGAGATTCAATGGTATAAATATAATTGGTCAGATTATACGTGGAGTGCTAATTTTTCCAATACATTGATTATTCAAAGCGGAAATACATCTGATGTGCCACCTGAAGATGGTTGGCGTGTTGAAATACGAATTAGTGATGGATTAAATTATAGTAGTTGGTACTCGTCCCCCACGATTAGAATTGGAGCTCCTCCAAACAATCCTCCCAGTGTAGTTAATTTGAATCTTGATTCCAGTTTACATATTGCTGGTGGCTTTTTATATGTCAACTACACATTTATAGATGAGAACGGAGATAATGAATCCGATTCACAGTTTAGATGGTACCGCAACGGAGTTCATCAATTGAATCTAATATCCCGTAACCTTACTACTGCTACACTAGTTAAGGGGGACTCATGGTATGCAGAGGTTAGATCAAAAGATGGTTCCGACTGGGGAGAATGGAATCAAAGTTCTGTAATCATTATTGGTAATACTGCTCCTAAGGTTGAATTCGGCGAGATTATATCATCTGACACACCTGCTTACACAACAAGCACCTTAACTGCAAACTTTGGAAGTACAGATGTTGATAATAATCCAGTGAGTGATTTTATTATCATTTGGAAAATAGGGGGTAAATTAGGGACAGAAGTTCCTAACCTAGAGAATAAAACTATAGTCACAGCAAATTATACTTCAAAAGGCGAATGGTGGTCATATGGAATTAGTGTTTTTGATGGAAATGAATGGTCTCCTTTCGTATATCCAGAAGATTTTGGAGAAACCCCACTGATAATTGCTAATACAAAACCTTCTATAGTAAACGTGATTCTAACTGGCGGTAGAAATACCTCAGATCCTATTTATCTCACCTATAGTTTTTTTGATTCTGATAACGATTCTGAAGGCTTACCGTTGATTCAATGGTTCAAACCAGGACTAATAAATGATCCAGATGCAAATAATAATGAAACTCTTGGTACAGAGTTTTTTATTGCTGGAAATACTATTACTTTACAGATTAAAGCATTCGATGGGGAGGAGTATAGTGATTGGACACTTTCAAACCTTTTCCCAAGCGGTTATGTTATAATCGGAAGTTCAACACCAACAATCGTAGGTGAACCCCTAATTGTAGGGCCAAATCAAAGCTTAAACTACAAAGCTGATTCACCCCTTATAGTGAATTATACTGCAAGTGATCCTGATCATGGTGAAAACACTGATTATGACATTGAATTAGATTCAGATGGTTACGTAATAGGTGCATTATATGAATGGTACAGGAATGATGTACTAGTTTCCGCGATTACAGGGCACACTGTCCCTGTTGATTACTTGAAAAAAGGAGATACTTGGTTGGTCAGAGTTAAACCAAGGGATAAAAGATCTACATATGGTACGTGGGAAAACTCCTCCACGATAACAATACAGAACGGTAATCCAGAGGTAACTGGGATTTGGTTTGAAACAACCTTAGTACCTACTGATATCGATATTCGTGTACAGTTTTCGTATTCAGATATTGATGGTGATTCAATCAATTTAGAAAATACTTCAATTCTCTGGTTCAAGAATGGAATCCTAATCTCAAGTGCAGTCAATCGGACGGTTTTGTCCAGTCAGCTGATTGGTGATGATTACTTTGTCGTTGTCTCTCTCAACAGTATCAACTACCAGAAAAATGACAATATTTCAGTTATTATAAATCCCTTTGATGGGACTGACTGGACGTTAGATAATGCTTCCACGATCACAATAAAAATTCAGAATTCAATACCGACGGTATCTAATCCAAGTCTCTTAGCCCATAATCGAAATGGTACAATTATCTATACAACAGATAGAATAAATCTTACTTGGGTTTATTCTGATGTTGATGGTGACAATGAAAGCACACCCATTATTATTTGGGAGAGAAATGATGTTGCTCTACCTCTTTACGCTAACTCATTATTCATTCCATCGACCGCCACGACAAAGGATGAAAAATGGGATGCAATTATTCGAGTGCATGATGGTACGAATTATAGCATTGAGTTATCAATAACTATTTTCATAACAAACAGTATTCCTGTATTAGTAGACGTTGTCTTATGGAATAATAACGATCTATCAAATAATAGTTATTCCGATGGTAGTATCTCAATATCCTCCTATGATTTTATCGATGCAGATTTTGATTCTGTTGACTCCAGCGCTAGTTTTATTCAATGGTATCTTAATGGTGTTTACGTTTCATTGTATGATAACCAAACAAGCATTTCAAGTAGTGAATTAATGAAAGGAGATTATTGGTACGCAGTGGTTCAAATTTTGGATTTAGGTGGAGTTATATGGTCAAATAATTATACTTCTCAGATTATTTATGTTATTAACAAAGCTCCTGAAGTGACATCATTGATTTTAGTAGAGGAACCAGGTTATCTTATCGAAGATGAGAACATAACCATTGTTTTGACAATTACTGACCCTGATTTCAATGATACAGATGCTTCTATTATAGAATGGATGATTAATGGAACCTTACAACCCCAATATACTAATCAACGAGAAATATCGTTTATTGAGACAAATCCAGGTGATAACTGGACAATTATTATCACACCCTCAGATGGAATAGACAATGGAGCCATATTCACAAAATGGGTTATCATTGAAAGTCGGCCTCACATTCAAAATCTAACTGCAATAATTGAACAGGATCTTGATGGTCACTTTACATTCGGCTTGCAGGTGCTTGATGCCCGAAATCAAATCACTTCGGTAAAGTATGAGCTATTTCTCAATGGTACCGAGTCAGATATTGTCGATATTCTAAACTCTGCAAACACCACAGATTTTTGGATACTTGAATATTTTCTATCAGATCCTGCTTATTATAACACAGAAGCAATGATAGAAATCAGGGCGACTTCTGATCTCGGTATTACCTCGATTAGAACTTTTTACTTCTCGATCATTGATGGAGTAGCTCCTCGCGTATCAGGTGTAGGATTAGGAGCATGGTTTGTTAAGAATAGTAATGATCCAACTCAATTATCTTTCTTTGCTGATATTGAAGAGTACGGTGCAGGGGTAGCAAATGTTACTTTATATTATTACTATAAACAGGTGGATGGTGGAGAAGGATCATCAATGTTACAAGATTTCACCCCTGTTCTCATGATTTTCAACGCGTCTGATGCTAACACCCTTACATATGCAGTAACAGTTCCCTATCCTCAAGATGACAAAGATTATGAGGTCTTGTATTGGGTCACAACTCAAGACTTGGCTGGTAATAGCAATCCTGGAGCATTCGATATTAGAGATTATCCTGATCGAATAAATAACGAACGAATTATACAACCGACAGGAGGACTACCTCCAGAGTTATTACTCCTTGCTGGCCTCGCAGTTTTCCTGATTTTTGTTGGTTCAGTCGTATACGTCCGTTTCATCCGAAAACCAGAAATAATTGGTTTAGATAAACCATTAGTAATGAAAGGGGTTCCCGATGTAGACGATGATGAAATCATTGAGAATATTGATAGACATACACTCGGAATTGTTGTCAGTTTCTTCGATCAGTTACATGGGCCTATTCCTATCATCGTCATTCCGGAGATGTTAAAAGATAATTATAGTAAATTAGTAGCACTTTCTGATCGCTCGTTCAGTGGTACTGAGTTTAGTGATAATTTCGCAGGCGAGGAGTTTTCTTCATATGATTTTGGACTTGGCGAACAACTAAGGATAAGTGTCATTAGTTACGGATTTGCTTTGGACAAACCAGAAGCACGTGGTGGTAAAGAAAATCTCACACTAAACATTCTCATCCATAAGGATATTTTTAAACTCATTGAACAATTTAAGGACGAGATTCAAGAAAAAGTACATGAATTCCATCTGGACATGGCCAAGGATTCGGGAAATAAGGTAATAATTCGCGTTAAAGCTAATGAAGTCAGAAAATATGTCAGTGCTATAGTAATGAGCTATGTAAACATCTATGGAACTACTGACCTCATTGAAGAAGAAGAGGATTGATTGATTTTCTGAGATCTTCTCTTTTTCTCTAATCGCTTTCAAGTAAGGAAAGATACTGCATTAACTTCTGAGAGGTTTCATCCTCTTCTTTCACTTCTTTCTCAACTAATTCAACTTTTCGTGGGAATTTAGTATCTTTACTTTTGACCAAAGTCTTGATAATAATATTAATCATCCGTGCTGCAAAATCTACCGCACCAGTTGATTCTATAGGTAATTGCAAGGCTTGGGAAAGTAAGCCGCTTAATTGGGCGTGATTAACTGTCTCAATGACATTAACTTTCCCAATTGGATAACCACGTTGAACAAAATTGATAAGCACACCCCTCTTGTGGGACTGTTCAACGGAAAAACCTAACTTTTCAGTATCAGGGAGGATTACAAATTCACCATTTGTCTTAATTTCTAAAGGAATAAGATAATCAATTGAATCTAATAAACTTCCTTTCTCCACTACTACTTTGGGTGAAATGAGGGGTTGTTCTTTGAGTTTCTTGATAGCTTCGTAGATAACTCTCGCTGAGAAGGCCATAGAGGAGACCCCATCTTCGAAATAACCAACATTCGCTAGATTCATTTCATAGGCGAGTAGATAGAGGATTTCATTTTGATTTATGCCAGTGGATACTTGAGAACTTCCTATCAGCCCTTTCTTACCCGTATGATCCTGAAGGAACAGACTTACTTGAGCGTTTGAGGTATCCTCGATCAGTTCTACGTTGAAACTAATTCCTCTAGTACCCGGTAAGGTAATAGTACTATCTACGGCTTCTGTTTGTAGAGGAATCTCCATTGGAACAACTGTCGGCTTTTTCTTCACCTTCTCCTTTTCTTTTTTCTTTATCTCTGGAGCGAGATATTTGTTGACTATTTCATCAATAGCCATCTTTGGTCTATTTACTGCGAAGACAAGACATTTAATAATCATTTCCTCATCTAATTTATTCTTGAGATGAGCAGAGAATATATCAAGCAATCTCTGACCCGTTAACTTACTAAATTTCTTTTCTCCTTCGGAAGTTCGTACAAAGGGAATGTATTTCAGAAAAACATCACTCAGTAAGGGAACTGGGATGCCTGAGGAAGCAGCAATTTTAAATAATTCACCATATCCTGATTTTACCACTTCAGTCGCTTCATCAGGCGCGATTCCACAAAATTCTACTAAATAAACAATTTGATTTACCACCTCTTCGGCTTCAGAGGGTGTTTCTAGTTCACTGACCTCTGGAGTCGTAACTAATGGCCTTTCAGGTTCAGAGGAATCTGGCAATTCTGTTGGAAAGGGTGAAATTTCCTGAGATATTGTTGGACTAGGGGGCATTTCTGAGGGTGGACTTGGTCGTTCAGCACTTGGTTGTACTGGTTTAACGGTTGGTGTTGTTTCTGCTTGTACAGGTACAGGTTTAGTTATCGATATGGGTGTGGAAGAAGGTGGGGTTGTGATCTCTGCTTCTGAACCTTCAGTTGCTTGTTGCATGAGCGATTGCAATTGTTGCAAGACAGCGGGATCACCAGCCATTTTAGGTGCAGTTATCTGAATTTTTGATTGCGAGGATGTCTTAACCTTAGCTTTCACCTTGCGTAGAGTCATTCCTTTCCCATGGTACTCCTCAAGCTCACCAATAGTACGTTCATCGACAAAGTCGCTCTGGGCGATTTCTGGAATAGAAAGTTCGAAGATACGACCAAAAGAATCAATAACAGTCTCAGGCTTATAAATAGATGTTCTGAAGAAGCGAAGAGGTTCACTATATTCTAGTTGAAAGCTCTCTTTAAGCTGTGTGTGAATTGATTCATAATTGGGGGAACTACGCACAAGATCATTCTTATGCAAAAATACGAAGACTTCAGCTGAAGGGGAGTAGTTATATAATTTCTCAATAGATGCTTTAAAGTATTGAAAAGCGTTATTCCGAGTAGTTTTATTTGCTGTATCAATTAAAAAGATAAAGATCTTTACATTGCTAAATACAAAGGGACTGAAGGCACTTAAGAATTTTTTCAGAAAAATTTTTTGGCCACCCAGATCAACAATAGTGATTGGAGTGTTTTTTATTGTAACAGACAACCGCTCGTAATTGATTGTGGCTGATAGTTTGTCTACGTCCTCAGTACGTTGTTTTAAAAAGAAAATTCGTTTTACTGCGGTTTTCCCTGCCTCAGAAAGGCCAGCAATAAGAATTTTGTGACCTAGACGGGATGAAATCTCTGATTCGGATACCCACTCTGACATGACGACGACCTTGTCCCTATTGATATGTTGAACCGCTTTGAATGTTTCTTTGTGAATGTTTCTTTTTAGGATTTCTAATTAAATCTTCAGAGCTTCACGATTTGAAGTGAATATAATTGAGAAAACTTCTTGAGGATTTGTTTTTAATAAATGTTTAAGAGAGTTTTTGGTGAATCTAGCGCGTTTATGAAAAAGTATAATATTAAAAAGGCTAGATCGAAAGTACATATCTCTGGTTATACAAAGTAGAAGTAGTATAATAGTACTTCATTAAAAAGGTGCAACACAAGAGAATCATATGCGAGGAACCTTTAACAATGTCTGGAACTACTGTATCAAAAATTTTGTTTATGGGTCTCGGTGCTAGCGGAAAAAGTAGCATCCGATCGATCGTATTTGAAGGCAAATCCCTTGACGATGTCAAGGATTATAATGCCACAATAAATTATACCCGTTCTACCCGAAATATTATTGATTCTGCCTTCCAAATTTTCGACTGCGGAGGACAAGAATCTTTTATCTCAGTTTTTGTTGGAGACCAAGCTGAGTTTATTTTCAGTAGTGTTTCCATTCTTGTTTGGGTTGTAGATGTTTCTAATTTCGATGCTGTTTCTACATCCAAATTTTACTTTGATCATGCTGTAAATAGGCTTCATGAGTTTTCTCCTGATGCTGTGATTTACTGTTTATTCCATAAGATCGATTTGCTTTTGCTAGATATGCGTGAACAAGTCATTGAGACATTGGAATCATTTTTCACAACAGATAAGGACATTAAAATTTACTATCGTGGAACCTCAATATATGATCACTCGACATTTGCCGTTGTGGGAGAGATGGTTCAAACGCTCATTACTAAAAGTATTAAGGCGAAGACTGTCTCTGAGGCCCTTCAGGAATTTGTTAAGCAGAATGTGGAATTATCAGGCATTGCTATTTATTCAGAAGATGGGTTACCAGTTTTCGAAGAGGGCAACCTCGCGAATAAGATTATCCTTCCCGCTAACTTGTGGTTATCAAATTATGAACGTCTCCGAGGAGATTTTCCTGGAAATAACTTTAAAACCACTTTAGAAACCAATGATTATATGTTCGTCTTTCATCAATTAAAGTCGGAAGTTTTACTTGCTGGAATTGCCCGTAAAGTATCTCCACTTCAGTATGTCCTTGTTAAAATGGATAAACTTGCAGAAATAGTCGGTGAGTTATTATAAGGATGAGATTGAGCTCTTAATCAAATTTCAATATTCCACTCTCAATCTTGCTACCTGACATCACATTTGTTTGTATTGCAAGGTTTATTACTTCCTCAATAAATTTTAGAGAGAAGCCAACCTCTGAAGATAGTAACGTTAAATCAAGGTCTGATTTATTATTAAATGCTGTCAAAATCCGTTTTGCTAATAATCCTCTAATTTTTTTTACGGGTAAAGACAAGAACTGGTCTAGTTCTTCGAAATCTAGCTTTCCTGAAAGTCTAAGCCGATACTGAAGACCTAAATCCGATTGTGTTTCTAATCCAGACTTAGCGAGTAATTGCCTCCCAATAATTGGATCAGTTACCATTTCTAGCCGATAAAGGTTACCTCTAGGCATCCTCTTCTTAAATTCATCCACTCTTGCTCGTACTTTTGTTTTAACAAGGGGTGTTGGTTGATCACGAAAAATTACCTGAATTTGTGTCTTTTCTGATACAACAAGTAAGATAGGTGCGGTATCTGGAATCATTGAAAGGTTTCCAAAAGCCTCAATTGTATTTGCCTCAGTTAAATAATACGCATCAATACCTGTATCTATTATTTGAATATTTTGGTCAATTTTCTTTAAGATTTCTTCATCATAAAGATCTTTGTCACTTACAATATTATAAACGCGAAGAGTACGTTTTATCATGAGCTTAAGGAATTCAGTATACTTACTTATAGAATTTGAAGTTGTTATGACCCAGAAAAATATCATTCGACCGAATTGAGCAATCCTATTATCCATAGAATCTTTTGCTGATAAAGAAAACATGAAAGCTTCTGATATGTAGGGTTCTTTGGGAGTTGGAATTGGACCATAAGCACGTACTTCCCCTGGATGAAAGGGAGTGCTAGTACCAATTGCAGTCAATGTCTTTATTGCCATGGTAAAAGCTTCATCGTCAGCGAGAGGAGAAGAGTTGTAAATATTTGTGGGGCCTTCATCCTCGAAGACTGTCACTATAAGTCCATCAGTTAATGCTTTAGTCCTATCTCTTTCCTTCATGTTTGAAAGGCTTCCCAGAAATTTCGAGTCAGATTACTTATTGAAGATTAGGCTTCTACTTAATTAATACTTATTGAATATTAATAAAAAATCCTAGACTATCCTACCGCAAATATCTATAGAGTACTAGTTTTATCATCTTTCTTTAGATTATCTAAAAGACATTTAGTTCAAAAAGTCCAGGTTGACATGTTTTTTTACTAATTCTTCGAGTAGGGTTATCTTTTTTGTCTCATCCTCGGTAAAGAGAATTTCCATATCATCAATCAGCTTAGCAACTGCGAAAGTATCATTAGTGGCGAGAAGGATTGGAATATTCCTAGCGTCTGCTTTAGATTGAATAATTGGGTCGTCAGGAAGAATATTATTGGTAAGAACTATTCCTGAAGTACTAGAATCTAATGCAGCTGTAATCATATCAATTCGGTCACCTGGTGTGATTATCAATTTATTTTCGTATTGCCATAGTGGCTTCGTTATCACTTGTGCGGCACTCATCGCTCCTACGAAGATATGATTTACTACGTTCATTAATCCCCCTTCACCTGCAATAATTTTTGTGAATAACGTCTTATACAGATAATCGATCGTAAAATGAGTTAGAACTTCCTCATAAGGGATAATTCCCAACACTGGTACTCCTAAATCATTAAAAATATCTATATAGAGATTCTTGAACTCCTCAATATCCTTAACTTGATTGATAATAACTCCTGCAAGATTACTCGAATCAGAGAGGACACAATTCTTGAGAAATGCAATTTCATCTACGATTTCACTGCCTTCACCGCTCAATATTAATAGTAGCTGAGCATCTACATTCCTTGCAATGGTCATTGGATCTAAAAACACTGAGTGGCCAAAAGCCAGATTTCGTCCTCCCTCAATTAAAACAACGTCATGGTCTTTACTTACATTATTACAAATTTCTTTCAGTTTTTTACTGGTTGACTGTTCATCATACATGAAACGTAACTTATTATGGTCAAAGCCTAGTGAAATATCCTCAGGTTTCTCTGTAAGACCTAAAATATTTGAAACTAAGGAGGCATCATAATCCCAGAGACGTTTCTTTTGATAAAGCAATCGGTCTCCCAAGGGTTTCATATACCCGCAAGAAATATTTTTTTCTGAAAGGGTTTTTGCTATACCAATAATTATGCTGGTTTTACCCGCTTCTTCATGAGTGGAAGCTACTACAATCCTTTTCATTTTTATTCACCTTTGAGGATTTAACAATATACGAGTATCTACTGCTAGTACTCCTTGATTCTGTTCAAAAACTAAAACTGGGTTAATTTCGATATCAGATATATCTTTACATAGCTGAATGATTTTACTTAGCCGGAGGATGATGTCAATACATCCTCCAATATCTTTAGCTGCCTCTCCTCTTACTCCTAGTAGCAATGGATATGAACGTATTTGTTGGATCATTTCAATAGCATCAGATCGTTTAACAGGAACTGCTCTAAATGCAACATCCTTTAAAACTTCTACATAGATCCCACCCAAACCAAACATAACCGTGGGCCCAAATGTATTATCAATCCTTGCTCCGATAATAGTTTCCATTGCTTCCTCCATATTGATCATTCTGACAATTTCCACTCCCTCAATTTTTGCATCAGGCTTATATTTTCGTGCTGAGGTGAGAATAGCTTCGTATGCATCTAGAAGTTCTTCTCGATTCTCTAAATTGAGTGCTACACCACCAGCATCCGATTTGTGGATAATATCCTTCGACACAATTTTCATGACTACTGGATATCCAACTACTTCTTCTGCATAATGAATTACTTCTTCTAGATCTTTTGCTACATAACTCTTAGGCGTTGGAATTCCAGCTGCATCCATGACTCTCAAAGCTTCGGGAACAAGGAGAAACCGTCTATTCTCCTCCCTTACTTCATCAATAACTTCTTGTATGGAAGCAATGTTAATTTCTGGTTCATCAAATCCTGAAGCTTCGTCTTCAGTGTCAATTATATTGTGATAATGTTTATACAAGGCCCCTAAACAGCTTGCCGCTTCATAAACATCAGAAAAGATGGGAACACCCTTTGATTTTAATGTAAATAATCCTTTCTCAAATTCTCCTCCTCCAAAGAAAGAAAAAACAACCGGTTTATTTGGCTTATCATCTAAATATTTCTTCTGTACTACTGCCGCTAATTGGTCAGCAGAAAATATGGCAGTTTCACAACCGAGGACAATCACAGAATGAATATCAGGGCTATCTAGGGCAGCTTGGAGAGCTTGTTCATAGATCTCACTGGTACCTTGTCCCGTAATGTCCACAGGATTTTTAGTAGAACCAAAAGAAGGTGTGACAGGAGTAAAAATCTTTTTTAACACATCACGATCATCATAAAGAGTTACACCATACAACTCACACGCGTCAGTGGCAAGGACTCCTATTCCACCTCCATTGGTCACAATGACTGCATTCTCCCCAGTAGGAAGGTTTTTTTGGATAGCAAGGAATTTTGCCCAATTTAATGCCTCTTGGACACTTAGAGCACGGAGCGCACCTACTTGTCGTGCAATTATATCAGTGAAGACATTATCAGCTCCAGCTAACGATCCAGTATGGGAAGCTGCTGCCATGGCACCACGTTTAGAACGGCCAGATTTGATGATAATAACAGGTTTTATTTTCGTTGCAATTTCAAGGACATTAGTCAATCTGTCCCCATGTTTAATTCCCTCTATATATAACAGAATGACTTTGGTATTGTCATCTGTAATGAAATATTCAATCAAGTCCGATTCGTCAATATCACACTTATTACCGACAGATACAATAGCTGATAGACCGATTCCCTCAGTAGCAGTTTTACCGATCATTGCTACGCCAAGAGCTCCTGACTGTGTAACTATTGCTACTGATCCATGTTCAATATGTTTATATCCAAATGTAGCATTCACAGGTGCTTTTGCAGAAAAAATTCCAAAGATATTTGGACCAAGAATTCGCATTCCATTCTTTCTGGCAAACTTGACTAATTCTTCTTCTTCCTCAATATTCCCAACTTCAGAGAACCCACTTGTAATTATTGAGATGAACTTTGTTTTCTTTTTTGCACAACTTTGTAGTGTGTCAAAAACATATTTTGCTGGAACACATATCGTAGCGAGATCAATTTCATCATCTATTGCTTCTATTGAATCGTAAACTTTGCATCCGAGAATTTCTCCTCCCTTAGGATTCACTGGATAAATATTTCCTTGATACCCTGATGCTACAATATTATCGACTACTTTATAGCCAATCTTATTTTGATTCGATGATGCACCAATTATTGCAATTGATTTCGGTTCAAATAAATGCTTTATATGAGGAGCGTTGATTTTTGGCATACGATACTTGTTCTCCATAACCTACAGCAATTGGATCAAGAATTTTTTCATTCTATGTAAATATAAGCAGTTATAATTTGGTTTTGCTTCTTTTATAATATTAATTATCTTCTAGTAATATCCCTTAGACTAGTGAAAAAAGAAGTTCTACTATAAGTGTTAAAAAGTCATCCGTAGCTCGTAAATCCCTTCAGTAAGTCGTTTATCTAGGTTAGGAAATAATTTTTCAAATAGAGCGAGCATACCTCTGTTTTCTAATAATACTTCGGCACTAAAGCCTAGTAAACCTGCAGATTTAGCGAGATAAGTAAGAAATTTCATTAATTCGGTTCCCACACCTTTCCGATGATAATCATCTTTTACCACAAAAGCAGCTTCAGCTGTATGGGAATGTTGATCGATTCCATATTGACCTACACCAACAATCTCCTGTGAAATGCCTTTAGATACGACAGCAAGGACTATCATCTCTATTGAAAAATCGATGATACAAAAATCTTGAAGTCTTGAATGTGGTAAATCTTTTCTAACACTCATAAATCGACGATAAAGAGATTGATCAGACAAATCGTAGAAGAAATCCTTTAATAGTGGCTCATCACTAATTTTAACTGGACGAAGCATGATTTCAAGACCGTCTGTAGTAGTACGCCAAGTTTCCAAGTGTTCAGGATATTCTCCTTTTTTACCAGGGATAAATGCTTGATCTTGGTAAATTAAATTCTCTTTTTTTGCTTCCTTAATTAGGTGTGATTTGAAACGAGGATGAGCAATAGAAATTAATTGCATGGCACGTTCACGAATGTTTTTACCATGCAAATAACAAATACCAAATTCGGTGATCACGTAATGAATATCTCCTCGATTAAGGGTTACACCAGCCCCTTCAGTTAAAAATGGGACTATTCTTGAAGTTTCCCCATTATCCGCAGTGGACTGAATTGTGAGTATGGACTTACCCTTATTAGCAAGAATTGCTCCTCGCATGAAATCAGCTTGGCCTCCAATACCTGAATAAAAAATTTTACCAATGGATTCAGAAGAAGCCTGTCCTGTTAAATCTATTTGCAGTCCACTGTTAATTGCAGTCATATTATCATGTTGGGCAATTGTTAACGGATCATTAGTATACTCGATTCGACGCAGTTCAATGGAGGGATTGTCATGAATAAAATCGTATGTCGATTGGGAACCCATGCAAAAGGATGCTACTGATTTTCCACGATTGATAGATTTTTTTGTATTATCTATGACACCTAATTTCATTAACTGAACGAGACCATCGCTTACGAGTTCAGTATGAACACCTAGATGCTTTTTATCTTTTAAATTCGCCATCACAGCATTCGGTATACTCCCGTAACCAACTTGTATCGTATCTCCATCTTGAATTAAACGAGAGACATATTGGCCAATTTTATTTGCCACATCGTCACTTGTAGGTTCCTGCTTGTACTCCAAAATAGACTCATCATAAGGTAGAATATAGTCAATATCCTTTACATGTAAAAATCCATCTCCATGGACACGGGGGACATTTTTATTCATCTGGGCAATGACAATACCAGCATTCTCGATCGCAGCTTTGACAATATCGACAGAAACACCCAAACTTACATAACCGTGATCATCAGGTGGAGTAACTTGGATCAGAGCGACATCTATTGGTACAAGACCGCTGTAAAATATACTGGGTGTTTTTGAAAGAAAAATTGGCGTATAATCAGAAAGGCCACTATTAACAGCCTCCCGAGTAGAATTTGCAACAAAAAATGAGTTGTGTCTAAAGTTTATTTGATAAGCAGCATCTGTATACGGCGTTACTCCCAAGTTATACCAAGAGAGAACTTCCGTATCAAAGAAAGCTTTTGGATTTTTCTCTAAATACTGAGCGAGTGATTTTATCAAGAATTGGGGCTCCCCGCACCCCGTATGAACAAAGATTCTGTCGCCTCTGTGAATATTCTGGAAAATTCTTGTTGGGGTCACAAATTTTGACGGATATTGCTCGATCAGTGTCGAATAGATAGGTTTTTTTTGGTTTCCGGAAACCATATACAATTATCCACCGATATATTAAATTATATAGTAATTCAAAATCATATATTTATGGATAAACGAGAATAAGAAAATAGATAAAGGTTGTGCTTTACATTTCAACCATTTAAAATACACAAACTGGTAAATGATCAGATCTAATGTGGTTGCATCTCTCCACCACAGAACATGCAGTTAGACATATTTGTTTCTTTCATAGTGGAGTAGCATTCTGGACAAACACTACGAAAACAGGTAAGACATTGATAATGGGGAGCGGAAATTGAAATCTCTCCCTCATGGAGATAACATCGAATTTTATCTGATCCTAATATTAAATAATCATCAGAAGCTGTATCATAGGTTCCAGACGTATCCAAAAACCCTTGAATTAGTTGTTGTTCCACCAAATTTCTCAGAATCATATTCACAAGCGGAATTTCTAGTTTATTAACCCGAGCAATTCGAGTCAAAGGTATCTGTTTTTTTCCTTCTATATCATGAATCATTGCAATGGTGTCTAAAACAGCCTTCTTATGTTTATTTATCTCCTTTTCTTGTTTTCTGAAGTCAAGAAATGTACGAGTGTTATTTTTAATATCGGAGAATGACCAACGACGTTTATTAAAAGCTTTAATGTCGTTAATGATCGTACTTGAAACTGTCTTAACTCCTTTGCTAGAAAGATTTGTTTTTTGGGCTTGGTAGTAGTCTCCTAATGATGAAACAGCACTTTTTCGGTTAACGAATGATTTTACATCTTCTTTTTTAAAAATACGCGGAACTGGAATTAAATCGCCTTTACAATAGGGACATGTATCCGTTTGTACACTCTGATAACAAGAACTACAAATAAATCGCAAACAGGTCTCACATTGAAAGTGGAGATCAAAAACAGAGTGTTCAGTTTGATCTATCTGACAATGGTAAGTATCCTCTCTTAGGACGAGAATTTGTTCGCTAGTGACGGGGTCTTTCTCAATGATACCATCAATCAGTCGTTGAGCCGTAAATTCTTGAATAATAAAAACTATATCATTTTCTGATAGCTTGGTCTCCTTAGCGACTTCTGCAATCGCAATTCGTCCATCATGTAATTTACTGAGTCGTGAAATCGTAGCAAAGGTTCGTTTAATAGGATGAGAGGAGATTTTGTACTCTTTTTCGTAAGCCTGAAAGTGATTTACCTCAGAGTTTACAATTCGTGACACTGAAGCTTTTATTCGATCGGAAAAGCTTTGATTGGATGGATTCATAGCTTATCTAAATCAGACATTTAATCAATATTTAAGAATTGTTTTTCTGGAAAAGAACAAGCCAAGAGAGCGATCTCTCGATGCTGTATTTACTTTAGAGATATTAATCCAATCATTTCAGAACGACACAACAATAGCTTTACTAAAAAATTAAATCGAAGTTGAATTTCTCTGTAATGTATTGCCCTAGGTGCTCGAATAGCGCGTCCAAAGTTAAAATGAAGGCGTCTAAAAGATCATTTCATAAAAAAACTAAATTTCTATGTACTAAATGTGGTTTAATCAAAATGAAACCTCATTGACTTGGTGAAAATCTTGGTCCTATCCCTTGGTGTATCCCTTAGTTTTTCTCGTTTTCTTTCACAGGAGAAAGCTCTCACTAAAATAGAGGAAATTGAAAAAGTTAAATTAAATGCGGTGGAATTTGGTTTATTAAATTGTGCTATTGGACAAGCAGGATTTTCTGGAATAGTTCCCTTCCCTACAGAAAAACAAGCCAAATCTATTCTGAAATTGTTTGGTAAAAATAACTACTATTTTTCTGTACACGCGCCATATCGAATATCTGCTACAACAGAGGAAAAATCGAAATTAAAGTACTCAAAATCAAATCTTTCAGCTACTCTGAAGGTGACAGATTGGCTTGGGGGTCATCATGTAACTTTTCATGCAGGTTCATTTAAGAAAAAGCACAATAATAAACATGTAGACAAAGTTCTCAGAAGCTGGGAGAAATGGAGGCAAGATAAAGGTTATAATGCCATTTTAGCTCCAGAAGTGGGTGGTAAATACAATAGTTTTGCTGATTTTTTCACTTTAGTGGAAATAACTGGGGGAATTGATAATTGTCTGATGACTTGGGATATAAGTCATGATTTTGCACGTGGAGGCAAAATAATCGATGAAAAAGGTATATTGACCAGATTGGAAAAGTTAGATGAGGCCTTTGATCTCAATCCTTCGAATCGTTTACCTATGCATTTTTCAGGGATGGTTGTTGGTAAAACTGGGGAAAAACATCATACACTACTTGGAAAGGGAAATGGCGTACCATGGGAATTAGTTCTTTCTGTTTTGAAAGAGCAAAACTTTCTGTCGAAAGTTAATCTGATTTGTGAGAGCAAGGTACCAAAAGGAGAGAAAATGAGTGGTAATGCTATTTCTGATACGCTTAAGGCAAGACGATTTTTAGAATCGGATCAGATAGTGAAAAAATACAAGGGAAAACCAGGAAATTTGAATTATTATTTCACTTGATTCCACCAGAAAGGCGATGGAAATATCGTATTCAGTCTCAATTTTTTGGTTGTAAGAAATAGTAGAGGAAAGAAAACCCTAGAAACGATTACCAGCAAAGCAGTGAAAATTAATCATGTTGTTTCTTTTCTGGTGATGTTAAATTTTTTCACAATAGGTACCGATCTAAATAATCTTATTAGAAGAAATATGAATTATTTGCGAAAAACTACGAAATCTTTGAATTTATTTGGTATTTTTAATTTTACCCACGCTGATAAGTATATAATGCAATGAATACGGAATGTAGTGAGAATGGCTATAATAAAAATTCCAAAAGAAAGATTTGAGAAACGTCAGAATCAATTCCTACAAATCATAAAAGGAAAAGGGTTATCTCATTTTATAGTGGTGAACCCCAAGTCTATCTACTATTTAACAGGTTTTTCAATGATTCCAACTGAAAGGCCTTTTATGTTGATATTCAAAAACGAGGAAATTAATTTTTTCGTCCCTGAATTAGAAAAAATTCATGTCGAAGAAGAAGTACCACAAGCAAAAGAAGTAGGGAGCTATTTTGAATATCCCGATGAAATCCATCCTTTAACGTATTTCTCTAAATTTATTAAAAACAGGCTTAAGATCAAAGACAAGATCGGTGCAGAAGGTCGTGGCGCTCGTGGTAAATGGGGGTATCAAGGGCCTCCATTTGAGGCAGTATTAAAGATATCCCTTCCCATATACTCAGAGCTGATTACAGAAATGCGAATACTAAAAGATCCTGATGAGATTGCTTGTATTCGTGAAAGTGCTCGGTGGGGTGCAAAAGCCCATGAACTTCTTCAAAAATACACACGCGAGGGGGAAAATGAAATTGATGTGGCCTTTCAAGCTTCACATGATGCTTCTAAGCTCATGCGGAAAGAACTAGGTTTCGAATATGCTCCTATCGGTTACGGATCTCAACCATGTGGTGCAGGCTATCGGGGACAAATTGGGTCCTATAGTGCGATTCCTCATTCAATGACTCGAAACGCTGTTTTCCAAAGAGGTGATACACTCGTTACAGGAGCAAGTGCTAATATTGCTGGCTATCTGTCAGAGTTAGAACGTACTATGTTTGTAGGTGAACCGACCGAGAAGTAAAAAGGATATTTTTCTATAATGCTGAAAGCTCAACAAGTTGCTTTCAATACCTTAAAGCCAGCAATTCCTGTATCAGAAGTAGATCAGGCCTGTCGTAAAGTCTTTAAAGAATGTGGGGTGATGAATCTTGTCCAGCATCATACGGGTCATGCCATTGGATTAGAAGGTCATGAACGACCTTTTCTAGATATAGGTATGAATAATATAATAATGAAACCAGGAATGGTATTTACAGTGGAACCTGGTATCTACGAACGATCGATAGGTGGATTCCGACATTCTGATACCGTCATCATTACTGATGAAGGGATGGAACGGATAACATTGTATCCCCGAAACATTGAGAGCTTGATTGTGGATTGAAGGTGAGTTCGTGTCAGATAAACTACAAGAAGGAATCGAATTAATACACCAGGTTGAGAATGAGAAAGCAATTGAAATTTTTAAAAAAGTGGTAGATGTCGACCCTCAAAATCCAGAGGTATATCGCCATCTTGGTTTAGCATATTTCAATATTGGGAAGTATTCAAAAGCCCTGGAAAGTTGGAATCGATGTTTAGATCTTGACCCCCAACATCATCAAACTTGGTGGAACCTTGGGCAACTTCATGAAGTTTTAGGTGATTTTGAAAAAGCCTCTTTCTCTTACTCGAAAGCTGCAACAGCAGCTCATGACGTCCAATCGAAAGCATCGAGATACGAAGAATGGGCAAAGAAAACAAAGAGAAAAATAGGAAAAACATAGAAATTAAGAATTACACCATGAACTCTATTTCGTTAATCCTTAAAAGATGGAAGATAGAACTCAAATAAAAGCGAGCTAAAAAAGAATGACGGCACAAAAAATAAAGCAGCAAATCGTTGAAATCATTAAAGTGCTCCGAACATATGGCCATTGGATGCTTGAGGACCTCATAAAAGAGGATCTCCTATGGCAACCTGAAAATACAAATGCTCGTACAATTCAGAGTTTCTTCCGGCATATCATTAATGCTGAAATTTTTTGGTTAAAACATTTGGAAGATGAGACTTATTCATATGAACCAAAATCTAGTGACTTTCAAAAACTTTTACTTACTTTTGATGAGCTGGAAAAACACTTCATTACATGTATTCAGAATTCTAAAGATTCAGATCTCGAATTTCATACGCCTAAGTACGAAGGAGAGGAGCTGATGACACCAGGTACTTTGAGTTGGGTTATTTTAAGAACTTCTTTGCATGCTGTCCATCATTTTGGACAAATTGCCCATATTAGATATTCTATGGATAAACCTCCCAATAAGGAAACTCGAAAAATTTCTTGGGGCGGTACGATGGATATTATTGTCAAAGCTATGCTGCTTTAAAAAAATCGAAGAAAGAGATGTTTTTTATTTATAACATCCAATATATCTAGCAATTACTAAACGTTGAATCTCACTAGTCCCTTCACCGATTTCTAGCAATTTCTGGTCACGATAGAACCGTTCAACAGGATATTCTTTCATAAGTCCATAGCCACCATGAATTTGGACTGCGTGATTCACTATTCGATTAGCTACCTCCGAACAGTACAATTTTGACATAGCAGCATACTTTTTATATTCAGCACGTCCTTGATCATATAACCAGGTTGCTTTATACAGTAAATTTCGTGCTGCTTCAATCTCTGTTGCCATATCGGCTAGTTTAAAAGCATTCGCTTGAAAAGTTGCTATCTTCCGACCAAAAGCTGTGCGTTGTCGGGCATATTCTAGGGCAAGCTCATAAGCTCCTACCGCACAACCCAATCCCATTGCAGCAATGCTTAACCGTCCTTTGTCAAGTGTATCCAACATCTGATGGAATCCTTCTCCACGTTTGCCAAGCATTTGACTTTCGGGTACTTTACACTTCGTGAAAAATAGTTCTGATGTGATAGAAGCTCTCCACATCATTTTTCGATGCATTTCAGTTGCTTCAAATCCTTCAGTTCCTTGATCAACTAGG
Organism: Candidatus Heimdallarchaeota archaeon B3_Heim; assembly: GCA_003144275.1. Taxonomy (GTDB): domain Archaea; phylum Asgardarchaeota; class Heimdallarchaeia; order Hodarchaeales; family Hodarchaeaceae; genus Hodarchaeum. The sequence continues at coordinate 34,762 of NJBF01000025.1, forward strand.
AAACACGTGTATTCCTTCTTTCCATCAGGACGTGAACCTGTTATGGTTTGTACAGTAACACCTAGCGAGGCTGGAGATGAACCATTTGTAATGAAGTTCTTACTTCCGTTGATTACCCATAAATCTCCCTCTTTCACTGCTTTCGTCTTGGAAGCCCCTGCATCAGACCCTGCTTCAGGTTCTGTAAGTCCAAACCCCCATAATTTTTCTCCGGTAGTCAACTGTGGTAAATATTTCTCTTTTTGTTCGTTTGATCCAAAATAATAAATCGGACCGATTCCTAATGAGTTATGGGCTGCGATAGTAGCCGCTTGTGAACCATCAATTCGAGCTAGCTCTTCTACAGCGATGATATAGGATAGATAGGAAAGATCAGAACCTCCATACTCTTCTGGTAAATATACTCCAAGTAACCCTAAATCACCCATTTTCTTTGTTAGCGAGGGAGAAAATTCTTCTCGTTCATCAAGATCGCCAGCAATTGGAGCAATTTCCTTTTCAGCAAAATCTCGAACTGCTTGACGCATCATACTTGCTTCTTCAGGTAAATCGAATGAAAGTGTCATTTCTTTGTCACCTAGGATGATTTACTATTAGTAGAAGAGAGTTACTTAAATACTTTGATGAGACCCTTAAGAGAGATTTACATTGAATTGGTTTTTATGGGCATAGATACAAAAAATTACTGACTAAGAACTATTTTCTATTCATTTCAAGTAATTGCCTGATAAGCAATACTTTGGTCAGAATTCTGAGTGAACTTGATTGATATAGTTTAAATACTTAGGTAAAGTCTATCGAAGTGTATAAATATGGAGAAATGAGAAAAACTAAAAAGATATTTCAATATTCACTGATACAGAAAATTGTTATAAGACTGATTTTAAAGAAAAGATCCCCCTTGTTTGATTTGTTTTTGAGGTTTATACATGGCTTCTGAGAGTTCTAAATCACTAGTAATTATTTCAGTAGGTGTAGAACACTCACCCTTATTACAGAATTTTCTTGATGCTGGATTGCAATTAACAATTTTGCCGAATACCACAGGCGATTTTAGTTTAACTGATGATAACGGGAGTGAAAAGGGAAATGACATCTGGTATCATCATGAAATCATTAAATTAGCGAGTTCAATAGTACCTGATGATTTTGCCCAAAGCTCACTTGCCAAAATCTTTACCAAACCAATTTCACAAACGCGTTTACCACTCACTGATGCGGAGAGATTCTTAATTCAGTGGGTATCTGAGCAACATAAAGCTAAACAAGATTTTACAGATTTTTTTGTTGCTCTAAATGAATACTCTAATAAAAAAATCTCCGTTCATCCTTTAAAGCTTCCAGAGAATGCACTCGCGTTACAAGGGGAAGATTTTGATATTCCATTAAGATATTTTCAGGTAACCGGTTTTATTGATAGAAAAGCGGAAATTAAACCAGATTTAGATGAACTGAGAAATCTTCTAAACGAAACAAAAGAGAGTAAGAGTAATAAGAAGGCTAAACCAAAAATAGCAATCAAAGGACTTGATATTAAACGAGACATATTAGGAGAGCAAGCAAAGAAAGCGCTTACTGAAGCAGATGCTATTCTGATACTGGCTAGTGACCCGTGCTCTCTGGGAATCCTATTATTACATAAAGAATTTACTCGTGTCGTTCGTGAATCTAAAGCTCCATCAACTCTTGTTTGTCCTATTAAGTTCTCATTTCGCGAACAATTTATTCTAGAATTACTTTCCATCAAACCTAGCTTGATAGGTATAGCAGAGCTATGCTCAGGCATTATTGATCATTTAGTGGTGGGGCCTGATGATGCTAGTGAAGTTAAAACTTTGAGGACTCAAGGCTTTAATGTATTAATGGAAGATTTAACAAAAATAAAAGATGCCCAAGGTTTATCCACCATTTTAAAAGGCTTAGGAATTTCACTTAATGATATTTCAGTTGAAAGTGAAGACCAAGGTAAAAAACGTAGTTTAGAAGAATTGGTTACCAAATTAACCTATTCAACAACAGATAACTCAACTTCTGACATTGTAGACATCGTAGAAGAAGCTGAAACTACTGTAGAACTAGCTGGCAATCAGGTCACACGACAAAAGAAACCAAAACCAGTTATTAAATTACAAGATACAGAGACACGTAATTATGATTTTGAAGATCCTGAGTTGGTCTTAACCCAAGAAATGATTGAAACATTGATGGAGGAATTGACTGAAGACTTTACTCCACCTGATGACAAATTATCTACAACACCAGCCGAAAAGACTGAAGAAAAAATAACAGAAGAAAGTCAAGAGGCATTTACTGAAACCATTGAGAATTTTCTTAGTTTTGAAGAGTCATCCAATCGAACAGAGATGGTTCAAAAAATTGGCGAGAGAATTACTAAGAATGCAGATATGGCTGGATATGCAGCAAAGAAATTAACAAGTACCTTAATTTCATCAAAGACACCTCCCCAGTTTTTCGAAGAATATGTTTCACTGATTAAAACAAGACCTCTTTTATTCATCAAGGAATTAGTAGATTGGTTAGTAGCGGATATAGAAACACCTGATTATGTCACATTTTCCCAAAAATCGTTGATTATTGTTAAAATTGGTAGAATTGAAACCCCCTTTGTAGAGCAAATTCTCGAACATCTAGTTAAATTTCGTATGACCCAAAAGATTAGTCCAAAAAAGAAGGAACATCTTAGAACTATTATCGGGATGATTACTGCTCGTGATGTGACTTTACAGCGCAAAGCAATTCGTGAGTACCTAACTCATTATGAAATAGCAAAGAAACCTGATGATGTATGGCTTGGGCTACTAAAATACGATGCTGCATTAGTAGCATTAGAAATAATTGAACACGAGTCGAAAAGGGGAGTAAAAATTGTTCAAGATGCCCTTACACGTGATTTAGGGAGTTTTGGACATATTGTATACGAAGTGTTCGCCGCCTACCAGAAAGGTGATATTGAAAGTGTTTTATCCGCCGCTGGTCCTTTATCAGATGGATTAGTTCGCAAGCAGAAACGAGTAGAACTCGCAGAAAAAATTACAAAGTTTGGGAGTGTGCCAATCGAAATCCTGGCTAACAATGTCCAAATCGATCCTAAGGAGCTCGAGTCTCTTGTTTATGAGATGATTAATGAAAATGAGATTAATGCGAAAATTGGAGTTGTGGAAGGGCGTCTGTGCATTATTCAATTAGGGGAGAAGGAGAATAATGATCAAACAAATAACGGTTAAATCTTAATCTCACTCAATAGTTCTATTTTTTGTTTAAAAGACCCCAGCACTAATTAATATTGCAATGAGTAATAGAGTTACTATTACAATCCAGAGGACGTTCAGACGTCGCACTTTCGCAGATTGACGTTTAGATAAGCCCCGGCTCTTCACTCCAAAAATCCAAAAAACGCTTGTACACGAAAGAATAATGGCTAATATGTTTAATAGAAGTAAATTTGCAGCTTTCAAGGCCAGATCGAATTGGCCAATAGCTCCAAGAATTCCAATGGTTGCAGCAGGTGGACACAAAGAAGCAGCAATAGCTACACCGACAATAGATACATCTAATCCACGTGCAACAATTATCCCTGCAGCTAAACCTCCCAGTAATGCTAATGATATTGTCGGAATTGTGAGAGCTGTTCGGTTTAAAACTTCAGAATAAATCTGATTCCCTCCTAAATCGGTATCATGTATTTTTATAGCATCGACTTCATTGAAAACGTATCCTATCAATGCCCCTAAACTAATTGTGGTAAAAATTCCAGTGAACTCGGAAAAAATTCCTTTTCTTACAAAAGACGTTGTTTCTAAACTTAATAATCCAAGTGACGTTAATACTATTGGTCCTAGAAGCGGTGCAACTATCATACTAGCAATTATAACTACTACATCATTATTTAATAATCCGAAAGTCGCTAAAGCTGCCGCTAGTCCATTCATTAAGAGATAAGTGTACGAAAGGCCAGAAATCTTCCCCACATTTGCCAAGATCTCTTCTCGGTTTACTCCCGCGCTCTCAGGGAGACTATTTTCACCTTTTTTACTCGAAATTAACAAAGACAAAGGTCTGACTACAATGTCACCATATGCGACCCCGACTCCCCTGGCTTTCAATTCTTCGATTAATACATTTGTTTGGTAATCTTCGATTCGAAGCTCATACCTAATTGTTTCACCAAAGTCGTAGGTCGTAGCCAAGATTGAGAATTCTTTTAAGAATTCGTCCATCAAGGTTTTTCGATCAGTAGGTAAAGTAACCTGAATTTCCTTCACTTTCGGGCCTCGAAGTTGATTATCTCATTGAGAATAAAAAAACTGAGTGAAGCGTAGAAATGAGCTTTATTAAACCCCAGATCCTTTCCCATAAGTGTGAAAATAATCTTTTTAATCTTCTGAAATCTTTCTCGGATCTATGTCCAGAATTTATACTTGTGATTGTACATAATTAAGATTGATAGTGACAGTTGGAACTTGGGACGATGTTACAAAGAGACAGAAGTCAGCTAGAGCGATTGGTAATTCGAATAGCTAATTTTACCTCGAAACCACGAGTTAATACCGCTTGGTACTCTTTTGTTGTTTTTTTCTTCGTCCTTTTAGTTCTTTTACCCACTATATTTGTTCTTGGATATGTCATCCTTGAATTTACCGCTATTCAAAATTCAGTATTCTCTAATCAGGAAATTCAGTCCCAGATATTATCAGCATTATTTTATTCAATTTCCGTTTCAATAATTGTTTCTATATTTGATTTGATCTTTGGTCTTCCAATTGCTTGGACGCTGGTCCGTAAAGAATTTCGATTCAAATCGTTATTGAATAGTTTTATTGAGTTACCATTAGCAGTTCCTACTGCTGGTTTAGGATTTTCCGTTGCATTATTTTGGGGAGTTACACCAGGTGTGGAATCGCCAATATTCGCTGTTCAATTCATCAGAAATGCACTGCCCATGCTCATCTTATTTCACTTCACTACAACTTTCCCTTACGTTGTAAGATCATTAACTGCAATTTTGGAGGAAATTGACGTCACTCTAGAGGTAGCTGCACGTACCTGTGGAGCTAGTAAGTTTACAGCTGCACGTACTGTTACATTGCCTATGTTTCGGTCTGGTGTGGCTACTGCAATGGTTTTGAGCCTAGCTAAGAGCTTATCAGATACAGGAGGAGTGGTTGTTCTCTTATCTACAATCGGGAGTGCAGCCCGGACTGGAACAACTTTAATTAGTGATTGGAAACGTGCTCATCAGGATCCTGAGATGATTCCTTTCGAAGGAATTCCTTATGATTCGTTACTCCCGAGTATGGCATTCCTTGCAGCAATCATGATTGGAATAGCAATTACTTTAGTGTTTGTGGCAAAAATTATAGCGAAAAAAGCACAACTACCGTTCCGAAAGGTGTACCCATCATTTGAATGGGCGGTTAGTGAAGGGAAAGCTCCACAGATGCGTCAAATTATCGCTTTTGGTTTTTTAATACTCTTTGTGATTATACCGTCCTTTTTCTTAGTAGCATATTTAATTCAAGGAGCCTCATTGGCAGCACTAGCTTCAGCTAATTGGGAATTATTCGGACAAAGCATTTTCATGACCGTTTTGGTTGCTAGTGTTGCTACAGTTGTTAACGTGGTTCTAGGAGTACCAATGGCAATTTTAATTGCAAGAAAATCCCATACATTCTCCCGATTTCTTGATGCACTGGTTGATATTCCCTATGTTGTGCCTAGTTCTGCACTTGGGTTTTCAGTTGGTTTATTTTGGGCATTTCAACCTGTGATACCTGTTAATGAACTATTTTTTGTAATCATGGCACATATCAGTATGACGTTCCCTTTTATTGTTAGAAATACAGTTGGAGGGTTGGAGGAGTTGGATACTGCGTATGAAGATGTGGCACGAACATTAGGTGCGAAACCTATGCAGACATTTCGAGAAATTACTTTTCCCGTCATTAAATTTTCAATAATCGCTGGTGCAATAATGTCGTTTACTCGAAGTGTAGGGGAAACTGGAGCTACTTTAGCTGTTTCTCCCACCTCAACAACTGCTCCTGTATTTATTGTCAACTTAATTAAAATAGACCAAAATTACTTTCTTGCTGCCTTGACCACTATAATATTGATATTGATATCATCGATGCTAATCTTTACATTACGAGCCAGCATCTCCCGAGCAAAGCGTAAATAGGATGAATGAATAATGGAAAAGTCACACATAACCATCTCCAATTTATCGAAACGCTTTGGTAAAAAAGAAGTACTCAAGGGAATTGATCTAACAATTGAGAAGGGAGAATATATCGTAATTTTGGGACCTACAGGAGCTGGAAAAACAACCCTTTTGAAAATCATTGCTGGACTTATACCACCTACGAAAGGACATATAATGGTTGATAATCAGGGTACTCGCCAAGATATTACTAGTTTACCTCCTGAATCCAGAAATTTAGCCTATCTACCCCAAACATCTGATTACTCTTTATTTGCGTATAAAAACGTCTGGTCTAATGCAATCTTTTCTCTGAAAATGAAAGGTGAAAAATCACTTCCAGAAATAAATACAATTGGAAACGAGGTTTTAGATCTAGTTAACTTACGTCATAGATACAATGCGTTACCGCATGAACTAAGTGGTGGTATGAAGCAGAGAGTGGCACTCGCACGAGCAATTGCAACTGATGCAAGCATTTTTCTTCTGGATGAACCTCTTAGGGCATTAGATGCACGATTGAGGATAATTTTACGTACTGAAATTAAGAAATTAGTGACCGACTTGGATAAAACTACCTTTCATGTCACACATGATCAGGAGGAGGCGTTAGCGGTGGCTGATCGTATTTTAATTCTGAATGAAGGACGTATCATTCAATTTGGAACTCCTCAAGAAATATACCAGCGTCCTAATACTATATTTTCCGCATACTTCTTTGGAGTCACCAATTTAATACCTGTGAGTTTGAAAGAAGTACAAGAAGAGAAGGTTTTATTTTCCATTGGAAAACACACTATTACAGGTTTAACGACATATCGTGGAACATCAGAAACACCTGATGTTTCAAAAGATGAGTACGTGCTGGCAATAAAAGCTGATGGTATTACTGTCGTACCTGTAACTGAAACAAGAGAAGATGGGCCTAATGAGTTCATAGGGACAATTAAGGACATGTACTTCTTGGGAAAGTGGAGTCATTTAATCATTAATATTGAAACGTTCCCCAAACAAATTGTAATTGCTATTCCCTCAACAGAAATGAAAGATTTTGAACTGGAATATGATGTAACAATAAAGATTGATCCAGAAGATATAATACATTATAATGAGCCTTGGGACAAAATTAAAAACCTGGAGGATGCTTGATGCCAAACGTAGATATTACAAAGCTTGGAAAGAAATTTGGCCGTGTAGTTGCTCTATCAGGCGTCGACCTAGAGATAAAAGATGGAGAATACCTCGCAATTTTAGGTCCTTCAGGGTGTGGAAAAACGACCCTAGTTAATTGTCTTACGGGAATTGTGGATATCACTGAAGGGAAAATTAAGATTGATGGGAAAAATGTAGAAGGAATACCAATAGAAAAACGAGATTTCGCCATGGTATTTCAAAATATTGCGCTATTCCCCCATATGACTGTGGCTGAAAATATTACCTATGCACCATTTGTTAACGACATTTCCCCATCAGAACTCAAAAAAGTAGAATCAGAAATGCTGAAACTGGTGGATTTACTTGAACAAAAAGATCTTTATCCACGTGCTCTGAGTGGGGGTGCTCAACAAAAGACAGCAGTGGCAAGAGCCCTTGCAACGCGTGAAAAACTCCTAATCCTTGATGAACCAATTAGTGCGTTGGATTATAAGGTTCGTGTAACATTAAGATATGCCATTCGTAAATTGGTTAAAGAATTAGGGTTAACAGCAATTCACATTACCCATGACCAGGAAGAAGCTTGCTCAGTGGCTGATAGAATAGTTATTCTTCGTGCTGGCGAAATTGTTGAGATAGGTACTCCTCAAGAGCTATATAGTTCTCCTCAAACGCTCTTCACGTTGAATTTCCTTGGAGAGAGCAATTTTTTGGAAGGAGTCATAACCGAGATAACCTCTGATGGCTGGATTCATATTAGCTTTCGAAATAATCAATCCATTGGCTTACTGGACGATAATGTTGATTTTGAGGAAGGAGAAAGCGTAGTGGTTGCTTTTCGTCCCGAAAATGCTTTTATAAGTAAAAAATCCACAGAAAATTCTTTAATCGGAGATATCACGGGTAAACAATTTATCGGGGGTTATTTTAGATATACAATTATACTTCGAACTGATGATGAAATATTACTCGACTCTCAGCTCGATTTAGGATCACAAGGGAATGTTTTTATTCAGCTAAACCCTAAAGAGGCACGGATCTTTCGTGCACCTATTTATGGACTTAAGAAGGTGTTAACTCTTGAATGAAGGTAAAACTAGTTTACTACATTGGTTTAAAGAACGAAGAAATCAGATAATATTAAAAAGTCTAGATCAACATGCTGGAAAATTGGCTGATACTTGCACCGCAAGTTTGGACTTGCTTGATCTTTTAAGAACTCCCGATCAATCTAAAGCAGAAAATTTATATAATCGCGTAAGTATACAGGAAAGGTCGGCAGATCATTTTCAAGATGATCTAGCAACGGAAATTGCACGAGGATTGTTTCCACCTGAAATACGTGAAAAATTGTTTCGTTTAACTAGAGTAGCAGATTCTGTAGCTAATTGGATAAAAAGTGGAAGTAAGAATTTAGTTCTCCTTGTAAAATTAGATGTAGATACGTCAGAATTTGATCTGATACTTGATTACATGACTGAACTAGTTAAGCTCACTCATGAAAGTGTCATTATATTTAGAAAAATGGTGAATGCGTTAGGAACCGACGATCAGCAAATTTTAGATAACCGCCAAATAATTGAGGATAGGGAAAGGGAAGCGGATAATGTTCACTTTGCGGTAAGGGAAGAAATTCTAGCTATAAATGACAAGCAGGGATTCTCAGTACACTTCTTACTGATAGAATCAGCACGATGTCTTGAAAATGCCTCGGATTCAGTAACGAATGCTGCAGACATCCTGTATACAATTGTGATGTCAGGCATTCCAACATAAGAAAAAATTAAAGAAATAAAGAAAAGAAGAAGTATCTATGGGAGTTTATCATAGATCTTTTCTTCTTTGATAAGCACTTCAATATCTTCAATACCATCGAATTTACCTAATTCTGATACGAAATAATCTAGATCGTGCTTTGATTTGCTTAGGACTTCAAGGATAAAATTACTTTCTCCATTTGCACGGTAGAGGGCAAGTAGATCACAATTTACTCCTTGACAAATAAAGGGGAGATTATCCATTTGAGCGTAGGTTTCATAACTAGGTTCCATTTGAAATCGAATTATTGCTTGTTTCTCGTAACCAAGGTTCACTGGATCGGTCACAACCCGAAAGCCTTGAATAACCCCTTTTTCTCGTAGTCGTCGAACTCGATTTCTAACTGTACCCTCTGTACGCCTAATCGATTTTGCAATTGTAGTAAATTTAGTTCTCCCATCTCGGTTTAATATTTCTAAGATTTCTCTGTCTATTTCATCATAAATCATGTGTTTCATCTCATTTCACAATTGTTAATACTTATGTAACTATTGTGATTTTTTAATTTAAAAAGGTTTAGGAAAAACGTAGAGATTCGAGAATAGCAATCTTACGAATATCGAAAGACCAACGAATATCGAAATGAAGAAGAGAAAGAATAATACAATCATGAGATATTTTTGTCAAAAATCGATTCTACAAGCCTAGAAGGAGATAAAAATAAATTTAGTTATATACTGAAACTATTGAAGGGTTTATTTGAGTTTTTCACTTGAATAGGAAATTTTTCATTTTTTTTAACTGATGAAAATTTCTATGGAAATGTATCCTTTTTTGCAGTTGAAACAGCAAAATTCTGGCCAAAGATCCGTTCTGTAGAATCTTCAAAAGAGGAATGACGTCTAGCTTTGAGATATTGATTCGTTCGCATAGCAAGGGATTTCCTTTGTAATGGTTCGAGATCTTCGCCTCGAGTTTTCCAATCTTCAATATGAGCATCTGGAGGAGCTTGGGCTAAAAGACCCACTGTCATATGTTGGTTTCCATCCATTTTGATAATATACTTTTCTTTAGCATCAGTTGTAAAGAATAGTTCTTCGATCAGAAAGTCTTCAACTTGAAATGCGTTTTGAAATAAATCAGTTAAATAAGGTTGAAGATTAGTAAGAAAAGTCATAATCGTTGATGCAAGGCCTAGGGATGGTTTTGAAAGAAACGTTGTTACATTAGATTTTAAATCTGTCTCGAAAATGCCTTCAATACTGTAATTTCCCTCTCGTAGAGTATCAAAGGTATCTACTATTTGAATATTACTAACTGCCTCAATAACCAAAGCTTGAGGTATAAAGGTTGCATCAGTTGCGAAAGAACCTCTTTTCAACAATCCTCGTGATGGTTTTTCTTGTACAGAAACTTTAGGAGCCGACGGTGTTGGAGATTGCTGGTCTATTTCCTCTGATTTTCGAATCTTTCCCAGTAAACGACCAAAGAACCCTTTCTTCTTGACGGGTGTTGCTTCTTTTCCTTGTAGTTTTGGTGTTGTCGGGGTGGCTGGACGAGGTTTGGATTTTTGATCACCCGAAAGAGTATTTTTCCAGGTACCTGCTTTTGATTCATCAAGCCCTCGTAAATGAAGTATTTGAGCAACATTTGCTGCATTCAGATCATCCGCAGGAGTTTTCATAATTAACATGGGGTTTGCGGGTGAAAAAGCATCCCGAACGAGCATAAAGTGTTCTAAGGTATTCAAAATTCGTCCTCGAAGCATCACAATGTCGCTATTAAGTATAGGTCTATTTAAAAATGATGTGACTTTCTGAAATGGAGTTTGAAGCTTACTTACTTTTGTTCCTTCTCCTACATTCCATGATGAAATTAATGAAGCCTGTTTAGTATTAAAAAGAAGAAAAGCTTGGGTTTCATTCATATTTGCGATTGTAACACTCGAATTTTGTATTACAACGTGAAGAGCTTCATGTTCTTTAAGTAATTTCCAGATAGGAGCCAGTAAATCTGAATGTTTCTGATTATCAGATTGAATTTTCAGTGATTGAATTTCCTCATGGGGATATGTCCGTTTCAGGGCGGCTGATAAAAGAGCGAATTCCCAACCACAGGGACCTTTAGAAAGATAGTTACTCACTCTTTTCAGGTAAGGTGAAATGAAATAATCCTTCAATCGAATTAATGACACATCTCGAGGCATACCTCTTCCTCCCATGAACAAATCCTGAGATCTCATTTTTATTGCCGTTTTATAAGCAACATAGAACACATGCATTAATTTATCAGGTGATTTATTACGAGAGCGACCTGATTTGAATGCTTCAAATATAGAGCTATACCGATCTTCATCTGACGCTTCAGAGGGGACTTCTGATGCAGTGGTAATGAAATCCGCAACAAATAAGGCACGAGCTCCTTCATCCTCAGTTAAACCCGCATTAGTTGCCAACGTGAGCAACTCTGGTGCCGCACTGGCATATCGACTTAACCGAACAGGCACATCGTATTCTCGCCCTAATTCAATTAGTAAAGAATCAAAAAATGGAAGATTTGGTATGCTTGACATATAATCACCAAGTTTCAGTACTCGATCTTTCAGAGTTCGTTCTAAACTAAAACCTTTTGCTAATGAATAAACCTTATTTTTATAAAAAGGATGGCATTCTTGCTAAGAGCCTTACTTAAAACTCGTTTTTTGTTGATTTGATAAATACAGGAACGTCAGTGTCAGTGCTCCGCCAATTACTCCTCCATAGAACCCAACGTCGGGCCACCACGCATTATCTTCGATTATATTAATCAAGGCAAAAATCATAAATACGCCTAATTGAATTCCGATGGCTGCAATTGCGGCAAAAATACCAAACCTAGAAAAAGAATCTTCTAAATTGTCCATTAGTCCGAGGTAAGAGACATAAGCACAAAATGCAAGTAAAGCTACTGCTACAAGTAGAATAGGTGTGACTAAAAGGTTGCTGGGACTAAAATCCAGATATATACCTATCCATACAGTTACTTCTACATATTGATCCCACCAATACCACCCTGCAAAATCCCCAAATAATAATAATGCTGCTCCAATTACACTGGTAATTAAGGAACCTACATACAGGTAATTTTGATTCATTGTTTCAGCCAAGTTTTTTCACCAATTACGTATTCTAAAGGATATATTCCAATGTGATTTATCAATTTTTTACTTCATCATTCAGAATAAGTAAGTCCGGGCCAAAAAAAAAGAGAATGATTTCGATGACAGATGTTTTTTAAGACCAATAAAAAGCTGTAATCTCAACCGAAAGTCTGACATAAAGGTGAAAACTGTGAGTAGACGAGTTTATGTAAAAGGAAAAAAGACGTATGCAAAAGGTCAAGCACCAGATCTGAGTAAATCAAACCGTTATCAAAATATAATCTCCTTAATGAGTATTCGAGTAGAGGATGTTCATGAAAGAAATCCAATGGATCGAACTGGTGAGTTTTACTTTGAAATCGGTGGAAAGGGTCTCCTTAAGCATGATTATCGCGTACCGTTCCATGGGGAAATTAAAATTAAAGAAAACTTAACCTACACTACAAAACAAGATTTTACACTCTGGCTTTCATTTGATGAAGCAGAGAAGGCGAAAACCCGTAGTATTCCCATCAAATTTCGTGAGAGGGACCCTACCAAGGATGACACAATCATAAAAACTGAAATTCCCATAACCTTTGGCTCTGGATCAAAGTATGAAGTGATTAAAGGACCAGGTATATCTATAAAATTAAAAATCTCTAGTCATAAAACCCGATTCTAAGTTGGGGTTCTCTATATGTCCAAAAAGGATTCTAAATCTAAGAAAAGTTTTATGGATCGAATTAAAGACTCCAGCAAAGATTTTGTTAATGGAGTTAAGCAAGAATTCGATGAAGCAGGGAAATCACCACCTTCCAAAGAGAGGACAGCTTCCTATGTTGGAAGAAAAAGGGAAGAATTTCAGGACGCTGTCAATAGACGTGTGAGTGATACCAGTTCCCCTGAAGGAGTTTATTATTCTACAACCGCCTGGTTTTGGGCAATGTTCTTCGTTATAATTATTTGCCTCGCCCTTTTCTTCTCAGGATTTATGTATCCTCGACTATTCTTGGTGGGATTGCTTGCATTACTGGCAATGCCATTTTTAGTAATTTGGTGTTTAACCCATATGATTCCAACGCTTCGGATATTTGGAATTACGGTGTTTGATCGAAATCAACTTTCCTTACGAAGACAATTAACTGTTGGGAAAGAAATAGCACGATTTTTTACACGAGAGTTTTTGGAAGAATCTCCAATCTTCGCTTTCTTCTTGTTCATGTTTTTGCTAATCTTCATATTGTCTATTCTCTTTGCATTTGTTACTTAAATAACTCTTAAGAGCCAATATGGAGTAGGTCACAATATTTTAAGGTGACTAGCAATTCATAGGTACACTTTCCTGTCCATTCCCGTTCTACCTGTTTCCATATTTCATCTTCTCCCCATTTCCAAAGAGGATGTGAACCTCCATCATCTCCCAATCGTTTTACTTCATTTTCAATTAATTGTTTCATCTTTTTGGGATGTTTTTGGTAGAGATAGGAAGTTTTTTCAGTAATTAACCTCTGTATCTTGATTTCTTCGAATTTTTGTTCATCCAAGAGCTCTAAGTTCTCAAAGGTTGTATCTAGCATAGTCATAATGTCTTCTGATAATTCCTGAGAAACATGGGGTATTAGACGCTTGAAACATAGAAATTTGTAGTAGATAAACTCTGTGAGTCTGGGTACTAGTTTGAGATATTTTTGCAAATCTCTCACTATTTCATCATACAACGATTGCGAAATGAGCTGTTGATACCGTAGGAGATAGCCTATCACCTCTACGCTCGGATTCGGCCATTCTTCAATCCTTGGGGTTTTAAGTTTTTTTCCAGACCACCAAGGGGCGTGTAATGAGTGGTTTGATTCCAAAGGAGTTAGATTCCAGAAGTAGTTTAGGGGAGAACCTTTTGGAAATTCTTGGACTTCTCTTATAAGATATAGAATTGCCTGTTTAATCATCTCATTTGGTTCTGAAAGTTTTAGTTCATGTACATATTGCATAGCTACGGTTGTTGCTAAAACAGAGGATTTTTTTGTCCGGAAATCTGGTTCCAAGGCCTGTCCAAAACCTCCGTCCTCATTTTGATAGGTCTTTAGGATATCAAGGACTGTTCGGGGTGATTTATCCATAAATTCGAATTCAAAAAGGGCTCGATCCAACGGTCGGGCATGGGTCATGATATAGTGTCTGGCTTTTGTAAATTTCTCATTGGAAAGCATTATAGTCACAAAATAGTAGAATTTATACTGTTTGTAAGTTTTTGCCGAGTAAGAACTCTACCTTCACACTTTTTCAAGAACTTAAGAAAATTTAGGTTGGGAATTTTGATCAAGTGAGATGATATGCCTTCAGGAAAAAGAATAATAATTGACTCAGGTCGAAAGGGAAACTATAAGGAAACTCTGTAATATACTGAAAACTAATGAAAGAATTCATTTAGGATGTGGAAATAATCGAAGATGTGTTAGAATATGCAGTGAATGAGGGTGAAAAAGCAGGTGCCGATTTTGTTGAAGCTCGATTCGAGGATCTGAAGTTACAAACTTTAATCCGTGAAAAGGAAACCATGAAGGACGTTTTAAGCTCCCGTCGACGAGGAATCGGGATAACAACGTATTATAAGGGAGTACAAGGCTTTTCCTATACAGCCGCACTTTCACAACCTGATGTGAAGGAAACTGTACTTAGAGCAGTGAAAATTGCCAAAGTATCCGAACCAACGGCGAGACTTCGATTACCCTTCGAAAAAGATGGAAAACTACCCGATTTACGGACTCCTCTTGAATTCAAGGTCAATAAACATCCAATAAAGTATGACTTAGCTTACAAAAAAGAATTAGTAGATAGAGCATCGAGTACCGCGCTGTCATTTGATACTCCCAAAGTCAACTCAATCATCGGCCGCTATGGTGAATTAAGTGGAATCAAAATGCTCTATACCTCAGAAAATCGGTTGGTTAGCTACAAACCGATAATTACTGATCTTAGAATGACTGTTATTGTTAAAGATCCGAAAACAGGAGAATTACTTCGAGCTGGAGATGGCCATGGTGGAGCTTACGGGTTAGATAGGTGGGAACAGAAAGGAAGAACACCTGAAGAAATCGCAACGAATGCTTATAATTGGACTGTGGAGAAATGTGACGCGAAAAAACCTCCTGCAGGAAAACATCCCGTGCTTACTGATCCAGAACTAACAGCTGTACTTGCACACGAATCCTTTGGCCACCTAACGGAAGCAGATGGAGTGGTAGAAAAATCGAGTCCATTGACAGGCAAGATTGGTCAAAAAATTGCAAATGATAATATCAATGTTATCGATATTGGAGTAAATCCAGGTGAGGGGGGTCTTTGGTTACCGTATGATGACCAAGGAGTTCCTACAGCAGATACAAGTCTCGTTGAAGAAGGTGTGCTTAAGTCATATCTGCATAACAGAGGAACAGAGCAGGCATTACCAGATTCGGGTGGCCTTAGTGGAAACGCTCGCGCATTAACCTATCGATTTTCTCCCATTCCCCGAATGAAAAATACAATTTTCCTCCCTGGTGAAGTGAAAACTGAGGAAGAAATGTTAGAGTTACTTGGAACAGGTATTTATTCGATTGATACCTCTGGCGGCTCTGTATCAATGTCCAACTTTCAATTTTTCGCACTTCGAGGCTATTGGGTAGAAAACGGTGAGAAAAAATATCCGTTGCGTGATCACCTTTTAACTGGAAATATATTGCAGTGTCTCTTACAGGTTGAAGCGTTGAGTCAAGAAACAGTGTTATTATCAGGGTATTTCGGAGGCTGTGGTAAAGGAGGACAAAATGGTTTGTCTGTTGGAATGGGTGCTCCTCACATGCTTTTTTCAGAAATTCAAGTCGGAGGAGAAAATTAATTCTCGGATGTGATAATATGGGAAAAGTCGAATTTGAAAATATTAAAGGGTATCTACAGGGACTCGCTGATGATTCAATAAAATACGGAGTGGCGAAATACCCAGGAATGGAAATAGAGTCCTATCTTACATATGGATATGAAAGTGAAATTAGCATCGAGGGTGGACTCCCTAAGGCTGTTGATGGATTTGGTGGGGGAATCGGGGTTCGAGTTGCGGATAAAAAATGTGTTGGTTTTGCTTCTTTTTCGGGATTGACAAAAGAAGGGCTATCGGCTACAGTAGATGATGCCGTGGCGACAATGAGGGCGATAAATGCCACCGATGAGAAATTTCAGGGATTTGCTGATCCTATAAAACGTCATTCTACTGATGGAGATTTTTACAAGCCCATACTTGATTTAACCTCGGCTGAACTTATTCAAATGGTAAATCAGATTACAACTGAAGCACGAGAAGTCGATAAACGTGTGGCCACCATTGTGGGAAACACAGGACTAGCCTATGGTGGTTTTGCAGTAGCCAATAATCGTGGAATCAATAATGCAAGTACCTCTGTAGCGTCATTCATTGTAATTCAATGTATTGCCCAGGAACCTGGTTCTGATAAGCGAAAAATTGGCTTTGAATTTGATGTGAGTCGATCACGTGCACTAAAGTGGGATGGTTTAGCTGAAAAAGCAGCGACTCACGCAGTAAATCTCTTGGAGACAAAGAAGCTAGACAAATCAACACAATTACCAACGGTTTGGGAACCTCGAATTAGTTCGACATATATTCTCAGTAGCCTTTCACCTGCATTAAATGGACGGATGGTGGTAGAAGGACGTTCACGTTTTGCCGATCGAATTGGTGAGGACATCACACTCAAAGAATTCTCATTATATGACGATGGCCAAATTCCCGAAGGACTTGGTACCTCAGCGTTTGATGCGGAAGGAATTCCAACGCAAAGAACTTCCTTGATTGAAAATGGCGTATTGAAAAACTTCCTCTTTGATTCCTATTACTCGCGAGTATTTGGGACAGAAAGCACAGCAAATGCTTCACGTGGAGGTCAGGGTTTTACTTCAACTCCCCAAATAGGAGTGACAACATTAATTGTACCAGAAGGCTCTACGGATGTTGATTCAGCAATAAGTGAAATTTCTGAAGGTATCTATATGCAAGATTATGTGATGGGACTAGGACACTCTGATCCAGTTAGTGGAGATTTTTCAGCGGTTGCTCCCCAATCTCTCTATATCAAAGATGGTGAAATCGCGGGATCCTTAGATCCTGTTACAATTGGAGGAAATTTCTATAAAGGACTGAATGAGATTCGTCATTTGTGCACAGATGCGATTCTAACTCCGTGGAACATCAAGATACCTACAATGATCATCGATGGGTTTACAGTATCAGGGTAAACCAATCACTTCTATTTTTTGAATTTGCATTAGCTAGAATTCTTGTTAATGAATGGATTAATTATGTCAAATGAAAACGAAACAGAATCTGTTCTAATTGAACATCCTCTACTTGTAAGTTTGATTCTAACATTTGTTTATGGTTTTGCTATCTATCTTCCCGATTATCTTGACCTTGAAAATGTGTTTTTTACTAATCCCTCTCCTTTTGAGAGAATATCCTTCGAGTTTGTCTCTAGGTTTACATTGAGTGGTTTATTATGGATATTTGTAGTTCCAATTTCGTTGTACTTAATGAAAGGACTCACCTCACGAGATTTTCTGAGGACAATTCGTCTTCATCCCAACCAAATCTCTAGTAGAAGCATTCTATTGGGATTAACTGTCAGTATCTCGTTTTTTATTTGTGTCGTATTAACTGCAATGCTTCTAGGAGTTTATACATCGAATTTTTCTCTTTTAACCTCCCCTGATTATGAAAATGGGCTGGGATGGTTTATATTTGTTTTCGCGCTCATCCCTGGAATCTGGGAGGAAATAGCTTTTCGGGGGATAATTTTTTCATTCCTATTATCAAGATATTCAGTAGGAAAAGCATTGCTGCTTGATAGTGTTTTATTTTCCCTATTTCACATCTTTAATTATCTTCTTCTAAATCAAGATTTATCCTCTGTACTTTTCCAATCTATTGCCGCTATTCCTGTGGGGTTATCACTTGCATACTTAGTTGTAAAAACAGATAGCATTCTTCCTGCTATTTTAATCCACTACTCCATTGATGTTACCCTCTTTATCAGTGGATTTATCTTTGATTTGAGTAACACTAGTTCAACTTTGATTTTCGCTCTCTTGTCATTAATTGTAATCCCTCCGTTTCTCATCCTTCTTTTTTCATGGATATTTTCGAGTAACGGTAAAGACCATACAACTGATCTTAAAGGAAAATAGTGAAAAAAAAGACAATTAACGACTTAGAAGAAAAGAAAAAAAGAAGATATTTCGCATATCTTCAAATTGAGGGTTGGCCTGGTTTAATCCTAATTTAACATCGCTCTTTTATGTTTCAATGTTAAATTTTGATCTACTCTGGTGCAGGATCCCATCGATATTGATATCGATACTGCCATTCCAGTTCCCAGTGAATCTTAGCCATTTTTGGTACATGACTTTCAGGAGGGCCGTAGCAATTTCTTTTTCCATCACCTGGATTAGAATCACCACCATCCCCGCCGTCAGATGGGCAAGGACAATAGCATTCACACTCACCAGAGCCATCACAGGTACAATCATGATCTTGGTCACGATAACGGTCACGATCGCGATCACGATCTAAATCACCATTCTCAAGGCCATCTCCAGGGACATCAGGTGTTGCTGATGCAAACCCTAGTCCTCCAGATAAAAGGAGGATAATGGAAAGAAACGCTAAAGGTAGTAGTATTTTCTTAATTTTTATCACCTTTTTTAGTTGAGTTTTATATTGAATATAGTTACAGTTTGATAATTTATGTAACTAAACGCAAGAATTGATCTGATATATTAAAGAAATGAGGAACACTTCTTTTCAGAATACCTGTCTTCTCCTCCGCATTCAAGAGAAATATCCTCAAAAAACTTTCTTTTTTTGAGAGTTCAAAATTAAATTAACTGATTCTGATGATGTATAATGAGCAATACTACTGTAAATTGATTCTCGACCATCAAATTAGAAGGACTTAACCTCTTGAAAACAAAAGGTGCTCTTTCTATAAAAAGGATAGAAGGAATTTTTAGTCCTACAAATTTAATGAGTCGCAGAAATGACAGATTTTTCTTCAAGTTTCAATTCTTGGAGAGATCCTTGATGTGCATAGTAGGTAAAATATAGTTTCCTATACGGCCCTTTCCTAGCTATTAATTCTGTGTGAGTTCCTTGATCCACAATCTTTCCCTCATCAAGAACGAGTATTCTATCAGCGTTTAAGATAGTACTTAATCTATGAGCTATAACAATTGTAGTACGATTTGAGAAGACAGTTTTTAGTGCTTTTTGAATCATATACTCCGTATACGCATCTACAGAAGCAGTCGCTTCATCAAGTAAGAGAATTCGTGGATCTTTTAAGAGAATACGAGCTAAAGAAAGCAATTGTCTTTGACCCTGAGATAAACCACGTCCACGTTCACGAATAGGAGTGTCTAGTCCTTTTGGTAATAATTTAATGAATGAGTCGGCATTCACGGCATGTAATGCCCACTGAAGTTGATCTTCCGAAGCAATTGGTGAACCTAGCATGATATTTTCTCGGATTGTCCCAGAAAAAAGGAAGGGTTCTTGGAGGACAAACCCGATTTGATCACGTATACTATCTGCTTCTAGATGTTTAAGACACCATTTTCCATTTAACACAATTTCTCCACCAGTATACTCATAAAACCGTGCAAGAAGAGAAGCAATGGTCGTTTTCCCTGCTCCTGTGGGGCCAACAATAGCTAGTGTTTGGCCAGCAGGAATATGTAAATCGAAATTTGTTAAAATAGGTTCTCCCTTTTTATACTCAAAATTAACATTCTGAAAGTCAATTTCCCCTGTAAGAGGAGGGCAGGGTAACTGATCCTCTGAATACATACTAAGGGGAACATCCATTAGTGAAAATATTCTTTCTCCAGCAGCAAATCCTCCTTGTAATGTTGCATAAAAGGTTGATAAAGCAATGAGAGGTTGAAACAATCTCCTTAAATAGGTAATAAAGAGATAAAGTAAACTAGCTGATAATGCACCAGACAGAATGGAATTACCTCCCGCAAGAAGAAGAATGAATAGGCCAATTGCCGCAATCAAGTCAAATAATGGGCCAACGACCCGAAACAGAGTTGCTTGACGAATATTTATCCTCACCTTTTCTCTTTGAAGTTTTCCGAAATTGTCGAGGACATTTCTTTCTTGGCCAAATGATTTTGTAATTTGGATACCAGATATCTGTTCCTCTACAAATGAATTAAGCGTTGCCTCTGCACGTCTTTGAAGTAGTGAGGCTTTTCGAAAGACAGAACGAAACGCATAGATAGTACCAAACAGTATCGGGAAAATAATTAACGAAATCAGGGTTAATTGCCATTGCAATAGAAGCATTGTACCTAAAATTAGCGTGGCACGTAGAATAACTGATCCTAGATCCATCATAGAGGTTAAGACTCCTCCTAGCTGAAAGGTATCACCAGAAATTCTAGACATGATTTTTCCTGTTTTATTTTGATCAAAAAATGCTATTTCATGCTTATTGACTCTAGAAAAAATATCTCGTCTTAAATCATAAGTCACATGGGATTGTAACTTCTGACTATTGACAGTGGATATATATGTTAGTATCCACTCAAGAGTGAGAAGAACCAAATACCCGACGGTAGCTAAAATAATAATCGTTAAATTTCTATCCTCAGGCGATTTAAAGAGTTGATCTAGCCCTACTGCTAATCCTAATGGTACAATAATTGAAACTAGTGCACTTAATAGAGAAAAAATGAGAACTAAAGTCAAATATCGTCGGTGATTTCCTAAGTAGGGTAAAACACGACGAATAATTTGCCGTTCGGTATATTGCTTATCCCATTTTGCTGCATTCAGCGCTCCATATAAATGCCAGGCCATTTAGACAGCCTCCTCTGAAATAAGTATTTCTTCAGGAATTGGAGGTAAATTCTCAAATTGTCGAAACATGTCTGCATAGTCTGTATTACGAGTATAAAGTGCATCATGTGTACCTATATCTTGAATTTGACCGCTATTCATCAGGACTACAACATCTGCTTTACGTAATACAGATAATCGATGAGTAACAATAATAGTCGTTCGGGATTCAAGTAAATTCCCGATGGCACTTTGAATTTTTGCCTCAGTATGCGCATCAATGGCGGATGTCGAATCATCCATGATTAGAATAGGGGGATTGATTATGAAAGCACGAGCAATGGCTAATCGTTGTCGTTGTCCCCCTGATAATGTAATTCCTCGCTCTCCAATAACCGTATCATATTGTTTGGGTAATTTCGATACAAAACTGTGAATTTGAGCAGATTTAGCCACTTGAATCATTGTATCAGTTAAGTTTGACTTATCGTCATTACTACCAAAAAGAATATTATCCTTTATACTTGCAGAAAAGAGGAAAATATCTTGCTCAATCACCCCAATTTGTTTTCTAAGGGCCTCGATTGGGTAATCCTTAATATTTACATTGTCAATGAATATTTTGCCACTAGTGGGGTCATACAGTCTATGGATTAATTTTTGGAGGGTTGTTTTCCCACAACCGGTATGTCCGATAATTGCAACCGTTTGGCCAGGGGCGATTGTAAGATTAATATTTTTTAATACATCAGGCCCTTCTGGATTATAACGAAATGATACATGTTCAAACTGAATCTTTCCACGTATTTGCTTAACTGGATGATCCCCCTCTTCAAGGAGTTGTTGCTCAGCAATAACAGAATAAACTCTCTTTCCGCCTGCAAATCCCATTGATCCAAGGAATATTGTGAATCGGATGAACTGATTTGGTGTTTGAAGCAATAGAACAAGGCTGTTAAAAGCGATCACTGTTCCTGCACTCATATCTCCTAGATACACAAAATAGCTACCCAAGACAAAGAGAAGACCCATAGCAAAGTAGATAATAAGAGTGGGAAAATACCGTGCCGAAATTATTCCCCTCTCTATGAGAATTTCACGGACTTCTTTCAGGTCTGAATCATATTTATCAAACTCACTCTGCCGATTGGATAAAGTTCGAAGGGCTCGGATTCCCGCGAGATTTTCTTGTAGAGTAGCCTGCCATTGGGCAAATAATGCTTGGCGTCGAATGGAAACAGGACCAAGATTTTTACCATAAATTACAATTGCTAGGGCAATGAATGGCACAAAGAGCAGAAACACAAAGAATAAGAATGAATCTAAAGCGTACATAGCGATCAAGCTGCCTACAGTAGTGGCTATAGCAAGACCAAACATTAGAATTGAAAGGAGCATCCAGGAAAGTTGTCGAGAATCGCTAGTTGCCATTGCTAGAAGTTCTCCAGTTCGCGCACTATCATGAAATGACATCGATTTTGAGTGCATGGATTCGAAAAATTCATTCTGAACGTCTTTAACAACTTCTTCTGAGAACCATGCATTTACCCATGATCCGAATGACGATGCCAAGAAATTGAGGACATAAAGTACGAGAAATATTGCACTAGTTGCAAATATCGTATCGAAATTGCTATTGATTGCTTCGTCAAAGAAGAATTGCAAAATAAAGGGAATAATAATGGAAAAAGCTGTGCCCAGAAACATTAACAGAAATCCGAAAAAGAACAAATATTTATGTTTCAGTAGATGGCCAAGGATCCAAGTAATGAAATTTCTATAATATCTGGAATGCAGATAAGTACTTGCTTTATACGTAGATTGACTCATGTTTCGACACCCTTTTCTAAAAATTAGTGGTATAAAAGAATTATGTTTGAAGATATCTTCACTTGGAGGTCTAACCTCTCAAACGAGTGACAATTGGAAGTTTTTCTTTTGTCACTTAACAATTGTTATACGAATGAAAACAAAACGAGACCTTTGCACAACACTAAAAAGAAAAGGTAGTTTTTCAACTCAATTATTATAGTAGCGCAGTTGATGACAATGAAACCTAGATCAATCGTACTAACTATGTTGATTTGTGCCAGTATTTTTGTTTTGATAGGGATTCCAATCCAGGCAAATCCATCAAATGAAACCTTAACTCTTCATGACATTGATGTTGCCGGTACAAAGCAGTCTTATTATTTGTATTTGCCCTCTAATCCGAAAGGAGCAGTATTAATAATCCCCAGTTATATTGCTAATCACGAAGAGTTATTAGATGGAAATAAATGGGGGGAACCCGATCAGAGTATGGAGAACTCACCTATTGTGAAGGCTGCCAGAGAACATCAATTGGCGTTAGTTTTTGCTCAAGGTGCAAATAACGATTGGTATTCGCCATATAATGGAGAAAAAAAGGTTCTTGCGTGTCTAAATGATGCGAATATTACTCTAAAATTATCCAGTGATTCATGGTTTATTTATGGATTTTCTATGGGAGGAGCTGGAGCGTTGACCATCTCTATCAGTCATCCAAAACTATTTAGTGGATTATATATTGGGGACGGGGTGATGAATTTTACCAATCAATTTATTATAGATTCTGTCACTGATCTTTCTGGATGGACTACTCCTAGTGAGTTTTTCCTGGATGCAAATCCCTATCGAAACATTGAAGTTTTTAGAGACAAAACAGTGTTTCTTGCGTCAGGAACCAATGCAGGTAACTTACTTAGTTGTGATAACTTCTCTCAAACTCTGGATTTGGCTAATATACGCCATTATTATTACCGAGAGAATGATTCTCATAATGTTTATTTACTGTTTAATTCAGTTAATCAAACATTTGATTTGTTCTCACATCACCTCGCAGGCACACTCGATCAATTCTATGAAGGATATACTTCTCCGTTGAAGACTAAATCAACAATTCCTTGGGGGGTAAATCCAATCATTACAGCCGTGATTTTCTTGGCGATAGGATGGATAGCAAAGAAAAGAAGAAATAGATGCTGAAAAATAACGGGATTTACTTATAATCCCAAATCATATGGTAAGAAATAAGCATTAATATTTTACTTCTAATGCCCTTTGTAAAGGATTTTTCTTCCGAAGTTGATTCTATGGCAGTAGGTAAACGTTTAAAGCGGAAGGATGCTGACACCAAAGTAACAGGCGAAGCTCCATATGCATATGACATGTCTTTTGCAGATGAACATTATTTAGCAGTTATACGGAGTCCTTATGCCCATGCAAAGATAGTAAACATACAAATCGATTATAAAAAACTAGAATCCCTCAGTGTTGTGGCTGGGACTGCCAAAGATGTTCCTGGAAGGAATATTCTTCATGTCATCCATGATGACTGGCCTCTACTTGCTGAGAAAGTGGTTCGACATGTGGGAGAACCTGTGGTTATACTCGTAGCTGCAAGTTTGCCCCTAGCGGAAGAAGCAAGAAAATATGTCTCAATCGAATATAAAGAAATTCCTGCAGTTTTTGACCCCGTTGAAGCAAAAGATCATCCTACTATCCAAATATTTGAAGAAGATAATGTGTGCTCGTATTGGCAGCAAAAAAATGGTGACATCGAAAAAGGATTTACAGAATCGGATATTGTAATCGAAAATGAATATAGAACCCCTGCTCAAGAGCATGCATACATCGAGACCCAAGGATGTATTGCAGTTCCACAGGGGCATGATTCGATGACAGTATATGGGAGTATGCAGTGTCCATTCTATGTTCAACGATGTGTAGCTGAAATTCTTGGAATAGAATGGAGCAAAGTTAATATCATTCAAACAACTACAGGGGGTGCATTTGGCGGAAAAGAAGATGTTCCCAATCAGATAGGAAGTCTTGCAGCGTTGGGAGCCTGGTTAGTCAGAAAACCAGTGAAATATCTCCTTACTAGAGAAGAAGATATTGAAACAACATCTAAACGTCATCCAGCTGTTATACGGTATAAAACAGGTGTAACAAAACAGGGAGAGCTGAAAGCAATCAAAGTGGAAGTTTTTTTGAATACAGGAGCCTATTCCACACTTGCACCCGCGGTTCTTTATCGTGCTGCACTGCATGCTGCTGGCCCTTACCGATGTGCTAATGTAGACGTTCAAGCATACGCTGTAACAACGAATCTCGTACCCTTTGGCGCGTTTCGGGGTTTTGGAAGCCCACAAGTAATTTTTCCAGGAGAGGAACAAATGGATCGTGCGGCAGAGAGCATCGGTATGGATCCAAGTGAGTTTCGTGAGCTACACATTCTCAAAGTTGGAGATAAGACTACATTTGGTCAAGTTATAGATCAATCGGTTGGTTTAGAACAGACTCTTCACAAAGCTCGGGAACAAAGTGGGTGGTATCAGAAACGAAAACCAACTCCAACAATAGCGCAAGTACTAGAAGAACAGAAAAAAGGAAAGTTTCGACGAAAAGGAATGGGCATATCCACAATATTTTATGGATGTTTCTTGGGTGCAGCAGGGAAAATGATGTCAAGATCAGGGGCCTATGTTCAAGTAGAACCTGATGGAAGTGTTCGGTTTGCAGTTGGAACAACCGAGATGGGACAAGGAATGATAACAGTTCTTTCCCAAATTGTAGCTGAAGAACTGGGGATCGAATATGAGAAAGTATATATGACTCCAGTTGATACAAGCAGGGTTCCAGACTCTGGACCTACGGTTGCTAGTCGTGCCACGATCATGTCAGGGCGAGCACTCCAAGATGCGTGTAAACAATTACGTGCACTAATTTATGCGAAGGTTGCTCTTAAATATGAAGTAGATGCATCACAGCTTGAAATTAAAGAGTTTCATATCCAAGAGATTGCTACCCAGAAAAAAATTCTATCTATTTCAGATGCGATAAAACTGGTCTATCAAGAAAGGGGTCAAGTAGCTGTAGCTGGGTGGGATGTCGCTCCATCGACACATTATGATAATGAGAAAGGTCAGGGAGATGCATATTCAGCATATGCATGGTGTACGAATATTGTTGAGGTAGAAGTCGATTCACAAATAGGAACAGTGGATATATTAAATATTTGGGCTGCGCATGATGTGGGAAAGGCAATAAATCCGCAAACATTAGAAGGACAAATAGAAGGGGGAAGTTTACAAGGGTTAGGATACGGGAGGTATGAAGAAATTATATTTACGCCAGAGGGACGAGTGTTATCAAATAATTTAGGGACTTATTTGATTCCAACAACAAAAGAAACCCCTAAAATTCATTCTATCATCGTAGAAGATCCGTGGTCGGGCGGTCCTTATGGTGCCAAAGGTATTGGCGAACAACCACTTATGGGTATTGCTCCAGCTCTAACAAATGCCATAGCCAACGCAGTTGGGATAAGGCTCAATACTATTCCTGCAACACCTGAAAGGGTCTGGGCCGCAATTCAGGAGAAAATAGAGGAGGAAGAACAATGAATATCGAAATTACGATTAACGGGAAATTAATCAAAAGGGAAGTTCCTGTCAATCGACGATTGCTAGATTTTTTGAGGGATGATTTGGGCCTAAAAGGAACAAAGTATGGATGTGATCAAGGGGAATGTGGAGCATGTAGTATTATTCTAAATGATAAAATTGTGACCTCTTGTATAATTCTTATGGCTCAAATTCCTCCAGACAGTACTGTACTAACGATTGAGGGAAAGGATCAAATCTTACAATTAATCCAAGAAAAATTCAAAGAATTTGGAGCTGCGCAGTGTGGAGCTTGTACCCCTGGTGTGATTATGGCTGCTACTTCTCTTCTCCATTTAAATCCGAAAGCTAACCAGGAGGAGATAGAAGAGGGTTTATGTGGAGTGTTATGTCGGTGTACTGGGTATACTAAGATTTATGATGCGATCAAGGAGGCTCAAAAACAGCTTTAGGTGGTACTATGAAGAATTTCTTTAAACTAATCCAACAAGAGGTAAGTGCTGGTAGACCAGTATCCCTAGTAAGCGTTGTTGCTGTAAAAGGATCAGCACCTCAGCGAGTAGGAGCCAAAATGCTTGTTTCATCATCTGGTAAGCTATTGTGGGGCACAATTGGAGGAGGGACAGTTGAATCTTTAGCATTAAAACAGGCCAAAATTCAAATTGATATAAAAACACCATTATTAAAATCATTTGAACTTGTGGAATCAGGGGAAGAGGCCACTGGTATGTTATGTGGTGGAGAGATGAAATTATTCATTGATATATTTGGGATATCAACTAAGGTTTATTTGTTCGGGGCTGGTCATATTACTCAACAAATCATTCCCTTATTGATGAATTTAGGTTTTTCACCCATTATTATTGATGATCGAGAAGATTATCTAAAGGAAAATATTGTAACCAGATTGAATGTTGTTACACATACGGGTGATTTTGTAGACATCATTGATTCCCTTTTCATTGAAGAAGATAGTTATATCATAATAATGACTTATTCTCATGATGTGGATGAAAAAATCCTCTATCATCTGCTTTCTCAAAAGCTTTTAAATCTTTCTACAGTGAAGTATCTGGGTATGATTGGAAGTATGCGCAAGGTGAAGGAAATTTTTTCTCGACTGGAATCCAAGGGTATATCACGTGAGATCTTGAATTCTATTCATTCACCAATTGGTGTGCCAATTAAAAGTCAAACCCCTGAAGAAATTGCTATCTCAATTGCCGCAGAATTGATATCTGTACGTAATAAGGAGGATAAATAGAATGTACACTACTGAAATTTTGTCCCCAACTAGTTTAGCTGAGGCCCTTGCGATAAAGGACCAGTATGGTAGTGATATCTATCCCCTAGCAGGAGGAACAGATGTCCTTGTGATGGTACGAAATAAAATCGGAGTATGGGGTGGATCACCTCCATTATTAAATCTCACTACAATTCCTGAATTCGACTTTATTCAGGAAATTGGCAGTAATATCGAAATGGGGCCATTAGTTACCCACGCACAACTTTTAGAAAGTTCAATTATTGCAAAATATATTCCAGCTCTAAAGAAAGCAGTTTCTATAATTGGGTCTCCTCAAATACGCAACTTAGGGACAATTGTTGGTAATATTTGTCGCGCCTCTCCCGCTGCAGATACTTTAGCCACTCTATATGCGCGAGATGCACTAGTACAAGTCCAAACAGTCAACAATTTGGAATTATTACCTATTGCAGACTTCATAACTGGTCCAGGACAAATTTCGATTCCTAAAAATGGATTAGTAACAAAAATTGTGATCCCAAAATTAGAGGGGTATAAAGGGGATTATATTTCACTCCGTCAAAGATATGCTCTCTCAATTGTAGTAGTATCTATTGCAGTAGAAGCTCTGCTTTCAAAAAATAAATCTAATATTGAGGATATTCGAATATCCTTAGGAGCCGTTGCTCCTACGATAGTCAGAACTGGTAAAACGGAAGCATTCTTAAAATATCATAATTTCACCGAGGATGCAATTTATCAAGCAGAAAAACTGATTCAGGAAGAATGTAAACCAATTTCTGATATTCGATCAAATAAGCGTTATCGAAAAGCGATGACTGGTGTGTTATTGGGACGAATATTAAGAAACCTCACTTAAGTGAATAGAGGGTTCAGAATTTAAGGTGGTAGATGAACAAATTTGAAGAAATTTTCAGTTTCCAACTTTCTTACAGATACAGAAATCAATGATGATGTATGCATTACTGGGCCATCAGCTGCTGATGGGAACTTTAGAGCATTCTCACTTGTTCTCGATGCAGATTTCTTAGTAAAAAGTGAATTAAAAACTACTCAAGGATCGATTGAAGCAAAAGCTAACCTTCAAGTTGGAACCAATCTTATTTCTGCTGGTAATATTATTGTAAAAAAGAGCTGTCAGGTTGGAGGTTCAATTGCAGGTAAAAATATCAAATTTTCGGGACTACACACATCAGCTCAATCCATAAACGCCACCACCGTAAGCTTAGGGCAAAATATAACAATCCAGAATGGTATAACTGCTTCAAAATCTATTTATCTTATCCTAAATCCAAGAAAAAGAAAAGTTAGGGTTGGAGGAGCTATTGAAGCACCTTCTATTACTATCGTATTTGGCGTTTTTTTCACTAAATGGTCAAATCTCTCAAATATAATATCAAAAAGAATAGGATCAGGTGTTCGTGTAAAAAAAGGGTTTAATATAGGAAATTTATCAATTAAGACTAAAAAACTCACTATAAAGACACGCCATCCTCCTGAAAGAGTAGAAATCGATTTTAGTAATAGTGATATTGAAGCTAAGGAAATTGAAATAGTTCAGGTTCACTAAAATTTAGATTTGGGAGGACGCTTTTACAAATTAAATGTTTTGATCACCTCCAACATGCTGGGGAACTATTGAAATGTTTAATTTGTATATCAAATTTTTTACCAATATCCTCTCGAATAAAAACTATCAGTTAGCTAAGTGGTCTGTGCTCTTAGAGAGATTTTCATTGCCGAATGACTTGTCTAATAAGTTATATTCATCTCTTCATTATCTTTGAAAAATAATAATTTGTGAAACTTCATGAAATTACCCTTCCGAAAATATTTCGTCTTGTTAAGGCAATATTTAGCACCTTATAAGGTATATTTCTTCACATTATTTTTTCTTGTCCTATTGGATATTGCTTTTACCTTAATCAACCCTCAAATTATTCGTTACTATTTAGACACCTTTGATTTCGTAGGTGCTGGAGGGTTAACAACAGCAGCCGCTCAAAGACGTTTACTTGAAGCTGCTCTTCTTTATATTGCACTTGCTATAGTACAACAAATCTTCTTCATAACAGCCGTCTACATAACACAAATACTTGCATGGGGTTCAACAAACCAGCTTCGTATGGATTTAACTGCTCATTGTGTTAATCTTGACATGACATTTCATAATAAGTATACTCCAGGTAAAATAATTGAACGCATAGATGGGGACGTAACAACCCTCTCGAATTTCTTCTCACAATTTTCAATGCTTATCGTGACTAATCTCCTGCTAATAATAGGAATACTTTTCATTCTCTTATTAGAAGATTGGAGAATTGGTTTAACATTCACAATTTTCTGTTTAACAACTTTACTTATCCTTTATAAAATATGGAACTACGCCTCCCCATATTGGAAAAAGGTCCGCCAATCTAGTGCGGATCTTATGGGCTATGTAGAAGAAGCATTAACTGGGAAGGAGGATGCAATTGCAAATGGTGCCACACCATACATCATGAAACGTTTTCACGACTATTCAAAAGCCGAATACGATATCACACTCAAAGCAGTGCTTGTTAGTCGGATGATTCATATATCGGTAATGGGAATTGTCGCTTTAGGAACAACTATGGTATTTATCACAGGGATTCCCCTCTATGAAGGAGGAGTGATCACCTTAGGGACAGTCTTTTTGATAAATCAATATGTTGCTGCTCTTATAGATCCAATGATTCGTTTAGTTAGGGAATCCCAACAATTAACCCGTGCTGATGCTTCCATCGATAGAGTAAATGAGCTATTTTCCATTCAGACACAAATAAAAGATAGAGGGGAAAGTGATATTGCGAATGATAAGCCTTTAACACTTAAATTCGATTCGTTATCCTTTTCCTATTCAAAAACGGATCCTACGGTCGAAAACATTGATTTTCAACTTGCACCAGGAAAAAAACTTGGACTCATTGGCAGAACAGGGAGTGGGAAAACGACCATTTCTCGGTTGCTTTTCCGCCTATATAACCCAACAAATGGAGGTATTTACTTTAATGATACTAATATTAAAGATCTTCCCCTTTCAGGGTTACGAAATAATATTGCGTACGTCACACAACAAGTAGAGATATTTCAAGCTTCAGTACGGGAAAATATTACATTATTCAACCAAGATTTACCTGATGCCAAAATCTTACACGTTATAGAAGCTCTGGAATTCACTGATTGGTTTGAGAAATTAAAGAGGGCTTAGATACTAAATTACTAAGTGGAGAAGCTGGTTTTTCTGCAGGTGAAGCTCAATTACTAGCACTAACACGTGTATTCATGAAAGATCCAAAACTCGTAGTATTAGATGAAGCAAGTTCACGATTAGATCCCGTAACAGAAAGGTTAATTGAGAACGCCATCTTCAAGCTGCTGGAAAATAGGACTGCAATCATAATTGCACATCGTCTGCAAACCTTAGATCATGTTGACGATATAATGCTTATTGAAGACGGAAAGATGCGTGAATACGGAAATCGAATCCAATTACTGAAAGATCCAAATTCTAAATATTCACAATTATTGCGAACAGGTATCACGGAGGTTACGGTATGAACTTATCTCGTTATATGATTGAAAACATAAAATATAAACCTGTTACATTCTTTTTTGTCTGGTTTACTTCTTTCACATTCTTTATAACTCCTTTATTAGGAGCTTTGTTAGTTAGAGAAATTTTTATTCAATTAGAAGGGCTAGTAACCGTAGAAGTCAATATTTGGTTCTTTGTTGTAGCTTTGTTTGTAGTTAATGTCTTTCAAATTATTTTTGATGTCATTTGGGCAATTTTAATGAATATTTTTTTCATGTCGCTCAGGCTTCTCTTTAGAAGGAATATGATAAATGGACTGTATGCTCAATACGGTGCTAATCCCCCTCCTTACCCTCCAGGGGAAGCTATTTCCCGATTTAGACAAGACGCGTCTGAGGCGGCATATTTTCCCGTAGCGATGGCTGATTTGTTAAATTTCTTCTTGTTTGGACTTGTATCTTTCTTGATAATGTTGAGCATTAATTCAGAAGTAACAATATTCATTTTTCTTCCTTTTATATTTGTCATCGTATTAGTAAACGCATTTCGGAAAAGAGTTAGCCTTTATCGCAGTGAGCGAAGAAAAGCAACTGGAGAAGTCACAAGCACAATACGGGAAATATTTAGTTCAATACAAAGTGTTAAAGTGAATAACGCAGAAAGAAATATGTTAAAGCATTTTGAACAGAAAAATAATAAAAGAGCTCAAGCGGCAATTAAGGATGAATTCTTTAACTCTCTATTACAAGCAACCCGTACACTAATTGTCTATTTAGCTACAGGAATCATGTTTTTAATGATTAGTGAACCTATGCTAGCGAAAGAATTTACCATTGGTGATTTTGCCCTGTTTCAATATTTGTTAAATTGGGTGACAGGGTTTATCAGCTATGTGGGAGGTTCTATTGCTAGATATCATCGGACAGCAGTTTCTTACAATAGAATGACCAAATTAATGAGAGGAAGAAAAGAATCAATTCCCGAAAAGGATATAGTGCAATTTGCTCCATTATATCTCAAAACCCCCTTTCCTCCTAGAACTATTCCAGTTAAAAAATCAAAAGATCATATGAAATCAATAAAGGTGAAGAATTTATCATATCACTATCCTGATTCAGATAAAGGTATAGAAGACATATCATTTGTACTACAAAGGGGAACATTAACTGTAATCACAGGACGTGTTGGATCAGGAAAATCAACACTTCTCAAGGCCTTTCTTGGACTCTTACCTAGTACAGGCACAATCTGGTGGAATGATAATAAAATTACTGATCAATCCATTTTTAGACCCCCTCGAACAGCATACACACCGCAAGTGCCTCACTTGTTTAGTGATACCATAAAAGACAACCTATTATTGGGATTGCCAGATAATTCCGAACAAATGCAATCAGCTATCAAATTAGCTGTTTTTAAGAAGGATTTAGAAGAAGTAGAAGATGGATTAAGTACATTAGTAGGACCAAAGGGGAAGAAACTTTCTGGAGGTCAGCAACAACGGTTGGCTGCCGCTCGAATGCTACTGCAGGAGTCGGAGTTAAAAGTTTTTGACGATCTTTCAAGCGCTCTTGATATCGAAACTGAACAGAAGTTCTGGGAGCGTTTATTTCAGAATAATAAAGACCATACATTCTTAGTTGTATCCCACAAACCACTTGTTCTACAAGAAGCAAATCAAATTATTATACTAAAGAAAGGAAAAATCGAAGCTTCAGGAACATTAGAAGCCCTTCTAAATACCAGTCCCGAAATGCAGCGCCTGTGGGAGGGGAAAATTGAAATCGATAATTATGGAATTCAAGACTCATCTTAAATTAATTGTATCTCGAATGATGAGTAAGTCACCATCGGGGAGTAATGACGGAGCTGACCCATAAGCATTTAACTTCTGAGCCAAATGTTTTTCTATGATAGCGAATCAAGAAATACACTCGTTAGAAAACGGACTCC
>NJBF01000026.1:0-29073 GCA_003144275.1 Candidatus Heimdallarchaeota archaeon B3_Heim
CACGTAGTTACAAGTGAATAAGACCCAAGAAGTTAGGAATTTTTCTTTTCATCACCTCGCTTGGAAGAGGTTATGGAGGGAGGCTTTTTATGAATGTAAGAGAGAGGGAGAGGTTAGCGAATACGAGGAATCTCGCTTTGTCGGACAAAAATGATCATGTTGAAAACGGGTAGTTATTCAATAATTCGAATATATATTCTTAACTAGTATGTGCAGTGAACTCTTGTGAGTGTAGGTATTGATGAAACAGATGTAATACTCACTTTTTTATTCGTTTAATTTTTGAAACAATTTCACAAGCATAATGAATAGCACAGCCTACCCAAAGATTTCTCCCTGGAATACAAAAAATACCCCAACAAAGAACAAAACACCCCATGTCAGCAGGTCGATGCCTGAAAAATTATGGTACCAACCCTTATTTTCATCAGCCCTTGACATATCATAGATATTGAAAATCTCACTTTTAAACCATTTTTTTACAAATTGAAAACTAGAACTTGACCTATAATCTCGCTGTCTTTATAGCGAATCGGTGGGGAGTAGAGCTTCAATGAACTTTATAGTAGAGAAGGATATTTTATTCACAATCTTGGTTAAATAGATTTAATTTTTCTTACATTCTGCCACTGATCGCACACGAGCGCTTGTTTCTAAACAATGTGGAAAGAGTCAGTCCTCTCGTTTACTTCGAAGTTTCACTTCATTTTACCATTGTATCTCATAATTAGAAAATCAAAGTAAAAAGAAAAACGTTGGAGAAAAAAATTAAATAATTCACTTTATCCGTAATATAGAGTGCCAAAGGAGAAATTCTGACTATGAGTAATAAACCACGGTTATCAGAATCCATAGGAGTAATCGGTACAGGAATAATGGGAACTTCCCTGATTAGAGGATTATTGAAAGAAAAATTGGTGAGTCCTGATCAAATACTTGCATATGACATTATAAACGAGCTACTAATGGATCTAGTTGAAGAAACTGGTATCAATGCAGCCTTAAATAATCAGCAAATAATTGAGCAAAGCGACATTATTTTCATCTGTGTTAAACCCCAAGTATTTCTAACAACCCTCCAAAAACTGCAAATTGCTTTCACAAGTGATCATTTGGTAATATCAATCGCTGCTGGTGTACCTTTATCCATTATAGAAGAATTAACTGGAAATGCACGATGTGTAAGGATAATGCCCAATATGCCTTTTCAGGTAGGAGAAGGGGCAGCTGGCTATAGTCTTGGAACCAGAAATGATAATCGAGACTCAGAAATTGTCGAAATCGTCTTTGGTTCCTTAGGAAAGGTCTTTCAGTTCCCAGAATACTTGCTAGATGCAGTCACAGGTCTTTCTGGAACAGGTCCTGCGTATGTATTTGTGTTTATAGAAGCATTAGCCGATGGAGGTGTTTTAGCAGGTTTACCCCGGCGTGAAGCACTTATTTTGAGTGCACAGACCGTTATGGGTGCTGCTAAGTTACTTTTAGAACAAAATGTACATCCAGGGATTTTAAGGGATGCTATCATGTCCCCAGGAGGCACTACAGCTTCAGCTTTGCAATTAATGGAAGCTCGTGGGTTTCGTTCAATTCTGATTGATGCTGTAGAGGCGGCAACTAAAAAATCACAATTCTTGGGCCAAAACAATCTTTCACAATCCGATCACCTTGTATGAAATCATATACGGGCAATTTCCAAGAAGAAATGTGGAAATGGTCAGTCCTCTCGTTTACTTCGAAATAATAGCCTTGATGAGTCGTAAAAAGATTTTTATTGAGTCTTCTGGTCATTTGTCTGGTGGTTTCTTTTTTCATGAGTTTTTCCAAAGAAGTAACAACTGGAGAAGCTTTATTTTTCATCTTAAAACCAAAATTTATCTGGATTTAAATGAGTTTAATGTTTTGGATAAGCATATTAGGAGAAATTATAATTTTTCCTCTCTATATTTGGTCATTAGAACATCAGATGTTACGAAAGAAGTTCGGTAAATCCAAGGGGGAAAGAATTGGGGATATATTAGGCCTCATTTCAGGTTGGGGCTATTTTCTTTTTATGTTTGGAATATGGTTAGCTCCTCAACCACGCTTCAGTATTCCTCTTTTCTCAGAGATATCCTTAATGCTCCCAGTTGTTAATTTAAATACTCCCATCATCCATGTTCTTATCTTCTTACCTATTATTGTTGTAGTACTATGGTTTTCTTTCATGGGTGTTAAAGAGGTAACCTTTAAGGTAGCTGAAACCCATCGACCAGAGAGAGTTATTAGTACAGGAGTTTATAGACGAGTTAGACACCCTCAATACATGGGAGCACTGCTTGCCCATTTTGCAATATCTGTTCTTCTATCCGCACTTTACTCCTTTCTCCTTACACCCCTTATGTTTATTTATCTTTATATAATAGCAAGAAAGGAGGAAAAAGAATTAATTCGGGAATTTGGTTCCGATTATGAAGAGTATAGAGCGAAAGTACCAATGTTGCTCCCAAAAATTAGTTTAAGATAAGATTCCTTTAGAAGGATCCGTTTACAATGATTCTTACACACTCCCACTAGTCTCTCTCGAGCTCATTCTTTTCTATTTAAAACAAAAATGTGGAAATGGGCAGTCCTGTCGTTTCCTCATTAGTAATAGCCTTAAAGAGTCCAAATGAGTATATGTTGACTCTCTTCTGATCTTCTGTCTGGTGGTTTTTCCTCTCCCTTCCTTTTTTGTTTAGATGCTAAAATTAGATTAGTGAGTAAGAATATAAGTGACGAAAGGACTAGAAAATTACATTTCTCTCTTGTCCTCTAATTGTTAGAAGATTGGAAATGTCTATGAGTCAAAGAGAGGTGAAGAGAAAGATGCAAAAGTTTGTGCTAATATTTCCAAGCATTAGTAGCGTGGGTATTTTCTAGCTTAATTTAGAGTCTAATCCAAAAATACCTGGATTCATGATCTTATTCGGATCAAGCGCGTTTTTAATACTTCTAAGCGTTTTTAACCCTTCATCTCCGATCTCCGCTAGATAATTAGAGATAAACGATCGGCCGATTCCATGATGATGACTTAGAGTTCCGCCATATGCTTGGAATGTATCTAAGACCTTCTTCCTGATACGATAATACTGGGTGAATTCGTCCTTCTCCTTCTGCGGGGCAACTAGTGTAAAATAGAGATTGGCACCATTGGGGTAAAAATGGCTTCCATGCGTCCAGAGAATCGGACATTCGGGTTTCAATATTTTTCTTGTTACACGATATAAAATCATTATATTATCCCACGTGGTACTAGTTTCAAATGTTTCAATAAGGATACCATGATCAATGAGGGGATCACGGACAAAAGGAAGTTCATATCGTCTTTTGTACCAGCTTTTTGCAGGTCTTGATCCGATATATACTCCTTTATATCTGTTAAAAGACTTTTTTGCCTGTTTGAATGTTAAGGCAACAAGCGCGGGATCACCTTCAAACGAGAGAACACCCATACTCCGTGTTCCATCTTTATAGCCTTTTTTTTCTAAGAGTCCCAAGAGCATTCGATATGAAAAAGGCATTTTGGGGGTATCACGCATTAACGCTTGAGCTACAATATTGTGATAGGTCTCTTCGCTATCTGAAATCCTCATCACCGCAGGACGATATCCGTTCTGTAGAATCTCTTTATAGGCCAAAAGTCCTTCTTCAAAGCTTTTGAAGAAAAAAGCTGACAAACGTGTCTTTCTAGGAGTTTTCCAAACACGCAGGGTCATTTCGGTAATTATACCAAAAGTTCCTTCGGAACCGAGCAGTATATGATTGATATCGGGCCCGGTTGCTCGTGCAGGGGCTTTTCTGGTGATTAATGTTTCTCCTAAACCCGTGACAAACTTCATCCCCATCACCATATCTTCAATTTTGCCGTAAAGGGTAGAATTCTGTCCTGCACCCCGTGTGGCCGCCCAGCCCCCCAATGTACTATATTCAAATGATTGAGGAAAATGCCCAAGAGTCAACCCATAGGTTTTTAGCTGGGCTTCTAAATCAGGCCCCAAAATTCCGCTTTCAACGGTGATATATTGGGCTTCTGGATTCACATCAATTATTTTATTCATCTGTGTTAAATTTACTGCGATGATGCCGAGGGAAGGTTCAATACCCAGCGTGACAGATGTAGCTCCAGCAACAGTTGAAAGGGGCACTTTATGTTTATTCGCTAATTGGACAACTTTAACAACCTCCTCATGACTATGAGGAAAAACCACCAGTTCAACCACGGCTGGTATATCCGAAAAACGTGAGCGAAGTGATTCCACATAACCTTGACCTAAAGAGTTGGTGATGCGAGTCCAAGGATCAGTAGTTATTTGCGTTTTATCGATTAGTTGTGTTAACTCAGATTGAAAGGTAGCCGAAAGATGGGAATCACCTAGGATAGCATCTAACGTCTTCTTTTGCGGGTATTTTTTGGGAAGGGTATCTGGATCCATGTCTAAATGCTGAAAAACGAATTTCTTAAGCGGTTCGGTTACTTTAATATGAGCAGACTCACGATCTCCCCATTTTGTGGCATTTTTCAGAGGTTCCATTTTCTCTACATCATCCTTGGTTTATTCATGGAAACTATAGCATTACTTATCCCATTGAAAGTCAGGTGAGGAAAGTTGGTCATAAACATCAGATCACCATTTATAAAGATTCATTTCTCCCGATTTTTCCCTTTCAAAAGTCACCCATCGCCTATTGGCTATATTTTGCTAGAAATGTTTACCTCTCATTAACGAGCTCCTCATTTTTCAGTTGAGTTTTCTACTATACTTTTCTTTCAGTTCAGCGTGTAATAAATCTGAGGCATAATCTGAATATTTTCTCATCGCTTCTGCTTCTAATCGTAAACCATTACAAATCCTATTGCTTTTGTACTCTGGGCATGATTTACATAGATCTTCCCGGTTTACAGCTTTCCTCACTTGTCTAAAAGAAATAAATCCAAGTAGAGTTATTAAGAGCCCCATTACCTTCACGACTATCTCTTCATGTAATACAAAGGCGGAGAACGGTAAACTTAACCCAATTCCTATCCCTGCTCTAGCTAGCCGTTTTATGCTTCTCTGCTCAATTTTTATGATTTCTACTACTAGAATTGGAATCAGAATGCCAATTCCTACGAATAAATAATGAACTGGGATGAATGTTATATGGAATAAAATTAGGAACAGGAGAGCGGAAAAAAAACACGTATAGACTATACTACATCCTTGGCAAAGGTATACTCCTCTGATGTTCCAGCAATGTTTATTGTAACTAGTGCAGATAGGATGATGGGCAAACTTAAAGCGCCAAGATACCTCCCAGCGTTTAAGAAAAAGTAGAATCGCGATGGGAAAATTGATAATTTCCACCGTTATCTTATTGGTGTCACTCTAACAGCAGTTCCATAAGCTATATTTGCTGTATTACCGCCTTTACCAATTTGATCGCTATCAAACTTTAACCCAATAATGGCGTTTGCTCCCATGCGGTTTGCATCGATAAACATACGATTTATTGCCTGATTTCTTGCCTCAATTGCCATTTCAGTAAAAGCTGTCACTTCGCCTCCACAAGTTGATTGGCAACCTGCTATGCAATCTCCTCCCATTCCACGACTTCTTACAGTCGCGCCAAACGCTAATCCAAAGTACTGTTCAATTTTATATCCAGGAATCTCGTCAGTTGTACTAACAAGAATTCTTTCTTGTTGCTGATATGCCATATAAAATCACAATTTAGCTTACATTCCAAAGGGGTTTATAAATTTTCAGATTACAGTTTACTATCTTCATTTTGAGGTGATGGTTGTCAACTGGGAGTTGTGAATTGGTGGGGGGCATAGTTCTCGAAAGAAAAAAACGGATTAATCTTACTCTAAAGATTCCAGCTCCACTTGTTTTCCAATAGCTGCGTCATAATAGATTTTCCGTGGAGTACTTTCAAACACGCCATAAGGACAACGTTCGACACATAAATTACAACCGATACATT
Source organism: Candidatus Heimdallarchaeota archaeon B3_Heim (assembly GCA_003144275.1). Taxonomy (GTDB): domain Archaea; phylum Asgardarchaeota; class Heimdallarchaeia; order Hodarchaeales; family Hodarchaeaceae; genus Hodarchaeum. The sequence continues at coordinate 5,986 of NJBF01000026.1, forward strand.
TTTCCTGATCTACTCCTTCCACCTGAAATCCTTCTTGCTTAAGAATTGCCTGCGAATAGCAGGTAGTTTGACAGATATTACAATCCTCATCACATTTATCGGAATTAACCACCTGACTGATGGTGAATGAAGGTAGTAATCCCCATCTGATCTCTGGTGTATACAAACCCGCACAATACTGATCACAATTACAGATGCTATCAATGTTAGGACGTATTCCCCAAAGGATAGTGCCATAATGTCCTTGATTTCGTCTTTCAATGATTATCTCTTTTGCTTCATCCTTATCAATGAAACGTCCCTGTCCCTCGATGTGTCGTTTCCGATTGTAACGAGCAAGATGATTGATAAAGATACAGCGAAGGTCCGCTTCACCAGATGCCCCTTTCTTACAACTACAATAATGAAGATACAAGTCCTCAGCGTTGTTAAGCACTTGAAGTAATTCATCTAAAGAAGAAGCGACTTGCCCCCCTAGAAAATTCTTTGCAAAGTAATTGTAAAATGCTTTTTTGAGGCCAGTGTATGGTTTTCGATTCGCATCTGCAGCAATATCATAAGTCGCGTTATCCACCATTTTTTGCAGACGTGCCCCATAGAAATTATACCAATGTTCACGGAATTTCCCAGGAAAGATTTTCAGAAATCTTCCTGATTGAATGTCATACGCATCTTTTTGATGGTACCAGATTTTTCGAGTATGTTGATAGCAAGTGAGGCACATAATTTGATATTGCACCATTTACGATTTTAAATAGATTTGGGTAGCAATATCACTCCCGTTCTTCTTTGATGGCTGATGGGTCCTTCTTTTCAATGATTTTTTTCTCCTCGAAAGCAACTAGTAAACATTAATGCTTACATCAATCTTATTCAAGAAAAGCTAATATAGGAGGTGAGACCTTTTTCTTAGAAGCTGAAAAACTCAGGAGATGAAGGAAAGAATGACAATCCCTTATTCTGGTGAAAAGATAGCTCGTGCAAATAATCTTGAGATCTGTTATGATACCTTTGGTGAAGAAACCAATCCAGCAATCCTCCTAATTATGGGGTTAGGTGAGCAAATGATAACCTGGGAAGAGGTATTTTGTAAAGAACTTGCCTCTCATGATTACTTTGTCATTCGTTTTGATAATCGGGACGTAGGACTATCCACGAAATTTGAGGATGCCCCCGTTCCCGACATATTTGCATTGATGCAGGGTGAACCCGTAGAAACCCCCTATCAGCTGATTGACATGGCAAAAGATGCAACAGGATTGTTGGATACATTAAAAATTCGTCATGCACATGTATGTGGGGTGAGTATGGGGGGCATGATCGCTCAGACAATAGCAATTGAATTTCCAGACAGAATCCGTTCTCTCATTTCAATTATGTCACATACTGGTAATCCTGATTTACCTCTATCTACACCAGAGGCTTCAGCTGCCTTAATAGCTCCCCCTGAACCAGAACGGACTGCTCGGATTGAACAAGGAGTAGAAATGTGGAGGATTTTTGACGGAGGAATCCTATCCTTCGATGAAGATTCCATCCGGAAACGTCTTGCACGATCCTATGACAGGTCTTTTTACCCCCTAGGAACAGTTCGGCAACTAGCTGCCATCTTTACTTCCGGAAGGCGCACAGAAGCACTTAAATCGATTAAAATCCCCTCTCTTGTGATACACGGTGATGCAGACCCCCTTGTTCCGATTGAAGGAGGTCGTGATACTGCCGATTCAATTCCAGGAGCCAAATTTGTAAGTATTGATGGAATGGGCCATAATATCTCCCCTGCTCTTGCTCCTCAAATCATCAGTGAAATCCTTGATCATATTAAACATACATAAAGAATTGAACAGGGCAGATTCCAGAGGGTTGAGGCTCGAATGAAGATATTTTGCATCCCGATAATGCAGGGATAAAAACTACTGATAAAGGGCAGATCTAGGTGGATGAATGCCCTCATTCTTCTCAAGACAATATCTGGGCATTTGGCGATGTTAATGGCAAATTTTTGTTTAAACATGCTGGGAACAATGAGTCGGTCTTAGTTTACTATAATGCTGTTTTCAATAGGAGAAGGTAGATTACCATGAAGGACGACATGTGAGGATTTACTAAAGGTGTGAGATTTAGCGATAGTTCATCTTATCTTCCTTCGTTTCACAAGTAATCCACTTACTATAATCAGGATACAGAACCAGATATCTGGATAGGAAGTTTTTACCGCTGTTGTTGAGGTAGTGACAGTTGAGCTACTAGTTGTTGTTGTTACAGCCATTATATTCTCTGTTGTGTTAAAAATTAGTAATCCAATATTCCTGTCGGCTACAAATAAGATCTCGTTCTGTTTAAAGATATCATTTGTTCCACAATTTTCATAGCTATACTGTATTATTTCCTGAGGATTGGTTACGCTGCTCACATTAATTAATTGAATTCCATTACTTATATCCGATATGTACGCTACGTTATTTATCACATGGATAGAATAATACTCGTTGTTCTCATTCGTTAATTCCGTGACAACGGTGATATTCGTGGGATCACTTACATTCAAAATTTTTAAGCCATATTGATAATAAACTGCATACGCATACTATTCTATAATATCAAAGCTCACTAAGTAAATATCGGGATTTTCAGGATCCTCATATTTTCCTAGATAGACGGGGTCTGTTCTATTTGTAATATCAAATATTAACAATCCTTCCATTGAACTAGCTGCATATAATCGTTGGTTCACCTGCTTCAGATCAGTAATATCATCATCTGTTAAAATAGTTTTAATGTGGACTGGATTTGCTATCTTACTTATGTTAGTAACTGTAATACTTTCTTGGGGTTGGATATGCCCATTTCCTGCATAAATGATATCCTCTATTAGCTGTATATCCCATGAGTAGTCATGGTCATATTCCGTGATTACTCTTGGGTCTTCTGGGTTGGTACAATTTATTATCCATATTCCTCCATAACCATTTCCAATGAACACCATATTATCTTCGAGGATGAATTGATGAGCATACCCATTGGCTGATTGCGAAATGTGTGCTACTTGATATGGGGCCGATAGATTGCTAATATCAAAGATTCTGAAACCGCTATATCCACAACTTAAGTAACAATATGATCCTTCTACTTTGACCGTATAGGCATCCCCTCCTGTACTCCTTCTGGCTAGTTCTATAAATTCTCCATCTTGAGATGTTTCCATCCTTGCCCCATGTATCACATAACCATTCACTAATACTAAGTATATGAAAAGAAAAATGCTGATAGACTTTTTTCCCATTTTTCTCACTTCTGTAATCTTCCAGCTAGATTGCTGAGAATATTTTCAACACTTTTAACTCTTTAATACTTATCTTTGAAGGCAGGATCTAGCTTACTTCTTCCTTTCTTAATTTTCTTGTTAGCTATCGTAAGGAGTCACATAGCGTGTGTTTGCATTGAAACCAGAACTTTTCACTAATTGTCAGACGATTTTGATCTCGTTTCTATTTGTTTATTCTCTTCTAGTTTAAAATGGAAAATTCCCCCTCTAACTGTGGCTTGAAATGAAAAGTCCCCAGAAACTAGTATAGATACTTCTTTATTCTTAGATTCTGTATCTCTGGTAATTCCTTTTCAGTTGTATGAAGTACAAGTTTTTCATTTAATGCATATGCAATTACTAGACAATCAAAGTACGACAGGATCCGCCTATATTTACATTTTAATCATTAAGAGGGGATGTTCAGCGTTTCCTACGATAGATGACAAGTACGAAACCAATGACTCCTAGAATTTCCACTATCCCAAGAAAACTCGAAATCTTGGGAAAGGTCGTCGTCGTTGAATCTTGGGAAATAGACGATAAATTCGAAGTGCTCTCCGCTGATGTTTCTGTTGATTCTACTGTTGTTGGGGGTAAAGCTGTAGCTACAGCAACCATTCCTGCCTCTGATAGAATAGTTTGATTTGCAGCTGTCCTGATTTGATATAAACTCACCATCCACCCGGAAAATCCATCATATATATATTCAAAGTAAGAGGTATCACCTAGATCAGGATAATCATAAGCCTGTTGCCTGAATATGTGAAAATTCTCTTCGTAGGTATAATTCCAATTTGAATTTGCACTGAATAGCTCTTGAATTAAGGATTTATTGGTTGTTGTCATAAATAAGGGTAGTCTGAGTTCAGATCTTGGAACTGTGTAATTTTCCTCCGTATGAATTGGTCCATCTGGAGTGTAGATAACCTCATCAAAAATATATTCATGTGGTTGTACATCAATTAATGTATAATTCATTCTATCCCCTACAGCGTACAATGTTATGATAGGGGTCATTATGGTAATCTCTAAGCAAATTGAATCATTATATGACATGCCGATCTCAAAAAAGTCAGGATTTACTGATGCAATGAAAGAATCAGGAAGTTCCATCATATTTGCTGTCTGCACTAATGCTTGAGTTGTAGAAATGTTTAGAACCAATAGGAGCGTAAAAATTGTGAGGCTAATGCCCAAGATGCGTTTATTTTTGTTAATCATATATTTCCCTCTTTGAACTGTATTTTATTTCAGAGTATTTGGTCTATAAAAAATTTATGAATTCTGAGACCCTCGTGAAATGGGAGCATGGTCAGTTCTGTCGTGTTTTTCTAGGTAGTTTGACCTACTAGCTGTGAGGATTTGTAGAAGTGTTCTATTACTGATCAATAAAGTGCTTTTACGAGCCAGCATTTTTATTTAAAAACGAATGAAGGAGGGCTGACTAAATCCAAGGTTCTTATCCATTTAAAGGACTGAATTACTGTTATTTCGGTGGGAGAATACGATAATTTGTTCCGTATCTTAGAATAAACGGATATGAATAAAGAAAAATATTTACTGAAGATTGAAAGTTTCCTTTCACAGAAATGTTAGAAATATGTTTTTTGATTGTTTTATTGGTATCTTTTGGTTCAGGGATATCCTTGCCAAATTTGAATTCATTTTCTCTTAATTTTCTTTTTCTACTGTTGGCTTTCGTTACCTCCATGTAATACTGGTCCAAAGGTCTATATAAAAGCTTCCACTTCATATCACAAGTGGTGTTCTTTTTGGAGTGATATTCCTTACTTTCGTGAAATGGATGCTACAAATAGTCTCAAATTATAAGAATTTCTTTTTCATTCTGTGTTTCAAGATTAAATTTGTCAGACAAATTTGATCATGTATAGTTTGTTAAAAATGAGACGATGAGTTAATTTCTCAGTCAATTATAATCGAATGGAATAAAAAAAAAGAAGGATCAAGGAAAGTTATTTCTTACCTTCCATTCCATGAAAGCAGAACCAGCCCCCTTCAAGTTCATTTTTGACGTAGATAGGACAATCGAAACAATTACATCCTTTATCGACAAGTTTATCTTCAGGAATCGCAGATTTCCCTCTAGCACAGAAAAGAGCATGAGGTTTAGTTCCTCGAAGATTATTCTCCTTGAAGGTGGGACAGGTTCCACAGTAATCTTTACAGATACCCATTAATGTTGGCATTTAGGTCTCACCAATAAAATAGGATAAGTCGTCTGTATTTATTTTTTATCTTTATTATAGTTATTTTTTAGCTTAAGCATTTACAGGTCTTGCCTAGGTAATGTAGTTTTACCATAAACTTTCTATTTCATCCTGGTAATTCCTGATTACCACATTCATCGATTTCTATGAATTTTACTCCTGAACCTTCAAATGAATCTTTTACGCCTTATTAAGAGAAAGGAACTAATAAAGATAAGAAGAGTTACTCCAAAAAGAACATTCTGCCCATTTAATCCTGGAAACACAGGAGGAACGGAAGAAGTATCAATTATCTGATCAAACTGATCTACCCTATATGTATTAGTAATAAATGCACCATATTGATACGAAATCAATTCTCCTGAGGCTGACCCCTCCAATATTGCTACATAACTAACATCAACATACATTTGTTCAGATCCTGCAAAATTGAGAGGTAATCGTGAGGCACTGATATTCACATCAATAAAGTATTCTCCTTCTTCCCAAGAGCCAGCCACCGTTTCTCTAAAATAGGTCCAAGCTGGAGCAGCATACATATTAAGATTCAAGGTATAATATCCATATTGTAAAACAGCTACTCTGACCCATATTGTCAATATCTCATATTTTCCATCTTGGTCAATATCCACTCCCTGATCATAGTAATTAGACTTCAAATATGCTCCAGGAGGATCAAACTCTCCATAAGAATATACTCGGGTAGTATATTCCCTAGTTAATCGGTCTACGATATTATCATTGTAGTTTAGCAAAGAAAAATGACCTAAAGTTATTGTTAAATCATCGAAATACGTATAGAGCAATTTCGTACTGATTGTGATAGTAATATTTGCGAGGCCTTCATCAAACTGCTGGCCAAAATAATCTCCCTCATTATAATACCAGTCAGTCGAGTATAATTGATACTCATAGGAGTAGTAACTAGGTTGTGTTACGTTGACTTCAATCTCATAGAGGATCAAATCTAAGTGATCATCAGAATCAGTATCCTCTTCAATTTCCCAGATATTTCCTGTTAAAATTATGCCCGGAGGATCAAATTCATTATATTTATAGACTCGTGTTATCAAAGGAGATGGTTGTCGGAACACTTCCTCCCAATCCTCCGTATCAGAAATAGTAAGGTGGTAAATGACAAAGGCAGTATCCAAACGTAAGGAGTAGGGAAGTGTAACATACATTTGTAATGTAATATTCTGAATCCCCAAATTCAATGTTTGATGGAAATTTACCCACCTGTTGGAATCCCAGACTGGAATTAATGGTTCCAATCCAACGTCAAAGGAATAAACTCCTGGTTGGGTCACATTTATTTCAACCTCGAGTATAAGGTCATCAATTTTACCATTTCCGTCTAAATCTTCTCCATAATCGTAATAATTCCCTGTTAAATAGACTGCAGGGGGTTGGAATTTGGAATTCTGATAACTTCGGGTTGTATAAGGGGAAAAGGCTCGATCGACAGTATCCCAGTTATTGTCCCGGATCTCAAAAGTTTCGATAAAAAAATCAGTATGATTGTCCGTTGCGTAAAACCTAGACATATCAAAATAAAAAGTAACATTATTGATATTTTTTCCCAACGCCATATTTATGTCTTGATCCTGATCCCAGGCAATACTTGAATTTAATGCCTTTAATCGTATATAAAACATGTAATCACCAATTTGAGAAGAATTAACCTCACAAGTTAGTGCCAGTAGCTCATAGATGTCTTCTGAGGCCCCCTCCACACCAAAATCCCAGAACCTACCTGTGAAATACACAGCTGGCTTCTCGAACTCTGTATACTGATATTCCTGTGTAGTGTAGGGAAGCTCAATTCGAATATTGACCCCAAAATCCATTGTAAATTCTAGATATTCAATTCTAAAAGACGTATTCCTGCGAATAGAATAGTATCTATCTGTATCGATAGCAATCGTTACATTTTGTACCCCTATTGTTACAAAAGTGCTCATTTCGTAAAAATATTGAGTCCAACATTGATCAGTTCCAGTTGTGGGTTGGAGTTCAAGGCTATATCCAAACGAACCCGTGTGAGTTACATTAACTTCAATTGTAATGATAAGCTGATCAAATAAACCGTTCGAGTTGGAATCGTGCCCTTCATCCCAATAATTTCCTGTAGCAAATATTTGTGGATAATCAAACTCTGTATAGGAATATTCTCGAGTGGTATAAGGCCTAGGTACAAGTTGTTGTATCTCCCACTGATCATCAAGAATAGTTAGGTCTTGAGTTACGAATGGAGTGGTACTAAACATGTTGTAAAAGGGTGTTGCATCAAATATTATTGAAATGTTTGCAATCCCAACGCTCCAGTACTTATACAAATCTTGATTATATGAAAGAAATGAATCTTGGGAGGAATTGGGTGCTAAATCAAGAATTATGGTGTAATATCCTGCACGAGTACAATTAACTTCTATTATGATTTCAAGCTGATTGTAGAGCTCATTAGAATCAGTATCTAGTCCATTATCCCAGTAATTCCCTGTCAACTCCATAGAGGGAGAAGCTAAATCCTCGTAAAAAACGGATGATGTATTATAAGCCTCTGTAAGAATGTGCTGGGGTTCTCCATATAAACTCAAATGCACATAATTCATTCTAATGTAGCCACTCTTTTTAGTTTTATAGAATTCTGACGCAGATAATTGAATTTCAAGAAAATTATGGCCTGGTTGTAAATATCCACTCCAATGGCTGCTGATTTCGTATTGTGTATCGTGTTTATCGATAGAATGTTCAAAATAAGCGGCTATCTCATAGTATCCATAGTCGGTTACCTCAGTTTGTATTCCGATTACGATCTCATCATAAAATGTGTCATCGTCGGTATCATTCCCATAATCCGAAAACCCAGTTATCATTGCTCTGGGTCGTTCAAACTGACTGTGATTATAAGATTGAAATTGAGTTTTATACATTAAAGAAAAATTTATTTCACTAATATCTATATACCCCCACCAGCCTGGGGTATATAATCCAGCTCGTAGGAAATACGGACCATCAGTACCGCTTGCGTGTATTGGTTGGCCTGGAAAGGATAGTGATACATATGTTTCCTCGTTGTCGTTCACAAAATTCGAGATTCCAAGTATATTTTCTTCTTCATCAAATAGAATCCCGTAAACTCCTATTCTCTCCTGCGGATTATAATATCCTATATCCACAACAAGTCTATTGTACAAGCCATTTCGATCATCATCAACAGGATAATCTTGCCAAGTAGTATTTCTCGGAAAAGTGGATAATTCCTCCTGTACCGCCAAATTGGGTGAATTTATATGATTATTTTCTGAGCTCCGAGAGATATCAGTCAATTTATCATTTTTTGAGACCGAATCTCCTCCCATTTGACCGAATAATGATGTTGATAAAATTAGAAGAAGGAGAAATTTCTTAATAGGCACTGTTTCCACCTTGATCTTGATATTTATTTAATAAGCTATTAAATGTGTAAACATATATTAAAGTTATCTGAGCTCTTGTAAAATCATTATTCTCCGAGAGGGGTCTGTTCGAAACTTAAGCCTTTCAATCGGAAAATATTTATTGACGAGAATCTTCTCTAGAATGAATAATGGAAATCACCAAAGGCTTGAAACAAGAAATAATAGAATGTCTTAGATTAGCACTTCCCTTTATAGGGGAAATTTCTGTCACCAACTTCCAGCGATTACTTGGAGCCGATACTGAAACATTTAGCTTCTCTTGTGTTAATAACGGTACAGAAATTCCATTAATACTCCGTCTATACAGAAAAGTCTCCGATCGTGCAGAAAATGAATATACCACATTACAAGCGCTTACTAATGCAGGTATATCAGTTCCTAAACCGTATATATGGAGGAAAACCTCTCAAACATTATCACGTAGTTTTTTAATTATGGAAAAAATACCTGGGGAGTTGTTATCAGATTACATTTTGAAAACTGAATCAGACACCCAAAGAATGGAGGGTTTTCAGCTCTTTATTCAGGAAATGGTTAATGTTCACAAAATTGATTGGAAAATTAACTTCATTGATCAATCCTCTTTTAAAATGCCTGATATTGAGTCCAATCCATATATATACATCGATAATCTCATTAAGTATCCCAAGAAGTTGATTAAGCTTCATAGCTTAAATGAATTGAGTCCTCTCATAGATTGGCTTGAGAAGAACAAAGTTAAGAGTGAAAATTTATCCCTACTGCATGGCGATTATCACATGAATAATATCATAATGACTCCACAAAAAAGATTAGTGGTAATTGATTGGGCCGATATAAAAATAGGTGATTTTCGACATGATCTTGTTTTTGCAATTGTAGCCACGTCTTCTGCAGGGGTGGATGTCTCAGACACCTTCACTAACTTGTATCGAACTAGTTCTAACAATAAGGTGAACCACATTGATTATTATATGATTTTATCCATTCTACATAATCTTTTACGGTGTTATAGTGCATTACTTGATCCCCAAATCACAGGTGAAACTGAGACTACAAAACAAATGTTCTTTGTATCCTATATATCCTACACAAAATACCTGACACAGATTGTAAGAAGAATTACTGGCATCCATCTAACAACACTTGAGGAAGCACTTGCTACTGGAAAATGAACCATATTGATCTGACACTCCCATCACTGTTTATTGAGGGAGTGAAGAGATATTGGAGACTTGAGAGCCGCATTTTAGAAAGAATATCTAAACTACAGAATTATCAATGAAGTGACTGAAGGTGATCCGTCAGTCAAATATAATGAATTTTATCTGACACTTCACAATATGTTTGTCCTAATAGCTGGACTTCCAGGTACAGGGAAGACATTCCTGGCAAAAAACCTTCTTTCCTCGTTTTTTTCTGGATTTATCTATCTCAGTACTGATGAAGTGAGACGTCTTTACTTTGGTCTATCTGAACACCAATATATGGATTTTAATCAGAAAATCTATTCCCAGGATAAACGAGATATAGTCTATAATGTCATAAATTTAATGGTAGACATTTTGCTAGCGCAAGGCTTTTCTGTTGTCGTGGAGGGGACTTTTTATCGTCAAGAGAAAAGGGAAAAGCTGCTTGATATTTGTAACCGTTTGAGTCATCAATACATAATTATTAAAACGATTTTTCCAGACGAATTGATGGAAGCTCGACTTCAGAATAGAGAGCGCTCCGATAATAATGTCAGTGACGCTAGATATCAAATATATTTAGCATTGAAAGAACGTTTCGAGACAATTGTGCAACCACACCTTATTATTGATACTCAACAATCCATAACATCTTGTATTGAGGAAGTGAAGAAATACTACGACGAAATTCCATCCTGAAATGCTTTTGAATCCTTCCGCATATGATTACTCCGTGGAAAATGTAGAACTACGAGAAACTCATATTTCTTGGGTCTTTCTAAGTGGTGATTTCGCGTACAAGGTGAAAAAACCAGTAAAATTTGGCGATATTCTAGATTTTTCAACCCTTGATTTGCGAAAGAAATTCTGTGAACGAGAAATTGCGTTAAATTCGAGATTTTCTCCTGATATTTACATAAATACATTTTATATTGATGATATGGGCCGAATCAATGGTTCAGGTACAATCATCGAGTATGGGGTGAAAATGAAGCGCTTACCTGAAGAATACCTCTTGGTCAACCTCCTAAAGGAAAAAAAGGTCACCCTAGAATCCGTATCCAGGATTGCGGAAATTATTGCCACGTTTCATGCAAATACGACCAAAGTTCCCGAATATGGTGATTTAAAATTTATTGGTGAGAAATGGGATGAGAATTTTCGTACAACGGCTACTTTCCGTTCTATTGACGAATCTTTCCGAGAAAAAGTTACATGTTTTTTACGAGGTAATCGGGGACTATTTCAAGAACGAATCAATGCCAATCGGATAACTGATAATCATGGTGATTTTCAATCCCGAAATATCTTCGTACTACCCAATCATGAGGTTCTGATATTTGATTGTATAGAATTCAGTTCCTTATTACGATATGGAGATGTAGCTGAGGATGTGGGCTTTCTTGCTATGGATTTAGATTTTTTAGATGCAAGAGAATTTTCTAGGCATTTTGTTGATATGTATGTCAAATTTAGTGGAGATGACTTAATCTTAGAAAACATTTCTTTTTTTAAATCATATCGTGCTTATGTTCGGGGTAAGGTGTATGGTTTTCAGGCCTCTATGGAAGTTGATGACGGGAAGAAAGCGGAACTAATAGCGATGTCTGAGAAGTACTATACTCTCGCCTATCAATATTCAGAAAACTGGTAGATGGTCTAACCAAGACAATGGCCCCTTCATCCTATCTCATTTTAGGTTAGATTGTGATTAAAATTTGAGTAAGAATTGAGATAGGGGGAACTTTTCCGTTCTTGTGAAATTATTAATGAATCTGTCTTGATATAGCGTATCGACAGGGTACTACTAAAAGGTTAGATGAATGGATTTTTAATATTAAGTTAAACTTAGTTCTTATTCACATTCACACTAAACTTAATCACAATTGAGTGATATTCGGGTCTTTTTTTTGACTCTTATTTCTCACATATTGAATTATATATCGATTAATATTTGGTGATATTCCAAAGAAATATGTCATCCAAAAGGATAATGTTTGATATGGATTCTAAATTAGATAAATTATTTGAATCAAAACCTCAACCTGTCGTTTGGATTGAAGGTATAATTGGATGTGGTAAGACAACACTGACCAAGGCAATTTCTAGAAAGCTTAATTTTCGTGCTATTTATGAACCAGTAAATTTAGAATTATTAGAAATGTTTTACATGGATCAGGATCGCTGGGCATTTGCCATGCAAATTGATCTACTCCACCGCCGCTATGCATTACAAAAACTGGGTTCTTTTGAATCTATTACAGGGCAAGGGGTAGTAATTGATAGAGGGCTTCCTGGAGATCGTGTTTTTGCCAAGATGTTATATAAAGCGGGAAAAATGGATCGAATCGAATGGGCTATTTACGAACGCGCATATTCGGTTATGACTAACTCTTTGATTCCTCCAAGTGTTATAATATTCATGGAAGTTCCTCCTGATATAGCACGAGAACGAATAAGGAACAGAGATCGAAAAGCTGAACGTGGGGATTTAGTTCCACTTGCATATCTTCAGGAATTGGAAAATGGCTATTTAGAACTCTTGTCAGAAATTGAATCGGCATATCCCGCATGGAGTAGAGGAATGAAAGTGATAAAACTTCCATTTAATACCTCCGATGAATCCGAGGAGTCCATCAATAAAGTGATCGGTATAATACAGGACTTAATATAAATGGTCCATATTAATATTGAGTTTAAAGCAAGATGCGACAATCCCGAGAGAATTCGTAAGATTCTCTTATCCGAGAATCCAGTGTTCAAGGGGAAAGATCACCAAATAGATACGTACTTTATTGTAGAGTCTGGACGCTTGAAACTTCGAGAAGGGAATATCGAAAATGCATTAATCCATTATGAAAGACCGAATGTTGCGACTGCCAAACAATCAACCGTTCTTCTTCATCATCCTGAATCAGATAACACTTCTTCATTGAAAGAAATACTGATAAAAACCCTAGGTATTTTAACTGTAGTTGATAAGGAACGTGAGATTTATTTTATTGATAATGTTAAATTTCACATTGATTACGTGAAGAATCTAGGTCACTTCATAGAAGTGGAAGCAATCGATAACGATGGGTCAATTGGTACTCAAAAACTTCAGGAACAATGTGATCATTATCAAAAGTTGTTCCAGCTGTCTGCGGAAGATCTAATTGAAGTATCATATTCAGATTTGATTTCGTTATCTGATAACAAGGTAAGTTAGTTAATATGCCATCTCTGAAAGAACATCCTCCATTAATTGCCTACCAGAAGTATGTAGCTGAATTAGAAAAGGAGAGGGAATTTAAAGACCAATCTGTGGTTGATAAATGCTTATTACTCGGGGAAGAAGTAGGAGAATTGTTCAAAGCTGTCCGAAAGAAAGAAGGGTTGAATATTGATCTTAATTCAACCCCCTCCCAAATTTCATATGAATTAGTAGATATTTTCATATTCCTGTGTGCAATTGCTAATCGTTATGACATCAATTTAGAAGATGCTTTTCGAGAAAAAGAAGAAATAAATAAAAAGCGTCAATGGACCAAATAGCGACGGGAACGTCGTCAAATCATGCTTTCATACGAGAATTTCTTTATTTTTCATTTATATAGGATTTTCTCCGTTATGGGGGAAAACTACGTTATACAACATAGAAAAATGTCGTTTATCGTTGGAAGGAAAGAAATTTCATAGGAAGAGTTGGAAACTTCAGTGGTGTTAGAAATAATTTATTTGGGAGGAGAGTCCTTGATTCCTTGAGTGAATAAAAACTCAAGGAGATAAGAAAAAATGACCGTTCTGCGAGAATTAAAATCTATAATGGAAGATCCAAACCTAAAGAATAAAGAGAAGAAGAAAAGAGTGGACGAGCACCTTCTCGCTGAAGACTATATAAAGGATTGGGTAGACTGGAGGGCTGATGCATCGACCTCCAGAGATAAAGACGCCGTCAGGATGAACTGCCTTAATATGCTTAGAAGATACCTAATGTTCCTAGTATCCAACGAGGATAATCTGGAACTAACTCTCACGGATCTGAAAGATGAGGCTTTAGAGGATGGTATTGGTACTAAAGCTTGGAGGAGAATTCAGCAATACTACAACTGGTCTCTAGGACGTGAGATTACTAGTTATGAGAAAACTAAGAAGAAAACTAAGACACTTAGATCAGCTTATCAGAGCGCTCATGTGAATATTCGTGGATTTTACTCTAAAGGAGTTCACGTTCATTTCTCTGCACGATATAAAGGGCCTAGAGAAGCAACAAAATCATCCTCGAATGTCGTAGAGACCGACAGAAAGCTTAAGCTTATTATTAGAGATAGCGAAGGTAACCGTGTCCTTGACCGCGAAAAAATTGAGAAATTCTTTGATCTCTTACCTAAACGTGAACAGGTTATCTTTGGTATCATTCTTACTGCAGGAGGGCATGATATTAAGGATGTCCTCCATATTCGACTTGGGGATGTTAAAAACCAAGAGAGGTTCTTAGATAATGGGAAGTACTTCATCTTTAAAGGAAACAGGAATAAGGGTGGTGAACCCTTCATCTGTCTTGTCGCTCGGTGGGCTACTGAACTAATAATTCGATACAAAAATAATAATTGGATAGACGAAGATAGTGACAATGAATTCTTCTTTAAGCCTGCACTTTATGACAAGAATAGCGATGGTAATGGGAGAGATAACACAGAAGACATTCCCGCTCTCTCTCCCAAGATAGTTTCCTACAACTTCCGCAAGGCCGCAATTAAGTCAGGACTAGTAAAAGAAGACAGAAGACGAAAGCAGGGTGAATATAATCAATTGAGACCAAAGAGATTCAGGCACGTCTTTGAGACGTTGATAGAGTACTATGAGGTGAAGTTCAATTGGCCTAGGAATGTCGCTTATTGCTTTATGGGACACAGCCAAGACGAACATCAAAGATATTCAGAAACCCAACTAGACGAACTACTAGACTTCTATAAACAAGTAGAGAAGTACTTAACCCTTGATGTCGTTGTCATACGGTCAGGTGAACCAGAAGTCTTGGCAAATATTGTCAGTGGCGAAGTTCAGACTCTTAGAGGTGAAAATCAAGAATTAAAGACTAGACTGGGTGAATTAGAGACGACTGTGGACGAATTGGTGAGTAACGTCCATAGGTATGAAGAACTGATTACGGGCACAATGCGTCCAGAAGGCCAACAATCTATACGTGAAGCATTTGAAGAGGAATGATTCTTCCACCATCTTCTCTCTTTTTTAGTTGTATCTTTATATGTATCTAAGGATGCCCCCGATTTATTAAAAATCTTTAATTGAATTCCTACTTTTCATATAGATTTAAAATTTTAGAAAAATATAAATTTGAATACTCATTTCAATTTTCAGGGGACGACTATTGATTACAAAAATATTCATAAAGAACTTTAAGGGATTTGGGGAACCAATACAAGAAATTCCTCTCAATAAGATTACTCTAATATTTGGGGCAAATAGTGCAGGTAAAACATCAATCATTCAGCCTCTCCTTCTTCTTAAACAAACGCTTGAAGAAGCAAGTGACCCTCAAACCGTTTTACTTCCTAATGGATATATGATCTCATTGGGAAATTATAGAGAATTTGTATTTAAACACGAAACAGATAGAGAAATATTCATTGGTTTTGAAGTAGATCATAAAGATTATTTAGGGTATCAATTTAATCTAAAAAAAAATATTTTATCTATCTCTGGTTTTAATGGAAGAATTAGTTCCAAAAAAGTAAGAAGATTGACTAGAGGAAGAATTAAGAGAGAATATAATTTTTCTGGTAAACGATTAAAGAAAGGAAGCTATACAATAACATTAGATGATATTGAGAATGTTCTTGCACAAGAAATCGATAGAACTTTACAGAATTTGTTAGAAGTGGGTTCATTTGAAGAGATCTTGTCTAAAAAGAAATATAGAAATTTAAGGACATATTTCATTAGAGAAATGGAAAAAAGCGACGAAAAAGATCCCACTGTCTTTATAAATAAGATGAATGATAGATTTCAAGACTTGAAACGACATGTTCAGGATTATGATATATTAAAACACTTTACAAAAGAAGTAGTTGCTCTTGAAAACCCTTTACTATTAAAAATCAAAGATACTAGAAGATTTTATGATCTAAGGATAAAATCGGACCTAGATAATGGTGAAAATTTCCTTGTAGATTTTATTAGGGAAGAAATTCGTTTTCCATATCTCTACCGTCTTTTAACATCTGTTCACGATATTTTTGCTAGAACATTACAATCATTAATTTTCATTGGTCCTTTAAGAGAGGAGCCTATTCGAATCTACACATACTCAGGAAATATACCCTCTACTGTTGGTATCGAGGGAGAATTTACAGCAGAAATGTTATATTATTCACAGACTATTAGAGACTCTATTAATAACAAATTTAAAGAATTAGATATAAAATACCAAATTAATGTTACACCTATTAGTGAACATGAAAATGATATATTTCGTATCAAACTAACTGATCAAATTATTAAAACAGACGTTACTATTACTGATGTTGGTTTTGGCCTAAGTCAAATCTTACCAATAATAGTTCAATCCTATGCCCTTGAACAAGGGACAATTTTCATTGAACAACCTGAAATACATATTCATCCTAAATTGCAAACCGAGCTAGCTCAATTGTTTTATGAAAGGATTACAGAAAATCAAAATATTCAATTCATAATTGAAACCCATAGTGAACACATTATATTAAGACTTCAACGATTAATTCGAAAAGGATTGCTAAATCCTAGTGATATATCTATATTATATGTTACTAGAGAAAATAAAGGCATCGCATGTAAACAACTGAAATTAAACAACAAAGGTAATTTTATAGATCATTGGCCTGAAGGCTTTTTCGAAGAAGCGTTTATAGAAAGGTTCGGGTGAATAAGGTGCAAATGATCTTTAATCTATCAATATGTGCCAGTTGTTTTTATAGTGACAATTCTTTGAAATCAACTTTACAATTCCTACTTAATCAGTTCAATAATTCGCTTCTTTTAAATTTGGGTACGCTAGTCAGTGAGCTTTTAAATCTATTTAGTTCTATTCTAGTACAAGATACAAAAAAGGATTTTCAAACATTATTATTAGAATACAATAAACGTAATAAAATCATTGAATTTCAAATGAATGAAAATAATTCTATCTGTGAGATTAATCAGTTTCTGTCGGAACAGAAAGTTTGGATTTTGTTTTCAGAAGAGCAGAAGCCAGAAAGTATTAAATCTAATACTTGTTCACAATGTTTAATAGCCTTGAAAGAGGGTATATTAAATATTGAACACCTAAATTTGAAGTATAACTTACCTCAATCTCAAGAATTTCGTTGTTGCACCTCTGATACATGGGATTTATTAAGAACGCAAATCATTGAACCTTTATCGATTGGTAGTTCAAAACTCGAACTTTATGATATTTTTTTAGGAACTGATTTAGTTTATTTCTCAGAAAACCCAAAGAGTAATCCTTTAACTGATAGTGAGTGGATTTATACAATTCATCGAATTCTTAAAACATTTGAAGACGTCAGTTTATATAAGGATAAAAAATTTATAGTTCATACTCTTGTTAAATGTGACAAGATAGATAAAGTAGCACAATATGCCAGAGAGATCAAGAGAACGTTTTTGAAAACGAATAATATTCAATTGACTTTCAAATTCTATAAATATCAAGGTGATGCTCCTAGACGTTTTACACACGATCGTTATCTTTTTTCAGAGAATATTGGGATTTCAAGCGGGATAGGATTTGATTTAATTATCCCAGATCGAGACACTATTCGTAGAGAGTCTCAATTTACCGTAATAGGAAATGAAACAATTTTAAAGGTCATTAATCAGCATAGAGGGTTAACCAGAAGAGATCGAATTCTTGGAACACTTACAGTTTAAATATATTAAAAATCTCTAATTGACAATTCACATGCATAATTCTAATGTTCGTCCATTTACGAATAACAATTCCTTCCATTTTTCTTTGATCTTTTTACGTTCATCCTCAAATTGATCGGATAACCGTTTTAAAAACAATAAACCAAAGATATAATGCTTATAATACGCAGAATCAATACTCTCGCGTAGTATGTCAGCTGATTGTCATAAAAACTTTTCTAATTTGTCTAATGTCAATTTATCTTTATATTTTTCCTTTTAATTCGAATTTATATAGAACAACAAATCTTTTGTGGATTTCGTTTCGGTTTCCTTGGTATCTTCTTTTTAACAACATATTTTAGTGCAGGTTGCTTTGGTTGGCAGTTTTCCAAATGATAGCGATAGCGTGTTTTTGTTCTAAAGATTCGAAAACAATCATGACACACAATCAATTTGGAGTGGAATTCTGTTATGTGAGCGACAAATTCCTCACGACGAGTGAATCGAATTGGACACCCTTTGGGGCAGTTCACAACAAATGGCAATAATGGTGAAAAAGTCATCTAATCCCATCGGGAGGCGATATAAAGCACACAAATTCCTGTATCAGCGGCATTAACGATCCACAGTTTGTCAAATTTTAGATTTAATATCTGCGTTAAATCGCCTGCTACTATAGGAATTGGATTGTTAGTTTTTTCATTAAGAACTATGTCGAAATTTGAATCAGATCGAAGAACTTTCAGCTCGTTGTACGTATGAACGACTTTTTCAAGATCGAATTCCTCGTTGTTCCTAGACTTGGTTAAATCCAGCGTAATGATCCTATAATGAAGATTTAATCGCTCTTTTACAGGATTTGCATTTTTTAATGTTTCGCTCATCATAAAACCTCATTTAAGGTTGGGAGTGGACGGCAGTGAAGAAAACCGTCCAAACCCTGATGGATATCGGTGTGATGTTATGAACTATAAGCATTAACTCCATCGGTATTGCTCGGGGTATATCCTACGCAATCGACGTTGGCCTAAACGATTTCGCTGACCTGTTAAAGTAGCAGTTTGTTCAACAGGCATAAATTTATCTACTATACCCTGAATTCGGGCTTGAACCAACACTTTTCGTGCATCTATTGACTCTCTAGTTGGAGGAAATACAGGCATTAGAATTGTCGTTGGAGAGGTTTGACCAACTACTCGACGTCTTTTGAAGAATTGAGCAGCTACATCACCATCGACAGCTACGTCAGATTCCTCTTCTTCTTCAACTGGTAATTCACCAGTCTGTCTTCTTAGTCGAGTTTTATTTCTTAATTGTAATAATCGACTTGCCATTATTCCATAAACTCCTTTTAATTTGTAATATTCTTCTATCCTAATGATCTAAATCTCCTAATTCTAAATCTTTGTCTAAACAATCTCCTACTTCGTATTCGTTGGCCAATCTGTGGATTGAATCGAGCGGGATGTTGTCGAGGTTCAACAAAATTTGATCCTTTTCTAATACGATCTGTAAATCTCATTTTAATCACTAAGCTAATATACGGAAAGCACCACGAACGATACAGTATTCTCTCTCGTCATATTCACCTTCTAACACAATAAGATGATTCATCGCTGGCCCAGGCTCCACTATAATAGTCTCCTTGATTCCCGATATCAGCGTATCAACCCCACCTTCAATTCTGATAGCTTTTTTTGTCCTCCATCTCCAAATAGGAATTCTTCCAGCACCGAATCCTTTTATAAGATAATTTGGTGTTCCTATTCTATGTTTTACATGGATTTGTTTAATTAAGATATCAGGAGGTGAAATAATACTTTCTACCATTACGTTCACTCTTTAAAACTAAGATAGATTCAAACTACATTAAGCTTACTCATGGCCTGCAAGTAATTTCTTGACGATAATGTCCAGTTGACGCTTGATGATGTCCATATCTTGATGTATGAACGATTCACGACCGCTTTGTTCAAGATAAAAAACGATAGCTTCTCTAACATATTCACTACGTCTAATGTTCCATTTCTCACAGACTTTATCAACCTGTTGTAGAACCTTGTCAGGAAAATAAACGGTAATAGGTTTCAACTAGCGTCTATCCTAGGATCAGTGTCCACCATAGTTTGATACTCTAACATCTGTAAATGATTATTATGATTAATTAATGATTCTTTTAGACTCTTTAGGAGGCTGTCATTGGTGTCCACACTTACT
Source organism: Candidatus Heimdallarchaeota archaeon B3_Heim (assembly GCA_003144275.1). Classification (GTDB taxonomy): domain Archaea; phylum Asgardarchaeota; class Heimdallarchaeia; order Hodarchaeales; family Hodarchaeaceae; genus Hodarchaeum. Next base: position 26,273 of record NJBF01000026.1, read on the forward strand.
AATTTGCTCATAGAAATCACTCTGATTGTAAAGACATTCCTTTTGCCATTCTTTTTGCCTTAGCAAGTTCTTTTGCAGCTATTTTTTCTTCTACTGTGGGAGGAGCTGGTGGTTCAAAAAATCTGCGTCGTGGTGGAGGTTGAGGTGTGTCCACTTCTTGACCAGAATTTTGTTGGACAGGAGCTGTTTGAACTTTGAAACTAGACACACGTTGCCTCAAGTTTCTCACTAATTGTCCGCTAAGAACAGGATTATTCGGTTCGGGTGCATTAGGTGGTACCATTTGTTGGACAGTGGGACTCAATGGAGGATTCGCGGGCTGATTAACCGATAGGCTTGGTTGATTTTCTTGACTTTCAGCGACTACTACTAGTATCTGCGATGGAGACTGTTTGAGATTCTGTACTTTTTTCTGTATCTTAATCATTTTCTTGGTCAGCTTGTCACTTAAATAATCAAATATTCCGTAATCATCATCTTCTGACATGTTTATCAACTCTCCTTAATTATTTGCGGGGAATCTCTTTCTAATATGGCTAAAATTCCTTGATCACCAGTGCTTGTCACAGATTCTCGTAATTGTTGACGTTGTTCTGCCGTTTGTTTCCTAGCTGCCTTCTTATCTCTAAAATCTTCAACGATTAAGTCCACGAAGGTATTTACTCCTTTAACCATTGTTCTATCCATTTCTGTCTTAAAATCTGATACATCTTTAGTTATTTCAGTCTTAAGTTTCTGCATTTCTAGTTTGAAATCCTGTTGAATCTTGATTAATTCAATATCAGTCTTATGAGATGATCTAATTTGAGCTAATTCTTTCTCATGATTCCTCTTTAACTCATCTTCCATGCGTTTGTGAAGATTTTCTATTTCTCTATCTTTTGCTTTGAGTATATCTTCCCGTTGTCGCTCTTCTTCAAAGAATGCTCGTTGACTTTCTTGTTCTCGCTCAGGAACACCTAGTCTATCACTAATATTCTTTTGAGCCAATCTTTCTTTCAGGATTGCAGTTTCTCTTTTCAATTCACTAATTTCTTGCTCTTCATCTGGTAAAAATTCGGTCTCGATTGGTTTGAGTCGTACCACTGTTGAACCGCTTACCGCTTTGGCTTTTTTCTTAGTCTTAGGAGCAATTTTAAGCTCATCAGCATAATGCTCACGAAATTCCTGATAATCATGGATGGTATCGTGGCGACTTTTCCCTAACACATGGCCTGATAAAGATTTTAGTGTATCGAAGCTAGCGTCACACCATGAGCATCCCCACTCTTTTTCAATGGAAGTAGTGGGGTCTGTATCTGGAGGTACTTGGTCTATACCATTTAATTCACTAGGAGCATGGATGGACGAAATTTTGCTGTCTGTCTGTTCCATCGCTTCCTCCTCATTATTAATTTCTTTTGTCATTAGAATCATCTATTCTCTTAATCTTATGTAAGTTCAAGGACTAAATTGTAATATTTCTGGTTGCTTCTCCAGCAAAGCCACACTAAAACAAGTCTTATTCTTAGGTTCTTAGAAATTAATAGAAGATTTATGGGTTTCTCTTTTCTAAGTGGACACATCAAGATATAATGGACATATACTAGATGGTGTCCAAACATTCAAATAGTATAAGTGTCCTTACCAAGAAGTAGTAACCAATGAAATGATTATCACAGATAATAGCTATAAGAGAGTGCCGGAACCAGGAAGTCTGTCCAATAAATAGTGACGGACAGCATTCTTATAGCTACCTGGTTTGATAATCATCTCCTTCGTCTTCTAGTTCACTTAGAATAATACCCCAAAGAGTAGATTCTTTTATCCCATAAAATTCAGCTAGTTCTTCCGCCGTTTTATGTTCCCTGAAGAATTGATCACGAATACCGATAATTTTAGGCCTAAAGTTTTCGGTAATTGTCGAAGTATTCCCATTATTGGATAGTGGACAGATATAGTGGACACATACTTCTTTACGCCGCAGGCCCCATGGCCGAACACCCCCCTATATAATGCTCGGAAGATAGATATTTTTAGTATTAATTATAGGGCAATGCGACTATGGGGCCTTGCGGCCTGAATTACTAAGAAATAGAATCATCAGCTAATTGGACATATAAATAGTAGGTCTTCCTTGGTTTGTTCTTTAAGTCGCGGAATGATTCAATTTCTCCCTTCGGATTCAATCTACGCCAAACTTTAAACAAAGGGGTAGTTAGGTATTGTTTGTTTTTATATACTGGTTCGACATCTCTATCATCACAAATCTGTAAATACACCTCCCAAACGTCATCTATCCACACCTTGTCACTTTTACTTGGAATTAGCTGTTTAGCTAGTTCATCTATTGGAGTACTCGATCTAGTCTCAAGTAAATCACGTTTTACTTCATAATCATTATAATCATCAATAAATCCCCTTCGTCTCAATAAACGACTCAATCCCAGCAAAAAGAGGTTTAATTGGCCGCTCCTTTCTTTTGGGGTGTTAAACTCTGCTAAAATCTTATGTTGAGGTCTATCTTTTGGGGTACCTCTAAATCTATGATGAAACGTGCTAACAATAATTCGATCCATCAAAGCTTCATCAAGTTCCATAGGAGGTATCTGGTTGAGATCACAAAATAGTTTGGCATTGTTAATAAACTTAAATTGAGCCTTGTATATAGGTCTACCAGTCACAGGATTCCCTCCTGTTAAAGCTTTAAAAATTCCAGAAGGTAAGAGTTTATTTGATCTCCTTTCTCCCGCAAAATTAGCATTTTTACCATAGAGAGCAGCTATGTGTTTCGCAGAGTCTTGACCCGCAATTTGATCTAA
>NJBF01000026.1:29083-67362 GCA_003144275.1 Candidatus Heimdallarchaeota archaeon B3_Heim
AGCTATGTGTTTAGAAGAGTCTTGACCCGTAATTTGATCTAACGTCGCGGATGTGTAGTTATCATCCCCTAGGAACTCAACTAATGATAAAATAAAGGTAGTTTTACCCGTCCCGCACTTCCCATCTATAAAAATCATATTCTGAGGACTGTATCGAGGATTTAACAACCAACCTCCTAATTCATATGCGAATTTAATCTTTGCAGGATCCATTACCTCTTTAACAAATTTCTGATATTTAGGAGCCCATTCTCTCTTATTAAAATTGTATGGATAGAAGTTGAGGATATAATGTTCAGGTTTGTGTTTAATTAACTTTAAATCACGCCATTTTTTAATCCTCAATAATTGATTTATATTAATAACCCCGTTTTCTACAGCAATAAATCTTGTATTATTGAATATTTTTCGCTTCTTTTGAAAATTAGGGTCTGCTTTAACCTTATCCGCAATATGACTAATCCAGTTCTCTGTTATTTTTGGCCATATCTTATTTAGCATCATTTTGATAATATTTTCTCCGTCAGGTCTCCAAATTCTCCCATCAAACCAATAGAGATACCATTTCGAGATATTTTGTTCTTTATTTTCAATAGATATGAATTTAATTATCTTAGTTATCAGTTTTTCGGCTTCTACTAGACCTTTAGCTCTTGTTGAGGTGTCCTTCAAGCGTTTTCCGATGTATTTTGATTCTACTTCGTAATCTATCTCTAAGTCTGTTTTGTTGTACGGGCCCTTGTAATCTTTATCAATATAGGGGATAAGCCATCGGGGATAGATGATTTTATGTTTTCTACCCTTTTTTGGTGTCTTTGTCATCGAACACACTCAATTATCATTCAAATGCTTCTTTCAGCGTTTTTTGACCACTAAAGTGGATTGTGACTTTCCCGTCTTTATTCACTCTGTGCCATCCCCATTTTATATACTGCTTGCAAAGTGGGCAGACCTTTGGGAATTTCCTGTAGGGAAAATAAAGATAATCACAATTAGGGCACCAGAGAGCAAATTTTTGATTGTCTTTTCTTAATCCTATATCTATTATTTCCCTTAACCGTCGTCTTAATTCTTTTGGTTTAGGGGTTTTGAATCGTGCCATTTCAGGTTATTTCCTTGTTTTAAATATTATAGATAATATAGGTCTTTCTTCCTATATTAAGTTAGCTCTGGTCTTAGATGGAGCAGACATTTTTTTTTTTTTAAAAATAAAACGAAAATATTTTCTTCGTATATGTCCATATACCGATATATACGGCCGTATATAGAAATATACGACTAGTATATGATTAATATACTCAGACCCTTATAGTTCAGAGATAGAAAAAATGTGATTCGATGGCTTAGTCGTGAAAGAATGAGAAAAGAAGGAATATCCTTATATCACAAAACATCAAGAAGTAGAAGAGTCATTTAGAAACCTAAAGAAGAATATATTTCTAGGACTAGTGAACTAATCAAATCTTCATAGGAAAATTAAGATCAATATGATCTTATTTGTGATTGCTCTTGATATTAGCTAAAGTTTTTAGTCTCCTTCGGCGGATGACAATGAGTGCCATTACACTTATAGTACACAGAACAGGAATGAGCGTGAGAGGAGTATCGTCTGTAGTCGTCATGGTCGTTGATGTCAGTGGTGTCGTACGAAAGGCAATGTCCTTAAGATCATTAACAGCGACTCTAACGTGTTTATAAACTGACCAGTCCTCAGTTAGAAAAGAATGAGGTACGTTAGGAACGGATATATTATGTGCTCCATCAAGTGGAGAAGAGGTATCTGGGCATAATCCATCATCTGGACTGTAAATTGATGAATACGAGATATTTCCTAGAATATGGGCACCATTATAAGTTATATTCTCTTCTATCCATATAGGATCAAATCGGATCCCTAAAGTGTCATTTAATACCCCACCAGGAGTTTCATCACCAACATTTAGAATCAATGCTATTTCTTTCACACCTTCTCTTCCACAATGGTAATTGGGATTACCATGATGTGGACTCCCCAAACTCACATAGTCATCAACCGTATCTATTCCATCTAGAAATTTGATATAATAGCGACTACTCATTCCCCCCATACTATGGCCAACAAGATCAATTTTTTCAGCCCCAGTTTCATTTAAAATATCATCCACCCATTGCTTGATCTTGTGAGCATTGTTGATATTTGCTTGATATGAACAATTAAATTTATCATCAAAATCATAGGCATAGAGAGCTGTCTTCGGCCTTCCATCTTCTTCGAACCACCTTTTCATGGTATGTCAAACCATAGAGCCCCACTCAGTATATCCATGAAGAAATAATATTGGATTCTGGTGTTGTGTTACCCCTTTACTATTCAGTGTACTTACCCTAATACTGTTAAAATAGGATAAGAATAAAATTAAATTCAATAATATAAAAGTCGTTTTATTAATTCTCGTCTTTTTCATATATTTAACCTCTATTACTTTGTAATTACCCTAACACCAGTAAACCAGGATGTGATCAGAATTAAACTAAATACGATTAGTGTTACCAAATTTATTCCTTTCACGTCTAATCCTCTCCGAAGTTGTAAGGACGTGTTATAAGTGGAGTGCTGGTCTTATGTCTGATGGTTTGTTTATTTAATTGCTTGCGGCTAGTAGATCTAAAATATAGGGGGAAAATCCTTCGCGATATCGCGATAACGCGTTTGTAAACCGTTATTTTTGATATAACTCTAGGGAATCAATCACCCTCTTATAGCTTCATTAAAGCTTTATACCCTCTTAAAGCTTATAGCTTATTATTGACAATATGACTCTCCATTTTATAACTATCAACGAAGTATCATGATTCTAATAAGTTATTTGCCCATGTGAAATACAACTCAATCACTGCTAAAGAACAATGGAAAAATACGTTCAACTTACTTGGTAACATTTCAATGTCGTGAAATAATTCTATAGAAAGGAGAAGTATATACTGGGGTATATACTGAGGAAAGAAGATTCCAGTGGAGCCTCCTTATTATTTTAATCTCTCTCAGCGGAGTTAGAAAAGTCCAGAAAAAGTTGATATGATTATCAAGGTTCTAAGGTTAAATAGCAAGCTAGCCAAGATTAAGGTCTTATTTTCGAAATATTCTTCGTCTGTAAACATATGCAATTCCAATTGTAAGAATTGCTACTAATGAATAAGTATGATTCCAGTTTACTCCACCTGATGGCGTATACTCATAAACACCTGATATTGAAGGTGCAAGCATATCAGATCCTGCATATACAACATATATTTCGAAAGGTCCGTTTGTTTGATTGTTATATACAAGCTGGAATTCTCCATTAGTATCAATGACATCAAATACTGAGTCTTGGGAACCCTCATTTGGATCATTGATGTAGATTTTAACAATACGAGCTGAAAGCGATGAAGAAGATAAAATACTCTGAAGAGAGACACTACTGAGGGTGTTAAGAAGAGACATTGATCCAGTAATTTCCAACTTATCATTTATATAATCTACATTGTCTATTTCTAGTGATGTGTGATATAAAAGTCGACTTTCAATTGTAATTCCTCCTAGAGACTTAATTCCTATTTCCTTTTCAGAATTTGTCGTTACTGAGGCAGTTCTGTAAGGTGAGATTGGAACTGCGATATCAATAACATCAAAGTAAAGCGTTTGTATATGTGAAACCATTGGAGTTCCGATTTGTACATTTAATGGCACAGGCATCATTGTTAAAGAGATTTCTATGTTTTCACCCCCGGGAACAGTATGGAATTTATCCACATCACTTAAGTTTTTATTTACAATGAACCACTGGTGATAAGGATTAATAAAACTGACATATAGGTCTTTATCCTCAGAAAAAGGATTTTCAATGTTAAATTTAATTTCTCTGGGAGCAAGCATGTTTATTAAAGCTGAATATGTAAGACCAAGGTCATATGATAAATTTTCAAGATTGATATCTAATGCATTTAAATAATTTAGATATTCACTCGGTAGTGTTGTTGTCATACTTGAACCAATACCAGTTTTAATATTACTTGGGACGGTTGGATTGATAGAAGGATCCCAGAGGAAATGAACATTCTCTTGTGCATAATTATTATATTGATTAGCAGGAGCTTCGTTGGTAACAGGTAAAACTTCAGCTCTTATGCATGCTCCAAAGTTTTCTATATCGTAAATACCACTTTCTGGATCGATAATTATTCCTGCTGGAGTTACAGTCCAGTAGGATGCAAAATCTGCTAAATTCCAATCCCATGTGACATTTAATGATCCTCTTGGAGGTATCTCGTGTGGAAGTCCATCTTTAGTAGTAGCATTCGTTCCGATGTGATGCATTCCAACGCCAGTCAGACCAGCACTGAGCTTATAATCATAGAATTTAACTTTTACACCGGTGGCGGTTTGATCTCCTATATTGGTAACATTTACAACAATTCTATTTGTATCACCAACCTCTGGATAATCCGCTGTAAGGTACAAATCACTAAATGAATATTGCCACCAATCATTTTCATCATTATCAATCCAAATATCAGGAGATTCGAACCATTCTGCATTTTTACTTCCCATTGGAGAAATCAGTAAATCTGGACCAATAGGGGCTTCAGCAATAGTAGAGATATGAGTAATAGTAATTGGATATCCGGTCATACCAGATGGTAGTGTAATTTGAGTACCTACTTCAATATTAATATTGTAATTATGTTCAACCAGATTTTCATCATCCCATACATGATCAGTAGAATAAGATCCGGTAGTGTAAAGGATATCAAATTTCTCCTCCATTGTAAAATCTGCTACAACAAATTGACCGGTAGCACTATCAACATCCTTCAAGGTAAAAAGTGTATCAGTCTGATCATATAAATAAATTAAAACTCCTTCCATTAATTTTGTATTACTATCTTCATCTACCTTTTTGATATATTCAATGTAAAAAGATTTACCAGCGTCTGGTCCACATAATGGTACTTTTATTGATTGATATCCATCATCCCTTGAATCAATTTCATCAAGATATCTTGGTAATAATGTTACTGTAACAGCTGGATCTACTACATTTGGATGTTTAGGTTGAACTATAAATTGACGAGAATCTACAGAGATATATTGTTGACCAGGATCTGCAGCAGTATACCAATTCCCCTGTTCCAAACTATATACTGATAGGCCTGAATGGCGGCCATATGCCATTAATTCATACCTACTACGACGAAACCTCTCACCATGAGTATGTTCGAGACCTAAATTATGTCCAATAGAATGTGCTCCAAAACTCCAAAGAAGTTGGTCTGGAACTTCCCAAGTAAAAGAAGTAGTGATCTCATCTGGAACAATACTAACCATAGGATCTAATGAATTATAACCACTTGAAGATGTAGGACCATCTTTTGTTTGAATTCCTGTAAATCTAACATTAGGCCCATCTGTATGTAAAGAAATTAGTGGCTCCGTTTCAACCTCGCTAGGGTGATACCAGATAAAAATTAGATCATAAGTATCATCATCGGTCTCTAAGGTTTTAAATGAAAAATCATCCTCATTATGTGCAATAGTTTTATTGATAAGAAATTGAGAGTATTCTTCCTCAGATAAGTCATAGCAATCAGAAAACTGTATTGGACACTCTATGTAGTACCATGATGAAGCATACTCACAGTTAAGAATAACATCTCCTGCTGTCACATCCTGCCAATATTGCATGATGTTTGGCATAACAATGTTTGTTAATATATCGATTTTTTCCACAGCATTAGGTACAGGATTCTCAAAACTTGCAAAAAGAACCGCAACTTTATATGTTCGTTGGGGTGAATTTGTTTTTTTAGTAACAGAAGGATAATTTGATAGATCTATCTCTAGATCTTGTTGTAGTATTTCTTGATCAGCATTTTGAAAATCTGTTTTTACAATTTTATAATTAACAACTAATCCCCCAGTAAACGATGAAAATAAAAATACACAAAAAAATAATCTAAAAATATTTGTCTTCATATTCCTCACTCCAATTTCTTGGACTCTAACTATTTCCTTTTATCTTCTATTTTAATTAAAAACCATCCAAAGGGGTGATCTTTATCTAATCTGGTAGGTAGGTCATTCATAGGGTTTTAAAGCAATACTGAGGTCTTCAATGATTTATAATTATAGCAGATAAATTGGATACATAATTTGGTTTCTTCAAGTATAAAAATTTATTTACAAATCATTTATTAATTACACTAGGTTTTGTAATATACTTATTTAATTTACAAGTAAATTCCAAAGAGAAGACCGTATTAATTTTATTGAGGGAAGATATCTTGTTTAAGATAACCAAAGAAGGTAAAAACAAAACCATTTTAATACTAGTTTTATTTATTATTGCGGGAAATTCCACGTTTAACAAAGTTACCATCATTCATGAAAGTACCTATAGTACTGCTTCATTAGTAAATAGAATTTGTGAAAAAGATACGTTTAACCGAAATCTTACAAAACCTCAATATATACTTACTGAACACGTACAATCAAAATTTGAAATATACAACCAGCCTATTTACAACAGAATCAAACGTGAAACTAGTTCAGATTCCTTTTTCCGAGCCGAAGAGTATAGAAAAAGACATCTTCTTCCCATATCCGATTACAATGGAATATCAACATTTTCGGATCAATCCAGCGCAGTTTATTCTGTGGCATACGGTCCAAATGGAACTATTGCAAGTTCAAGTGATGGATTAATTCTAATATGGAATGCTACAACAGGAAGTATCCTAAATTCACTAAGTTACGGTTCTGCAGTACGATCCATATCTTTCCATCACAATGGAAGTGTTTTAGCCTTTGGAACTGATGATTTCAAAGTGAATCTATGGAATCTTAATACAGATAATGTTAAAACACTAAGTAACCATGCAGGAGCAATTCATTCTGTTTCATTTAGCCCAAATGGCAGCCTTTTAGCTTCAGGATCCGAAGATTGGACGATAAATCTATGGTATGTTGATGGGACTACAACGCCAATCAAAACTTTAATTGGACATTTTGACACTGTATATGCCGTAGATTTTAGTCATAACGATACTGTTTTAATTTCTGGTTCTGCAGATAATGACATTAGAATCTGGGATGTTAATACTCCAGTGTCAAGCTCAAAAAAATTATTAACTGGCTTTCATAACGATTCTGTAAGATCGGTCTCTTATAGTCCAACGGGGGAATATTTTGCCTCAGGAGCAGGATCAGTTGATAAAACTATTAAAATATGGGATGGATTAACAGCTGCATTAGTTGATAATCTAACAGATCATACTGATGTTATAAGATCAGTTACATTTGATCCTAAGAATGATGAACTGTTAGCATCAGGAAGTCAAGATGGTAAGGTGAATCTTTGGAATATTACAACAGCATCAAAAATCAAAGAGATGACGGATCATTCAGGTTTTGTATATTCTGTTTCTTTTGACCCAAGCGGAAACCACTTGATTTCTGGGGGAACTGACACAACAGTTAAACTCTGGAACCTCAATCTTGGAAATTTAATAGGAAAAATTGATGGACACACAAATTATATTAATTCCATTGCTTTCAGCCCTAATGGTAGTTTACTCGCCTCAGGATCTGAGGACACAACCGCAAGAATATGGAACACGACAACTGGAGGTCATTTACTAACTTTACCAGATCATATTTCCCCAATTGATACTCTTGCATTTAGTCCAAATAGTAGTACATTAGCAACTGGTTCACCGGATAATAATGTTATACTTTGGGATTTAAATGATAACGGAAATATTGTACATATTCTAAACCATCCTACTGATGTAACATCAGTTGTTTTTCATCCAAATGGTTCCATTTTAGCCTCAAGTTTGATTAACAGTAATATATCTCTTTGGAACATTAATACAGGAGAATTAATTTGCAATTTACCAGGGAATACTGATGAAATCCATTCTTTAACCTTTAATCAAGATGGAAACCACTTAGTTGCTGGATTACGCGATGGTTCAATAAATATATGGGACGTTGAAACACGATCAATATTAACAAGCTTAACCAATCATAGTGATTCAGTTGTTTCTCTTGCTTTTAGTTCTAATGCGCAATATTTTGCTTCTGGTTCTAAAGATTCAAGTATTTTAGTTTGGAATGCTTCTACGTTTGAAATAATTTACAATTTAACTGGCCATTCTGCTGAAATAAAATCTGTGATATTTAGTCCTGATGGAAGTGCATTAGCTTCGTGTGCCGATGATCAAACTATTCAAGTATGGGATATGGTAGATGGTAGTCGAATTAGGACAATGAATGATCCAAATAATGCAACTTCAGTTGCTTTTAATCTAAATGGGAATATATTAGCCTCTGGAAATCGTCTATCAACAGCAATCAAATTATGGAATTCAAGCATTTCTCTTCTTAGTTTTGACAATTTTTCTTCATCATTAGTCAAATATAATTCAGATTTAAATTTTAAAAAAGAACCACAGTGTGAACTGTCTGCAGGATGGAATACAACTTCTCTTACAATCGTACATAATTCTAGCTCATTTAGAACACCATCATCCTTTGACCCATATAGATTGTTTATCAAAACAAAATTCTTAGGAAGAGAAATCGCAAGAGATTATAATTTATTCATAATATCAACTTTTACTGATTATGATGGAGATGGTTTGCCCAATTCATGGGAAAAAATACATTCTACAGATCTCTTAGTGAATGACGCCAGTGATGACATAGACAACGACTATCTTTCAAATTTAGGAGAGTTTCAAGCTCAAACTGATCCAAACAATAGAGATTCGGACAACGATGGGTGGTTTGATGGATCAGAAGTTTCAAATTCATCAAATCCGCTAGTAAATAACTCTGCTCCTTTTATTACATGGCCTGAATCTCTAAAGACATTAAATAATTCAGCTACAAACATTTCTAATCAAAGTTGGCAAGTTAACACAACTAATGCAAAATCAATTGATATTTGGGTAAATGATAATTATACAGAGACAGTTATTTATCCTTTCATCTGGAATGTAACATTAATCGAAGAATTGAATAATTTAACATATATAGCTTATTATGATGTTCCTGTGAATTATAATAAGACTGTATTCTTAATTACATTAGATTCTACTGCACCAACGATTAATCTTGTTAATCCATTGACTGAAGATGCAGTACTTAATAGTAAAAGCACAATTACTATAAATGTACAAGGATATAATGAACTATTTTCATATTGGGACAACGGGAGCTTTAGTAAAACAGAAATTCAGACAAAAGTAAACTTTATCTCAAATCATACCTCTCTTAAGCTTTTAAACACAAAAACTGATTCAAATATTAATTTTGAACTACCTGGATCAGATGGAGTTCATACACTCTATTTAATGGCAGTTGATGAGGTTGGAAATATTCGATTGGCTGATTTTTCATTCATTACAGATGATACTCCTCCAACTGCCATAATCCAAGGAATATCTGAATTTCTATTTATGTCTGGGACGAAAGTCATTAGAGTTATTCCTAGTGATAATAATTCTATTGATCGAGTTGAATTCGAATTATCGGGAGACCTTATTACCACTGATAATAATTCACCATATCGGTGGGAATGGAATACAGCTGAAACAGAAGATGGAATTTATTTGATTCGTATTACAGTCTACGATGCCGCAGGAAATGCCTACACAAAGACATTTTACGGGATTTTTGTGGTGAATGATCCCATTGAATTTCTCTGTTTCCTTTTCTTAGAGTATTTCCCAGTGTTTTTATTGATTATCCTTGCAATACTTATCTTAATAATAATATGTAGTATGAGAAAGAAGATTCATATTTTATACACATATGCTAATCCACCAATTAACCCACTAGAAATTAAACCAGAGATTGTGTTTAATAAAATAGAGGAAGAACTTAAAGAAACAAAGTATGGAAACAGAATAAAACTCATTCAAAAGGGAGAAATAACTAAAGATGATCTTTCACCATGGCTAGCTGATCCTAATTTTAAACTCAGTGTTTTTCAATTTTCAGGACATGGAAAAAAGGGATATCTTCAATTTATAAACCCAGAGGACACTAATCTTGGGGAAGCAATTCCTGCAGATCATATCACTGAAGCTTTTCGTTTACATAAAAATAAAATCAAAATCGTAGTTTTACGAGCATGCTCTTCTTTAAAGATTGCTGAGAGTCTAATGGAACATATTGATATTATAATTGGAATGTCCAAAGAAGTTCAAGATGCTGCTGCAGCAAAATTCACAATTGGATTCTATAAGTTCTTAGCAGCTGGCAAGAACGTGCAAGAAGCATACGAAAAAGGATTATCAGATATGGAAATTTCAAAAGGGCACGGTCGTGATATTGTTAAGTTAGTACATCGTGAAGAAGTAAAACCTGGGAAAGTAAAACTCTTTCGATGGCGGTTTTTACTATGTTTTTTATAAGAAGACTATTTTACTTAAAATGAAGAAAAAGAAAGGTGAAGAAATAAATGGAAGTTGAAATGAATATAATTTTTGAAGAAAAAATTGAAACAAGTAAATTAAATACTTTTATTAAGGAATTAAACAATGAAACCATGAAAATAGATGAAGATCTAGGAGAAATGAGAACATTCAAAGAAACAAGTCAAGCAATGCCTCTTGATCCCATAATAAAACAATTACTTATCGCTGTTTTAGCACCTATTTTTACCGACTACATTCGAGAAAAGAGTCCTGTTGCAAAAAAATATGCCAAAAAAATGTTTAAGAAAGTCTTTGAAAAGATGAAAAAATTAACAAACAAATCAAAGATTGTCATCAAAAAGGCAGGAGAAGAGATAATGACTCTACTCGAAGGCACTGATGAAGAATTTGATAAAGCAGTGAGAATACTCTCACTAGAATAAAATATTCCTTTTTTATTTCTGAGAATTAATTAATAAAGATATTGAAGACCTTAAAAAAATTAGAGATGGATCAATCTAAAATAATGTCGTAAAATAATATTTTTACGACAATCACTTTCCAAGTGCTTGTCTCATCTATAATCGTGAAAAAGAGGGAGGTGTGAGATCTTCCGCGGTAGATTATCAAAATACGGTAACACTTCAGCAAATACCCATTCAGCTTTGATGATGGAGTCACAAAAAATAATCCTCCTTTAACGAAGAGCTCCTCTCCGATACAAATTTGGGTGTTTATTAATCATTGTGTATGTTTTTTCTTATGATGCCACCTAGAACTGAACCGACTAATAAATAAGTCCTCAACTATTCATAAATGAGATTCAAGCCTTGCAGACTAGTTCCACATCATTTCATTTCGATTTTATTCCTGATAAGATAGATCAATCAAGTATTAAGCTTCTTAGAAATGTATCTGATTCTTTTACTCTAGAATACGCGATTTTTGAACCCAAAACGGTTCATATTTGCATGCATGTTAAACCTAGAAGACGTTTTTTCAGACGTTCCTCACATTCTGCAACTGCTACACTCCAGCAATTCATTATTTCTCTCGGACTTCATGCCGACTTTCTCAAACCAAGTGAAGATCCGATCCCTAGACTTCTTAGTATGATCGAGCCCCAGTTTTTTCTAGACCCAGAAGAACCCTGTCTTCATAGCGGTGGGTTGCTGGGTCTAGAAATTGACTCTTTACCTTCTTTATCAACGAAAGATGGATTCATTAATGGGTTACTTGAAATAATCACTGATGATCCAACTTTCACCCTTTTACAGATTCCATTCAAATCACAGAAAATTCCGAAAGAATTTCAATCCTTAGAAACTGCTGATTATAGAAACCAAATTAGATTTAATATCCAACAAGGAAAGGTTGAACGTCGTTCACATCCTTTCAGTATGAATCTTATGGAAGAAGCTGGTTGTTTTGCTTTTTCAGTTCATCTTTTGATGGTTGAGCGTTCAGAAGAACAGCTACTAGCCAAATTAGAACGAGTCTCTGTATTTCTAAAAGCCCATGGAATTAAGACTCGGAAATATCCTTCCTTTTTACGTCCGTTTAAACGTTTTAAATCACATTTCAAGAGCCGATCTATCCATCCAGCCTTGGTTACTGATGGATTCACGTTAATGAATTATCTATCGTTACCAACCAATCAATATTCACTACATGGGTATCAAATAGTCCCTCACAAGGAGAATTATAATATGTCTTCCACTTTATCACATCTTGATACAGAAAATACCCTTAGAATTGGAACCCCAATTCTGAGTGGGAAAACAACTGATTCTCCTATGCTTCTTTCAGGTAAAGATCTGTCTCGTCATATGGCGGTATTTGGGATGACAGGAGAAGGGAAAAGTCGGTTTGTCTTTAACCTAATTCAAGAATTTCACAAAAATAAAGTGAATTTCTTAATTATAGACCCCAAAGGTGAATATATCCATCCAGTACAAACATTTTGTCAAGATTTTTTTTATATTAAACCAGGTTCTGATTCCTTTCCTTGGGGGATTAACCTTTTTGAAGTTCCTTTGGATCCACAAGGTCAGCCTCTGATCTCTCCAGAAGATCATATTCAATTCGTTGTTTCATTGCTCGAAAATGTGGTTGATGAAGCTAATTCTTTATCTCCCCAGATGAGACGCTTAATCCAATTAGCTACCATTCAAACCATTAAAGAGAAAGGCGATTTCAAATTATTCTTACAATGCTTAAATAAGCCTAATGCCCTTGGACTCAAAGGAGCCTATTTAGAAAATACATCGGCCGGTACCGTTAACCGTATCATGAAGCTGTTATTTGGGAATACTGGAAGATGTTTTACTGTGAGCTCAACCACGTTTGATATTTCGCAATTTCTCTCTCACAATATTATTTTGGATTTATCGACATTTGAAGCAATGGAAGACATAAATGGCCGACAATTACTTCTGGAGGTTATATTCCAGTATCTCTATTACTATATCCGGAAATTTCGTCCCCCCTTCAAAGAAGAAAAACTTCCCCAGAATGTCATAATCCTTGATGAAATCAACAAACTCCTACCTGCACCCACCTATAGACAATCAACACCAAAGTCAATAATTGGCCGCGGGCCTTGGACCTTGCGTGCATATGATGTATCAATGGTGTTTATAGGAACCGACCCAATAATAGATCTTCCTATGTTGACGAATGCGGGTGTATTTGCAATGTTTTATTCGAAGTTCGATTCATATAAAATCGCAGATTTTTTGGGTATTTCTAAGGGCACGTATGATCAATTGAAACCCCTACTTAAGGCCAAACCTGATGAAAGAAGATGTTTACTTTCGGTTAATAAAAATGTGACCTTGTTGAAAACAGATCAATTTGAGCTAAGTTCTTCGAACTCCTCTATCTTTGAATTGTTGAAAGAAAATCCTATTCAGATGCATCTCAGAGAAAGTTATACCCAGAACTATTTTCAGCCAATCTTTGAGTAATTGTACGAGTTTTTAGGATTTCATACCATGACGGCAGCAATTGTTGGAGGGTCATCAGATGAAATTGTTATCAGCCCTTTCGTTACTAGATCTCCAAGCATTTGTTTTAATTTTAATGGATGAGCCCCTACAGACATAGCCAATGTTGAAAGGTCTAATACTCCTCCTAAATTTAATAGTATAAGTATTGACGCATATAATGGATGAGTAGAAAGGAGTCTTTGAGTATAATCAAGGAGAACATTTTTCTCAAGACGTTCCGTAATTGCTTTTGACAATTCAGCTTGTGTCTCTAGTAGTTCTTCTTCAGCGATCTTTGTAGCTTCTTCTAATCGATCTACTGTAATTTTGTGTTGTCGTGTCGCATCCTCTAGTCGTGTGTTTTGTGTTTCTAGTTTCTTTTTCATTTCCTCAAGATCTATTTCCATCTCTCGACGAATTTCTTTGGTACGACTTTGAATTCCGTCTTCGAGCATACGCTGGTAGTAGTTCTCTTGAATCTGATAAGTTTCTGCAACAGAGGCTAATGCTTCTTGAATATCCTTTTCGTGAATTAGTTCTTTTTCTTTTAATTTTTCTATTAACGCCTGATTCATTTCTAACTCATTGATCAATTCCTTAGACTGAGTTTGGTGGACTTCAAGCTCTTTCTGTTGATTTTCAAGCTGTGATTGTACACGCTTCATGTCAGCCTCTAATGCGGTGATCTGATCAGTTTTTTCAGCCAGTTGAGTGAAACTGTCAGCCTTTTCACTTTCAAGTTGCTTTAGCTCTGTATTTTTTTCTTTTATCTGAGTTTTAAATTCCAGATTACTTTCTCGTAATTGTACCAGTTCATTCTCCTGTTCTAAGGAAGCTTCATCTTGAATGATGATCGCGCTTTCAGATAATACTTCTCTTATCCGTCCTAGTGATTTGATCGTAATGCGGGTTAATTCGCTATCTACAACACGAGCAGTATCTTTGCGTACGGTTTTAATCAAAGTGTCAATATCTTGATAACTGAAGTGTGGTAATCCTTGGGCAATAAGTGTACTCTTCGTACCTGATACCACTACGCCAATCTCTTGCTGAGCAACTTTTCGGTCTTTAGCCATCTCGTTTATAAATTCTAAACCAAATTCTTTCAGCGATTTTTGTGTCATTTATTGTTCCCTCAAATGACCTTTTACTTTTCGGTGGATAATCAAATGAGTATTATATTTGTGCCAATATATAAAGATGTAGGAGGAGCTTTCTTTCGATTTTTCCTCTCGGTAAAATATAACAATCCAAATTTTTTCTTAAGATCCCCAGAGATTTTGCAATTCTGGTAAAATGGTTACTGTAAGCAGTGTTATTATTCCTTGAATCAGGATCGCCGTAGCTAATGCAAAGAAGATACTCAACAACGTACCCAGCAAATAATATTCTGCAAAATGGCGTTCTTTAAGTTGTTCAAATCGGGCCATTGATTTGGCAACGAATACAAAGGAAATCGCCCCGAATTCTCCCATTAATGCCAAAGTCAGGATTATTGCTCTTTCTACCTGTCCAATCTTTTTACCTGCTCCCGAAAGACCCATTGGTTTCTCGGTTGATTTGGGATCCTTATAGGGAGATAAGAAATGGCCAACGAAAAAGGCTCCCCCAAAAATCGTCCATAGATACGCGCATAGATAAAGCAAAGCAAGTATTATAAATAATTCCAGTTGAAACAAATGGTATCCTCCTTGGATCAGCACTTTGGGTATGATAATTTATTTAATGTTTCGATTGCTAAAGAGATTTCCTCCCAATGAGCACTTTTGAGAATGTTTGAAACTGCCTGTTTTGTAATGTTTTCTTCTTTTTCTGTTATAATTTTTTTTCCGATCTTTTCATAGGTTAAACCCTGTTTCCGAAGGTGAATAACCTCTTTTTGTCTATTTGTCCATTGCAACTTTAAGGTGGTTAAGAGAGTTAGTAAAGAATTTGTCAATTGATCAAATGAATCATTTTCTGACTGTATCCAAGCTGTTCGACGATTATCACTTGCAATCTTCAAAGCTGCTCGTGATCTATGAAAAGCAAGACCATCCATTTCCAGAGACTTTCTAGAAAATTTGGTACTAATCGTCCCGATTCCTAAACCACATCGAAATTTAAATGAGAGATCTTCTTCTAATCGTTCAAAAATTGAATAAAAATCTGTTAATTCCTTTAAAACTCCTTGAAATGAATCCCCCCAGACAATAATGAAGGGAGACATTATTTTTTTTGAATAATCAATATTTATTTGTTTAATTACCGTTTTCAACTCTTCTTGAACTTCAAGTCTATTGGTGACTTCTTTTGAATGTACAATATCGCAAGTCATAACGAAATACATCATTGTTGTTTCACCACTTTACATCTTTTTGATACTGGTGAATTTAATCCCATTTATCAAGTCAACTGTTTTCAATTGACAAATAGTTAGTCAACTCTTTAGTATTGAGTCAACTTAAAAAGCTTGTCATTCGTCCTGTCAATAGTTTTCGATTGACAAGGTTTTTGTCAATACGGATTAGCGAGTATTGAGCGGGGTATGACAAACCTCACAGGCAGCTTCTTCCCCCTCGAGGATTTGATTTGTATTATTACAATTGTGACAGTGCACAAACACTTTTTTTTCCGTGAAAAAACCAAAAGTACCTTTACCAGCCAATATAGTCTTATCTGCTTGTTCTTTCATCTTTTTGAACAAGGGATTCGATAAATCCTCCAGACTGGTGATAACACTTTGTCGATCGGAATGTTGTTGTTTGAAAGCAGTTTTTTCTTGAAAGTATGCTTTACGTTCCTCAGGTGTCATCTTTTCAAGTTGTTGAAGCTCTTTCAATCGAAGAGTAAACTTGTTTCGTTGTTCTAGCAACATAGAATTGAGCGTTTGCGTGGAAAATTCTGATAATTCCTCTAAAGTCAGCTCGGAAAAGTTAACATGAGAAATATTTGATAAGGGGGTACGAATGTTTGTAGGAGAACTTATTGTTCCTGGAGGTGGTGGTGGGGGAGGATTGACCGTATTTGACCTTAAAGGGGAGGATGTGGGAAAACTTCTACTTGCTATTTGCTTGAGATTCGATGTAATGCTATCTTGGACTGTTCCACTGATCTCCTCGATTACAGTCGATAAGTACTCCTTCGAGGTAAATTCTTGTTGTTTATTTTCTAGAGATTTCAATTGTGCTTCTAATTCGCCGAGACGAGACATTAATTCAAGTAATTGCTGATCATTTTTGGATTCTTTGAGCTCTTTCTCAACATTACTCAATTCTTCCTGGTTATGACAAATATTACAGATACCGTTTATTAATTCGTCTTTTAAGGTTCTTCTACCACAGTTTTGGCAAATTGTGAACATTATTCTAAGTTCAATAAGAGCAGTCTGAATTCGTTTATCATTCGAATTCAATTTGGCTTTGTTCTGATCCGACTCTTTTGCAATTACAGGTTTATGAATGAATATGGAGTCTCTTATTGACCAGTCTTTGTCATAAATCGTTCCTAGTTGTTGGAGAGCTTTTTCTATGTTGTTGAAAGGGTTCTTCTTCCCCCTCAGAGAGGAATGGGATTCAAGAGCAGTAGGTATTTTAGTTCCTTTGGACATGATTTAATTCCTAATCCTAGTCAAGAGAACTAGCCTGTTCAAGAAATAATTGCGCTACAGCTCGTTCGTTCGTGTCTACGTCTGAATTGCTTTCCTTGATTACAACTAGCGCAATTCTTGCCAGTAAATCAAAATTTGGGTCTAAAATTTGCTGTAATCCAGTTTTAAGAAATTGAGCAGAAGTCATTTCACGTTCGAATGCAGTATTTGTAATTCGATCCAACTCCGTGTAAATCACATCGGCTATTTGTGGATCAATCTTTGTTGATAATTCTCTCCCGTCTGGAGCATTCTGCTCGAAATAAACCTCAGAGTCAATTAAGAATCGCTGAATCATACCCATGGTATCGTAAATTAAAATTGACTCTTGTTTGACTATATAATGGTCATAGAATGCTTTCCAGTAGGGTTTATGTGGGATACCTATGTAGCGTTGACGTTGGCCTTTAGGTATAGAGATATTTACAACCGCAATTGCTTGTTTCTCTACTAATCGTGCAATTGCCCCATCAATTTTCCCCCTACTCCAATTTAAACAAAGTACCAAGTCATTTACTGTTACGGGACGATCGAATTTGGAGAGTTTGCGGAGCATTTCTTGATCTGTTTCTTCAGCATTTCCTCGAGGCACGATTTTATAACACCCTTTTACGTTAGAACAGACTTTTTCCAAATTGAAGGATATTTCGTTCGATCATTCCTGATATTAGCATTCAGACAAGTCTAAATTTATATGGTTTTAACATCCCAATTTTCATCTTTGGAGATGCAGATTTTCAGGTAAATTTGATATCTACTTGACTATATAACTTTATTGCTAGATTGAGGATTTAAGTCGGACATTTTGTTAAAAAAAGAGATGTTAAGCGCGCCTATTACTATATAGATGATATTCAAATCACCTCTTTCGGCCTTTTCTATCCCTTAATTTAGTTAATGAAATAATAGTCGTGTCTATAATATTTTTAATTCATTTATAAGTATAAAAGTTCCTGTATCCTTTAAAGAAGGAAGCTAATTTTATTAGGCCTGACGATTAGCATTTGCATTTAATGAATAGAAATATTTAGAATCACTAGTACCCTTGTCTCTTCAGTATATTATGTACTAGAAAGAGCTAGTTAACAATTGGAAGGAAAATAAATGGAAACCACCCTAGATGGTTGCAAGATTGTCCTTTTGGACTTTTTTCAGAAGAATAAATCTAAACTCCTTAAAGCACTCAAATCTGACGAAGTTCAGACCTTTCTCGAGCCATTAAGCGATATGACCATAATATTTTCAGATATACAAAAGATCACTGAGTTAAAAAAATATCTTAAAACTCTAGAAATACCAGAAGACGATTTAAAAGACATTTTACAATTCTTTGATCGTCCTTTTCAATCCTCATTCTCTTGGGGATTCCAGGATAAAGAATTCGTGTTCATACGCCTGGAAGAAACAACTAAATTGTTTCTTAAGAAAAATCGTAAGGGTTTAACAGGATTGATTATTCATGAAGTGTTACATGGTGTACAACGCCAGCGAGGCTTAGAAATTCGTTTACACGACTCATTAGACTTCAGCTTGGATTTCTTTACACAACTGGCTGAGATAATTCCTCCAGAAAAATACAATCGCACACAAATAATGTCATTTCTGAAACAAATATCCCAACTTGCTTTATTTGCGTTAAAAGACATATTTGTTAATGTTGAATTAATTAAGCGAGGAATGGCTGAGTGGTTAATAATTTTCTATCGTGATGAGCTGGGATTTGGTGAAGATCTTGAAATTAAGCCTCCCCAGTACGAAACTGAATTCGAAAAAGGCGTCGTTAAGGTAAAGGATTTGGATTCATTTGCTACAGCGTTTACATATACGTTATCACTTATCCCAATTTGGTTACCTTTCATGGTTTTGGAAACTGACTCAAAGGACTATAAACCGTCCCGTGAGTTGAAACATTTAATTTTTGATAAGTATTACGTTAATCCTTCATTCATTACACGGGAGATGTGGCATATAGAGAACATATTTCTGGCCAGCTTCTCCTTTTCCAAGAGTTTTCATCGTAAGTGGTATGGTGCAATCTTTAACTTAGCTCTTGAACATCTGCTTGGCGAAGATTTTCTGTTTTATCATCTCTTCAAGGCTACTGAGCTCTTAGAAGAGCTTTATACAACCCAAGAATCTGAAGAAAGAAAATCTATGGCCATGGTTCCAATTTTGAAAGCTGCGTATGTCTATAGACGAGAACAACTCGTAGGTATCCAAAAAAGGAACATTGAAGAATTAAACTCTAAGATGCAACAATATGAAATAGGGGAGGAGGAAATTATAGAGCTTGAAGAAAGTATTGATGATTCTTCTGAACATACTACTTCTCCAGAGCATATGTTTGAAAACCTCATGAAACTTTCAATTATGATTGTAACTCGAGATTTACGAGTAAATGTGTTTTCTGGTGAAAATTTTAAATTTAAGATCTTTAGTCGCACGATACTCTCTCTTCTCCAAGCGATTAATTATTTAGAAGATGAATGTGACGATCAATATTATCATACAGTTCGCTTAGGTGTGAAACGACTTCTCCGAACAGATAATCTGTTTAAGCGTAAAAGATGGGCATTATTACTCGAGAATTTTGCTCAAAATACGATTTTTCAGGGAGAAACTGAACCCTCACAACTAGAAATTGATGAATTAATTTATAATTATGACTTTTTTGAAATTCCATTGACTAATCTCTTCATCAACCTTGGAGTATCTTTTATTCAGAATATAAAAACAGTCATGAAAACAGTCCCTGTAAATGATGATGAATTTCCTTTTTTAACGGCTCAACTTATCAATATTCAAATTGGAGGGATTGAACTTCCAATAGAAGATGAAGAACATCTGAACTTGATGTATGTAAGCAGTCTTATTGCTACTAAAGGGATTCCATATCGAATGATTCAAATCATGCTTACAGCTTTTCTACAAACTAGAGTCCCAAAGGAAGAAACAGATTAGTTCGAAGACCCATAAATCATCAGATTGATTTCAATTTGTAAGGGATCCTCTTGAAAAGATAATAGTATTTTATTGAAATTCATTCCAAAAGTATGCAAAAGAAAGGGAGAAAGCGGCACCAGCAGGAGTTTCAGTCAAAAACTAAATGTTCTTAACCTTTGAACCTGCGACCACTCGGTGTCTGTGTCTCTTTCTCAATGAAAGATGTCAATTAACAGCCGAACGCTCTACCTCTTCAGAGATAAAGACTGAATCTCTATCCTAACTGAGCTATGATGCCTACTCTACTAAGAATGTGGGCCTGGGGGGATTTGAACCCACGAACCATCCGGTTATGAGCCGGACGCTCTAACCATTTCAGAGGGTTATGAGGTTATATGCCCTAAACTGAGCTACAGGCCCAATAGATGTTATACGGTAGTGTTACTTCGTTATTTAAGTGACTTCAGATAATCTGAAATTTATGTGTTTATGACGTAAAGTCCATCCTGGAAGACAGTTGGATCTTTACTTCGTCGTCCTCGTAATCGTGAAGATTCAGCTAAGCGTGCTGCAACTTGTGAAACCTTTTCTTTATCGATTCCAGTTAGAGTTACGATATCCGCTTTGACTTTGATATCAACAGAAGGATCATACGGAACCTTAATAGGATCTCTTCTTCCATAGAGATTCTTTATGAGGATTACAGATTTTTGGACTTCTACAGTAGCAGGAAAATGAGAAGTAATGACTTGAACCTGATACGTGTACAATTCATTTACGCCTTTGATCATATTATTTAAATGGCCCGCGATGGTTCCTACCAAAGCTGCCTCTCTTTTCTTACCAAAGTGACTGCTAATAACAAATTTATTATCATCGTAAGAAATTTTGACACTTATTCTAGTAAAAGATTTCTCTATATTTCCTTTGGGTCCTTCTATTTTAACTGTGAATCCCCCACGAATTTGTTTCATATCAACCTTGATATTTTTAGGGACTTCAACGGTTTTTTCAATAACAAAGTGTGTCATCGGTATTTTCTCTCCTTAATTAAAATACGTAAGCTAATAATCGTCCACCAAGATTTTTCTCTCCAGCTTCGTGATGGGACATGACTCCTTCGGAAGTAGAAACTACAAGAATTCCCATATCTCGTGCAGGAAGGAATCTTTTCTCCCATTCTACATAGTCTTGCACTTTAACTGGATATCTTGGTTTTATAACACCAATTTTGGTAATTCGGCCTAAGAGCTGAACAGAGATAATCCATAAATCTTCCATAACTTCGAATTCGCCAATGGTTCCATATTTTTGGATCACACGCAGAACATTTGCAATGATTCTGCTCGCAGGTCTAATTGTAACTTCTTTACGACCAAGAATTTCTGCGTTTGCTATTGTGGACATCGCATTAGCTAAGGGGTCATGCATAACCATAATTTTCTTCTCTTTTGTGGTTTATTCAAATGAAAATGGCTAGTAAAGCCGAATTAAATGAGTAGAAAGGCCGACATTGCCTTACCATCCATCTATACCGTCCATGAACCCACTTGTTAAAGGTTATCGTGGAGTAAGCAGTTTTCATTTTGTAGTGGTGCATTGCCTGAGCTTTTTTCTTCGACACAGGGGAATTTTAATCAATAGAAAATGAGGATTACTTTTGTTTTCTTTTAATTTTGGCAATTGAACCAATTGTTGTAGCTCGGGGTATTATATCATCCACGCTGGAGCTTTCTTCAGATATATCGGTTTTAAGCTCTATGTCGAGTTCTCGCTCAATCTTGGAAACTACTCTATCAGTAGGTATCACTTTTTCCGCTTCAATTCGGGCTAATAATGTCTCTTTTTCCTTAATTAATCCTGCAAATTGAGCGCGCCCATAACCATGCTCTTTACGAGCTTCTTGGATCAAGTGACCATAGCCATCAACAAGAATTTTATCATGTAGGAAGTCCTTCTTCGGAGGTATTCTTGTCACAGGTTTTGTTTTAGCCTTGGATTGAACTTGATGTTTCTTGTACCTTGGTCGTTGGTCAGGTTTTGGACGTTTTACTACAGGTTTTCCAAATTTCGCGCATTTTGAGCATGCATAAAGCTCTACATGATCGATTTCAACAAGTGTAATAAAACCTTCAGACCCACACATTTCACACTGCTGTATTTTACTCAAAAATAATACTTCCTCAACATATAAAACTAATTCCAGTATTCATTATAACATCTTAGATAAAAATATTAAAATCCAACGAAGTGGGTATTTCTTAATTTATCAGTAAATCGGCATTCATTTCCGATTGTGTTATCATTCCGCCTTGAGACTGATTTCCTCCTAGTTCTGAATCATTTAGCGAGCTGAGAGAATATTTTTTTTTATAAATATATGTAATAACCCCTTTCATCAAAAACTACAATTAAACATCAAGAAAAGTAATCACCTTATGCAACCAGTATGAAAAGAAAAATAAAGGATGATTAAGTCTGTAGCTATCAGTGGAAAAAACCTCTTTCAATCCTTTGGGTCGAGCAATTATATGCTTTATAACTTTAGGAAGGATTTGAAGGAGTTTGCTTTCAATCACTAAAGTAGGTATTATTATGCCAGAAAGTGTGGATGACAAAAAAGCCACGTTCGATGAGTTCACTGATTCTTATACTCGTACAATGGAACGTCGGATACGTACACTGGAAACGGAGAAACAATTACTAGAAGTTCAACGAAATAAGTTAGAAGAGGATCGGGATAACTTAAGACTCGAACTACAAAAACTGAAACAACCTCCTCTGTTTACAGGCACATTGTTAGAAGTTCTAGAGAATGGAAAAGCTATCGTGAAGAGTTCTACTGGGCCTTCATTCGTTGTTGTTATTGATTCGACCATTCCGAAGGACATACTTGTTCCTAATAGTCGAGTTGCTCTTCACCAGAGAAACTTTGCTATACTGGAAATTCTTCCCCAGAGCACAGATCCCCTTGTACGTAGCATGGAGATTGATATAAAACCATCTGAAACCTATGAGGATATTGGTGGGTTACGAGATCAATTGTTAGACCTTCGCGAAACGGTCGAGCTTCCTCTTTTACAACCCGAACTTTTTGAAAAGGTAGGAATTGAACCACCTAAAGGTGTTTTGCTGCATGGCCCTCCAGGTTCAGGAAAAACTCTCATGGTGAAAGCCGTTGCTCATGAAACACAAGCCACTTTCATTCGAGTCATTGGTTCCGAGCTGGTCCAGAAATACATCGGTGAAGGCGCACGATTAGTCCGTGAAGTGTTTGCTTATGCCCGTGATAATTCCCCAAGTATCCTATTCATTGATGAATTAGATGCTATCGGAAGTAAGCGGCTTGATATTGCCACAAGCGGTGATCGTGAAGTTCAAAGGACATTAATGCAATTATTAAGTGAGTTAGATGGTTTTTCCCCACGTGGAGATGTGAAGATCATTGGAGCGACTAATCGTGTGGATATACTTGATCCAGCATTGATGCGACCTGGACGATTTGATAGACATATTGAGGTTCCCTTACCAAATCTCGAAGAGAGATTCGAGATTCTCAAAATTCATTCAAGAAGTATGAATATTGAGAAAAATGTTGATTTGAATTTAGTTGCCACTCAAATGGTTGAAGCGTCTGGTGCAGATATTCGTGCCATAACTCAAGAAGCAGGCATGTTTGCTATACGAGAAAGAGTGACAATTGTAAAGTCAAAACACTTCCTTTCTGCAATCGATAAAGTGATATCCAAGAAGAAGGAAACTCTGTCTGGCAAGAATGAATATACTTGAATTTCGCCATTAATTTGGAGAGGGAGAACTATCCATTTTTCGAGGCTGTACTATTTTGTCCCAAGCAGAATAACACATATCTAATATGGATTTAAAAGCAATAATTGCCGTTTCTTCCTCCTCTCGCGGATGATGTAGTTTATCGGGGTTTAAGCTCTCCATCAAACAAGCTACATAGGTATCAATCGAGATTAAATTTTGTATCCAAAAAAATAGTACGAGAGCTTCGACTAGATCGGCGACTTGGCCTTTCTTTCCTTTTAACTTTAAGTAATCAGTTTTTATCCAGAGAGATGACCGATAGGCATGTGATAAAATTAAATCAGAAACTTTAGTGCCTGTAGTAGAATTCGTTACTCCGCTCTTTGCCAAAGAATAAATGAAATTTACGAATGAATCGCCTAATTTTGCATTCCCCTTCGCAAAAATGAAATCTCGGATAATTTTTTGAGGATCCCCCCCCTCTAAAGAAGTTTTTAATCGTTCCTGAATGAAAGACACACTTAAACCCGAATCCCGATGGATTCATAACAATTTTCTAAGTAATGCTAGATGTAACAAGATCAGTCAGGTCTTCACAATGTTTGTTAATTGTGTCAGCCGCGATCTTTAGGGCATCAATGGGGTTAATGCCCTCTGTACGGAGATAGAAAATCGGGTTCTCAAGAAGGGGGTGGGGAAATCTATACGCTGCGAAAAGAACTCCCTCTTGATCCTTTAATGATTCTCTAAGTAGGTTTAAAAATGTATGATTTTCACCTGCTATCTCAACTTCCAGTAAAGATTCTTCTTTTCGTACAATTTTTGCTTGCAACTGAATATTTCTCTCCAAACGTAAGTGATTTATCAATGAATGCTTTCTAACATTAGTTCAAATACTTTCTTTTCCACTAAGGAGTTATTGAAGTTAATTGATTCACTCTCCCTTGACTTAAAAATGGAGGAACACTCTCTCCAACTTAATTATACTGCCAGTTAGTGGGACCAAAAAACTGAAATGAATCAGGATAAGACATTAATCGGCCAGGTCCTTATTCGTGACTTGTTTTGCGTTCTCAATCAAGAGGTACTTTGGATTGAGATTACTAATCCCTTCCCATGAAAGATACGAAAGTTAATTAGAAAGGGATAAGAAAGAATATACGACCTGAGTCGGGATATCCAAGCCTGGTAATCAGCCATGAGGGCCATACTGGACTAGAATGGAGCCAGCCTGCTAAGTTGGTGTTCTTTTGAACTCGGGGGTTCAAATCCCCCTCCCGACGCCATTTATTCTTTTAAATTCTTGAATACATTCGGTTATAATTGTTTTCTAACTGTAGTACGTGAAGATTTTCTCTCCATATTCAACTTTAAAGATGAACTATTGATTTCCTTGCAATAACATTGAAGATCAGAATTCTCCACAAATCGTGAAATTTGGGAAAAATAACAATCATTTAGTGTGGCTATTAACACCACAGAAAAAGTTTCAAAAATTCTTAACTTTAGAAAAATATAAGCAACATGGGGAATAAATAGAAATTTCCACCAATTTGGTGAATTAATAGCTAGAAGAGGGAGGGCCGGTGCGGGGAATCGAACCCCGACATGGTGGGCCACAACCACCGATTATAGTGATCTAGATACCAGAATAGGGATCTCTATCAAGACTACCATTATCCTACACCGGCCTGTGCGTTGGATTTAATTGTTGGTCGTATTTGTGCTCTATTTTCGCTTTTTTCTTTATAAAGAATTCTTCATTGATAATCCATTTATGATTTATCCTCAATAATTCTGAGTCTTGGGAATTTCAGTCTTAACGTAACTTATAAAGCTTCAGATTTGCTAGTAAGAGCAGCCAAAAGCCTTATATAGTGATGATTCTGAATATAGAGATATCTGAGGTCTCTATATGAAATTTCCCAGAATCACCAAACAATTTGTTCAGAAAGAGCTTTATAAGCTTTGTGATGGTTATGATACTTCACAATTAATTCACAAATATTCGTTGAAAAGTACCTGGTATCCTCAAGACATCATCAAAAGGCTAATTCAGGTGTGTTTAGAGCGTACATCCCTAGAGGACATTTGCTCATCGAGTGAAGGTCCTTCCGCTGATACTGTCCATAGACGATGTTCGGAACTTCAATTCGACCAAACGGAACAATTAGTCAATGGATGGCTCATTGAAGTGGCTTCACGTTTACGTTTCCATCCAAACACAAAAATTACCCTTGCTTTTGATATGTACTACCAACCTTATTATGAGAATCCTACTGCAGAGTGGGTTAGTGGTTATAAGAGGAATAAGGGTACAAATTATGCCATTTGCATGCTAGTGGCATCCATTGCTACTCAAAAGATTCGTTGTCCTGTAGCAGTACGTTTTATGACGAAAATCCGTCATAAAGAAAAAGCTGGACTTGTAAGTAGCATTTTGGATGATCTTTTTGATTGGTTACCTGTTAAACGAGTTCTTTTCGATCGAGGTTTCTGTCAAGAAGATATTATCCAGTTAGCAGAAGATAGAGGATTAGAATATATTATTGCAGCCGTTCGACATAGTACAATAAAACGAGCAGCCCAGACGATTCAAGAAACCGTACAGGCCCACGCTAGACTAGCTGGTGTCAATGTGGACGATCCTTTCGTTTTGGGTCAGTGGGCTTGCCAGCAAGGAATAGATACTTTTCGGGTTGAATACGTGGCTACAGGGAGGAAAAGAACCCAAGTTCCCTTAGTTGCCGCTTTTGTACGTAAGCGGACGTATCTTCAAAAACACCTTAAAAGGCGAACTTACGGACTCTATCTCTATTTAACCAATACAAATGTTACCCCCAGACGAGTAGTCAAGTTATATAGTAAGAGGTGGATTGTTGAGACCGACATTCGATGTACCAATGAATTCAAAGCAGTAACGAATAGTACGAACCCTCAGCTACGATTACTCCTCTATGGGTTAGCAATGGTATTTAACGCTCTTTGGATAGTTTTTTCCACATTATTTCACCGTCTATCTGGTTTATCCTCTGAAATACTATCTGAAGAAGCTACGATTTCTATTAAACAGGCAGATAAACTAATCTGTATCGCAAGACGGTTTAAACGTTTCTTACGTCAAGAAATACTACCACAAATTCATTTTTTGGGAGGTGATACGTGAAAACTGGAATTTAGGTGCTTATAAATTACTTTTTGTTTGTTCTATATAATAAGAGAAGCCTGGATATTCATGAAAATACAGGAGGAGGTTTATTCGTGGCCTATGAAGCTGATGAGGTCAATATTGAATTACAAGAGCGATTTACATTATCCGAGTTATGATAATAATCACTGGATTGCGAATACCTGGAATGATTTTTTAGATAGTGAAGGGATAAGGTTAGAATCTATCTGGAAATTTTATTCAGAAATTAAAAATAAATTTGATAATGGGTGGGTGCTAATCAGTAAAAAAAATGAAAAAAGGCCTCTATTACGGTGTTATGGCCAATTCTTTAATCAGATGATGAATTTTTTTCTGGATAAAGGACAATTTCCAACCAATTGCTATGAAGATTGGCTTTATTTTACAGGAAAAATGAATGGAATGAGCCCTTTCATTCGTCTAAAGATTAATAATTCCTCCAAAGATATGTCAGAAGTTTATCTAGTTTTAAATGCTAATTATAAATGGAATAAAATTGGTTTTGAGCGATTTAGAAAATATATCAAGCCCAATAATCAAAAATACACATTTTTGAGGATAATTGCAGACGAAATTTCATTAAACAATAAAATTGAGCTTAAAACGTCATTAATTACCCAGATGCAGAGGAAGAATTATAGATATCCTGACAATTCAAAGAATAATAATAAGTCTTGGTTTACTAAAGTATTCAAACTTAAATCATGTGAAGATTTAATAACTGAATTATTAGAACTTTTTTTCCGAATTCATGTAGAAAGATTAGGAGGAGAAGCCAGCTTTAGGAATCATGCAAAAGATTCCCCACGAAAAATGAAACTCCTTGAATTTTACAATACCTATGGTTCAGTTTATGGATTATTTAATGAACAAAGTCTCTCTTAAATGGACTCTCTTGAAACGGATATTTTTATTTGTGATAAATCATGGATAATGAAGAATTTATGGTCATGGATTGAAAAAAAATGTGAGAGAGAAAACACTGCTCGTTCTGAAAAGAAATTTGTGGAATATTCGTCTGATATATTATCTGCTACGTCTATATGCAGGAAAATCCAAGAATTGAAGTATATCCATGCCAAGAGATGCGATATAGTTTATAATCAGGTCAAAATTAAGTCTACCAAGTTTTATGAGATCAGTAAGAACAGAAAGATCTTCTTAAACGAAAATAAAAGGAATAGTTTCAATAGATTAAATGCAGCGATTATCCAAGATAGTGAGGTACGTAATGAAATAACGCGTATTACTAAAGAAATTGATGATTTCACTCAATTAGATTTATCGGTTAAAGTTGAATCAGAGGATCGCTGGGCCAGAGTGACCTCTGGGGATAGTCCCTTGATTGATAAACCAGATATTATAACTTACCAATTTGAAGATGCAAAGAAAGGTAAGGCTAGAGAACTCATTCAAAATAAACTAATCAGAGAGCTTGGACATCAAAAAGGAAAAATTTCTTCAAGAGATTATTTGTTAGATTTTTGTAAAACAATAGGACATTATTCAACAAAGGATGGAACAGGGCTTATAAAACTTCAACTAGAGCTTCTTGAGAGGGGAGAGACTCTTGGTGGAAAAATACCTTTTGCTAAAAGAAACCACGCTGTTATAATCAGTTATTGGGGGGTTAGCTTCCCTATGATGCAAAGATTGGGAGATGTAATTGCGTCAGTTATTCTGCGAAAGTATAGTGACAGTATACAAAATGAATCTTGCTTAATAGATGAAGTGTCGAAAAATTTATCCCTTGGGAAGAAAGCTCTAAATGGTAGACAATTAGAATCTATATCGAAAAGCACTATTAAGTCAATAATAGGTGATACTAAAATGGGAGAGACTACTTATTTGAAGAATCGATTTTTATCATTTTTAGAGCAATATATCAGTGAACTAAGAAACGAAAATTAATCACACATTCAGAATGAAGGAGGATAAAATAATTGTCACCTTAATCCTCTTTTCTCAATTTTTTGAAGATGAATTTATCCTATATCTTTGATAGATTTGACTTTGAGTAAGGCCTATTTAACTAGAAATCAAAGGTAGAGTAAAGAATTCATTCGGATATTTACCAATGACTCAAGATAAGCAAGCGTCACCCTCATTAACACTCGGCTGTATTCATGTTATTACGGGTGATGGGAAAGGAAAAACCACTTCTGCGTTAGGTCTTGCGCTAAGAGCCGCGGGTCACGACCTGAAGACCTTAATGATTCAATTTATGAAAAAAGGATGGGATTATGGAGAATTGAGAGCAGTCCAGTCATTCCCAAATATCCAGATTATCCAGTACGGCACTCCTGATTTTGTGAACAAAGCTAATCCCCTGCCTATCGATTTTCAGGAAGCTCAAGCAGCTCTGGCGCACTTTAAAAAGGAATTGAGTAATAATTGGGATATTATCATATTAGATGAGGTTAACGTGGCACTTGATTATCACTTAATTTCTGAGCAGGAGGTTCTTGATCTTCTCGAGAGAAAACCTAAAAATCTTGAGGTCATATTAACTGGTAGATATGCCAGTCAAGCCATAATTGACCTAGCTGATTATTATACAACAATACAATCTGTTAAACATCCGTATCAACATAACATTAATGCCCGAAAAGGTGTAGAATTTTGACTACCTCTCCGAAACGTCCCAATAAAGACCCAAATACAGAAACCCCCCCCGATCGTGCTGAAATCCTTCAGAAGCGAAAAAATTGGGAGGAAGAATATGAGCAATTAATGAAAAAAAAGCCTGAGAGACTTTCTAGCTTCATTACAACATCAAGTATGCCAATTAACCGTCTTTATGATCCTACCGATCTACCACAAGATTGGAGCTACTTAAAAGACGTGGGTTATCCAGGTGAATTTCCTTATACTCGCGGAGTACAGCAAACTATGTATCGTGGTCGTTTGTGGACAATGAGACAATTTGCTGGTTTTGGAGGAGCAGAAGAGACTAACCAAAGATTTAAATTTCTTTTAGCTAACGGAATGACAGGTCTGAGTGTGGCCTTTCATCTACCTACTCTGTATGGACGAGAGTCGACACATCCGATGTCTCTGGGGGAAGTGGGGAAACTTGGAGTAGCCATTGACACATTACGGGATATGGAAATTCTTTTTGACGGAATTCCGTTAGACAAAGTTACTACCTCGATGACTATTAATGCTCCTGCAGCCATTCTGCTGTCTATGTATATCGCAGTAGCAGAAAAACAAGGCGTTTCCCCAGATCAAATAGGAGGGACAATACAAAACGACATTCTTAAGGAGTATATGGCGCAAAAATCATATATATTCCCACCTAAGTCATCGATGCGGCTTATCGTTGATACAATTAAATATTGTTCTAAATTTGTCCCTAGGTGGAATACGATATCGATTTCTGGTTATCACATCCGTGAAGCAGGATCTACTGCGGCTCAAGAGCTCGCATTTACCCTGATCAATGGATTAGAATACGTTAAATGGGCCGTCAAATCAGGGATGGAAATAGATGAATTTGCACCTAGATTATCATTCTTTTTTAATTCGCATAACGATTTCTTCGAAGAAATTGCTAAATTCCGAGCAGCCCGGCGTATTTGGGCACGGTGGATGAGAAAGTTCTCTCCAAAGAATGAACGCTCTCTCTGGCTTAGATTTCATACACAGACTGCAGGTTGTTCTTTAACAGCTCAACAGCCGTATAATAACGTTGTACGAACTACTGTTCAATCTATGGCTGCTGTAATAGGCGGCACACAGTCGTTACATACTAATTCGTTGGATGAAGCCCTTGCTTTACCCAGTGAAGATGCAGTAGAAATAGCATTACGTACGCAACAAATAATTGCTCATGAAAGTGGACTTACTAATACGATTGATCCATTTGCAGGGAGTTATTTCGTGGAGAGCCTTACAAACTTGATGGAAAAAGAAGTTGAAGACTATCTCCAAAAAGTAGACCAACTCGGAGGAGTAATCCCCGCTATTGAGAAGGGATTCTTCCAGCAAGAGATCGCGAATGCAGCTTACCAATATCAAAAGGAAATCGAAAAAAATGAAAGGACCATCGTAAGTGTTAACGATTTTACCAAAGATGAAGATATTAAAATTCCAATTTTACAAATTGGAGATGAGATTGCTGAAAGACAAAAAAAGCGATTAGAACAAGTTAAACAGGAAAGAAATACTGAAAAAGTAACTAACGCCTTATTAAAAATTCAAGAAGCAGCCAAGGGAAACGAAAATTTGTTTCCACTGATATTAGATGCAGTAAAATTGTATGCCTCCATTGGGGAAATATGCGATGTTCTAAGGGAAGTTTTTGGAGAATGGAAAGGAGATTTATTGTTTTAATTCAAAGGAAGTCATTCAATGAGCACAAGTCAAAAAATACGCGTATTATTAGCTAAACCAGGGTTAGATGGTCATGATCGGGGTGTTAAAGTTGTCGCAAGGGCATTGCGTGATGCTGGAATGGAAGTAATATACACAGGATTGCACAAAAGTCCAGAAGCAATTATAGAGGCCGCGTTACAGGAAGATGTAGATGTCATTGGGCTTTC
The DNA here is from genome assembly GCA_003144275.1 of Candidatus Heimdallarchaeota archaeon B3_Heim. Taxonomy (GTDB): domain Archaea; phylum Asgardarchaeota; class Heimdallarchaeia; order Hodarchaeales; family Hodarchaeaceae; genus Hodarchaeum. The sequence goes on from NJBF01000026.1 coordinate 60,602, forward strand.
CAGCTTAAGCGGTTCACACATGGCACTTTTTACACGAATTATGGAGCTCCTTGCAGAAAAAGAAATGGCAGAGGATACACTTGTTGTAGCTGGGGGAATTATTCCCGACGATGATGTTCCAAAGCTTGAGAAAATCGGAATCAAAGGTATTTTTGGTCCTGGTGCGGAAACAGATACCATAGCAAATTTTATCAGAGCAAATATTAAACGTACCTTGTAAGAGTGATAACGATTTCGATAATTCTACAATATTGGGTTATAACATGACGTCGTATTTATGTCAAAAATGCCATCAGGAAATAGATCCTGCCGAATTGGAAACATTACCCGGGATTAGATGTATTATCTGCGGACATAGGATTCTCTTAAAAAAACGTCCCCCAATTATCAAAAGATTAAAAACAGATTAATCCGTCAAGAAAAATGAATTTCAAACACAGAAAAACTGATTTAGTATTAGTTTTAGATAAATTTATATTCTCTCATAAAGTAGTGATTGTCAGCTGATTCAACCAGAAATCTGAGGTTAAAATAAAAAAATGGGTGAAATTTGTAAAACCTGTGGTTTACCGACAGAGTTATGTGCCTGTTCGGATATCGCAAGAGAAGAGCAGACGAGTATTCGTGTCTATATTGAAAGAAGAAAATGGGGAAGAGAGGTAACCGTGATAGCGGGGTTATCGAAAGATATCGATTTAAAACCTCTAACTAAACGCTTGAAGAAAAAATTAGCAACTGGTGGGACTACAAAGGAAGGGCGTATTGAACTTCAAGGTAATTTCATGCGATTAGTTTCCCCTATCTTAGTAAAAGAAGGTTTTCCTGAATCATCAATCGAGCTTCGGTATTAATTTCTCGAATGATTTTCCTTCAGAAAATTTTAGACAGCATATTCTTCTTTGTCTACACGAATATGTGATCCTCATTCAATTGAGGTGAATTTAAAAAAGATGACCTCCACCTTTTCACAAGGTAAGGTTCATTTTGCCTTTATCTTCTTTATAAAAAAATTGCTAGATACTTTAATCTTGAGGAGTTTCTATGGCCTCAACTAAATGCTTGCCAGAGATGACTTGATCTATAGAATGGATCGAACCATGTAAATCATTGATCGCTTTTGATATCAATTCATAATTCATGTTCGAGCCTTCCAGAACTACTTTTAAATTCTCCGTTTTTGCGTCTATTTCAACAAGAGTACAATTTACAGCATTTACCCCATCAATTTGTTCTAATGCAGTTGCAAAAGATACAAGAGAGGGGTCATGAAGTTTTAATACATCTAGCACAAGACGGCGAACACCACCGCCCTTTGTAGTACTTTTTCCACCCTTTGCATCAGTTTTGTCAAACATAACTTCTGTGACACCTCAATTTATTTCGTATTAGAATAGAATACTGTGAGCACTACTCAACGAAAAAGGTTTTTAAACCTTAGGAGAAGAAATAATAAATTGTGATGCACGGATGTCAAATCTAAATCGGTTTTTTTCTCAAGAAATTGGGGGAAAACCAAAATCCGATGAAACTCTCAAGAAAAAAAAACCAATCCTTTTCACCCGCAATAAATTCCCTCCTACTCTAGGTGATTTATCGAAAAAGGAGTTATTGGAATTATTAGAACAAGTGATCCCTCTCATTCCAGGATTTTTTGCTAATTTAGCGTGGACTCGACAAAAAATTCTTCCCAAAAATCCCAAAATTACCCCAGAAAACTTGGCCAGTCAATTGAGTATTCCTATGCTAGTAGCATATTATATTTTAGATCAACTTCAGGAAGGCTACTCCTCAGAAAGACCATCAGATTGAAACATAATTTCTGCAATGTTTTGGTAAGAATTAAGTTTATTAATTGCTTCGGTACATCCGTCAATCAGAGGAATATTGTTTAATTCTTCAGCTTTTGCTTTTGCACTTTCCAGCACTTGTGTAGCTTCAGTAAAATGCGCCATTGCTTCAGGCATTAGTTGGTCGTATTCGACTACTGCATTACAAAACATGGTCATTGCGTTAAAATAGAGAATTTGAGGTTTAAAGGAATTGGCTAGTTCTTCACCAGGTAATTTGCTAAGCATTCCATCAAGAATTTTATATGCATAGGTAAAATTAGTAGCTGCGAATTCATGATTATCTTTTGCCATGCTATCTTTCGCTAGGGCTTCATAATATGAAGACATCTGCATTTGTTCTTGCAGTTCATATTCAATATTACTTTGAATTTTCCTCAAGGATCGATAAAGTTGAGCAGATTTGTTATATTCTAAGGAGGCCTTATTATAAGCTTCATTTTCTGAGTGAAGAACACCAGTAGTAAAAAATGATTCTGCTTGTTTTTCTAATTTTTCAAGTCCCAACTTTATAATCTGAGTTCGTGTTTCATTGAAATCGTCATTACTTGATTCTTGGCCCAAAAATCGGGCTTTTCGAAAAAACCGTAAAGCTTGGTACATCTCATCTGATTTCAGTGTAGATTTTCCTCGCAAATCATATAAAAGCCCTGTAACATAGTAAATATTTCTCAATGAATCGAAATAATGATAGTAATCTTGCCTTTCCTGTTCCATTTCCAATTCATTTGAATACCGCTTTATTGCTTCTGTAAATAGGATTTCAGCTTGAGCTAAATCATTTTCTTCAAAAGTAGTGCGTGCACGTAAGTTCTGGATTCTAGCATCCGTTCTTAATAGAAGACGGTCGATATCATATTGCCATTGTGCGTAAAAATCAGGAAATTTACTTTGGATCTTCGATATTCCTTCTTGGAGTTTATGATAGTTGTTTAATGCCTTGTTCATCCGGTTACTTAAAAATAAAAACTCACTGTTAAAGAATAAACGTAAATTTTGTAGAAAGTGTAGGTAAAATTCGAAATCTGGGTTTTCTTGGGAACTTAAGATTTCGTTGAGCTCATCACAAATGTTTACTACTTCAGCTATTTTATCAGCCGAAATTTGATAATCCTGGGTAAAGATCTCTTTTATTCTCGCTACAGCAGTTACTTCATTCATTTAATGGTCCACACTTATTATTTTAAACACACACGGCTTATTTAGGAAGATGAATTACCAAAACATATCAAAGTTCTGGTAGGAATATTGAGAATTTTGCGATAAAAAAGATTTTCATATTTTTGGGAATTCCACTCTAATGTAAGATAGCAAAAGAAAAACAAGCTGTAGGTGTAAGAAATGACCGACTGGACATCAGAAGAGGGTATTACCGAGGAAGAGAAAATTTACTACTATAGGAAGGCAGGGCAAATTGGCTACGAAGTGTTACACACAGTAAAAGATATGATAAAACCTGGGGTTCCTATCATTGACATTTGTGAGTCCGCTGAAAAGATGATTTTAGATAAAGGAGCGGAAGGATTTGGTTTTCCAACCAACGTGTCTATTAACAATATTGCAGCCCATTATACAAGTCCTTTCGGGGATGAAAACGTAATTCCTGATTCTGGAAGTATTAAGCTAGATATTGGAGTACATGTAAACGGATATATTGCAGATACTGCTGTTACAGTGATTCTTTCTGAAGAGCTGAAAGACCTACAAAAAGCAGCCGAGGAAGGATTTAATGCCGGTATGGAAATTATTCAGGCTGGAACACTTCCCTCAATGGTAGGTGGAAGGATTGAAGAGACTATCACTGGATTCGGATACCGACCAATTAGAGAACTAACGGGCCACAAATTAGGACGATTTACGCTACACGGAGACAAAAGGTTACCTAGTGTAAGTTCTCCATTCGATCCTGCTGAAGCAGCACTAGAAGTAGGCGAAGCTTATGCTTTGGAAACGTTTGCTACAACTGGATCAGGCAGTATTCATGAAATAAAGGGATCTAGGTATATTTATATGCTCCTTCCCCGACGAATTGCTATTAGGAATCCCGTTTCCAGAAAAATATATTCAACAATCTATAAGAAATATAAGACACTCCCGTTCGCAGAAAGATGGCTCAGTTCTTATGATCAATTTAATCGTGCTAGGGTTCGGTTCGCAATACGAGAATTGTTAAGCAATGGGGGCGCCATCGTGTACCCAACACTTGCAGATGAAAAAGGGAGTTATGTCGCTCAGTATGAACATACTTTTGTAATTACTGAAAATGATGGAGTGATTATCACTACCAAACCTCCTTTTAAGTTTGAGATCCCCGAATCTCTTTCTGAGAATGGAAGTGAAAAGAAATCTACAACTTCAGATGAGGAGTAAATACTACTTCAAATGGTATAACCTATCGGTTTCTCCTTTAAGTATAATAAAGGTCTGAAATACGGAGATTCCGTTAGTTTATTCCTCTAATAGAATAATAAAAATTCGATAAGCTTTTTCTATTCATCCTCCCTTACTTATCTTGAAACAAAGTAATTGTCATTTTCCGAGGATGTTGTCATACTTGGGTTTGGAGAAGGATTTACGTAAAATTTTGATAAAACTTCGTAAGGATAAGCTGATAGAAGAGAACTTGCTTTTAACACAGCTCAACCGAATGGAAAAATCGGCTAAAAATCAGGTAGAATATCCTCATACCCCTTTATTAACCATGCTACAAACGGTTGACCAACATCAATCATTAAAAAAATTGAACTCAAAAATGGATACAATTGAAAGGGATATTGAGGCACTTATTACTTCTTGGGAAAATAAAGATTTAACGGATGATGAGGCTCGAGGTAAAATTGCAAAACTTGTCGATTCAAAGCAATCGTATGGGTTACAAAGGGATAATCTGAAGCATTTCCTTATGGACAAGTTAAATTATCTTACATCTGTAATTACGGCATCAGGTCTTAATTTTCACGATTTTTTCAGTTCTAAATATAGTAGGAGCCAATTCAAGGTGGAAGCAAATATTCTAGATGCCTTTTTGGAGATATGGATGAATCATCAAACATCAAACGCTGATGAAGAAAAATCCTCTGATGGGTTGAGTGTAACTGAAATCATAGAATCTGATATCTTAGAGGCCTTTATTTCTCCAATTTCGGAACAGAATCAAGTAAGGTTTCAGTTGAAAGAAATAATAAAACCCCTTCCTGACATAATCAGTCAAGAACCACTATTTAGTTCATCAGAGATTCAAGCAACAGAATTTAACACTTCTTCTGGTGAAGAAAAAGAAGAATCATCACCTCAGATTCAAAAAGATGAAATAAATATTTGGAACTTCGTTGGTCTTGTGGCTTATAATCTGAAGGAAAAACCAATAGGATTAATTAGGGCGCCAATTCAGGTAAATAAAATTCATTACTTGCCTATTGTTTTAGAAGAGTCCCTCTCGTTTACACAGATTAAATCTAAATATCTCTCATCTTTACAAATTTTAGGTATAGACCCCAATACAACATCAACAGAAGAAATTCAATTGAAAATATCTGAAGTGTTGAAAATCCCTCCCCAGCTCGCTTTTCAACCATCATTCTTTACTGAATGGCTTAGTCGCTTATCTGCAGATTTCATTCCAGTTAAACCAAAGATTGCAAATGTTTGGTTCCTCAAAGGGAACACTATTCAGAGTACATCTTACGATTCCTTAATTATCGACGAATCGGAATTAGAGAAAATCACGTTACCCGCTTGGATACCAGTGCCCAGTCCACCCCCTTCTTTTACCGTTTCAATTGGTCACATAATAAAAGGAATAGCAGGAACTCATTTTGGTGAAATTGCAGGAATTATGAATCAAACCCCATTTGGTCATTCATTAATAATTGAACGTCCTATTCCTCCATCCACGTTGTTAGATTTATTTTTACAGGGTCTGGGAAAACAAAATTTGGCTGAATTGCGGTTTTATTTAGCAAAGAAACTGAAAATTGGAGAAGGAGAGGGATTCTCCCCGAATAGTCTATGGAAAATTAATTTTCAGGAGAGATTGTTACGATCCCCGCATGAAATAGCCATTGCATATTATTCAATCGTCCCATCATGTGCGTTTCACAAGTTAACAGAATTAAAAGCAAAGATTGGTATATATTTTCATTCGATCTCTGAATCTTTGAAATTCTTAATTGGGAAATCCCTGTATAAGAACAACATTCATTTCGGAACAATTTATGGATTTAAGGTTGAAGATAATCAGCTTTTTGTACTCTACTCTCCTCTTTCTGCTGATCAATTAGTTCAACAGGTAGGAAGGAAACATTCTCATCAACATTTAGACCGATTTCGAAAGAGGATATCCTTAGCTTTAGCAGTTCCTGAAAACGAAAGTTTATGGCCAAACAACTTAGCAGTGTACTATCTTAATTTTATATTTCCGATGCGAGAAGAATTTAACTTGCTACCCAATACCATGGCAGCAATAGAGGCTAAATTTGCTCTAAAACTAATCTCTTTTTCGGAATTTGACTCGATTACTGAAGACGGGTTGTTTTGTGGATGAAGTTTCTAAAACAGATAGGCAGTGATACTTTAATAACAGTTAAAGTCAAAACCCGTCATTCATTGGATATGATTCGCTTGGAAAACGATGAATTGTTTATTTATGTAAAAGATCCACCAATTAAGAATAAAGCGAATAGAACCATTGTAAAATTAATGCGGAAACGCTTCAAAAATGACGTCAATCTAGAATATGGTCACAATAGTACCACCAAGGTTTTGCGGATTTGTAATATGAGCCCTAGTCAACTTCTAGAATTATTGCGTTAAAAAAATGAAAAAACTAGCTAAAAATTGATGCTCAATTTTTTCGACTAGGAGGGTTTTTTTCGGTAATAAAAGTGCGAGCGACAAGAGTTTTAAATCTATTGA
>NJBF01000052.1 GCA_003144275.1 Candidatus Heimdallarchaeota archaeon B3_Heim
TCAAGCGACTCGATTTCTAGTGAAATTTCATTATAAGTTAGTCTGTACTGCCCGTTGGTTTTGTCGGTGGTTACGGAAGGAAATCTTGCCCCAGGTTACTTTTCACGGGGGTGATACGTGAAGACTGTAACTTTATATAACAATCGTTGTATACAAATATATTTTCACTTGAAAGAGCTTTACAACTTTCTCTCTTGGATGATTTTCCAAAATACGAGAAGAGGAGAGCTAAGAGTATGATGAATCTAAAAAGAGATTACTTAGGTATTTTAATTGCGATTATTCTTTGTATGGGGATACTAATCCCATTTAATCCGCTAGTTATCGGAACTGACCATCCAACGCTATCGACTGATTCTTCCCAAATTTCTAATGCAGGAGAACCATCTCAACAAACCTCAAACGAGGTCTCTAGTATTGAATCAACCACTGTAGATTTTTCTTGGTTACGTTGGTACTTAGAATACGATAATGACTCAGATGGTGCAATCGATACAATTGAGATATTCTATGAATTCTCCGACTTCACAACGTCTGAATGGGTAGATTTTGAGATTGAGATTCAAATCCTCTTTTGGAACCAAGAGTGGCAATATATCGATTCTAACTGGGAATGGTTCACGGAATATGTGGAACCATCTAAAACTTATATATGGTCTTACATGTGGAGAGCGTGGTATGATGGCAATTACAGCTTTTCTATCAATGTTTATGATTATTCTATTGGCCAACTAGCTATTGAGGACATAGTAAATTGGAATGATGCCTCAAAGTTCGCATATCTCAATGACTGGGAAAGGTGGATTGAGGAATATGACGAGGATGGCGATAGCTTAAATGATACTATAGAAATCTGGTACTCCTTAAATTTCAGTTTTTCTGACTGGGTAAACATACAAATTAGGATTGAAATTTTTTATTGGAATGGGTATTGGGAACATATTGACACTGATGGGGAATACTTTGGGGAAGATGTGACCGCAGGAGAAGTATATAACGTTTCTTACAAGTGGAGAGCCTGGTACAATGGCAATTATAACTTTTCGATCAGAATTCAGAGTTATTCTACAAATAACCCTTTTCTTGAAGAATGGGTCGCTTGGAGTGATGCATCCTCTTTTTCGTTTTTCTCTCAATATAACAGAACAGTTGATAAGTACGATGAAGATGGTGATATGTGGGAGGATACAATTTCGATAGAATATTCCATCAATTTCAGTTTTACTGATTGGGCAGGTTTAGAAATTTGGATAGACATCTACTTTTGGAACGGGTATTGGGAACATATTGACACTGAATGGGAGTATTTTTGGGAAGATGTAACTTCAGGGGAAGTATATAATATATCATTCCAGTGGACTGCGTGGTACGATGGTGATTACAACTTTTCGATTAGAATTCGTGACGAATATTCTGGCATACCATTAATCGAGGAATGGGTTGCTTGGAATAATGCACGTGCTTTCACTCTCCTAGACTCTTGGGATGGTTGGTTTGAGGACTACGATGAGGACGGGGATGGATGCAAAGATACTATCGAATTGGGGTATAACTTCAAATTCAGGTATACAGGCCAAGTGGAGGTGAGCATTCATGTTGAAATCAGATATTGGAATGCTGAATATGGATATTGGGATTGGAGTGACAGTATTTATGAGTGGCTCGACATGGAAGTCACTGCAGGTGACCTCCATACGTGGTCGATGAAGTGGTACGCCAGGGACAGTGGGATGTACGAATTTTCTGTTCATATTCAAGAGGAAAGACTTGACATCCCTATTATAAATGAAGTGTACGAGTGGACTGCTAGCTGTGCTTATAATCCCGTTAAAGAATGGGGCAGTTGGTACGAGAAATCCGATAAAGACGGGGATGGTTACGATGACACCGTTGAGATTGGATTTGATATGTTATTCACAGTTACAGGTGAGTTAACTTTGTATCTTAGAGCAGAGATCCGCTATTGGGATGAAAACTCTCAAGATTGGAATTATATTGATAACTATTATGATGAATTCGTAGGAGACATAATAGTAGATAAGTGGTACTATTGTTCGTTCGAGTGGTCAGCCTGGCAAGCTGGAGATTATGAATTCTTTATCACGATAACTGGAGAAAATGGTGGAACCTATATTGAGGACACCATTGAGTGGGACAGCGTCAATGCTTTTGAATTACTTGATAGCTGGAACAGTTGGTACACGGAATATGATGAAGATAATGATGGCTGTATGGATACCATCGAAATAGGGTACGACTTCAGATTCACTGTTAGCGGATGGGTAGACCTGGACCTTTCAGCAGAGATCAATTATTGGGATGAAGAAAGCGGATATTGGGAATGGGTTAATTATGTCAACGATCGATTCTATGAAGAGGTAACTGCAGGAGAATGGTATACATTCTCTTTCCGCTGGTCAGCAAGCGATAACGGAGATTTCGAATTTCAAATATTCATCAGGGGCTCTAATACTTATAGAAATTTTATCGAGGAAACGATCGTATGGCAGGATGCATGCAAATTTATGCTCATTAAAGACTGGAATATCTGGTACAATGAGTACGATGAGGATACCGATGGGTTGTATGATACAATTGAAATCGGGCTTGATTTGACCTTCAGTAAATCTGGTCCTACGTTCTTGATCGGTTTACTGAGGATCCAGTATTGGAATGAGCAGGATCAATATTGGCAAGAGATTGATATCTATATGTATGAGTTCTTTGATGAAGATGTCACTGTAGATGTTTGGTATACTATGTCATTCACTTGGTCAGCATTGTACAGCGGAAATTACAATATTTCCTTCGCACTAGCATATTTGAGTGGGGCTACTACAAATATTCAAATCGAAGAATGGGTGGCATGGACCGATGTCTCCGCCTATCAAGGATTAGAGTTCGAATGGAATCGGATCCACGAAGAATATTATGAGAAACGACCTGATTCCATTACACTTGGTTACAATTTCTTATTCAGTGAATCTGGCTTTGTGGACTTCGATATTCGTATTACTGTCTTATACGCTGATCAAACAGCCATGACCTTTAATTTAGAAAGCATTACATGGGATTCTTTCACTACAGATGTCATGCAGGATATTTGGTATGAATGGAGCATTAATTGGGATTTAGTGGATAGTGACGACTATATGGTGTATTTCTTTATCACAATATTTGATGGACGTGCAAGATTAATCGATGATTTAGTCGGATTATATTTGGATGAATATGCTCAAGATCTACACAAGCTCCTTCCTGTTGAGTCATCTAGTACAACAACGACGAAAGAGAAACCCTCTTCAACGACGACGACAACAACACAAACTATTACCCCAGGATGGACAGTCACTGTTGCATTAACTATGCTACTAGTAATCATACCCCTCAGACGACTCAAAAGAAGAATTGGGTGAGAAAACTACTTCAATTCCTTCTTTCTTTTTCCTTAAAAGGAAAAAAGGAAAGTCAAGTTTTTAAAACATAAGCTCACTACATGTTAGAGTTGATCCACTGTTGTAATTCCACAGGGGAATATTGTAAGAGATTACGAAAAAATTGATAGACTTTGGGATGAGTATGATGTGTGAGATGTAATTGTTCGAGCGGTACTTTCACCTTTCTAGCAAGAATTTGGAAGAAGTACTGCTCCTCTCTAAGCATCTGCTCTCGGATAGAGGTCATGATTGCCCTACTAATCATCTTGGCCTCAGAATGAAATAAAGGGTCCGATTCGTTCCATCCTTGTTCTCGTGTATATTCAGTAAAAATAAGAGGTTTGCAGATGGAAATAGAAATGAAAGACTTTATTTTTGGAAGAATTTTTCCAAAAGAAAGCGCCTCGTGAGAACCATGAATATACATTGGTATTACAGGAATTTTGCCATTAAATCGCAATATTAACCTTCCCACTCCTGATTTGGCTTGGTTATTTATATTATGATAATCATCTAAGGGAGTACTCGGTATTCGTTTCCCTTGAGGAGCGATAAGAACTGCTAAATTTTCATTCAGGAGCTTCAGAGTATAATCGAGAGCAGGAGCAGGGTTCTGGGGATAAACGGGATATGCCCCCAGATACTTGAGCAGGTAAAAGAATTTATTTTGTTCCATCACATTTCCATCAGTCATTAAACCACAGGCAGTCCTGTTACCAAAAGGATAAACTAATGCGCTAGCGAAAATAAACGTATCCAAATGTGATCGATGATTGAAACAGTAAATTACAGGGGTTCCCTCAGGAAATTGATCTAAGTGTTCAAGTTGGTTGGCTTCAAATCGAAAATAGAGCCGCAAAAATCTGGGTACGACTAATTTGGCCAATTGGTAAAACATTCGACGTGGAAAAGACCAAGAACCTAGTGTATTGTCGGGGGGACGAAGACTCATCAAGATTACCTCGTTTGGAGAGAGAAATATTGGAGATTGATCAGTTTTCTAATAGATATCCTGCGCTTTGCTTGCCTGAATTAAGAAAAACAGGATATTGAACGAATAAATTATTCTTAATCTTGATTTATATCATGATATAGAATTCTTGCAGGAACGATATTATCTATGGTTTATTCCCTATCAAAAATTGGATATGCAATATTGATAATATCCACTCTCCTCTTTTTCTCATCTCCCAATTGCCGCGAAAATTAACTATTTAACTCGAATTTTTCTAATACAAACTAAATAAATAAAATGGAACGGTTCGAGGTGAAACGTAAAATCGCGAGGAATGGCTTATCTCTTATAGCTATTCTGCCAATTCTAATTTTGAGTACTTTAATTAGCACACAGTCCTCCATACCCGAAATTCAAGCGACTAAGGCAAATGGGGAAATGAAAAATCCCGATAAATTCATTTGGGAAACATTAGGAATTCCAAACGGCATTGATTCCTTAGATCCAGGCATCAACTATGAAACCACTGGGAGTACAGTTATTGAGTTGATATATGAAACCTTAGTCGGATATAAGGGGAATTCAGTTGAAGAGCTTGAAGGCAGACTAGCCACGGGATGGACAGTCTCCCCAAATGGACGAGTTTATACCTTTAACCTTCGTAAGAATGTTTTATTCCACGATGGTGTTGTTTTTAACGCGTATGTGATGAAATATTCTATTGATCGAGCCATTCTTATGAACGATCCATGGGGACCCTCTTGGATGATAGCTCAAGTCATCAAAGGAGGATCGACTTATATGCAATATTTCAACCCTAATTATACTGAAGCGCAAGCTTATCTTGATGCTGGCGGAGTTGTTGTGGTAGATGATTATATCTTAGAAATCAACCTTGATTCTGCATATTCACCGTTTATTAATTCCCTAGCATTCGATGTAGGAAGCGCTGTTTCCCCAAAAGCTGTCATAGAGAATAAACCAAACGAATATACTTTGTTTTATGCGGATAAAGTCTTTGGTATGTTTCCTCTTGATAGTTGGTTTCCAACCCTATCGGATTATACCAAATTGGGACTGAATACTGATCATAATCCAAAAGATTCTGGTGTAGTCCCTGGATCACATCGCTTGAGCGATTCCTATCATTTATGGATGAAAGAACACGCGATTGGATCTGGAGCATATAAATTGAAGTCAATAACTAAGGATTCTATCCTCCTCCAGAAAAATGAAAATTGGTGGGGATCATTTAGTTTGCACTCAGTCGAGGAGATTGAAATTAGATCTGAATTAGACGATGAAACCCGTTATCAAAATCTAATCAATGGAGATTCTGATATGGTATGTGTAGAAAAACCTGATGTTTTTAAAGTCATGACTCCGGCAGGTGAGCCACTTTATGAAGGAATAACTACATTTACCGCTCCAACATCAACCACTTTCTTCCTAGGTATGAATATGAAGGAATCTTTACCTTCACTATTTCTGAATGAATCAGAAAATTCTTTGTACGATGCTAGTCGCCTGTCACGATTCTACAAAGGTGAAGAAAAGGCGAGTCAAGAAAATCCTTTTACTTCGGTTATCTTCCGTAAAGCCATGGCTAGTGCATTTGATTACTCGTTTTATATCGATAATGTTCTAAACGGAATTGGCAAACAGATGGAAGGGATGATCCCCGAGGGAATTCTTGGTCATAATGATAACCTGAAAGAAAATGATCTTCTTCCCTCTTACGATTTAGAAACAGCCAGAACACTATTTGAGCAGGTTGGATGGCAAGGAACTATCAAATTAGTGTATCCTGTTACGGACGAAGTACTTTCCTATTTATACTTATCCTTAGCTAATTCCTTAGTGATGTGCGATGTTGGAATAAAGGCAATTCTCCAACCCATGGACCAGGACCAGTATGATGAAGTCACTTGGAGTCAGAAAATTCCTCTCTATTATTGTGGATGGGCTGCAGATTATGCAGATCCAGACAATTTTGTAGCTCCATTTCTGCATGGACAATATGGTGTTTTTGCATCTTTACTTTCATATGAAAATCCATCTTTGAACACTCTGATAGAAACTGCAGCAATTGAACAAGATATTGATGTTCGTCGAGAAATGTACCATAATATTGAGGAAGTAGCCGCAAATGATTCCCTGTATATATATCTCAATCAAAATTTGAGATTATTTGTATTCCGTGATTGGATACAGAACTATAATGAGAGTGGTTCCTTAAATCCGATGAGCTTTGCTCCAAACTTTCAACATATTGATAAAATGTACGCTTTTTATGATCGAGACATCGATGGTATGCCTGATATTTGGGAATTTGAAATGGGGCTCAATGTGCATGATCCAAGTGACGCAAAAATCGACTTAGATGGTGATTGGGTTCTCAATGTAGACGAATACAGAGGTGGGTCAAATCCTCGTAATTTTTGGAGTTTTCCAATAATCAGTTTTAGTATTTTTCATGTAGGATTGACTTTTATTATTGCGAGTATAGCCCTTGCAGCATTTATAGTTAAACTAAGGAACGAAACTGAAAAAAGAAATTTTATCACGAGATTGAAAGCACCAGATTATCCTACAGCAGTAAAAATTCAAAAATTAGGTTTTACTGATTACATTGCATTAGTACAAACCGAAACAGATGCAAAGTCGTTAATAGAAAAGGCTAATGCACTTTATCTTCAATGTGAATTCTTGAAATCCATCCAGCAGTATGAAGCCGCTCTGGATGTATTTGAGCTTTCAGAGAACGATAGAATGGTTGCAGAAACATCGTTTAGAATGGTTCTTCTCCAAAAAGAAACACAAATTCTATCCCCAGAAAGTCACATTCTTCAGCGCTTTCCAGAACCCCCATATAAAAATCCAGCCATTTTTGCTTTTCATCACATGATTCAAGCCCTTCTTGCTGAAACAGAGAAAAATTGGGGATCAGCAGAAAAAGAATGGGAAGCAGCGTTAAATAGTAAGGATTTAGAAGTAGAATTTCATGTAATCTGTCAGGGGGCTCTTGTTGCATCTGAATTTAAAACCTGGTTGAGCAATCCTTCGCCCATAACTAAGAAGAAATTGCTTACAATGCTGAATAATTGGCAAGATGATTGTGAAAACAACCAATATTTCGCTCAACTGTGTCAAGTATATCTGTTGAGAGCAAGAATTGACCTTGCATCCTTCCAGTTTGATCAAGTGGAGCATTGGATAAATAAGTGCTTAAGAATTGCACAACAAGAAGATATGAAGCTTTTCTATGATATAGCGATGAAAGAGTCAGTTAAATTCGAAAGACTTAGAAAAAACATCAAATCGATCCTGAAACTGGATACTCAACTTTCATCTGAAGAACAGCATAAAAGAGTAGAGGAATATGTACGAGAAGCACTTGGTATCAAAAAGGGTCAGAAAGATAATCAATGATCAGGAATAGCAGTTAAGTATAAAGAAACTGCTCGATCGATTAGAATATGATCAAATTTGCTCTGTGAGGTATTACAACATAATTTTGTGCGGTATATTAAAGATTTAAATCGAGTTTCAGGATTTTGACAATTTCATTGACTGGAAACTCATAAAAATCGATGCTATCTTCCAAAACGAGGAGAAAATAAAGTAATTTACTTCGTGCTATCCTAACCTTATCAATTCTGAGCTTAGTATTAGCCTCATTAGTCTTTCACTGGTTTCCAATCAATACTTTGATGCTCATAATATTTCTTATATAACTGACTATATTTACCGCCTTTGGCCAGTAAAACTGAATGAGTTCCTTCTTCAATTATTTCTCCATGTTCCAATACAATAATTCGGTCAGCATTTAATATAGTTGAAAGTCGATGAGCAATGATAATCGAAGTCCGTCCAGATAATAGAATATCAAGTGCTTCCTGAATAATTGCTTCGGTATAGGCATCAACTGATGATGTAGCTTCATCGAGAATGAGGATTGATGGATCCGTTAGGAGTGCACGTGCGAAGCTAATAAGCTGTTTTTGGCCAGTTGAAAGTCCTCCACCTCTTTCACCAACTTGTGTTAGTAATCCGTCCTGTAAATATTCTATCAATTCTTCTGCATGAACTGCCTTAATGACTTCCCAGATCTTTTCTTCTGAGGCATCTAGTTTACCGTACCGAAGATTTTCCTCTATTGTACCATTAAACAAAAATACGTCTTGTTGGACTAAACCAATATTTTTTCGATATGAAACCAGATCCAAATCTCTAATATCAATATCATTGATTGTTATGGATCCGTTTTGAAACTCATAATACCTAGCAAGAAGATTTACGAGACTAGACTTTCCAGCTCCGGTATGTCCAACTATAGCAAGTTTTTCTCCTTGTTTTATATGTAAATTGAAATTTTTGAAGACAAATTCATCTTTTCTATAGTAAAAGTCTACTCCTTCAAAAATAATGTCACCCTTTAATTCAGTTACTTCATAAGTTACGGGATTCTGTTTAACTGCAGGCTCTGAATCCAAAATGTCAAGAATACGTTCATAAGAAGCCATAGCTGTACTAAGTTGAGGAAAAAAAGTGGCAAGAACAATAATTGGACGGAAAAACCTTTGAATGTACAATATGAACATTAGAATTGTTGCAGTATTCGTTGTGCCTTGTATGATTAGTTGGCCTCCCATATATACTACAACGACTAGAATGACCGCAGTAATTGTCTCCAATATAGATCTCCAAACATGTGTAACAGCAGTTAACCTAAACGCTGATTTAAAATAATTTTTGTTAGTTTTATTAAATTGCTCAGAAACAGAGATTTCTTGCCCATAACTCTTACAAACCTGAATTCCTTCAATTGATTCAACCATAGCAGAATTTATCTGTCCTATTGTTTTTCTATACACCCTACTTACAATCCGAGCCAGTCTTCTGAGAGAGAACATCAATAAGAATAGGAAGGGAATAGCAGCTAATGTCATTAAAGCTAAACTTGGATCTAATATGAACAAAATAATGAATGTGAATATACTAATAAGAAAATTACCTAAAGTATCTGTTAATAATATTGTAGTATTACCAAAATCTAAAGCATCGTTGGTTATTCTTGAATTTAAACTGCCACTTAGATGTTTATCAAAAAAGCTCATATCTTGTTCTTGCATCTTATCAAATATATCCAAACGTATTTTTTCTAAGAAATAAGGAATAAAATTTCCCACTTCTCTTCGTCGTAAGCTAAACATAATCCAAATTATGATTGAGAGTATAAGATAGACGAATCCAGCACTGAAGATTTCGATAAATTTAGGATTGGGATTTTCTAATTTATCAACAGCAAATCCTAATGTGATTGGAATTAAGATATCAGCTAAAGTAGAACACAAGATAAATAGTGATATGAGAACAACACTTCTCTTAAATGGACGTATCCTTGCAATAAACCGTGTTAATAACTCCCTGTCTGAATATTCCCGTTGTCGTTTTTCACCATGAATTCCATAATAAAGGCCCATATGAGAGTCTCCTTATCTATTCTTTCCCTGTATCTCTGGTAAGACTAATTGTTTACCAAAAATCCGCCTATAATCCGCTGAAGAATGTAATAGGTCGTCATGATTACCCTCTGAAATAATCCTTCCTTGTTTCAAAACCAATATTTTATCAGAACTTCGAATAGTGTGCAGTCGATGAGTAATAATTAGAGTAGTTCTATTTTTTATTATGTTTTCCATGGCATAAGTTATTTTAGCTTCTGTTTCACTATCAACCGCAGAAACAGAATCATCGAGTATTAGAATGTCAGGGTCAGTTAAAAAGGCCCGAGCAATTGCTACTCGCTGTTTTTCGCCTCCAGAGAGACGTGTACCCCGCTCACCTACGATTGTACAATATGCCTCTGGAAATTCACGAACAAATTCATCAACGTGTGCAAGGTCTGATACGGTTTTAATTTCTTCTATTGTGGCATCAGGCTTACCAAAAGCGATATTCTCATTAATTGATTGCGAAAAAAGGTAAACATCTTGTTCTATATGCCCTATATGCCTTCTAAGTTCAGTTAGAGGATAATTACGAATATCTATTCCATCCAATAAGATAGAACCTTTTTGTGGTTCATACAACCGTAAGAGCAATTTGATAAGGGTCGTTTTTCCACACCCTGTTGGACCAACAATTGCAACTCGCTGATAGGATTCAATTGTGAAGGTTAAATTTCTTAATATTGGCGATTTTGGCTCCTCTTTAGTTCCATAAGAAAACGTCACATCTCTAAATTCGATTTTTCCCTTGAAATTAATTGGCCACTCCCTCATTTCACTTTTACTACGCTCATTATTGTCAGAAGAGAGAGTTGAGAACAAACGTGAGCAAGCTGCAAATCCACTCATCATATCGTTTGTAGCCCAAAAAATCATCTGCGTAGGATCTATAAGAGTAATCAAAAGTAAATTTGTCGCTATCAATACACCTATACTCAACGAATCAATATATACGAAACCTACACTTGCTAGAAAGGTAAACCCTATAGCAGTATAAATAATAAGTAGAGGATAGAATTTAGATTGAACTTTAGTCTCCCCTATTCGATTATCACGAAACTTTTTCACCGCGTGATGGAATTTGCTCCTTTCTAATGCCTCTGTGGCAAAGGAACGGACAATAGCTGCTCCGCTTATACTATCATGCAAAACAACGGCTAAATCTGAATGAGTCGTCATTCGTCCAGCAGCGAAGGGAGCAATTTTTTTCCGATAATCCAAAACAAAATAAATGTACAATGTTATAAAAGGAGTACAAATTAAAGCTAACCTAGGATCAAGGGTTAAAAAGAGGAGAGCTATGATCATAACAACCTGAAAAAAAGGATATAGATAAAAAGCTCCATGAGAGAGCATTGTATTTATTATCCGCAAATCATTAGTTGATAAAGCTTGTAAATCGCCCGTTCGTGCCTTATCATGAAATCTTAGAGGTTTAGATTGAATTGTATCAAAAAATTCTTGTCTCATATTTTGTTCAATCTTTAATCCTAGATAATGGCCTACCATCATTGTGAGATAATCCATTCCATTGCGGAGGATGAAAACACCAAGTGCAAAAGCAAGGAGCCCAAACAGGTTGGTCAGATCACGAGTGATAAGAGCGCTATCAATAATATAACCAATTATAACAGGAATAATGACTCGGGATAAGGTAACAATACCAATTCCCATAAGAACACATAAGGCAAGTAGCTTTTGTCTAAATAAATGTGATAAAAACCACGCTTTATCACTCTTATAGGTTTTTATGTTTAAACTCATCATTAAACCCTATTTTATTTAAGATTTTCTTCTTAATGAGAAATTAGTTAAGTTTTATTATTTTTTTGTCAAGATTCACAGCAAATATTTAAGGATGAAGGATATTTCATATTTCAAGTCTATAATACACCTGCAGAAAGAGTTCTCATTGGACTAGTATTGACGTAGCCCTCGTTTATTGAGATAGATTAATAGATATTCAATATCCCACCTTTATTTACTTTTTTTTATCATATTCTCGTGTTAAATATTGAAATTCTACTTCATTTAGAAAATTAACGTAGCTAGACGAATTTCACTTTATCTAGCATCGCCCAATGGATTGGTATCTACCTAGGTATAAACTTTTCCTATCTAAATGTGCGTTTAGCAATGTTAAAGAATTCAAAATTAAGCCGAAAAAAGTAATTCCATCGTTATATTAAGTCATTTCGTGATAAACTTATTTAGGAGAGAAGTTCTCCTTGAGTTAGGAAATACATAATGATATTTCATCCTCAATCTCACTTTATTTGAGTTAAAAGACATTGTAACTACATTCTTGTTCTCGGAAGTCAGCAGGTTTCTAAGCAATCCATTTCATCTTCATCCAAAAGTTTTAATGATGTGCTAAATCTTCTGAGAAATTATACATCGTTATTTATAAATATGGCACCTAGAACGATTAAATCGATTTCTTTAAGGGAAGTGGCCATTTTAACACAAAATGAAAGTATTAAATATGAAATATATTCTTATAGATGGATTATTTTAATCCTTTTTATGTTTGTGGGAGCAATGACCCAGATTATATGGATTACATTCGCACCTATAATGAATGAAGTCGCTAGTTACTATAATGTTGACAGTGACACCATTTTACTATTAGCAGCTAGTTTCATGATTATCTATATCCCCGTAAACTTTCCAGCTAGTTGGTTAATAGAAAAAAATGGATTGAAATGGGGAACTGGAATAGGAGTTATATTAACTGGCGTTTTTGGCTTTCTTCGAGCTTTCACGGGGTCTAATTTCATACTACTAATGCTTTGCCAAGTGATGGTAGCCGTTGGGCAACCATTTGTTTTAAATTCATTCACAAAACTTGCCGTCAATTGGTTTCCTCAGGAAGAAAAAGTCACAGCCACTGGTCTTGGAACTATGGCACTTTTCATAGGAATTATCATAGCTATGTTTGTTACATCTCCCCTCTATTCGCTAATGGGCATTGAATTCGTGTTACTTGTTTATGGGGTATTCTCTTTGATTTCTATGTTGTTATATTTACTGCTTGTTAAGGATAAACCCCAAAAACCCCCCAATGAGTATATTCGGGATGAAACAATCCACTCAAAACCAATAAAAGAATTATTCAGAAATCGTGATTTCAATCTCCTTTTAGTTTTGCTTTTTTGTGGATTGGGAATTTTTAATGCATTATTGAGTGCTATCGATGACATTTTCATTCGATTTTCACCTGATTCAGGAATCATTGGTGGCTTACTGTTAATAGGAGGTATTTTCGGTGCTTTTCTTCTTTCTTCGTTATCGGATAAATTGGGAAAACGAAAAATCTTTTTAAATATAGCATTAACCATTAGTGTCCCCTTATCACTGTTACTAGAATTTTCTGATATTTTTATTCTGACATTAATACTAGCTTTTGTTTTTGGATTCATATTAGTACCAGCGTTACCAGTTGGACTAACCTATGGAGCAGAAATAACTTATCCTATATCAGAAGAAATTTCTAATGGTATCCTAATGATGTTTGGCCAGTTAGGAGGGATTATACTCTTAATAATGCCAGATATGATTCTCTTTGCATTCGTTTTTGGAATAGCGGCTATTATAAGTCTCCTAATGAAAGATTCAGATGCATATCCGAGAAAGAGCGTTTATAGTGTGGAAGCTTAGATCTCAAAAATTTGAAAATAGTCTTATGCTTTATTAATCTGAAAAGTTCAACAGCTATTGAAACACTAAAGCTGGATCTACTCCATTTAGGGCAATGGTAGCATCATAATTAAGGTACTCAAGGATTTTGATGATATCTTTGATTTCGCCTTCGGATGTAGATTCTTTCGCTTCAGTTGACATTTGTCTTTCACTTATACTTACTCCCATATCATTTATAAAATTAATTACTGAGGCATAAGAAAAATTACCATATCCTTCCTTATTTCCTCACATCCTTTATTTGACTATACCTGATGTAATTTTTCCTGATTTTAAATCCATTTTACTTATTAGATCCGTAATAAGTGTTAAAGGATTTTTCATGGATTTTAGAGTATTTGAAGCCGACATAAAACAATTGCATTTCTAAATAACTCCTGTTTATGAAATTTTAAAGGAAAAGAGGAGAAAACTTGTTTTTCTGTCTCTGTACTTCATCTAATCCAGTCGCTAATAACATGCTTTACATATTCTCCAACAGGGGAAGGTCAAGTAGCATTATAAACAGTTGTTTTTTAGCCTTTAGATGGCATTTTATCTGTTTAGAATTTGATCTTATGGTTCGATAACACTTATTGAGAATTCTCTGTATTCATTTTTGATTTTTTATTAATTTTGAATGCTCTTTCCTAAGAGTTTCAACACATATTTCTTGTTCTTCTCTTGTTAAAATTAGCTAAGTTATTTCAAATGTGATAAGAATGAGCGATAGATATTCATCCCCACGAGAAATGCACAAGGTTACTTGCGCAGATTGTGGACAAGAAACCGAAGTTCCTTTCAAACCTGATGGAACACGACCAGTCTACTGTAGAGATTGTTATAGAAAACGACGTCCAAGAAGTTATTAATCCTTTAATAATGTCTTGAATGTTGTCTATCAATCCTTTTTCCTTTTTTTTCTGACGTTCATACTACTTATGATCATAGATATTAATCTTATTAGCATAAATGGATTGAATATTTTCAAGCTGATGCTGATGATAATCAATTATGATTTGGGGATCTTTCAGTAAATGTCCAGTCAAAATTGCCACAATTTTCTCTGATGCTAGGATTGTTCCCTCATCTACTAACTTCTTTATGCCTGCTAACGTCGAAGCGGATGCTGGCTCACAACCAATTCCCGCACCGTCAATTAATGCCTTCGCATCCAAAATTGATTGATCAGAGACGCTAGTAGCTACTCCGTTCGTAAATTTCAACGCTTCAAACGCTTTTGAATGACTTACTGGATTACCAATATTTATTGCTGTTGCTATCGTTCTAGGATTCGGTTCAGGGTTATATTTTCCACTTTCCCAATATTTTACGAATGGTTCTGACCCTTTTGCTTGTACTGCTACAAGATGGGGTATTTCTGTGATTAATTCTAATTCTTGTGCCTCTTTCAACGCCTTTCCAAACGCAGAGGTATTTCCCAAATTTCCTGCTGGAGCCACGATCCAATCGGGTGTCTCCCACTTCAAATTCTCCAGGAGTTCAAAAATAATGGTCTTTTGACCTTCAATTCGCCAGGGGTTAATACTATTTAATAAATACCTTCCATCTTTTGAGGCTTGATCAATTACCTGTTGCAATGCTAAATCAAATGTCCCTTCTACCGTATAGACTTTAGCTCCATAAGCTAATGCTTGTGCTAATTTTCCAAAAGCGACCTTTCCTTTGGGTAGAATTACTGTGGCTTTCATACCTGCATATGAAGCATATGCGGCCAATGATGCGGATGTATTCCCTGTTGAAGCACAAACTACCGTATGCATGCCTAGACGTTTTGCTTCCGAAATTCCCACAGTCATCCCCCTATCTTTAAATGATCCTGTTGGATTTTCTCCTTCATGTTTAAAGAGGAGGTTTGTACACCCTGCATAGTCAAGTATACGTTGCGAAGCGTTATATAATCCTGTGTTTCCTTCACCTCGCATGACTATATCTTTATCAGGAATACTAGGATGAATAATGGGTTTAAACCGCCAGACTCCTGAAAGATGGTGTTCATAGTACTCTAATTCCTTTTTTGGTGATAGAAGCGTCCAATCATGTTTAATTTCGAGTAGCCCTCCACAGGAGCATCTGATGCTTCCTGATGCGATAGAATAAGTCTTCTTACAGGTTATACATTTAAAAGTGGAAACTTCTGGCAAGAACTTTCGCTCCATCATTATTAGGTAAACCTATTCTAACTGTTACTTGTTTATGCATCTCAAATGCTTCTGCCATGGCTTTTCCAATATTTTTTACATCAGAATTTTCATCAGCAATTGCGAAAACAGTTGGTCCTGCCCCAGAAATGGAGCAACCATAAGCTCCTGCATCTAAAGCTGCTTGTTTGACTTTGTAAAAGTGGGGGATGAGACCTGCTCTGACTGGTTCGATAATGGTATCGACAATTCCTTGACCCATTAATTTCAGATCCTTTTTGATAATTCCAGCCATAACTAGGCCTGCATAACCAGTACTGTAGATTGAATGTTGTAATGGGATTTCTTTGGGAATAATTCTTCGAGCATCCGCTGTTAAGATAGAAATGGGGGGGGTGGCAAGGATTACTCGCAGTGTTTTGGGTAAAACAAATTTTGTATAAAGTAATGGATTTCTAGATGAAGGTATCACAATAAATCCTCCAAAAAGCGATGGTGCCACGTTATCTCCATGAATTCCTCCGTCGATAGCCTCTTCCGCGACAATACACCCTTCTAATAAAATTGATTCTAAATTTTCAACATCATTGTTTAGAAAATGGGCAACAGCTTTAACACCGGCGGCGGCACTGGCTGCGCTACTTCCTAGGCCAGTTCCAATTCCCATCCCTTTTTCAAGTTTAAACTCTACTCCAAAGTCAGCATTGACTTTATTCAACACAAATTGGGCTGCGATGCCAGCTGTATTTTGATCAGCCTCCAAGGGTAGTTCTGGAAGATTTGTCTTACTAATAATTACTTTTTTAGGGTTATCTTCTAATTTTTTAGCCTTAATGATATCAACAGGTGAATCAACAGCTAATCCATAAACATCAAATCCTGGTCCAATATTAGCGATTGTCGCTGGTGCTGAAACAACAATTTTCTCCATAGGTTTTCCCTTATTTTTCTTTATACTGTGAAATTAGATCATTGAAATGTATACTTTGAATTCTTAATACTCTTTCATTTAAATGAGATAGCTTAATGCAAAAGAGAAAAATTGACTTAGCTGTATTGATATTTGTTTTCATTCCACCAATTCAGCCATTTAGATCTACTATCATAACGATTCTTCTTTTTAACACCCATTACAAAAGTACCTCCCTTTCCTAGTTCTCTCTTAATGTGATAAATCTGTCCAGTGTGACCTAAAAAATGAAGGGATATTCTCTGTATTAATTCAGCAATAGTTTCGGTATTTTTCCCAGTGTTATGCTCTGGTACTTGTGTAAACTTTTCTTCAGGTAAATTATGAAGGAAAACAAGGCTGATTTTAGAAAATTCAAGAAATTTCTCAATTAATTCCATATACGATAGGGGAAATTCTTTATGATTAGCTCTATCTGGACCCAAAGCGAAATACTCTCGAAAATCTTGATCTAGCTTCCTTTCTCCAAGGCAAAGATAGTTAAAAATAGTATCCATATGGATTGTAAGATGGCCAAGAACCCATCTTATTGGATTCAAGTTTTTCGTTATTCGTTTTTCAAAATCTTTGGGACTCAATCTAAAAATAGCTTTTAGAACATTCCACTCAGCTATTTCATAGGTTTCTATTGTGAATGTCTTTAGGTTCACTGTAATTTCCCTTATAGAATTGGAAGAAAAATGAATTTAAAAAACAATATATCAAGTGTATATTCATATAAGAGAGGAACAGAAATGTCAAATTTTGTTCTTACGAATCTAGAATGTCCTTGACTATTACTGGTTGATTTAACTGAATCATTGAAAAAGAAATATGATCAGTTTATATTTCAATTTGACCAACAGGAGCACTGGCATAAATTTCACGAATATGACGAATTCCTTCAATAAGTAATGGTGCTAATGCGACGGCAGAATACAATGTTTCATCATTTATCGCTTCCATATGGTTATCCATCATTTTTCTAAAACGAGGTGCTAGTCCCTCTGTTTGCTCATAAACCTGTGTTCGTGCCTTAATTAGTCGTTTTTTGAGATCTAAACCCGATATTTCGAGTATTTCCCTTGAGAGTTCCTCAATCAGTGTGTCAATTATAGTTAAAACACTTGCTTTGTCTTGTTCTGTTTTGCAGATAATTTGTTTTCGAATCTTTGTTAATTCTTGTTTAATATTCTTCTCAACTCCACCCGATGATTCATTCGTAGCCAATGGTATTTTTAATTGAGAATTGATCAATGAAATATCTGATTTTACGTCTAATATAGCACCTTCAATTTTATTCATGCCCTGTGTGAATTCAGATTCCATATTTTCTTGAAAATTTGTAATGAAACCAGTTATATCTTTCATCTGGCTGGTTAATGAGTTAATTGCGAGTTGCATTTCACGATTGGAATCTGTGGCCTCGTCTTGTGAATTATTTTGCTGAGTGATTTGAGAAATTGAGGTCAACATTTTGTCGATTTTATCCAATCCTGCAAGCTGGGAGGTCTCAAGGGTCTTTAAATTTTCTTCTGTTTTTGAAATATCCTGTAATTTTTCATTAACACTTTTTAACACATTTGCTGTGTTTCGGTTACTCATTCGAATCCAATTAATAAAATTCTGAATTGTTTCTTCAAGGGTTTTTCCCGGATTTAGTTCAGGATCATATACTCTCATTTTTAAGTCTCATAGGGTAGTTTTTTGTCAGAAGTATGTTAGGAGTAATCCTCAAAATTCATTACCCATCATTCTAATACCATTGACATTATTGAGGATACAAGCATTTCTTATAATTATTTGGAAAAACATCGATTACTTTTTTTTTTAAAATATCGTTGAGATTTCGTCTAAATTGTTGAACACCACCATTAACCTTTAAAAAGAAAACTAAGAAATCTTAACCTTAGAAATCATCAATGGCCATAGCTGAAATAACAAACGATAAGGAATATGCCATGATTGAC
>NJBF01000053.1 GCA_003144275.1 Candidatus Heimdallarchaeota archaeon B3_Heim
CCTCCACAACATCGCGCGTGAGATCTATTGAACGTCATTTCTGTTAATTGAAGATCTGGTATTGCTTCCAAGATTTCACGAGGTGTATTATAAATACCACAGTGTCTTCCAAGAGAACATGGATCGTGGTATGTTATTTTTGCATTTAGAGGATTCAATCTCAATTCCTTAGTTTCTATCTTGTTTTTAATATATTGCGTTGAGTGGAGAACTTCACACGGAATATTGAGATTGAAAATCTCTGGAAAAAGTTTCGTGAAGGTGTAAAAACATCCTGCACAAGGTGTAATTACCTTTTCAACCCCTGTTTTTTCAATTTTTTGAATAATTTCCTTCGCAATTATTTTTGCTTCATTCCACAGACCTGATGAAAATAAAACATATCCACAACATCCCTCATCTTCCCCTAGCATTGTAAAATTAGCTTGAACCTCTTTTAAAATGGTATAAAATGCTAAGGCGGTTTTAGGAGTACGATTTGATACCATACATCCAACCCAATAGAGAATATCTGGATTTTCGGAGAAATTCTTGTTAGTAATGTTGTTTAGCCAAGTAAAGCGTTTTTCACTTGGAGTTGCAGCTGGATCTCCAGTTCTTGAAATATTGAAAGCAGTTGTCTGAAATATGTCAGGTCCTAATTTTTTTTCAGCAATTATATTTCTTACGTGAAAAATTGCTTTATGAAAATCTGATTGCTTAGAGCTTTCACTAAAACAGTTCCCACACTCACTACAGGTGTATAGAATATCAATAAGCTTTTTTGAGGTTTCTAAATCCCCCTTCATTAATCCTCTGATCAAAAGCATTCTCCCCTTGGCTGACCATGTTTCAATTCCGTTACGAGAACGAGTTATTGTACAATATCTTCCACTAACATTATTTTGTAAGCACTTAGTTAAGTTACTCTCTGAGATCAATATTTGTACTGCTAACGTAATGTTGTTTTGGACACTATGGGTATAATTCTGAATCTTATGTTTAAGCAGTGTCTTTCTTTTTCTTGGTTTTTCTGATCCGCTGCTGATTTCAGGTATTTTTGTATTATCTAGCAAAATTGATATTTTTGAAGGATCTCTCAATAAGAATGAATCTGATGTATTTTTTCTATATATCGTGATATAATTTCTTCTCCCCCATTCTAATAATTTTGTAGAAGCAGTGAATTGATCATCCCTTACTATAATGTCAAACATTGGATGAACTGGTTTTGTATAAATGTTTTCAAATGAATAAACATAGCGATCTTCAATATCAGTTAATACTTGAACCTCTGTGAATAATTGGCTCAATTCCTTAACGAGCTCGCTTATAGATCTCATTGCATTAACTCTGTATTAGTGTAAATAAGTATAAAATGGTTGTTCAGACTGGGAAAGGGATTCTATATCTTAATTATCAGTCTCGAAATATTGAAAATACAATTAAACAACGATCAAACTCATAAACTAGTACTTAATTTAAACCTTTTCATGACACTAGAGGTTTTTCCTTAAACCCACGTTGAACAGAGCGATTCAAAATTGTAGCTTGGCTTGAACTTAAGTGAAAATAATGTTGATTAATCTGCAATTAGAGTAAAGGAAACAAAGGTGAAGAAAAATTGAGTGATGAATTAATTTTAGTCGAAAAAAAAGACTTTATTGGGAAAATTACCTTTAACAACGGCCCATTAAATATTTTGAATATTGAAATGATGGAACAGATCAATAAGACACTTGATAAGTTCCTAGAAGAAAATTCTCTCAAAGTGATTGTGTTTGATCACCTTGGAAAAGCATTCTCTGCAGGAGTCGATATTGGGGAACACATGGGGGATTCTGTTAAAAAAATGTTAGAAGTATTCCATGGTATGTTTAAAAGGTTAAATCATATGAAAATCCCTACAGTCGCTTGTGTAAAGGGAGCTGCATATGGTGGGGGATGTGAGGTAGCTGCTTTCTGTGATATTGTATTAGCTTCAGAGAAAGCGAAATTTGGTAATCCAGAAATAAAAGTAGGAGTCTTTCCTCCTGTCTCAGCAGTCATATTTCCTTCTATACTTGGAGAGAAAAAAGCATTTGAACTTATATTACAAGGAGAGATTATCAGAGCGGAAGAAGCACACAGAATAGGCCTAGTCAATCAAGTATTCCCCTTAGAATCTTATGAACAAGATGTATCAGAATTTCTTGAAAGATTTAACAAATTAAGTACAATTGTGTTACAATATTCTAAAAAAGCTGTTAAAATAGGAATATCTGACTTTGAGACCAAATTAGACGAAGTAGAAGCTCTTTATCTCAATGAACTTATGGCAACAACTGATGCGAATGAGGGGTTACAAGCTTTTATTGAGAAACGTCCACCTCAATGGCAGAATCGATAAATATTACTAATCTGAGATACTAGGAAATTAACAATGAATAATTATAAGAAGACTGGAAGAAAATAATATGAGAGCTGCTGTTTTTGAAAAAATAAGAGAACCATTAAAAATTGTGAATGATTATCTCTCTCCTACTATTGATGGGAGAAATGGACAAGTACTAGTGGATATCACAGCCTGTGGTGTTTGTCATACCGATTTAGGATTTCTTGATCATGGAGTACCTACAGGTAAATCTCCACCATTAATTTTAGGACACGAAATGGCTGGACGAGTACATGAAATCAGTGAGGATGTTACAAATTTTAAGAGAGGAGACCATGTCCTTATTCCCGCAGTCATTTCTTGTGGTACCTGTTTTCAATGTAGGACAGGACGGGAAAACATATGTTCAAATCAAGTTTTTTTCGGAAGTAATGTTGATGGAGGGTTTGCAGAACAGATTATGGTTCCAGCGAAAGACATATTCCATCTTCCAGTAGAAATACCTTTGGAAGAAGGATGTATTATAGCTGATGCAGTGTCTACTCCATATCATGCTGTTAAAAATCGAGGTCAAGTCAGACCAGGTGACTGGGCTGTTGTTTTTGGGTGTGGTGGGATAGGACTCAACGTGGTCCAGAATATTAAAGCTGCAGGTGGATTACCTATCGCAGTTGACATTATCTCAGAAAAACTAGATATTGCTAAAAAACTTGGAGCTGTTAAAACACTTTCAGCAAAGGAATTAGATGACCGTGGTATAGTAGGAGCAATCCGAAAAGCTACAGGTGGAGGTGCAGACATTGCTTTTGAAGCAATTGGAAATCCTACGACATTTAAGCAAGCTTTTAATAGCTTACGAACTGGTGGAAGATTAGTTGCTGTAGGTTATTCTCCAAAACGATGGGATGGCTTTGATATTGGTCGTGTGATGTTTCGTGAAATGGAAATAATGGGAAGTTTGGGGTGTCGCACCGTAGATTACCCACGTATCATAGAATTAGTTAAAAATGGTACACTTGTGGTTAAACCACTTGTAACAGGAAAATATCCCCTTTCCGAAATAAATGAAGGATTTGATGTCATGCGACGAGGTGAAGGAGTACGAACTGTTGTTTTATGTCAAGAATAATATAGAGAAGTTCGATAGTGTATTTGAAGAGAGATTTCTTAGGAGAACTCATAAAAATGCAAACTAGATAACAGTTCTCTTGGGATTGAAAGAAAATGAAAATCGGTATTGTTGGTATTGGTCATAGCAAGTTTGGTAGACGTGATGATGTAACAGTTCAAGAACTTGCATTTGAGCCATTTGTTGAAGCGCTTATTGACTCAGGACTTCAGCGAGAAGAGATTGACGCTACAATTATTGGGGCATCTCCCGTTTATATGACCCAAAGAAGTATCGCAGGCCCCGTCACAGAATACTTGGGATTGAATCCGCAACCTGTTTGGTTGACTGAAGCTGCTTGTAGTAGTTCCGCATCAGCTCTAAGAACCGCGTATGCATTAATTAAATCTAAAATGCATAACACTGTCTTAGTTCTTGGTGTTCAAAAGATGTTAGAAAATCCAACATCAGAAATTCTAAAGATTATGGGACGAACAGGAGATGTTCAATGGGAAGCTCCCTATGGAACAACCTTTGCTAATTATTATGCAATGTATGCGAATGCTCATATGACGAAATATGGGACATTGTCGGAACAGCTTGCTGAAGTAGCGGTAAAGAATCACTATTATGGGTCGAAGAATCGTAAAGCCATGTTCCAAAAAGAAATTACGGTTGAAAAAGTTCTTGAATCACGGATTATTTCCTCACCTTTACATCTTTATGATTGCTGTGCGAATGCGGATGGTTCAGCAGCTCTGATAGTATCGAATGAGGAAATATCCAAAAAAATATCTGATACTCCTATCTGGGTTGAAGGTTTAGGTGCAGCAACAGCTCCGTTTTCCCTTCTCACTCGACCCGAACTGAGTACCTTAACCAGTGCTGTTGAGGCCTCACAGGCCGCGTATACGCAGGCAAAGATTGATCCAACAAATATTGATGTAGCAGAAGTTCATGATTGTTTCACTATAGCAGAAATCATGGCTTACGAAGATTTAGGTTTTACAGAGCGAGGCAAAGGTGGAGAGTTTGTGGAGAATGCTTACATTGGTGGTAAAGTGCCAATCAATGTCGATGGAGGCCTTAAAGCAAAAGGACATCCAGTGGGAGCCACAGGGTGTTCTCAAGTCGTTGGAATTGTCCAACAACTTCGTGGAGAAGCAGGACAATGCCAAGTGGATGGAGCAGAGAAGGGTTTAACCCACAATGTTGGTGGTCATGGCCAGTATTGTCTCGTCCATGTCTTTTCGAGGTGAAGTGATGAAGCAATTTGGATATCGCGATTATATCTCCCAATCCAAGGTAGGAGTACAGCTTTTAAAGTCTTTAAAAGAGGGGAAATTAGAGGGAACTCAATGTACAAAATGTAATATTCCTTATTATCCCCCTAGAGCCTATTGCCGTGAATGTTTATCCGATGGAAATATAATAGGTCTTATTTTTTCAGGTAAAGGAACGATACTATCTTTTTCAGAAGTTCAGGTTCCTCCCGCAGGTTTTGAACGTTTTGCTCCATATACAGTTTGTATCGTGGAATTAGATGAAGGAGGCCGACTTGTTGGTTGGATTGATCCAGGATCCCAATCTCTGAAAATTGGAGATAAGGTCCAAGTAAAGCCCGAAGTGATTGAGGGAGATCGAGTAGTTTATAAAATTACAAGAGGAACATCTCCAGATGTCGATGTAAAGGCTGAAAAAGTAGCTCAAAATCTTGTAACAGGGAGTAACAAACTTCAGGGTAAGGTTGCAATAATAACTGGAGCAGGAAAGGGGATTGGGCGTGAAATTGCTTTAAAATATGCACGAGAAGGAGCTATGGTTATTGTAGCAGCTAGAACGCTCAGTGATATCGAAACGGTGGCAAAGGAAATCAAACAATCTGGAGGAGAAGCAACTCCTATCATATGTGATGTTGGAAATGTAGAAAGTGTTCAACAATTAATTATGAAAACTCTAGAAAAATATGAAACAATTGACATCCTTGTGAACAACGCAGGGATTTCTAAGAGTGCCCTAATTAGTAAAATGACTGATGATCTTTGGAATTCAGTTATTAATGTGAATTTGAAGGGTACTTTCAATTGTATTCGTGCTGTTATTCCTCATTTCTCAACAAAACGACCTCTTGGAGGGAAAATTATTAACTTCACGTCAACCGCGGCAAAATACGGTAACGTGGGTCAAAGTGCTTATAGTGCATCAAAATGGGGTGTTATCGCCCTTTCTAAATCTGCTGCACGCGAACTAGCCACTTACAAAGTGAATGTAAACTGTATCATGCCTGGTTATATAGAAACAGCCATGACAGCAGACACTCCATCTGTTTATAAAGAGCAAACCATAGCTCAAATTCCTCAAATGCGTATTGGTTACCCCGAAGACGTAGCGAAGGTTGCTGTATTTCTAGCCTCTTCCGATTCGGATTATATGACGGGTTCAATCCTTCAGGTCGACGGTGGATTGAGGATGTAATTATCTTTAAGTTTTCAGAAGAAAGACGATTTAATGAATTTGTCTATTCATCAGGAGTATATGGAGGAAGTTCATATCTTAACTTAGCAGATTTTCGGTATCCTAGAATGTATGATCCTTGGATTAATTTTTGAATTTCATTAGTTCCTTCAAGAATCGTATTAGCACGTGCATTTCTCCAGTATCTTTCAACTGGAAAGTCTCCACTATAACCCATTGCACCATGGATTTGGATTGCACGATTCGCAGCATCAGAAGCATGATTTGTAGCTTGCCATTTTGCCATAGCTGTTTCTCTAGTATTTCTAATTCCTTGGTTTTTTAACCACGCGGCTTTATAGACTAATAACTGAGATTGATCATAGCCTGCTTGCATATAGGCGATATGTTCTTGAATTAATTGTAATTTTCCAATCTCTTGACCAAATGCTTTGCGTTCATGAGAATATTTCACAGCTGCTTCAATACTAGCTCTTATAACACCACAAGCACCAGCTGCAACTGTAAACCTACCACTATCTAACGCTGTCATGGCTATTTTGAATCCTTCTTGCTCCTTCCCAAGGAGATTTTCAGTAGGGATTCTAACATCCTGCAGTATAATTTCACCAGTATCACCTGTCCTAACCCCTAATTTATCATGAAACGAACTTGTAGAAAGACCTTGCGATTCTTTTTCTACAATGAAAGCCGAAATGTCTTTATAGCCCTTTTCCTTCCCTAATCGTGCAAAAATTAAGAAATGATCTGCTACATCAACTAAACTAATCCATTGTTTTGCTCCATTAAGAACAAACTCATCTCCTTCTCGTACTGCTTTCGTTTGAAGATTAGCAACATCTGATCCACATCCTGGCTCCGTAAGACCGTAAGCTCCAATTTTAGTTCCTTTTCCTTGAGGTAGAAGAAATTTTTCTTTTTGTTCTTTTGTTCCCCATTGGTACATTGTTAAACTCGACAAAGCCGTATGGACTGATAATATTACACGTAACGAGGTGTCTACTCGTTCCAATTCTTCACATGCAAGAGCTAAGGCCACATAATCAAGGCCTGCGCCTCCCCACTTCTCTGGAATGCATACTCCAAGTATCCCCAATTTTCCCATTAATGGAAGCACTTTTTTGTATACAGATTTTTGTCGTTTATCATAATCGCTAATAATTGGAGAGACTTCACGCTCTGCAAAGTCTCGAACACTATCACGTAGCATAATATGTTCTTCTGAAAGTGAAAAATCGATCATACAGTAACCATCCAAGTTTTTTATTTGATATTTTGAGCTGTTATACGGAATTTTCGTTTCTATATAGAGTAGTTGAGTTGGATTGTTGTAGTAATATAATTTTTATGATGAACTAAATAACGTGTATACTATCACGATCAGAATCAATAGAAGGATGAATGCTTTGAAAGATCATAATCTTTGGAAAGAGGAATATTTTGGAACGGATCCTCCGAATATAACGTATGAGCTAAAGCCACTGGTCAATCCAAACGGTGATACGGTGGATAACCTATTTTCAGCATGGATTATACTCAATAATCCTCAACAACTGAACTCTTATACAACAAAAATGGTGAAAGGAGTGATAGCAGGATTTTCTCGCGCATCAATGGATCGTAATGTAGTAACAGTTGTTTTTACGGGTGCAGGTGACCGTGCATTCTGTACAGGAGGTAATACAAAGGAATACGCTGAATATTATTCTGGGAAGCCCAACGAATACGGACTTTATATGGATTTGTTTAATGCGATGGTAGATGCTATCCTGAACTGTAAAAAACCTGTCTTATGTCGTACCAATGGAATACGAGTTGCAGGAGGGCAGGAAATCGGTATGGCTGCTGATTTAACTATTTCAGCTGATACAGCTATATATGGACAAGCTGGCCCTCGTCATGGATCTGCTCCGGACGGTGGTTCGACTGATTTTCTTCCATGGATGCTTTCTATTGAAGACGCGATGTGGAACTGCATTTCATGTGAGTTATGGAGTGCATATAAAGTGAAGCAATTAGGAATGATAACTGAAGTCGTTCCTGTGCTAAAAAGAGATGATAAATTCATCCGAAATCCCACCATTATAACTGACAGATATATTCACGATGGAGAAATCGTTTATGGAGAATTCCTTTCTGGAAAGGAGTATAAAGATGCGAGAGAGGTTTTGAAAAGCTGTGAAACTGATTTTTCACTTCTTGATAAGGCAATTGATGATATAATATGGAAGTTCGCGAACCTATTTCCTGGATGTTTAATGAAATCCATCGATGGAATCCGAATGAAGAAAAAATTCTTTTGGGATCAAACAAAACTTGCCAATCGTCATTGGTTATCTGCTAATATGTCTACTGAAGCATTATTAGGTTTTCGTGCATTTAATGAGAGGAAGTTAACTGGAAAGGACACTATTGACTTCATCCAATATCGTCAGCTAATCGCTAACGCACACCCCTTCGATCAAAATCTTATTGATACAGTTTTACCTAAACCATTGAAAAATGAGGACTCTTAATGCAATTTTCAAACACTTTCATTCCCTATGGATGCTATTGGAGCTCTCCGTTTGTACGTTGGCAGGGGAGCTTTGCTAACCAAAACTCTATACAACTCGCTGCGGAAGTTGCTACTCTAGCTCTAAATAAACGAAAGATACAACCTGAAATCTTTAATTCAATATATTTAGGGATTACTATTCCTCAAGTACATAGTTTTTATGGTCAAACTTGGTTATCTGGTCTTCTTGGAGCTCCCAATATTACAGGGCCGATGATTGCACAAGCATGTGCCACTTCTACACGAGTAATCGCCAATGCAGCATCTGAAATCGAAACACGAAGTAACCCCAATCATACCATACTAGCCATTACTTGTGATCGAACAAGCAATGGTCCTCATATCCTCTATCCTGCTCCTTTAGCACCTGGTGGAAAACCGAATACTGAAAATTGGGTCTGGGATAATTTTAGCTTCGATCCATATGCAAAAAATCCAATGATTCAAACTGCAGAGAATGTATCGAGAGATGCAGGAATAACACGAGAAGCCCAAGAGGAAGCTACATTACTCCGTTACAAACAATATGACCAAGCATTAAAGAATGACGCAGAATTTCTCAGAAAATTCATGATCTCACCCATTGAGGTAAAGTCTGGAAGAAAAATTATTGCTACAGTTGAAAAAGATGAAGGAATTTACCCTACTTCAAGAGAAGGATTAGCTAAACTAAAACCAGTGTCAAAAGATGGTTCAGTAACTTTTGGGACACAAACTCATCCAGCAGATGGAAATTGTGGATTGATTCTTACAACTCGGGAAAAAGCCAATGAAATTTCTCTAAATTCAGATTATGAGATTCAGATCCTCTCTTTTGGTCAGGCTCGTAGCAAGAAAGGATTTATGCCCATGGCTCCAGTACCTGCTTCCCAAAAAGCACTTGAATCAGCTAAACTCTCAGTTGGTGATATTACTGCTACTAAGTTACATAATCCTTTTGCTGTTAATGATGTCTATTTTAGTGAGGAAATGGGAATTTCACTTACCTCAATAAATAACTATGGTTCATCACTTGTATGGGGGCACCCTCAAGCCCCAACTGGGATGCGTTTACTTATTGAACTAATCGAAGAACTAGTGATAAAGAAAGGGGGTCACGGTCTTTTTACAGGCTGTTCTGCCGGTGATTCTGCAGCAGCAGTCGTCATCAAAGTGAATTCGGTTTAAATTAAAGGAAAAAATTGGCAGTATTAATCCCATTACTGCCGATGAATTCTTTAAATTTTTAGAAAGACCGAGGCGTTGGAGGATTTGTGGAATAATCGTAAAATCCCATTCCTGTTTTCCTTCCAAGATGATTTGCACGCACCATTTTTCGAAGTAATGTTGGAACACGGTACTTTGAATCTTGAAACTCTGTAACGAAATAATCAGCTATGAAAAGTGTTGTATCTAGACCTACAAAATCTAACAGAGTAAATGGACCCATAGGATGATTTAAACCTAAAGTTATTGCTTTATCCATATCTTCAACCGTTGTTACTCCTTCTTGTAATGTAAATATTGCCTCAAGGAAGAATGGTAGCAGGAGACGATTAACTGCGAACCCAGGTGCTTCATTAACGAGTACAGTCTCTTTTCCCAATTTCTGGGAAAGTTCATCAATGAACTTATATGTTTCATCTGAAGTTTCATATCCTTTAATTATTTCAACCAATCGCATCACAGGTACAGGATTGAAAAAATGCATACCAATGAACTTATCTGGACGTTTTGTTGCTGCAGCCATGTCAGTAATAGATATTGATGATGTATTAGAAGCAAAAACCACGTTTGGATCACAGATTTCTTCCAATTCTGTATAAACTTTACGTTTTAAGTCCCTATTTTCAATTATTGCCTCAATAACCACATCAGCTCCTTCTGTGGCTTCTTTCAAATCGGTAGTTCCTTTTATTCTACCTAGAATTTCGTTCATTTGATCTTGAGTCATTTTTCCTTTTTTAACCCCACGTGACAAATTTTTATTAATCATAGACAGACCTTTTTCTATGAAATGGTCTTCAATATCCCTCATGGCAACTTGATACCCAGCTTGAGCACAGACTTGAGCTATACCATTACCCATTAATCCTGCTCCTATAACACATATTTTTTTCACATTATCAATCTTCATTTGATGAACACCGTTAAATATAATGATGGTAGAAAGTAATAAATAATTATAGAAGAGCATTTTTAGAATTTTTGTTTATTTCAAAATCGAAAGGTTGTATGAAGTGTTATAAATTCAAACTAGCAAGAAATACAAAATTATTTTACTCTAAACCTAATGAAATATCAAGAAGAACCAAGATACACATAAATTACAGTTTTTGAGAAATTAAATTATTGTATCGCTCACGTAGGATTCTGTGAATGATTTTACCAGAGCCTGTTCTTGGTACATCTTCGTAATCAATAAAAAAGACCTTTTTTGGAACTTTGAATCTAGCTAAATGCTCTTTACTATGATTCATTATATCCTCCGCTAAATCTTCGGTAGCTTCAAAATTTGGTGCCAGAACACAAATAACGGTAACAGACTCTCCCCATTTATAATCCTGTAATCCTATCACTGCACATTCAAGTACAGCAGGCATTGCATTAATAGTTTTTTGTACTTCAGATGGAAAAACATGTTCTCCACCCGTAATTATCATATTCGCCTTTCTATCAACGAGATATAAATATCCATCCTCATCTCTTTTAGCCATATCTCCTGCACTGAAAAAACCATCTTCCATACTCTCTAATGTTTTTTCTGGTAACTTATGGTATTCTGTGTGTTGCATAGGACCACGAGAAAATAATTCACCGATTTCTCCATCAAGTATTAGCTTTCGTGAATTGGGATCCAAAATTTTGATATTATCTGTTCCAATACATTCCAAACCTATTGAACCAGCTTTTTTGAATTGATCTTCTGGTCTCAAAATTGTTACGAGGCCTGCTTCGGTAGAACCATATGCTTCAAAAAGCCTTACATCCTTAAATAACGCCATAACTTCATATTTCATCTTTTTTGTTGCAGGAGCTGAGGATGTCAAAAGTGATCGGATGGAACTTAGATCATATTTCTTCAGGATTTCATCTGGAAGACACAGGATTAAATTATAATGGGTGGGGATCATACTGGTAAACGTGATTTTTTCCTGTTCAAAAATTTGTAATACATCTTCAGGGTTAAATTGATATTCAAGATGAACATAGACACTTGCACCGATATATGTGAAAACAAAAGCGTAAAACGTAGAATTAACATGGGACAAAGGCATTAAGACTAATCCGTAATCATCTGGTGTGAAGGAGAATTCTGCTGCATTGATTAGAAAAAAGGATATATAGGAACGATGGGAGCGAACAACACCCTTAGGTTTGCCAGTTGTGCCAGAGGTATATAGAAGAATCCATGTATCTTCGGAGTCTACCTGAATTAAAGGATATTCATCTTCACCTTCTTCTACAATATCCTTGTAATAACTCCAGTTTTCTAAAACTGGAATTTCCCCAATCAAAACATGTTGAAGATTATCTAGTCCGAATTCAATGACCAAATCCCAACTCTCAATTGTTAGGTCATAATATCTATCTTGAACCATGACCATTTTTACTTCAGCATTTCGCACGATCCAATAAAGATCAGTTGGTAGAAGTCGGAAATTCAGGGGAACAATAATTAGACCTGCTTTTGCAGCTGCGCCGTAAATTTCCATAAATTCAACACAGTTATTTAGTAGAACCGCTATTTTATCTCCTTTCTTCAAACCTCTTTTGAGTAAACCGTTCGCTAACATATTAGTTCTTATATCATAATCTCTAAAGGTAAGTGAGCGGTTTTTATCCTTAACTGCTAATTTATTGGGATATTTAAGAGCATTAACCCGAAGAATTTCTCCCAGATGTAACCAATTCATATTTAATCAAATCTCGACTAATATTTGTTGTCATTATATACAATAATTCCTTATTGGAGGTCCTATTTTAATAACTGAAATTTTTATAAGTTCTACACGTATTATTGAAGGACTGAAGGAATCTTATTAAACCTTGAAGAACCTATAATTACCACTTATAAATTCTTAGATTATAATCCAAGTTCTTCTAATACAGTTTTAATTGCTTCTAATTTGTTAGAGGAAAGACATCAATAATTTCAATAACCAGGTTAGAAACTAAATATTCAGTCTGAGAAGTCGTCTTAAAACTAAAAAAACAGTAAATACTGAAATAGACAAGACCGGTGCCCAAATAAGTCCGTCAATCACCATCGCGCCTCCAAAATATACAATATTGTATCGAGAAGAGGCAATGGTTAGATCAAAACCCATAGCAGTAAGTCCAATAACCGAAAATAATAAAAGAATGAACACGATAAGTTCCTTATTGTTATAATATTCCATTTTTCTTGATTTAAAGATAGTGTTTTTCAAATATCGGTCTGCTATAAAATAAATCAAGATCCAAGCTAGAAGAGGAGCAAGAATGAAGGAAATGACATTTATGGCCGGTGATTCCACCCCAATTTGCTTTTGGTTTATCAACAGGGTACGGAGTTTCAATTATGTCTAGTAAGTCCCTCAGAGGGACTAAAGAACCGACTGGTTTTTGAGTTAAACGATAGAAAATAGTCATCAGTTGATCTAACACGGCTTCAGTGGCATTTTCTTCATCAAATTTTCCACCGAATTTTGCTAGAAATTTGGCTAAATTTGAGTCTCCAATAAAAATGCTCATTGATTTTTTCTCGATATGAGCTCTTGTTTCTTTCCTAAGTTTCTGTATAAATTCAACAGGGGTTAATTTCGGATAACTAATTTCCTTCATTTCCGTATGCATTCGTGTTGTTTTGGATTAGAAAAGATTAAACATTTCATTGACTTTTAATTGAGTAAGATTGATATTTCAGAATAATTAAAAAAGTTTCACACAAATAACTTTGTCGTAAAATATTAGTTATACCCAAGATAACATTTGGGAGTATAGGCACTCAACCGAATAGATTTTGAGCATTCCTGAATTTAATAACCAATACTCCAATAAACAGCTGATTAATTCAGTCATTTTCATTTTTGGTAGACAATAACTTAATAAAAAACTAGGAAAGAGGAAAAATGAAAAAAAGATTAGATGTTCTTTCGTCTACGTACTGTAATTACCAGTACGATCAAGAAAAATAGGCTTACATAAAAAACAAGAAATGGTGTGTTAACAAAAGTAGATGACGGTTGGGTAGTAATAGTTGATGAGGTACTTGAAGTAAGTGCTGTCACTGTCATACGTTTAAAGACACCTGAACCAGCACTGCCAAAATAGAGAAAATTTCCGTCTGCTGAACACACCATCATATTCGCGACGTTGTTGCCGTTAGTACCAGCCACCAAGTCAGTTAGCCCCTCGTTCCAGGATAGCCAGCTAGCACCACCGTTACAACTAATAAAGACTCCTTCACCCTGTGTAGCCAGATACAATATGTCAGGATCTCGCTTGTCAACAATGATCTCGTAGAATTCCTGATCGATATTCAACCCAGTAGTAATTTCAAACCAATGAGCCCCACCATCAGTGCTTTTCATCACTGTCCCTCGGAATCCCTCACACCCACTTCCCTCGTTCTCCCCGTTCTTGGAACAGGCATACATCACATTTGGATTCTCAGGATCGAAATCTATGGAAAAGACCCATTGTTCACTTGGCCAACCTCGATTCCACGTTTCCCAATGACCACCGCCATCTGTTGCGAGGTTCACCCCATTGTAAGTGCCAGCATAGATAATATCTGGGTTCTCAGGATGGAATACCAGACAAAAGACGCCATCATTGGCCCAACCGATGTTACTTTCCTGCCAATTTTGACCCCCATCTACGCTTTTGTAGATACCAGATGGGAATGTACCAAAGTAGATCACGTTGGGGTTTTTGGGGTGAATAAGCAGTGAAGTATATTGATAAAGTGGCCTGTTGTCCCAAATAGGCCAGAGACTCCCAAACTGGCCAAAAGCATTCATCTGTACCCATCTATCATCTGAAGTACTATAGTAATATAGTTCATATCCTAGGCTGCCACACAATAACATTCCGTCAGCAGACCATGCAAGGCTTTTAACTTGAGACGTGTGTAGTCCAGTATTGAAAGAACTCCATGTTTTGCCTCTATCACTCGTAACAAACACTCCTTCTTCGCTGCTGACATATATCGTATCCGAATCAGTAGGATCAACCACAACAGCAGTTACTAGTCTCCCACACATCTCGTTAGCGTCCCCAAATAGAGGTATCTGACTATCAGCGCCATCATTCGATGCATAAACTCCTTTACCATAAACAGTAAAGTAGAGTCTGTCTGAATTCGTAGGATCAATTGCAAAGTTATAATATCCCTGCCTGATAGGGTCATCCACCTCAAAACTTGGTAGAAAGAAATTCTTGTCTTTCCATGTTTTTCCACCGTCCACTGTCTTGAACATGCCTCCAGGATAAGAACTTGCATAAACTACATCAGAATTTGTGGGATCAACGACTATCTGGATGTTGTAGATTTCAGGTTTAGGTCCATCAGTAGAAGTCCAACTTACTGTATAATCTACATTGACATCACCAACGTAGACTCCCCCACCGCGGCTTCCAGCATATATTTTATTCCCGCTGATAGATAATGAGCCTATGCTTCTGAAATCAAGTCCATTATTCTGGATTGTCCAAATATCACCGCCATCTGTTGTTAGATAAACACCGTTCGCTCCTCCAGCATAAATTACGTTTGAATTCTCAGGATGTATAACTAATGCCCTACAAGGACTATTTATAACACCTCGATTTATATTTTCCCAGCTTGATCCATTATCATCACTCTTATATACTCCATGTGTTCCTATATCTTCAGGTGAGACTGGAGGGAAAAAGTTTGGATCTAAGAGCTCTTCAGGACATCTTCTTCCCATAATAGTAGCAGCATAAAGAATATCTGTATTAGAAGAGTCTATTTCAATGTCAAAGGTACCAACTATTGGCATAGAGTCCAAATTCAGCCAACTTACTCCTCCATTAGTTGTCTTATAAACATTCTCGCCATGTAATGAAACGTAGATCATTTGTGAATCTGTGGGATCAACGGCAATGTCAATGATGGCTCTGGGAAGGCTGCCTGTTATATCCGTTGATACTTCTCCCGTAATTCTGAACAAACTACCAAGAATAGCATTATGTTTGAAAGCTGATACATAGACAGTATTAGGGTTGCTTGGATCAAGCTTTATCTTAAACAATCTGGAGTAACCAGGACCCGCATCAAAAGCAATTTCCCAAGTCTGTCCACCATTTACCGATCTATACAAGATAGGTTGCGCCCTACCCGCAGCATAAACTATGTCTGGATTCACAGGATGGGTAGTGACACTTGCAATCGATAAAGTGGAGATGTTCTCTAATTCTATCCAAGATTCACCGCTATTTACAGTCTTAAACAATCCTGCCCCCCAAGGGGCGGCATAGAGTATTTCTTCGTCCGTTGGATCAATAGCTAGTTGATTCTGGGAGTGTATTGTGCTGAAGAAGAAATGTTCGTTGAGGTTGATCCAGCTACTCCCCGCGTTGTAACTAACCCTGATATTACCTCCATATCCCGTGTCACCTACGTAAACTGTATTAGGGTTGGTGGGGTCGATGGTCACTGAAGTAATCCCATGGGAACCGGATACATTAAGAGATGTCACCCATGAATCACCTCCATCGGCCGTCTTACGGACTATCGCAAATTTTTGGAAAGGCTTAGGGAGGTAGCCGCTATAAACGATGTCGGAATTTGTAGGATGGACAGCTATACTATAGGTATAATCCACTTCAGATTGGTGTAGGAAACGCCAACCTTTCCCACCATTTGTGCTCTTGAAAATTCCAAAACCGTTCTTTAGCGCGTAAATTGTGTTTGAATCTGATGATGCTGGTGCCAAAGTATACACCGAACCAAAACGGAAACCCTCACCATAGGAGTCGATAACTTTGTCCCATGAAACACCCCCGTTCGTTGATTTGAAGACCTCCCCCACATCTGCTACCTCCCAGACAGTTTCTGGGTCATGGGGATCGATTACCAACTCATCAGCCCAAGGGTGAGTGATTCCGCCCTCGTTGATATTAACCCAGGAGTTTCCATAGTTGGTTGTCTTGAAAGTCCCTTCTCCATTGACTGATGCCGCATATATTGTACCACTCCCAGCTACAGCCAATAGATTGATACCTACATTGAGCAGACCTTGGTTGATAGATGTCCAACTTTCTCCGCCGTCGGAGCTTTTGACGATACCATGGGCTCGACGCGGCAGGTAGAGAACATTACTATCGCTTGGGTCAACCGCAATGTCATACATATCACCATTCCTTCCTGGTGGTCCAATCCAAGCCCAATTCTGCCCGTTATCACTTGATTTATAGACATTACCTCCTGAGCCAACATAGAGCGTATCATCATTCGAAATTCTACCTATTATATTAATCATAGCGTCAGTGGAGGGAAGATGAAGTCGTGTCCAAGTTTTACCGCCATCTTGTGTTTTGAGCAGATAGATGTCATTTTTTTGATCGAATACTTCATTATGAATGTTAACTAGGCCGACGTAGATGATATTTGTATCTTCAGGATCGACAAAGATGGTATGGATATCTGTCTCCTGTTGCTGACCGATTTTCTTCTCCTCCCAAGAAACGCCTCTATTGGTGGTGTGGTAAAGACGACCTGTACCAACCCAAAACTCGTCATTAGCGCCGATAGCGATGTCAGCGATACCATCACCTGGCAAATTGCCTGTAATATCTGTCCAATTCTCGCCACCATTAGCACTATAATAAGCCTTGCCAATCCCCGTACCGGCAATCAGAACCAAAGGGTTTTCCAGGCTTATCGTCACACAACTAAAGCTGTGGTCTTGGTTAAGGATTCGCCAACTCTCTCCACCATTGGTGCTCTTGTATAGCTTGCCAATATGGGCGTAAACAGTCTGCGGATCATCGGATGAAATGAGTATGTTACTGACTTGGTTAGATGGTGACATGATCTGTTCCAGCATTGTCCATGTGGTGCCTTCATCAGTTGTTTTGTAAACGCCACCACCTGTCCCTCCAGCGTAAAGAATGTCTGGGTTGGTTGGATCGATCTCAATGGTATTGATTATACCGCCGTAAGGACCATTTGTCTGAACCCAAGGGTTGGTATTCTTATCATCGAAGTTGTTACTAAGAATAACAGGATAACTTGTTATGTATACAGGTGTACATGCTATTACAAAGAGAAAGATAAGCAAAGATGAAAGGAAAGTTCCTAAGATTGTTGTGTGTTTGATCATCGTGATCTTCCTAATTGTTTGGATCCGATATTGAAGAAATATATATTTACTAGAAATAGTATTTGTATTGAAACCATCTCTTCTATTTTATTAGCTCATAAAATTACAATAATAACTATATCTCGATTGATGAGTAACTTCAATTCACTGGCCGTTTTAAGTCTAATGGATTAGTTCATCACATTTTTATCACCTGACCTTTAAAATAACCTTTCCGCTATCAAGTAAGAGTTAGGCCACGGTTCCAAGTCTGAATAACGTAAATTCTCTAGTAATGATGTTAAATGATCTTGCCAACGAGTAAAACCGAGAAGGAGAAGATAATAAAAGAGGATGATTTGTAATAAAGTCACTAACAAACAATGGGTGACAAAACTCATCCAAGATTTCCCCAATGGACGTTTAATTGTGGTGTGTTGTTTAATCCATTGAAACAAGGTTTCGATCTCCCAGCGTTCCTTTTGGAGTTGAAGCACCGTTAAGGGAG
>NJBF01000027.1 GCA_003144275.1 Candidatus Heimdallarchaeota archaeon B3_Heim
TTATCTTACCAAAATCGTTCCTCTCACCGTCCGGCAGCTTAAGCTCCCTCTCGATCATTTGCTCGTAGGTGCCGTACACTCGCTTGGGATCGAGCAGCAACTCTCGACCTTGCTGTTTCGACTTGCGCGGGTTGATATCGAACGCCCCGGCTACGAGATCTATGCCGCCGTCCAAACGCGACGCCTTGCGATGCACGTCACCGATGAAAGCGCCGATGCCCCCACCGATCATCCCCATTTTCAGTTTGCGGTTGACCTTCATGCCTACTCCTTTCAATTCAACAGTGCTGTGGACGAAGATTCCTGTGCCAATGCACCCGAAGGCTACCTTGTCCAAGGTGAGTCGTTCGGGTCTGGGAAATCTGTTTCGATTATAAAATTCAGTAGTTCACATTACACTTTAGACCCTACTACCAAAGATTCGGCTCTTTTTCACAATTCAGATGTGGGAACAGTCATTTTTACGAGCCCTTACGAAACAGTCACTTATCAAAAGATCACAAATAGATCAAGTCTGGAAGACCTCTTAAAATTGGTACCCGATAGTATTGATATAATTCTCTGTGAAAGTTACTCGGCATCGTTTCCTATAATCCCCCTCATCTTTGTTGCTAAGAACAATAAGGATTATGAAGAAACAAAACTTCGATATAATGACCAAAAACCAATATTTGTTATAACTTCTCCCTCCTCTGCTAAAAAAATTCATATACGAGGATTAAATACTCTTTCAATTGTAGAAGACAGAAAAGAAATC
The DNA here is from genome assembly GCA_003144275.1 of Candidatus Heimdallarchaeota archaeon B3_Heim. Taxonomy (GTDB): domain Archaea; phylum Asgardarchaeota; class Heimdallarchaeia; order Hodarchaeales; family Hodarchaeaceae; genus Hodarchaeum. Next base: position 758 of record NJBF01000027.1, read on the forward strand.
CTCGATCAAATTTGTTTGCTGTTAGAATGAAAAATAATCCATTATTATTTTGAATGAAATCGAGTTGAGCGTCCTGAATTATTAGTTACAGCTTCAAGTAAAGCTCCTTTCCTAGTAATATTCAACAGAATAATTTCCTTTTGTCCAAGATCCAATAAATTCCTAATTTCTACAAGTTTCCCTTTCATCTGTCCAGAGGCATCGCCACTTGAAACCTGCTCGATTACTTCATTAATACGGGAATGTGGTATTTCAGGAATTAAGTTTGCTGCAGGATTTATTTTAGGATCTTCATTAAAGACTCCATCCACATCTGAGCCAAATATTATTTTTTGGGGGATAAAATGTTTTACTAAATCGAGTAATATTTGATCTCCACTTAATACACTATATCCCATAGATAAATCAGGCACTACATCGCCAGAAATCACAGGGACAATTCCATTTTGGATGAAACGCTCGAAATTGGATGTATCTCCCCTTATGATTCGCATTTTATTCGATTCGTATATGCTAGACGCATAGAGCTGCACAACAGGTATTTTATTAGCTACAAAAGCTTCTAATAATGTTTGTCGTAATAGATTCACGGCAATTTGAGCATCTACCAGTCCTAAATGCTGATTTATGTTTCCTGAATTGCCTTTATGGATTCCGTGTTGTAACACAACGAAGTGTCCTGGGGAACCAACTCCAGTCAAAATTATCATCTTCTTTATTCCTGAAGAATATAATTCCCCTATTTCAGCGGCAATACGATCGATATTCTGCTTATTAACTGCTAGTGCCACTTTTATATCGTCTGGTGACTGGCTCTTAAGCGCCTTCGCCAATAAACGTTTATTAGAAATACTTGAACCGCCAATTTTTAAAATTAGATCGATGTCCATTTTTATATGTACTCCGGGAATTTTTAAATACTTAGAAAAATTGTAATTGATAAAGTCTTGTAAGTTTTGTAACTTTTGCTTACTCTAACTGGGGTTATCCTAATATCATTCTGTCTGGAGAATTGATGCATGACATCAAATGAAATTATGAGCCTAGCGAATACAATTCTCTATCATAAACGGAAATACTATGATGGTGAACCTGAAATATCAGATGAAGCCTATGACAGTTTAGAGGAAAAATTAAGAAAATTGGATCCTGTAAACCCCGTTCTTTTTATTGTTGGGACACCGGAAGGTGGAAAAATAACCCATGATGTTCCAATGTTATCATGCCAAAAAGCACTGGATGTAGAAGAAGTTTTAAAATGGAGTCAAGGGTATGACCTCTTCATTGAGTATAAAATCGATGGCCTTTCGCTCTCGCTGACATATAATGAAGGTCGATTAGTACAAGCGGCTACACGAGGAAATGGAGTGACTGGAGATGATACAACTATTGTGACAATGAAGCTCAAATCTATTCCCAAAACTATCCCTGTGAGAGAGCGAATTTTCATCAGAGGAGAAATTTTCATCCACTTGTCGGAATTCCAGAGGATTAATGCTTTAGGAACTGAAAGTTACAGCAGTCCTAGGAATTTAGCAGTTGGAACAATCAAGCAAAAAGATCTGTCATTACTTGATAAACGCAAATTAGAATTTTTCGCATTTGAGTTAATTGGCTTTGAGGAGGATAAAACTCTTAGTGAAAAAGCCAACTTACTTCAAGAGTGGGGATTTCAGATCGCAAAAATAGAATCCCTTACCACTCCATCAAAAGAAAATCTCTCAGCTATCTTTTTAAAGACAAAAAGAGAAAGGGAAATTCTAGATTTCGAAATTGATGGTTTGGTACTAAAATATAATAAAGCCGATGAAAGAAATAGGGCAGGTATGACAGCTCATCATCCAAAATGGATGATAGCTTTGAAATTTGAGAGTAAAGGGAAGATTACAACAATTAACGATATCACTTGGCAGTTGGGACGTACAGGAGTACTCACTCCCGTTGCTGAATTGACACCAATAGATGTTTCTGGAGCAATGATTCGACGTGCCACTTTACATAACCGAGAGTTTGTAGAAACACTAGACGTGGCTGTTGGTGATCAAGTAATGGTTATTCGATCAGGTGATGTAATTCCAAAGATCACTTCTGTTGAGAGGAAAGGACAGAATTTGGTCACATTGCCAAAAGAATGTCCTTCTTGTGGATTTCTCCTCATAAAAGAAGGTGTGAATCTTGTATGCAAAGGTCAAGATTGTAAAGAGAGAGAGATTCAAAAAATCAGACACTGGATAAAAACGATAGACATTAAGGGGCTTGGGCTGAAGAATATTGAGAAACTCTATGATTCTGGATACTTAAAACATTTTTCCGATTTGTATGATAGTCGATTGACTGAAACAAAACTTGTTTCTCTTCTGGGAAAAAATGGATCAAAAATCTACCAAAACATCCAACAATCGCGATCTCTCCCTTTCCAACTGTTTTTAGCAGGACTCGGAATCGAAAGTTTAGGATTACAAATGGGAAGAATTCTAGCAAAATATTTTAATTCTTGGGATGAGCTAGAAAGCGCAAAAATTTCTCAATTAGTAACAATTGAGGGAGTTTCCGATCTTACTGCTGGATATATCATTGAAGGAATACACGATCCTTCATTAGGCAAAGCTCTCTTGGACAAGGGTGTTTCCATTAGTATTACCCAAGATAGATCACGATCAGCAAAATCTGCTAAAAACGATCTGCTGAATTTCATCGGTAAGAAAACACAGGAACATTCCAAAGCGTATTTTAACGAGGATCACGATTTAGGAAAAAAGAGATCGATATATGTAACAGGAAAGGTGCCTGAAATGACCAAAAAAGACATTAAAGATTTTCTCGAAAAGAACAATTACGAATGGGCATCCCTTACAAAATCACTTGATTTACTCGTAACTGGTGAGAAACCAGGGAGTACGAAATTGGAAAAAGCAAAGAAATATGGAATTCCTATTAAAACATGGGATGAATTTCAAGCAGAACTTCCTTGAGGAGAATTTGATTTCGTCCACACATTGAATTAAAATAACCATTTTTCTTCACACCCACTTTTAAGGTAGTTGATATAGCAGAACTTCCCTGTAATTTGTTATTCGACTCATATAACTGATATTCTTGATTATTTCTTTACACCTGAATAGTTACTTTTAATAAGTAACTCCCTCAACCTGTTCTTCATACGAAAATAAATTCTTATAAGTGAAAAAAAATGTTCGAACCAGAAACTGATGATTTACGAACCGTAAAAGCGCTTCCTTTTTGGCAAGCTTTTTTGGGTGGTGTCTTTGGCCCTGTTATTATCGCAGTGGTCTTTGGATTATTAGGAGCACGGACAAGTCCTTTGCTGATGCAAGTTGAGCTCCTTCTCGTTGCCATTGCTTTTTGTCTTACTGGCATTCTTGCTAGGTCAAAGTTAATTGGCTTATTAAGCATTATTTCAGCTCCAATAGCGTGGGTACTTCTTTATATCCTCGACTTAATTACTGATGGCATGATTCCAAATCCTTTTGGGTTATTCTCAGGCCTTTCTGGCCCTGTTGGTGCAATAATTGAAACAGGTTTGATTCCAGAATTAGCAGATTATGGATCAGCAATTAATGCAGTCGCGATGATTCTTGATCTAGTGATTGTCGAGGTAATTGCTCTCTTCCTTGGATTTTTCCTTTCTGCTGTTGCAACTGGTATATGGACAAAAAAAGGGGAGTTATCTATATTTTCAGTAATCATGAAACCAATTGCTGCATTTTTTGTGATAGTCCTATTAATTCTTGTACCTTTTACCTATCATGGATTAGCTAACCTTGCTTATGGTGGTGTGTCTATAGGTGCAGGTGCGTCAGAATTCATGCAAGCTTTTGGCCTATCACTGGAAGGAAATGGAGCGCAAGATGGAGAATTGGTCGATTTTAACGATCCCAATGTTATTGGAAACCTTTCTCTTGCCGCTGAAAGAGCTGAAAAATGGTTTCAAGAATCGTCCATTGCTTTTGAACAATTTCAAGAAAATTTTCTAGTAAATATCCTTATAGATTTTCTTTTCCCAGAGGGTACTGATTTCCAAGGTATTAATATGCAGGAAATCACAGGGATACTTAAAATTGCAGATGTACTTGCTCTAATTTCGGGTGAGCTACCAGAGCTTTTTGCTGGCTACCAAAATCTTGTTGGGGGTTTTGACCTTGCCTTTTCAGTTTTAGGAAATACTGATTTGGGTGGAGGTTTTGGAAGTAGTGTCGATAGCCTTCAAGCCACTTACAATCCAAGTTTTGATACAGGATTAGACAAAATCGGATATGCAGTTCAAAACTTCACAGATGCTGAAGACGGTGTTTCTGGTGCAATCAATGAAACAAAAATTATTCTCAATGAAGTGATTGTCGGTGGTGGAGGAGATCTAGATATCATTGTCGAAATCATTGAACAAGTCGGTATCGGCTACGGAATTCTCCTCAAAATAGCCGAAGGTGGAATTGATTTTCTCAATGCTACGTATAAAACAACACTTGCTATCGAAGAACTGGGAGAAAGTAATTTCACTCGAGCAAATTATTGGCTTGATGATGCTGCAGGTGAACTCTCAGAGGCAAATGATACTATGCAAGCTATAGATTCTTCTGGATTAGACCCTAATTCTCAATTGCCGTTTTGGGGAACAGTTGAAATCCTCAAAGATATGACAAACCTTCTCTCATGGTTTGCCTTAGCTGCAGCGAATGGAACTCAATGTTATACAGCTATTGAAGGTGTTTTAGAGGCTTTAACATCTCTCGATTTCACCGGTAGCAATGTGCTATCAACTGATTGGGGGAATTTTACGGGCAATGTTGCATCTGCTGACATAATATTTGATGCTGCAGACTATAACATTCGTCAAGCTACAGATTTAGCAGGCAGTTACACTGAAAGATCATATGGTCCAATTATTGATGCTTCATTGAAACCCATGTTAATTGAATTCAGTAATATGCTTTCTAGCTTTAGCAATAATGTTACAGAAATTAGTTACTTAATGGGTGGTTTATCAAAAACAGTTCTTGCTATTCAATCCTTCACAGAAGGGTTTGTATTATTCAACCAATCTTATATCGATGCTAAAAGTGTTGCAAGTAATGGATCTGAGTTCTTCGCGTTAATAAATGCAGATGCCAATTTCAGTAGAGCAGAAATCTTAATGGGTTATTCAAGAGAGAACGGGTCTGACGGATGGACTGAAATTGACAACGCAACATTAATAGCTGGTAGTGTGAAAACTACTTGGCAAGACTCACTTTACTACCAAGGACCTCCACTTAGTGAGCATAGCACACTTGTAACAGATGTTACCATAAAATCATCTATTGCAGGACTTGCACAAGGAATTTTAGACACAATCGTTTTTTTTAAATTTTTACATGAACTTACAGAATATGAAGGAAACAATAATATTATACAAACTCTCTTTGACAATATGGAAGATGTGCCTCTAGATGAGATCTTTGGAGGATAATATATTCCTCCCATCCCTTTTTTTTTATTAACTGAGTAATTCCTACTTTAGAAGTTATCAGGATCTTGTAACCATTTTTCCGCATCTAACGCCGCTTGACACCCTTCTGCAGCTGCAGTTATTGCCTGACGATATCGAAAATCAACTACATCTCCTGCAGCAAAAACGCCAGGCACACTTGTCATAGTATGCTTCTTATGAACAATATAGCCATTACCAAGCTCTAATTTTCCTTGGAACAGGTGAGTTTGAGGGATATATCCAATTGCAACAAGTAACCCTCCTAGATGTAATTCATAAGATTGATTAGTGGCTATATCTCGTACAGCAATACCGTTAAGGCGCTCTTTCCCTAAAATATTTTCAACAACCGTATTATAAATGAATTCTATTTTTTCATTGTCAAAGCCTCTTTGTAATAGGGCTTTAGTGGCTCGCATTTTTTCTTTAGACCCGCGATAAATGATTTTTACATCATTAGCGTATTTTGCTAAAAACAAAGCCTCTTCAAGTGCAACATCTCCAGCACCTATGACTGCTGCATTAACATCTTTGAAAAAAGGAGCGTCACAGGTTGCACAATAGGAAACTCCTCTACCGCTTAATCTTTGCTCATTATCTAATCCTAAACGTTTGGGTTCGGCCCCTGTAGCAATAATTATAGCTTTTGCTTGAATTTGATGTTGGCCTGTGAGAACTAAGAAAGGATGTTGTGAAAGATTTGTGTCAATTACATTATCTTCGAGAAAAGTGGTCCCTAATCGTGTAGCTTGCTCCCGCATCCTAGTAACTAAATCAGGGCCTTGAACAATCTCAGGAAAACCTGGAAAGTTTTCTACTTCAGTTGTTGTCATAAGTTGGCCACCAGCATCTATTCCTGCAATAACAAGAGGATTCAATTGAGCACGAGCCGCATAAATTGCCGCAGTTAGCCCTGCTGGTCCACTACCGATTATTACCAATTCTTGATCAGTGTTTATCTCATCCGAACTGGCTTTACTATGTAAAAATAATTTCATAAATATCCATCATTTCCCCCTTTGAAAAATATTTTTCTCCTAATTCCAGATCTAACAAAATAATTATTCTTATATCCCAAGTCTTTCTAGGTTACTCACAGAGGAAAAGTGTTATGTTATATGCTGTAAACCCTGAGTGGCGAACACACAGTTCTCAAGATGTAAATAGCCAAAATGATGGAAAAGAAGTATTAATTGGCGGTTGGGTTCAACAAATTCGTGATAAAGGGCGTTTGATGTTTCTGACATTGCGTGATCCTTCAGGTATTTGTCAGGTTACACTTCATCAGAAGAATGTAAGTGAAGAAGTATGGGAAACGTGTAAAACATTAACTCTTGAATCTGTAGTCTCAATTCAAGGCAAAGTAAAAGCGGATTCTCGATCCAAATTAGGAGCGGAATTGACTCCTCTTTCAGTAACACTACATGCCATAGCTGAGCTCAAAGTACCAATAGATTTAACTAAGATGAAAACCAAGATGGATATTGATACTGTTTTTTCATATAGAGAAATATCCATTCGAGATCCTGACGTTGTAGCCGTCTTGAAATTAAAAAGCCTTATTGCTCAGGCAACAAGAACATTCTTTCAACAAAAAGAATTTACGGAGATTTTCACTCCTTTTATCTTAACTGCATCTACGGAAGGGGGAGCAGAACAATTTACATTGGATTACTTTGGTGAACCTGCAGTATTAGCGCAATCATGCCAATTTTATAAACAAGCTGCGCTTTCCAGCCATGATAAGGTGTTTGGTATCCTTCCCTCATGGCGAGCTGAAAAATCTCATACACCCAAGCATATGACAGAGTTTTGGCAAGTCGAGAATGAAATCGCATTTGCAACGGATAAAGAGATCATGCAGGTTCAAGAAGATCTAGTGGCCTTTGTTTTCACTGAAGTTGCACGAGAAGGAGAAGATCAGCTCACTCAATTAAATCGAGAGATTTCTATTCCAAAAACTCCCTTTAAAAAGATCCCTTTCAAAGAAGCAAAACAGATGATCTTGGACATGGGTATTGAAGAAGAAGTTGACACAGATTTTGGAGCAACAGGAGAAACTGCCCTATCCAAATCGGTTAATGACCCATTTTTCATAATAGAATTTCCTGTGCATTTACGGGGAATGTATTATGCGGCAAATCCAACGAATCCTGAACTTACACGTTCATTGGATTTAATGGCTCCTGAGGGATTTGGCGAGCTTTCCAGTGGAGGCCAGCGAGAAGCAGATTATAAAGTCTTAGAAGAGCGAATAACAAAGCAGGGTTTTGAAGTATCTAACTTTGAATGGTACCTTCGGATGTTTAGATTTGGTATGCCTCCACACGCAGGGTTTGGATTAGGTTTTGAGCGATTAGTAAAGTGGATAGCGAATTTATCCCACATTAGAGAAGCTAGTATGTTTCCACGCACCCCAGACATATATAGACCATAGAATTATGATCTTACTCTCATTTGTTGAATCAATTTATGATGTAGCCTGATTACAAAGAGAGGGGCCAATAATAATAAGTACTTGTCCGGTTTTTGTGTCTGACGGAAATTTAGAAATGCAGAAAGGAGTCGCTTTTCATAAGTAGAAGCATTCCGAGCATATTTACCACAGATTACGGGGAGAGAAGTATTGGGAAGGTTTGAGTAGTTCTTCCATGTGAAAAGACTCCACTTAACTGCTTCCATTGCAAATTGTGTCATTGAACTCATTATAAAACTTAGACTAATGGCACCCAGGCTTAAGAGAGAATTCATTGCAAATGATCTAAGGACGTCAGATAATTGCATCGAGGCATCTTCTTTACTCCCTGCAAATATTTCCTCTCCCCAGATGATTCTATGCCTTTGTTCCAAGGATCTCCATACAGATGTCTTGGGAGCAAATAAAAACGCCATCACAGGATTGACTCCAAAAACACCTGTGAAATTTCTATTTGTAAAATCAGAATGACGACATATAAATAAATTTATGAACATTCCTGTCGCATTTTGTAGTCCTTTCCTAAAAAGATCATAAAAAGAATTCTTAGTAGGCTTATATTGGGACTCAATCCCCAATAATTCACGATTAATTTTGTTAAAAATTGGAATTGGACAAGTATCCTTGATAATGATCAATAAGTCTACATCTGTTGAAGGAGCTTGATCTCCCTGGTTATCCGCTAATGAACCAAACAGAATTATTGAAACTAGCTCAGAACTATAATATCGTGTCAAATAAATCTTAACAGCCAGCAGATATTCTTTATCATTCATATGTTTACCCAAAATCACTCTGAATAGTAAAAAACATCAAGTCTGTTAAATCCTCCTCAAAAGATTCTTAAATAGTCTAGCAAAATTAGTAGTGGTGGTCTATCTTGATTAATTTTGAGAGTGTAAACATTCAGTGGCTAGGACATGCTGGATTCCTCCTGACAAATTCAGCTAATCAAAAAGTGTGTATTGATCCTTTTCAAGTTGAGGGATCATCTTATGATCCTGTTGATATTATCATCAGCACACATGAACATGGAGATCATTGTAGTCTAGAAGACATAAATAAATATATTTCTCCGGATACAGAAGTAATTGGGATTGCGATGGCAAAAGAACAATTAACTACACTTAATTGCAAGAAAGTACATTTTGTCGAACCGGGAGATAACATTACCGTTAAAGGAATAGAGTTTAATGTAGTTCCAGCATACAACATTAACAAATTTCGATCCGAAGGAGTTCCTTTTCATCCGAAAGAGGACAAAAAAATTGGTGTAGTGGTTCATATGGATGGACACAAAATTTACCATGCAGGCGATACAGATAATATTCCTGAAATGAATAATATCAAACCAGATGTAGCGCTTCTTCCAGTGAGTGGTACTTATGTAATGACCGTTCCAGAAGCGCTAGAAGCAACAAAAATTTTGCAGCCTAAATTAGTAATTCCTATGCATTATGGAGCAATTGTTGGAGATCAATCCATGGCTGAAAAATTTAAAGAGATGGCCAATACATCGGTAGAAATTCCAACAAAAGATTGAAAACGCTAATCATTAAATTTTAGGTATCGCGTTGTTGTTTTCAACTAATATTTTGTTCTTTTTCTCAGTTTGAGCCATTTTTAAACAAGTTAACCTTGTTTTTCCAAATCTAATTTAGCAGAAATGGAGAGATTAGGAAAATTATTAGATAAAAAAACAGAAAACTCAACGTTGACAGTTAGGATATAATATAAGCATAGATCGTTCTGGTCTGAGCAAATAAATCCTTTTCAAGAAGTGATAAAACTGGGATTCCTACCTTAATGGTTGTGGTTATTATCTCATATCGGCTACTAGAAGATATTGCAATTGCTGATGCTTGTTTTGATCTATTCGGCAATTCTCTAGAGGAATTGTTTCATGCTGGTTTCCTCGCATTAATGGAAACTAGTGTTGAAATACACACCGTCAAGGAAAATGTCAAAAAGAACATCACACTCGAACATCGAAACCTAGAACAGTTATTATTTGGATTCCTCGAGGAATTGATTTTCCTAAAAGACGCAGAATTTCTCATATTTAAAACGTGTGAGCTTTCAATCGATCTAAATCCAGAAAGTTCTTTATACACTCTTTCCGCTAATGTAACAGGACAAGAGTTCAATAATGAAGTAAGTACTATCACGGATGTGAAAGCAATAACGTTCTACCAACTCTTTGTGAGACAGAATGAAAATGGTTGGGAAGCTCGAGTTACCTTTGATTTATAATAAAGTCTTAAGAAATGGGTGCTATAATGTCAATAAAGGATCACGCAGTTAAAATTGATGAATATACGCATGAAATTCCTGAAAATTCAGATTTAGGAATGAATGCTCCAGTTAAGATTTATGGGAACCATTCTATCTATAAAATGCTAGATAGAGGAGTATTTCAGCAAATAATTAATGTTAGTAAACTTCCTGGATTGGTTGGTCATGTTATGACAATGCCAGATGCCCATTGGGGATATGGATTTCCCATTGGGGGAGTTGCGGCATTTGATGTGAATGAAGGCGTTATTAGTCCTGGAGGAATTGGATTTGACATCAATTGTGGAATGCGAATGATTACGACGAATCTGACAGTCGCTGAAGTAAAGCCAAAGATTCGTGAACTCATCAACACCCTGTACGATCTAATTCCTGCTGGGGTTGGAAAAAAGGGATCCGTACGACTTTCAATGCAGCAATTTAGTGACGTCGCAGAAACAGGGACTGAATGGTGTATTGAGAACGGTTATGGGTGGGATGAAGATTTAGAAAGACAAGAAAATAATGGGTGTCTTTCTGCTGCTGATTTTAGTGTTGTAAGTGATAAAGCTAAATCAAGAGGGATTAAACAATTAGGTACCCTTGGTTCAGGCAATCACTACTGTGAAGTTCAAACGGTTAACCAAATATTTGATCCAGATACCGCAAAGATAATGGGTGTTAAAGATAAAGATCAAGTAGTCATTATGGTCCACTGTGGATCAAGAGGTTTCGGCCACCAAATAGCCTCGGACTACCTACGTGAGTTTCTGGACAAAATGGAGACAAAATGGAATATTCCAATCTATGAAAAGGAGTTGTCTGCTGCCCCAATAAATAGCGAAGAGGGACAGAATTATTTGAAAGCAATGTCTGCAGCAGCTAACTATGGATTTGCCAATCGTCAGGTTATCATGTCCCATGTAAGAAGGGGATTTGAACAAATTTTCGGTAGAACTGCTGAAGATATGGAAATGAACTTAGTTTATGATGTTGCTCATAATATTGCGAAACAGGAAGAATATCTAATCGATGGAAAGACTCGTCAAGTCATTGTTCACCGAAAAGGAGCAACCCGATCTTTCGGGCCAAATTCAAAAGATATTCCAAGTAAATATCAGTCTGTAGGTCAACCAGTCATCTTGGGAGGTAGTATGGAAACAGGTTCGTATCTCCTTGCTGGAACTGAAGCTGCCATGAGTAAATCGTTCGGATCTACGGCTCATGGGTCAGGCAGAGCAATGTCCCGGTCCAAAGCCAAGAAAAAGATTAGGGGAAATGTATTACGTAGTCAGATGGAAGCAAAAGGAATCTATGTCCGTGCTGCATCAATGACTGGACTAGCAGAAGAGGCTGGCTTCGCTTATAAAAATATTAATGACGTTGTTGACTCTATTCATGGCGCTGATTTATCTAGGAAAATCGCACAACTAGTACCCATCGGAAATATTAAGGGGTAAAAAATTAAGAAAAAAAGAGGGAGACCCAAACGGGTCTAAGAGCGGCGACGGCGTGTTGCAATAGATAGTACAGGAATAGCAACGAAAAGGGCTAAAAATTCAAAGCCTGGTATAGAACCTGCGGGTTCTTCAGTGGTTTCACTTCCACTTCCTGCTAGTACTGCATAGGCTGGGTCATGTAGGATTTCTTTACCTTCCCATTTGGGGTAGGAGATAGAATAGATATAGGTTTTACGTGAGGCATCTGCTCGCATACTACGAATCATATCAGCTTCACTCGATATTGAACCATATGCCACATCAATTAAATTTAATGGTATTAATTGTCCTACAGCGTCAACCATCACTGTTTGATCCCATAAATATGGAATATCGTCCAAACGAATTTCGGCAAATTCTGCCTTAGTATCAGAGAACCTAAAGCGAGAAATCTTTGTTGAGTTCACGACATCATCAGACAAGTCGGCATTATTTTCATCTCTCCATTGGATCGTTCTCTTCTTTTGAGCATCGAACACTGTTGTTCCCATTAGTTGATTGAGACTTAATCCTTCTAGATCTGCCATATTACTCCATTCACCAATTATATAATCGAATTTGAGATCAACACGTCCTAATTCATTATCTACCTCAAAATGGAATAATGTTGAAACCTCATCAATAGTATGGAGGTCTTCTGAAGATACATTGAATAACGAAATATCTTGATTTCTTTCTAATGGTTGAAGATATCCTGAAACATCAGTAAAATTTGATCCAAACTCTAACACATTTTCAGTGGTTATGGGACGACTGTATGTCCGTTCAGCGATATCTTTCATATCGAATCTGTAGAGAGCTTCATCTCCAATTGTGGGGTAGGCAATGCTACTTACTCCCACTGGAAGTGTATTAACTCCAAGATCCATATATCCATTTTCATTAGTATCATTGTAAACCAATGTTCCCAGTAAATGATGCTCTAAGTAAGTGTAATTGTACTCCTTAACTATTAGATTACTTCCTACTCGTGCAAGGTCCAATTTATCTATTTTAAGTTGAGAAATCTCAAAAGAACCTCTTTCAAGGATTTTTGGCTCTGCTAGAGAAGCTGAAAGCTCTTGTGAAGGAGCAGAGAGAGTAGTCATGATATTTACATTTCGAATTTTTAATAAATATTGCAGTTCTTTACTCAACCAAGTTCGGGAGGATAGTTGCTCTATAAACCTCCTGAGGAGCTCACCAGAAGATCCATCTTCATATTGCCATTGGTTCAAAATTTGGTATGCACCAGTGACTTTATCTTGGACAAGTGACATGAAAACATTAGTTAAAATTTCATCACCAGTGAATGGTTGAGATGAAACAGTACCATTTTCCCTAATTGTTTCAAAAGTGTCTAAGACACTTCGATCCTGATCGTAGAAGATGGTTACGGCTTTTCGATCATGATAACTGGTAACCATTGCATCTGACGTTATTTTATTGTAAATTGTAATTTTAGTGTGGTTACCGAGCTGATTCAGCAGCATTTGCATAAAAGCTAAAGTTCCAGGTTCTATTGAGATATCAGTTTTCATATCATTAACAGATCTATTAAGTACGAACGTCAAAGCAGCTAGGTCTAGAGTAATATTCCTCTCTACAGAATCCTTTTTAGGGTACGTATAACTGCCTTCACTATTAAAAGCCCCGTAGTAAACATTATCAGGTGTAAAGTTAGCACTTTCCATCTCCCGTATTAATCCAAGAATATTACGATGCAGTAAACCTTGTAAGGTTCCATCTGGACGAGTAACAGGTATTGGAGTATTAACTAACTGGCCTGAAACAGCAGTGCTTGGAATAATGACAATTCCAAGCATCATAATGGCAGTAGTGATTGCTATCAAACTTTTTTTTGATTTGTGTATTTTCATTCTAGTAATTCACCATGATTGTTATTCGATTGAATCTACTTGAACAATGTTGATAGGTCTTTAAAGATTAATTGTTAAATATATGTTGAAAGTGATTTAGAATAATTATCTTAATCTTTGGCCATCGAATTTTAAGTTGAAAGTTGTTTCTACAGTCTCTTCTTAAAATATTTAACAGATCACATGAGTTACAGTAAATAAACTACAATTTGGCTCGATCTAAGTGTGTTTTATTTTTTTAAAAGGAGATCTGGTAAGTTCATCAATCAAGTAACTCGAGTGTGCGATATTTAAAATAAGCTCGATACGAAAAAGCTCAAGATGCTAAAGCCATACAAGACAATAAAAACAGGTACTAGTGCACGTTCGAAGCTAACCGATTTTATCACCTGGAGAAGTTGAACAAGGAAGATGCCAGAAAATATCTGAAGAATAAATAATATGGTGATCGATACTTGGACATTTGCTATAATATCTGGAAGAAATGGTAAAAAAGAACTGTGTTCTGATAAAAACACCAATAATGGATAAACGAATAGAGGACTGAGAGCAATGGGAATTCCACTTAATAGCTCATAGGAAAATCCTTTGATCGGACTATAATACCTCATCAGAAGTTCTAATAGAATCCATATTATCATAAATGAAACAATAACTTCAATTATACACCCGATTAGACCGAAAAATAGTCCTCCATCGATGAAGAATGGAATCATACCTAGTTTTGCAAAATCAAGTAATAGAATTTGACCTACTACCATCAGGCTTATAATGAGGTTGAACTTCCTATCGAACGTTTTTCTTCTAACAAATTCCCCAAAGAATGTGATGGAAAATCTAACTGGCAAGATTACCTCCTTTTCATCTGTTGAATCCTGGGGCTGGTGTTTCAATTGAATAATCTCCCCAGATTTCATTACATCTAAAGCTATCTTACCTAAAGACGTCAAAAGGAACTTTTTTTCAGAATCTTGCTCAACAAGACCTTTTAATTTCTTTATATGAAAATAAAATGATCCTGGCTTTATTTGTAACCATTCAACTAACTCTGTATACTGTACTGGCCGATGAAAGGTACCTAAATACTGCACAATGTCAAATCGAATTGCATGACCTAGAGCTGCATAAATATCCTGAAGAAATGTAACATTCTCAATATTAGGAGAGCCCTTCTCGGTCAATGGTATTCCTCTATCTTCCTGCAAGTATGACGATCAATATTCATTTGTAGAATCGTTGACGGATTACGATTATAATTCCAACAAAAAAGCCGGTGAATAGAATTATTTGGCTAGAGCTTTCTAAAATAACTCTATTCGGTGCAGGAAGAATATTAAAAATCGGGTTTAGTTCTTCGACTATAATTTCAGGGTCATAATATATTTCATTTCCCTGTGGAAATATAAAACCACCACTGAGGAATAAAGTCTGGGTTAAAGGACCAATAGAAGGACGCAATGCTAGAGATGATTCACCAGACGATAAGGGTTGAAATACGACATCTTTATCCACACCATCTACAGATACGTTCTGAGCCCAAGTAAAATTTAAAAAATCTCTAAAGGAATTTCCTAAGGAAAATCGATTGTTATTGAAAGAACGAGCGGTATAGTTTACAGTTTGAGCGGTAGATTGGTCTAAAATATGACTCTGTGGTTGTCCATTGAGTAATGTGGAAAATTTAAACTCTCCAAGAAGATCAGATTTCTTTAAGACTTCTCGAGTCTGATTTAGATCTCCGATCCTGGATGATAAACCCAAAATTTCTTCGTGTGCATAAAATTCGACATGTAATATTAGGTTGGAGTTGGATGTGGAAAAATCCCATCCATTTATATTGCAAGAAAATTTCAATCGAGGAGCAAAACGTATTGCTTCTATTGTTTGAGAGCTTGTGGTCGGAGTAACTGTAAAGCTAGTTCCATCTGAACGAATTTTGATTTTTGGAATTGTAGGTACAATAACTTGCGTCTTTTCGACATCAAAATCTATAGAAAACACTAATGAGTCAAGTCTTAAAGATGAATTGACATATCTATAGGGCAAATAGGTCAAATTATTGGCAAAGAAATCTAAATGATAAGATAATTGTGTAGCGGACTCATTGGAGGAGGAACGGCTTGCGTTAATATGGAAAGTAGTTGCAGATAGATCAATTACCTTTTTTATACTTGGAGAAATCGAGCTATTAAATCTGCTATCAGTTCCTTCGCTATCGTATTCGATTATTCTAACCAGCTTAACTAAGAATGTATTCCGTGTCATGAGTTGAGTACGATTTGTTATTGTTCCCTGTTGATTTTGGAATTCTATTTCAGCTAGTTTTTGGGTAAAATCGGTGAAAATTGACAAAGGGAAGGCGTTACTTGTTGTACCGAATATAACTCCTAAGGCACTTGTGGAAGTCCGTGCCATTATGGAATTTACTCCGCCAAAATTATCGAGTCGCGTTTGAACTAATCTTATTGATTCTGAATTTCCATTGATACTTATGTCCGCATCTGATTGGGCGATTACCATAACTGACAATACATTTATGGAAAAAAGACCTATTAGTAGCACTCCAGCATATAAGAACTTATAAGAAGGAATGATCGAAGATTTCATGTGTTTGTCTCTCGATTGAACTTACTCGCAACTAATTAAATATCATTCATTAAACGATTCTTGAGTATTATTGAAGGTAGGTTTTTCTAGTAATCAACAAATCTATGAAACTTTAGAGGTATGTATTAGTAAAAGTTGGTGCTAAACCATGGATAATCAACAGGATAAATTAGAACATTTGAAAAAAAAGACAAAACCATTCTATTTTGACGGTTCAGAAACAGGTGTTCTTCTAACTCACGGACTCACTGCATCACCAACAGAAATGTTATCTCTTGGCCAATTCTTGCATAAAAATGGCTTTAGTGTTCATGGCGTACGGTTAGCAGGACATGGAACCAATTATCGTGATCTTCCAAAATATTCGTATCTCGATTGGTTAAATTCCTGTACAGAAGGGTTAAACCTACTAACTAAGAATTGTGATACGATCATACCAATTGGGATATCAATGGGAGCTCTTCTATCAATCCTTCTAATTCATCAACATCAGGACATACATTTCAAGAAACTAGTACTTTTAGCCCCCGCTTTTAAGCTAAAATCAAAATTAGCGGCACTAGCGCCGATATTGTCTTATTTTATCAAATTTGTGTATAAAGGAGATGATGTACTTCAATACTATATGGATCATGATCTCTACGCTTATTATTATTATCCTACAAAGGCAATTGCCCAGTTTATGAGCCTTCGCCGGTATTTTCAAAAACAATCAATACAAATTAATATACCCACGCTTATAGCTTATGGAAACTTGGATGATACAATTGAGGTTACTGAAATTGATAAAGTAACTAATGAAAAATTCAGTCCAGAGGCAAAAATAGAGATTGACACATTTCCACACTCAGGACATAACTTCACTACTGATCCAGATGCTCGAGAGCTGTTTGAACGAATAAAAATGTTCATAGACGATTAATTTGAATTTTCTAGGGGTGCAAGAGGAAGAGTAAATGAAATAGTTGTTCCCTCTCCTTCTTTGCTCTCCAACCATATCTTACATTCATGGGTTTCGATAATTTTCTTTACTTGTGCTAGTCCAATACCTGACCCTTCTATTTCTTCATTCACATTTGATGCTCGGGTGAATAAATTGAATACTTGAGTCAATGAATTTTCTGGTATTCCAATTCCATTGTCTTTTACATGAATCTTAACATATTCAGAGTCTTGATCACTAATACCAATTCTTATTAAAGGAGAAGATTGGTTTCCCATGAATTTAATACAATTTCCTATTAAATTATCAAAAAGTTGAACCATTCGATTCAATTCAACATTTACCTTTGGAAATTTTGTCTCCAACTCTACCTTAATATTCTTACTTTGGAAGTCTTGTGAAAACCTGCTAAGAGATTCAGTTAGAATCACCGATAGATTCACTGAAGTTCTTTCTTGTGAAAATCTTCCAATACGAGAATATTCAAGTATTTCATCAATCATTGCTATGACATGATGAGTGTTATGTTTCATTCGCTCAAGATAAAATGAGCTGTCTGATGTAAGAATATTCCCTGCATCGGTCTTTAAAGTCTCAATAAAGCCTAAAATAGAAATGACAGGAGTCTTTAAATCATGACTAACGCTATACACGAACTCTTCAACCTCTTGAGTCTTTAGTCGAAGTTCCTGTGTCTGTGACTTGATTTTTTTAAGTAATTCGGATCGTTGCTCGTTTTCTCTTTGCAACCGTTGTGAATCATCCAAAATCTGCGTTTTAGCGCGTTTTACTGCCTTCTTAAGTTCAATATTTACATAATTGAGTGTTAATAAGCTCGAAATAGTCTGAAAGAAATCTAGATCTACTTTTTGCAACCCCAAAGGTTCTTCAAAACTAATCAAACCGAAGAAGCAATGCGGTGTATGTTTAGTATCGATGCGAGAAATGAGCATTTCTTGAATAGCCTTGCCTCCAAGTGAAATGGAGTTTGTACTAAGCTCACCAAAACGATGATATGAAACATCAGAATCAAGTTTTTGTGTTTTAAGGTCGTCTAAAAAATCTGAAACATCTTTAGACGAGAAAATAAGTCTTGTTGGATAGATAAGCAGTCCTGGTCTTGTAGTTGGACTACTCAAGAACAAAAATGTAAAGGAATAATAATCCTTTAGAAATAAATGTAAGGTTCTAAGAATTGCATTAGGAGAGTTGAGATTAATCAGTTTTCGTGACAGACTCTGTATTATCTTAGCCCTGTTGGATTCCGTCAACGATTTCTTGTGGAACTCTTTAACTTCTGTCTTCAAACAACTCAACTAATCACTCGTTTCTATGAATCAATATTTCAAATCTTATATTTAAAGGATTCATTTTATCCCAGCTTCGGTTGACATTGAAGCGGGAAACATTTCTTAGGTTAAAATTATGCTTTACTTAGTACTTTTCAAAGAAAATAATTTTACGCTAACTAAGCGACAGTTAACGTCATAGAGAAAATAGAAATTCCTTCCCCATATTATAAGAGATTTTAAAAAAAACCTTATACTGAAACAACGTCTTTTAGGTCTGGAAAATTCTGTTGAAGAGCTCTTTTAATTCCGTTTGAAAGTGTCATCTGAGAATAGGCGCAACCTCGGCAGGCACCCATCAAACGCACTTTAAGAATACCGCTATCAACGTCATAATCAACATATTCGACATCGCCACCATCTCGTTGAAGAGCTGGTCTTATCTGTTCCAAATTAGTTACGATTTGATCTTTAATGGACATAGATTATCCTTCCTTACTGAGGGGGGGTTCTATAGTTTTCTATATTAGCATTTCGTTACTGAATCCGTCAGTCCTTTAGATAATGACCATTTAACGAGGTGTCATTTGCTATGACTAAATCTCCTATATCAATAGCTACTTCTCGTAATTGGCCCAAAAAACTAATTAGTGAAGTTAATTTAGAAACTACCTCTTTATCATGCTTAGAAATGTCTTCTTGAATTTCTTTATGTATATTTTTCAATTGATTATCAATTCTATGCTTTAACTCTTCAGCTGCTAAAACATCTCCAGCAAAAAACGAATCCAAACTCTCAGCTAATGCCATCGTTATTAAACTACTTAATTTTTTTATCTTATTCAATGAAGACTTAGCAAGTGTACTTTTCATATTCTGATTCTTTTTTACTGTTGTAGCAAAATCAACTGAAGCGTCTCCTAAGTTTTCACCATATGCTGCTACCATACGCCAATCCAAACATGTTGTTGGCTTGATATTGGAAATTTCCCTCTTATCGTTTACCATGATCTTCAGCATTCTTACAATGAGGAAATATAAGCGATTTACTTCCACATCTCTTTCGATTACTTCTTCTGCGAGGGTAATATCGTCATTTATGAAAGCAGATATTGCATCACTTTGCATCTGATTGGCTATAGAGAAGCACCTGTGGACATATTCGCGGGGATTTGGGAGTGAACTTGAATCAATTAAGAAGTGTAGCTCGATACTTTCTTGTGTTTCCCCAAGGATTTCTAAACCTACAAGTTGTCGGCTTAGATCTCGAATTACACTTTTTTTTTGAAGAGGAGTATCCTTTGTTGATTCGATGATTATTACATCACTACCTAATAAATAAGCGGCAAGAACATCGCGACTTACATGTGCAGACTCTTTAATTCTAGTTATTCTTTTTTCTACAGGAATTTCAGTTGGATAAATTAATAATTCACCGGAGGACATTTCTTTAATTACAACATTTGATCCTTTATCGAGTTGATGACGCGCAGCCCAATCTTTTGGTAAAGAGATAATCCTAGTGTCACCCGCTCCAGTAACTTGGATTTTACGAATTTCCATCCTTTGATGAGTCTCCGTTGTTGATTCTCATTATTTCCCTAAGTCATGTTGTTTTATATATATTCGTACATAAACAACGAGTCAGATTTGTCTACTCATATCTCCAGAAGCTCAAATCGTGGTATTTCACTTGCAGAAATTCCGTCATCCATTTTGATAACGTTATCTTCTATTCTAATTCCAAATTTTCCTGGAAGATATATACCAGGCTCAATAGTAAAGCAATTACCTGTTCTCAAAGGAGTTTTATTACCTTCAAGAATATAAGGGTGTTCATGTACCTCTAGCCCCAATCCATGACCAGTACGATGTGTGAAGAATTTTCCGTACCCTTTTTTAGATATTACATCACGAGTTCCCAGATCAATATCATGTGGAGTCCGTCCTTGGATCGCTAATTCCTTTCCACGAATATTTGCTTGGTTTACAAGTTCAAAAATCTCTTTAAATTTATCACTCGCTTTTCCAAAAACACTAGTAATTGTAATATCTCCCCAATAGTTTTCAACGGTACCTCCTGCATCTATCAATACTACATCATCCCTTTTTAATTGTCTATCGCCCCCATGATAATGAGGTAATGCAGAGTTATCTCCAAATTGGACTAAACTGAAGACGGATTCATTAGCTCCCCAGAGTAATCGATTTTTGAGTATACTCTGAACTTCAAATTCAGTCAATCCCTGTTCAAGTTCATAAAGAGTTTTGATTATTACTTCACTAGTTTTTTTGTATGCCTGTTGCATTTTCTTTATTTCGAATTCATCTTTTACCATTCGTAGTGAATTGAATAATTTCTCTGCATTAACGAACTCTTTTCCAGGTAAACAATGTGATATAGATTGGTACACAGAGAACCACAATTTTGGTTCAATGCCAATCGTTTTTACACTCTTTGGGATTATATCATTAGCTAATATTGTGAGGGGATTCTCAGTTTCCTCCCATCCCGTAACATCCGAGCCCCCAGTCACTTTTTTGATGCGATCTGATTCAAAAGCAGGAACAAGAAATTTTGGTGGATCTTCTGACCCAATAATGGTGATTAACAGTCTTTCTGATGGTTCCTCCTTGATTTTATATAGCCATCTGAAATTAATACCGAGTGGTGCAATTATTATATCAATATTAGCTTCTCTCATTTCGTGTTGTAGTTTTTCAACCTTGGACAGCTTTGGATTCATTAATAACCATCTCAAACATAAATTAGATCTTAGGTCCTTTTCGTCAATCTTTTATTAGTAATAGTCTATTATCTTTTTGTGAAAGCTACGAGTGATGTGAGTGATCAGTTATCCATTATAAACAAATATCTTCAAAGTATTGCTTTTGGAGATATTGAATATTTGGATACAAAGAAAAGGGAAAAAGAGATAATAGCCAGTCTTCGAGGAATTACAAATAAAGACTCGTACTTTCTGTTGAGTGGTAAGCTCTTTTCACAGGTTATCACTGATAAAATGGCATTGTACAATAAATCTCGTCAAATTGAATTTTTATGGCAACAGGACTTCATGGACATTTTTAAGAAAGTGTATGAAGAGACACGGGCGACTGGGAATGAACCTTGGGAAGCCGAAGTTCAGACTGCAAAGATTTTATGGAATTCAATAGAAGATGACAAGTTTTCCCATACAGCTGAAAGCATTTTAGACTTCCGGGACAGTCGTTTAACTTATGAAATAGATCTAGAGCTCATTGAAAGGTTCAATGTTCAGAGAAATTTAATTAATACAGTTAGAAGCTCGGTAACCCTTCTTCGCTCCCCTTCTTCGATCTATCAAGAATCATCAAGTTTAGTTGAAAAAGCTATAAAACTGTATGAAGCTAAGCGATACAAAGAGACCAATGTTTTATTTGAACTAGCTCTAAAAAACATTCAAGCACTAGAAGGAAATGCCACAGCTGTTTCATTCGCCGTCCTAGCTGGATGTCTTCAAATATTAAATAGCGTGACTATCTCGAAAGGGCTATATCTTTTTCAACGTGCTGATAAGATTATTGAGATTCTTGAGGATAAATCTGGTATCGGTGATAGTCTGGATGAAATGGCGCGTGGTTATTGGAGGATCGGATTGTACAAAAAAACATTAGATATGCTTTCTATGAAATTCTATATCCATACCATACAGAAAAGTGAACTTTCCATCATGTTCACGGAAGATAAGCTTAGTAATTTCTTCTATAATTTGCACCGATATATTGAAGCTCAAGAATGGGCATTACATTTTTTGAATTCAGCGGTCAGATCGACAGATGACGATTTAAAGATCACTTACTTTTTACAGGCAAATTTGAATTATGCGAAAATTCTAAAGGGTCTGAATTCGTGGGCAAAAGCCATAGAACACTTGAACTATGCAGAGAGAACACTTAATCATTTAGATCTCTCAAGTGAAATAAGAAATCCTCTTCAACTTGACATTTCTCGCACTCGTGGGGACATTGCAGTTGCTAGAGGCGATTTTGGGACCGCGAAACGAATTTTTGAGAGTGGAAGGGAGAAAATTGTTTCTCTTAGAACTACATCTCCTGTATTCACCCGTTTCTTACGTTCAGAAGCAATTTTCTATAGAAATCAACTCGACTTCACAGAAGGCATCAATGTTCTCCAACCACTATTTCAAGAAAAGAATAAAACTAACCCCCGAAATGTTTCCCTATTAGCAGAACTTCTAACTCTCCATTCACATGAAGATGCTGCCTTGAAACTTTTAGAAAAGGCAGAAGACCAACTAAATCAATGGAATTCTATAACAGGATTGTCCCTCATTTATTTAAGTAAGGGATATACCTACTTATTAATGGAAAATTTTAGTGAAGCTTCAAAGTGGTTCCACAATTCGTTAGACATTATTAGTACTGATTTAGTGAATCTGAAAAGTTATATTGATGCGCATCTAAGCTTAGGATACATTGAGCTTGAAAAAGGTAATCTAAAACTTGCTGAACGTCATCAAGCATTTGCTGATGAGAAAGCATCAACCAGTGGGAGTTTAGGGTTATTACTAGATGCACAATTCTTAAAAGCCAATTTACGAATAAAACAAGGCTTCCAGGTGAATGGAATGAATATGATTCGGCAGATAGCCCAAGAATCCAAAGATTTAGAAATTAGCTTTATGTATTCCAAAGCAAGATCTCGCTTAAATCAAAATTGATTGATTTTGATATTTTTGAACTAGAAAAACTCTGATAGGGTTTTTGGAGGCTTTTTTGCTTTTTTCTGTTTCTTTTTTGTTTTTTCTGTTTTTGTTTTATCTACGGATAATGTTTGATCAGAAGGGAGTTTTTTAGTCGATTTTTTCTTTTTCGGAGAACGAGAGGCTTTTGATTTTCTTCTTTTCTCCTTTTTTTCAGACATAGCAAGCTTCAGTTTATAAGATTTCTTCAATGCTTCTTGTTGTTCTTGCACTTCTAGTAGAGTATTTTCATCAATATCTTGTTTCTGTATTTTCTCAATAAGTGGATATTTAGAACGAATAAGGCTTTTTATTTTTCTATTTATCGCAAGATCTTTAGCAAAATAATCTATTTCTTTATTCCAGACAATTTTAGTTTTTCGTTTACCTGCTTCAATATCAAATAGCTTAAATTCAAGCGCTAAATCAGCTGCCATCACAGGATCATTATTGAAAATTACCCTGAGATATGGAAAGATATCACGGATTGCAACATTTGCCGAAACTAAGCAGGATTTTCCCACTTTCAAAGCAATGTTCTTCCCTCTACGTTGCCTTGAAAGCGTTATCCAAAATTGGGGGACTTGTAGCTGCCAATCTTGGAAGGGCGGTAAATAATCAATTGTAGGGAGAAGGGCTGTTAATCCTTTGGTCACATGAAAATAGTAATAATATAACTGAGACCAAATTCGTTGACGAGAGGCACGGCTTAAAGCCAGATCTGCTCTAGATAACAGTGAATATACCTCTGCTAATAGTTTATAATCATCTTGTCCTATTATTCTTGCAGTAACATCCCGTAATATCAAGAGCAGCTTATTGTAATCAACATCAGTAAGTAAGCGAGTCTGACGAGCAGCTTTTTCTCCATCTCGTTCAATAAAAACACTTCTGAGAAATTCACGAATGTCGACTGATTGGTCTCGATACGATAGAATAGATAAATCCCCTTCAGTAATTACATTTCTTCCACTCGAGAGTGTTTGTAAGGAGTTAATTGAGCCACGAATATCATATTTGCTGTTTTTAATGATAACAAGAAGGACTTTGTCAGTAACCGTTATGGACTCTGCTTTGGCTATTCTTTTAAGAATTTTTATGATCTCGTTTTCTTCAGGAGAATCAAACCTGCTTAGCTCGCAATGAGAACGCAATGTCCTGAATTTTTGATTAGAAATATCGTTTGCTGTTAGAATAATAGGCACTCGTGTTGATTTAATTATTTCGATAATCTCTCTAATCCCACCACGATCAGCGGTCCCACTTAAACCATCAACCTCATCAATTAGTAGTATTTGGCCAACGATTTTATCATTTAGACTTTCCGCTAAAGAGCTAAATTGAGAGGCATTTTTCACGGTCTGAAGAGATGATTTATTTCGTTTATCACTAGCATTAACTATTACAACATCAAAATTTAGAGATTTTGCCACTGCTATGACCGAACTCGTTTTACCAATTCCTGGCGGTCCGAAAAGCAGCAAAGCATTCTTAGATTTTTTTGTTTTCAATTTAGAATTTCTAAAACGGTTTAAAAAACCAATAATTGAATTAACGCTAGTAGTATTACCAATAACTTCAGATCTGCTTTGGGGCGCATATTTATGCGTCCAGGATACCAAAAAATTAACCTCAGCTTTGAGAAAGTGCTATTAATTTAGCAAGAAATGCATCAAATTGTACTAAAGGATTACATCCTGAAGCTAGACGATAATCAACATCGGAAAGCATCGCAAGCGCTTCATACCGAAGTGATCCAGGAAGATCCTTTTCAGGTATTGTACTTAATTGACCGTTGAAATGCTTTACTAAATCTTGTCCTGAAAGACCATAAGCCTCCATTAAATTAACTACCTTTTTTCGAGCCGCATTAAAATTAGGTTTGGAACCAATACAATTATGAATAATTTCAGATAGTTCAGCTGGTTTGACATACCCTTGAACTTGATAAACTACTTTATCAGTTACCTCTGTAGTTAGAGAAGAAGCGGCCTGTAAAGCATTTATTGCTTGTCTCATGTCCCCTTCTGAACTCTCATAAAGTGCTTCTAGACCTTTTTCATCAACTATTAGTTTTTTCTTTGTAGCGATGAACTGTAATCGAGACATCACTTCTTTTTTTTGCAATCCTTTGAATCGGAAAATTGCACATCTAGATTGAATGGGAGATATAATCTTTGAGCTATAATTGCATATAAGAATAAATCGCGTGATTTCATTATAAGTTTCCATAGTACGACGTAGAGCGTGCTGAGCTTCGCTGGTCATTTGGTCAGCTTCATCAAGAATGATAAGTTTGAATTTTGCTCCTCCTGATGGTAGTACGCGTGCAAAATTTTTGATATCTTCACGAACCACATTAATCCCGCGGTCATCTGACGCATTGAGACGTTTTACGTTCGCTGCCCGTTGAGCAAGAGTAAATATTTCATTTATTACCGCTTCTGCGGACGTTGTCTTTCCTACTCCTGGAGGACCAGAAAATAACATATGAGGGAAATCAGCTTGAGTTCCAAGCTGCTTTAATCTACCAACAATTTCTTGTTGTCCAACTACCTCATCCAAAGTTCTGGGACGAAAAAATTCAGTCCACATTCGTTCTGTGGTAACCACTATTAATCACAAACGCATAGAAATATTAGAGGAAAAAAGAAAATGGTTTGGCTAGTCTTCTTCATCGTCGTATTCATCATCATCTTCATCATCGTCGTAATCATCTGACGATGCGCCTTCTAGTTCATCATCGAGGTCAGGTTGCATAGGAGCTAATAGATAGCCAAGTTCGATTCCACGAGCATCAGTATAAAGCAAATGAAGAGGTCTCACTGACGTAAATGTCAATTGTACCTCCGAAAAAGCTTGATCAACTAAAATAAGGTTCTTAAAAGAATCAATTGAATACAGTGCTTCATGAGTGCCTTCTGCTTCTATTAATTTGGCGGCAGAATTTTCTGATTGGGTATCGATTTCAATTTTAACCTCTCTGTTGTCTTGAGAACTACTGAAAATCATTTTATTTGCTTCTGCATATAAGTTAATACTTCCACCTATGATAGAAGCATCCTTAATGAAATCTGTTAATGAGCCGCTGAACAAAACAGCTTTAATATCATATTTTAGTGCGTTGGGATCAGGAAGTGTACTTTCCTCGGGTTCTGATAGTGGTAGTATAAATTGACGCTTAACACGACCTTCAAAAGTGAATTTCAGGAGATTTTTCTCTTCATCCAGAGTAATCGTTAAGCTATCCTCTTTTCCACCTCGCTGCAAAATTTTCTTTAAATCTTGCATTTGTATTGAAATTTTATATTCCTTATCACACTTGAAATCGCCATGAAAATATTCTGGTTTAATTTTTAAATCAACCATAGCAAATCTTGGTTTATCCATATTTCTAAGTGTCATTCCATCTTTCGGGTTAACTACAAATGTTCCTTCATCCTCTAATACTGTAGCTGTTGCATTAAGAACTTTTGTAAATAAATCTAAATCATCTACCTTAATTTCAAGAGTCATCTTCATCACTTGTCAAAGATCAGATCTATAATCGATTGTCTGAGTTTGGTTTTATGAATTTAATGGTGACTAACTTAAATTGTTTAAATGAATCACTTTGAAGGTGAATCAAATTCTGAAGAATTCAGGAGCTGATTTGCGAAAATTCAGCAACGCTTTCATTCCGTGACCTCTTCCCAGCTTTGAAATTAGAAATTCTCCATTGGTAGCAACTAAAAACTTGTTTACAGTCAAAATTTCAAGGGATCCTTGAATTTCTGAGCTTAAATTCTCAGGAATTATTAAATTCAACTCAGAGAAAAGATTTGTGATATTCAATGTTAAATCTGTGCTCGTGACTCGTACATTGAAGGCTGTGAGCATCGCTAATATTAATGAGTCTAAATTCACTTCTATTAAATCCTCTTCTAGAAAGAGAGAAGGGGAATTCTGATATGATTTTGCTAGTGCCATTGTCTCATGATAATAATCCTAGAGATAGATTAAAAACTATTAGATCACCCAAGGATCTAAGTAAAATAGTGTTCAAATTAGATTATATCTAAAAATATCATGTCATTATGTCTTAGGTATTCATTCTAAGTTATGAGATAAACCCTAACTTTGACTTCAGTAAATTTCGGATTCGGAAAAATCTAAGAGATCAGTCCTATGTCTAATATTGATAATTCAAACGCATTAGAAGGAATAATTAGTAGTCCTGGACGGATTTGTCTTTTCGGAGAGCATCAAGATTATTTAGGGCTGCCAGTCATACCAATGGCAATAGACAGAAGGTTATATCTTTATTATTGGCTAGACCCTAAGAAATCTATGATTCAAATTTGTAGTGACTCCTTACCTCGTATTGAGAAAATATCACACACGGATATTGGCAAACTTACTGGTACTCCGTACGACTACATCAAGGCAGTATTTAAATTCTATGATAACTCAATAGCTGGAAAAATTTTACCCAGTGAGCTGAAGATCCGTAGTAGCATTCCAATTAAATCAGGTCTATCATCATCAGCCGCTTTACTCGTTTCTACCGTTTTCTTGGTAGCAAATATTGTTTTGCAAAAAAACCTAACCTTGGATCAAATCGCTGATGTTGCTTTTCATATTGAACACGATGTGCTGGGAATTTCCTGCGGTAGAATGGATCAAACATGTGTTTCATTCGGTGGAATTTTTCAGATGACAACTACAGCTAATTTGACAATTACTCCATTAACCCTTCCTGTAAACTCATTCTTTGTAATTGGAGATTCCGAAATAGTGCGTCACGCGGATACTCCTCTAAAACACGTCCAGAATTCGATATTTAATATTTTGGAGACTTTAGGAAATCCAGACCTTCAGACTTTACCAACAACAAGTTCAAGCCTCAAAAAACTCACAAATAAGGAAGAAAGAATAATACAGGGCATTTTAGGGGTGAGAGAGAACGAAAAATTAGCTTTGAAGGAATTACAGTCTCCAATTGTTGATTTAACGTTAATAGGATCTTTACTCGATGAACAACATCATTTCCTCCGGGATAATTATCAGGTCTCCAATCCAAAAATAGATGAAATGTGCAAAGTTGCCAAAGAGTCTGGAGCTTTAGGCGCTAAAATGACAGGAGCTGGTTTTGGAGGATGTATGTTTGCATTGACTGATTCTATCGATGCTGCACGTAAAATTCGAGCTAAACTAGCCCAGTATGGACAATGCTATATTGTACAACCCTCAGAAGGAGTTAAAAAAGAATCTGTTACTCGTTCTTCATTTTAAGATTGGCTAGTCCTTTAATAAGATCATCTGCTTCCGGAGGATGCATTTTTTGATTATCAAAACTCAAGGGAGAGCCTCTGTGGGTAACCTCACCGATTATTTGGGTAGGTCCAAATGAATTTTTATTCAAGTACTCTACAATCTTAGACGCATATTTTCTTTGGCAAATCAAAAGGACTGCTCCTGATGAGATTAATTTGAATGGATTGATATCGAGATACTGGGTTATCTTCTCAGTCACTTTTGTTACAGGAATATCTGAAGAATTAATCTTACATCCCAAATCAAAAGGAGCGAGACATTCATACAACGCACCATAGATACCACCCTCGGTTGCATCATGAACCAAGTTTAATGCATTATGATATTGACGATTGAGAGCAAGAACCTTTTTTGAGATGGAAATTTCCATCCCAACTCTAATTCCTTCTTGTATCGTTTCTTCTGACAAATTGTTAGAAAAATAATCTTTCCCACTTGTCAGTAATATACCAGTTCCTTCAGCTCCTATCCATCCAGAACAAATTATGGCGTCACCAGGTTTAGGATTTCGAGGAATATAATATTCATGCGGTACGAAACCAATCATACTCGCTGAGTATATTGGGGATTCAACACTCGCTGTAACCTCACTATGGCCTCCCAATATAGTAATACCATTATTTTCACAGATTTCAGACAATTTTTTTTGAAAATCCATAATTAAATCACTTGATGTTCTTGGTGGAAGAAGAATTGTAATGGTTATTCCATAAGGAATAGCTCCACAAGTCGCTAAATCATTCATATTCACTGTGACAAGATATTTCGCTGGATTAGGTGTGGGAAAAGTGATTGGATCTGCTTTATATATTAAATAAGGTGTAGTGGATGTATTATAGTATTCTCGAATTTGTTTGAATATTTCCTGTAAATCTAAGGTAGCTATATCAATACCAGGAGCAGGTTCTTGAACGATTCCACGATTATTTTGATATCCTCTCAGTTTAACAAGATTTGATAAGAGATCCCAAGGTATCTTCCCTTCTGGTAACTCGTTCATACAAAATCTATTCCTAACATGTGCAAAGTATTTATCACGAGATTGTTTTCAAGGTGTACGAAGGGACTAATAAATGAAACGGGAGAAACCTATATTTGCGGAAACATTTTTCTCTCTCGGGAAGAACCGAATAACTCAATCTATGTACTTTTATTATTATGATACATCAAAAATTTACTACAATTTAATGAAAACAGGTGCTATTCGGGGTGAGCTTGATTCCATTCAATCTAATCTGCAGCGTTATATTGATGAGGACACTCTCCATATCAATGAAAATCTGACTAGAATGGTAATCGATTCTACTGATGTGCTTTTTCGTGATAATGATCCATTTTTCCCAATTCTTAGCTTTCAAGTACTCTCTACACACTATACCCTGAGTACTGAATCTTTCAATGAAGTTCATTTGTATGCTAAACCCGAAAAGATCCCCTACTCTGCAATTTCTTGTTGGTTTACCTGTGGTTATATCCTAAAAGTAGAATCTAATTCTTTTTTCAGTACTAATGACATCCAACAAAATGTTACTTTTTATCTTACTAAAAATGAGATTGTTGGTGATCATGAAAGGATTTTTATTCAATATTCGTGAGCCATTGTTTGCTACTTATGAAAAAGATGTTTATACAAACGACGATACTCAAGTACTTACAGTCGGAGTAGAAGTTTATAATCCATCAATTAGGTAAATGGCTAAAAATGGACATCTTATTATTTTATCTCCATAAAGCAAGAAGATATTATATATTGCCATTCAGATCGTTCAGATGAATGCTGGAAATGCTACTTAATGGCCGAACTTGGACAATCAATCTTTGATATTCTTGTTTTCGTACTTCCTTTATATTTCGGGAATGCTGCGCCAACGATTCTTGGAGGTGGCCCTCCTATCGATGGGGGACGTTTTTGGAAAGATGGTAAACGAATTTTAGGCGATGGTAAGACAATTAGAGGCTTTTGGCTGGCAGTACTTGTTGGAATACTCATAGGATTTTTCTTAGCACTTATCATTGCTTCCTTTGATGGAGTGCTCTTAGGCAATCCTCCTATTGATATAAGACTAGAGTACCAAGAATTTTACCAATCGAGTATTGTATATTCACTGATATCCTTCTTGAATTTACCTGATGTATTAGCTGATCCACTAGTGCTAGGAGGAGTAGCAGGAGGTCTTTCAACTCTTGGTGGAATGACTGGTGATATGGTTGGTTCTTTCATCAAACGTAGAAGTGGAATTTCTCGTGGAAAAACCTTTATTTTTCTTGACCAGCTCGGATTTCTTGTCCTAGGTATGATGTTTGTATATCCTATTATACCATGGCCTCCACTATGGTTAGCATTCTTAGTTCCAATAACCTTTCTCACTCACATCGCTGCAAATTTATTTGGATACTTTACTGGTATTCAAGACGACCCTCTTTAGAATTTGCATCTGACTGGTCATTTTTAACAATTAGGTTTTAATGAAATCTCTGTAACAATATTAGTGAGTAAAAACAGATTCGTAAGATTTTTCAAGTCATCTGTGAGGGGAGATGTGGGATAACAAAATATTAGTGATGCGTAGATTAAACACTTTACTTTGAGAAACAAGGAACAATTCGAAAATGTCAGAGGATAATACGGTATTCATTGGAAACAAACCTGTTACAGCATATGTCATGGCTTGTGTAACACAATTCAATCGGAATGCAGATTCAATTGTATTAAAAGCTCGTGGTCGAGCTATAAGCCGAGCAGTAGACGTTGCCGAGGTTTTGAGGCATAGATTCATGAAAGATCTCGTTGAACTTACAGACATAAAAATAGCCACAGAACAAATAGAAACACGTGAAGGTAATCTAACAAATGTTAGCGCAATCGAAATTACCATCACAAAGACTTAAAGACCGTCGTAAAACCTTGACTTGAACACTACATTTTCTTGCAGGTTAAATCCACTCTATATAAATTCAAGCGGAAATTCTAACAATTTTCTCTTTTTTACAATTAATAATGGTCTTTCATTTTGTGATGAACTCAGTCATACTAGTTTGACATACAATCCCGAGTTTAAACTCTAGGCTTGAATCATTCATTATGAATGTATATAGGAATATTTATTATCGTAGTAATCCGTTTTTTTGTGAAAACAAACGGAATATCCAAAAAAACAAGTAAAAGAAAATTGGTGCATTTCGTGAAAATTGTAGATCAAGTTTGTGACAAAATACGACCAAATCTGACAATCGAATATCAGTCTGGTCGGTTAAATGTAAAAGATTTCCGTGATTTAATCAAAAGAATTAAGTTTTCTCCACGGGAAAAACGTTACGTAAGTGCAAATTTCAGATTAATTATCACAAAGCTCGGACTATTTCATTATTTACCTGAAATCAGCGGAAATGAAGATTTGGCTTTATTTCAACTAATAGAAGTTGTAACAGAAACTTGGATCGAATCAGGAATAGTGAAAAATAGAAGTGAGGCCGCTAATCGCCTCATAGAGCAGATTAAAGAAAGAATTCAGGACAAAACGATCACAATCTTATCTGTTTCAGAAGCTGGAGATTTAAGAATTTTAATTCAATCTTTACGCGAGAATATAGCACGTTTTTGGGAGAAATCACCCGAGAGAATCCCTGAGTTTATTGAACAATTTCGTGATGTACTTTCAGAGACGAGTCAATCTTCTAGACTACTTTATGATATCGCATCATATAATCGGAAAATTCAAACTGGAAAAGTGAAGTATTCGGAAGACATTCTTGAAATCGTGGACGAATGGGAACAGAGATTATATCTAGATAAATAATGAGGGGAAATTGGGGATTTTCTATTTTATCTATGATAAGAATTCCTCAAAACTTGTTCGTCCAAGTTGATATGCTTCTAAATTCAGGTCATAAAATTGCTCTTTGAATTGAAGTTTAAGAGCATTTTTTAGAGCTTTATTTGTTAAAGGTAGATCAGGAACAGCAGATAATGATCCTAACATTATTATATTCTGTATTATAGGTTTTCCAAACTCGGTTGCCAGTTGCGTTGCATTAAGAGAGAAGATTCGAGTAGAATAGTTCTTTAGTTCAGTGAGTATTGCTTTTACCTCTGGATACCTATTTTTAGATAAGATAAAACTTGGGCTGGGAATGGGATATTTATTTACTAAACTATACCCATTTGGTTTAATGAACTGAGCGTATCGTAATGCCTCAGCTGGCTCAAAACCTATCAGTATATCAGCTGTCCGTTCCATAATTAAGGGTGAATGAACATCACCTAATCTAACATTTGAAAACACACTTCCGCCTCGTTGGGACATACCATGAGTTTCAGATCCACGTACAGTAAAGCCCATTTCCACTGCTGCATTGCAGAGAATGTCAGTAACAGAAAGAATTCCCTGACCCCCCACACCTGCTAAAAATATTTGGTATTCCATCTTATTCACCTAGAACCTCTTTTACACTTTTAGGAACAATAACACCATAAGGACATACTTCAGAACATAAACCACACCTTGCACAGAGGAACTGATCAATAATTGGAATAACTTTCCCTTTATCATTTTTCTGATCTGACCACATTATAGCAGGACAAGCAATCCGGTTTATACACGTATGACACCCCACACATCGAGAAGATTCCACTAAATATGTAATATCAGGGAGACCCTCCCGTCTTACAAATTGAATTCTACATTCACCTTTCGAGACAATTACAGAGACGCCATCAAATTTCACAGCTTCTTTCATAACTTCTAGTGAACTCTTCGGATCAAAAGCGTCTACTTCTGTAACAAGGTTCACCCCTACACCCTTGGCCGCTTCTGCTATTGACAATTTTTCCCCAGGATTAGGTTGGAATCCAGTCATTGCTGTTGCAGCATTATCAACAACAAGGAGGAGTAATTTACTATTATTGTAAACAGCATTTACCAAACCAGGAAGCCCCGTATGCCAAAATGTAGAGTCGCCTATTATGGCTACTATTGGTTCCTTTTGATTTGGTATCTGGGAAATTCCAGACCCTATACCTAACGAAGAACCCATACATATAACTAAATGGCCTGCATTTAATGGTGGGGATGCTCCGAGCGTGTAACAACCTATATCGGTACTTACAATGCGATGACGTTTGGGAACTGACTTATTAAGGGCATAAAAGGTTGCACGATGAGGACAGCCAGGACAAAGTACTGGGGGACGAGAAAATAGCAAATCACCTTCAATAGAAGGAATGGATGGAATAGATACTTCTTGATTCAGTACTCTTGACAAACCTTTCAAGAGCTTTCTTGTAGTAAGTTCTCCGTGGGGTGGTGTGATTCCCTCAGCACGTCCAATAATTTTTCCAAGAAAATTTTCCTCAAATGACAATTTTTTGACAAAGGTTTCTAAAACAGAATCAGCTTCCTCAATAATTAGAATGGTACTAGAAGAATAAACCTTGAGAAAGTCACCTACAATCTTTTTGGGGAATGGGTGAGAAACCCCAATTTTTAGCACAGGAAAATCTAGTTCCAGATGGTTTATAACCTCTCGGGTATACGCGTAAGCCGATCCACTAGTTATTATAGCATGTTCCTGTTTTTTTCCTTGTTCAATTCGATTCCAATTACTTCCTACCATATATTTTGAAATACGTTCCACACGTTCCAAAATTCGTAACTTATTTTGTCTAGCGTTACCTGGAACACATACGAACCGAGATGGATCGATTTTAAGTTTCATATCTTCTGGAATATTTGGATTTGTAATGGGATTAAGTGGAATATCTGCTCTAGAATGTGCAATTCTAGTGACAGTTCTCAGAATAACGGGAGTTTCAAACTTCTCACTTACTTCAAAGGCCGATTTAAGCATTTCTTTGGCTTCTCTAGCATCACTGGGTTCGAACATAGGAATATTAGCGAGTTTAGTGTACCACCGATTATCCTGCTCGTTTTGGCTACTATGCATCTCTGGATCTTCTGCAACAATCATCACCAACCCACCTAACACTCCAGCATTGACTAAAGTTAAAAAAACATCAGCTGCAACATTTAAGCCAACGTGTTTACAGATGAAAACTGTTCTTAACCCACTAAATGAGAACCCATATGCACTTTCAAGTGCAACAGCTTCATTTGTACTCCATTCAAGATATAGATCATAACCTTTTTGTTTTAGGACATCTTTCGCCCTGAAAAGAGTTGTAGGAATTTCAGAGGAAGGGGTTCCTGGATATGTAAACACTCCTGCAACACCTAGCTCGACAATTCCACGCGCAATAGCCTCATTCCCTAGTAGAACAAGATTTTTCTTCCCTACTTCCTTAACATCTTGGAATATATCTTTTAGCTTTGCCAAAATTGTGTCAACTCGAAAAAATTAAAAGAGGTAAATTTCCAATTAGCATTATTAAACGACGATATGATTTGTAAAGTTATAGTTTTTGCTTTATATTTTATTGCCTTATAGGACTCAATCACCAAAAATTAACTAGAATTAAGTTGATTGAAAAATTATCTATCCTTTCCCCCTGTTTATTCGAGTACACTTGTTCAAGGACTCTTGTAGGTTATTGCTGTAGAAATTCGAGAATTTTCTTTCAGTCTTAGGCCTTTTTCTCCAACCTGTACAATTGTGGTAATTTTCTGCCCCTCTGCTGAAGGTGTCCAATAGAAGGCTGGATGAGTGCTACCAGTCTGAAATAATCGTGTATGAGGAAAAATAAGAGCATAATAGTTCACATTGTTCAATATTTCGTTATAGGTGAGTAGATATTGGCCTGGCGGAAGACTCCACCATGCATATTTGGGATCATCCTCAATAATTGGAGTAACTTTTTCGAGTATTGCTGATCTAAATTCACTACCTCCAAAATCAAGATGACCCTGACTATAGAAAGAATCAATTGATTTTATTGTCAAATCTAACGCACTTTTTCTAATTTGCTTGGATGGAAATACTAGATTTTTCCAGATAATGAGAATTTCATCATTTTGTACTATAACCAATTTCATCACCGAATCAAGAACAACTGGAATTAGGAGCTCCAATTAACAGATACATTTCAGTTACACATCCGCAGAATCTTTATTATTGTTTTCAAAAATTTTTGGATCTGAAATGAGTCAACAGAGATTTGACAATTTTATTTCAAAACATTATGAACATCTGAAGATGATTACAAATGACCCATTATCTTGATCCTTTCTTCAATCCGCAATCAATCGCACTTGTAGGAGCTAGTAACAACATTTCCTCTTGGGGTTTCATCGTTGCCCATAATATTATACAGAATAACTATACTGGTTCTTTCTATCCTATAAATCCAAAAAGTGACAAGATTTTGGGACATGTTGCTTATGCAACTATTTTGGATATACCACAAGAAATTAAAATCGATCTAGTAATTATAATTATACCTGCTGTTAAGGTTTTATCAATTCTTAAACAAATGACAATACGTAATATTCATCATGTCGTTATTATCTCTGGTGGGTTTAAAGAATCAGGAAAAGAAGGAGAATTACTAGAACAAGAGGTAAGTACATATGCAATGAAAAACGGTATCCGAATAATAGGCCCCAATGGGATGGGAATAGTCTCAACACGAGTGAATCTTACAGCTGTAATGTGGCCCGTCAAGGAATTAAAACAAGGAGGGCTTGCCTTTATTTCCCAATCTGGAAACATAGGAACAATAGGAATATCTGTAGCTTCTCGTCGAGGGATAGGTTTGAATACATACGTCTCAGCAGGAAATATGGCTGATTTAACCATTGCAGATTATCTTGAATATTTCGGGAAGCACGATAAAGAAACACAAGTCATAGGACTCTATGTTGAGGGGATACAAGATGCAAGAAGGTTTGTCTCGCTTGTGAAGGAAATATCAAAAATTAAACCAGTAATTATACTGAAGGCTGGGGGGACAAAGGCTGGCCGACGAGCCGCACATTCTCATACTGGTGCCATTACAGGAGATGATACCGTTTTCAAAGATATACTGCAGAATGCAGGAAGTATAATAGTAAATTCCCTAGAAGAGATGTTTGACTTATTTTTAGCTTTTTCAAACTGGATCGACTGGTCTTTTCCGAGAGGAAAAGTAGTGATACTAACTTTAGGGGGAGGTTGGGGCGTGATGGCCGCAGATGAATGTTCTCGTCATGGAATAACGCTTGAAACGTTATCAGAAAAAGCATATGAGCGAATCAACGCCTTGTTACCTCCTTATTGGTCTAAGGGAAATCCTATCGATACTGTTGCATCTTTGAATCTAGATTCTCTAAGACAAATAATGCTGATTGTCTTTGAAGAAATGCCTCAAGTCGAAGCAATTCTCTTACTTGGAATTGGTGGGTTTTCATTTCTTGCTAATTTAGCCAAATCTTCCCCTCTAATACCTGAAGAAGACAAATCTAGTTTAGATTTTATTATACAGGCAGAAGTAGAGTTATTTAAAGAAATTTTAGCATTATCTGATAGATTTCGTAAACCAATATTGATTACAACATTACTAGTTCCTGCAGATTCTCCCGGAGTAAAATATTTGCAGTCTCAGAATTTTCCTCTTTTTTCAAGTCCAGCAAACATGGTCCAAGTTTTCAGATATATGGTTAACCACTACCGCTGGAAAAATCGAATTTAGAACTATTCTTTTTCCTGATAGAATGTTGGCACCATCGCTTGTGACAAAATTAAAGACATTCCTGCCTCTGTAAAGCCTAAACATAACAATAAGAGCCCCAATACTAGTTCATCATCTATAGCTGACTTTCCAATTATTTGAGGTAATGATGAACCTATAATCAATCCCCAACGGACATTTTCATCTTGTTCCTTCTGTAAACGATCGATAATCTCCAAGTTTTCTTTATTTTCTGGATTCATTTGATGAAGACATGAATACGCAAGGCTAGCTATTCGTTTCACCTGTTGGTCACTGGAATAAATAAATGGTTCAAAGTAAGATGCATATGAATATTTGTCTTCGAGTAAACAAAAGGAAAATGAGCGCAATAAAATTAGGAAGCGGCCAAAATAACCTGAATCCCGTTGAGCAATGCCCTCTTTAATAAAAGGTTCAAGATCAATTGATTCTTTTGTTGTCTCAAGAAAAAAACTTACATTAATTCCTGATGCCTTGATATCCATTGTATTACTACGAATTAATCCAAGTAATATTTTCATAATCTGTTGATTTGTAGATAATATTTGATAAATCTGGTCATAATCGGGGTCCAATTCTTTTATTTGTTCCAAAGACTGTAAGAATTTTTTCTTCATTGGTTTATTATTATATAAAGAAAAAAAGGTGAATATTATTGCAAGATCTGTTCCAAATTTAGATTGAAACTCAAATTCTCCATGAATTAACTTGTTCAGCTTCTCCATTCGAATAATTGGATCTGAAATGAGCGGAAGAAGAAATGCAAAACAAATAATGGTTATCCTTCGACTTTCTTTATTCGTTAAATGTGGAATTATTGACTCTAAAATAAAGTCGGTAGCATTCTCCGTATTCCCTGAATTTATCGCACTTAAAGCAAAACCTATAAAATATAGAGTAGGATTTTCAAGTTTAAAATTTAAATAAGAATCCAATAAAAACTTAAAATCCTTGCTAGAAGACTTAGATGCTTCTCCGAGGAGTCCCATACTCACAGCAAGACCTTGTTTTACCTGTTCTGGTTGATTTTTAAATTTCTTTTTAATTTCTTTGTTAACTTTCCTCTTAATCTTAGTATTTTGTGTAAAATAAGCATTAATCCCTTGGCCTAGCGCAGATGTAATCCTGATTGATGAAAGTGGATCTTTGAAATGCTTTTTTAATACCTTCTGTTGTCGTTTTGGTTTTTTTCCTTTTTCTAAGATAGATGAAAAGGCTAATCCGATAATACCTGACCGTCTAATACTCAAATTTTGGCTTTTAATCGCATTTTCAAGGTATCTGAAACGAATTTTTTTTTTAATATTTGGTTCAAATCCTAATGCAATTGCTAAAGCTTCTTGTTCAGTCATTGAAACCGTTTTCAGGCGTTCAAGCAAAAATTCTGCAATAGGATCATAATGCTTCAATCTAAATCCTCATTTTATGGTAAACGGCTTAAGAAATCTCAATTATGCCTTATATAATTTGTTGATTTGGAACTACTCATGAAAGTCAATCGAGGGGATAATTCCGATTAATTCTTATCCATTTCATTCAGAATATCTCATTTCCCAATACATATTTGAATTCTTTAACAAGAGGCTCCTTTATAATTTTAGTAAGGTGATAATTGAATATGACTTATTCTAACATTATTGTTACTACAGAGAATCGGATAACTACAATAAAAATAAATCGCGAAAAAGCTTTGAATGCTTTAAACGAAAAAACAATTGTAGAATTGCATGATTGCATAGATCAGTTATCTCAATCGGAAGATACTAAAGTCGTGGTAATTACAGGTGTAGGAAAGAAATCCTTCATCGCAGGCGCAGACATTACAATGTTTGAAGGCAAATCTCCGACATCTATTAGGAAACTCATCTTAAAACTCCAAGAAACTCTGAATAAACTAGAAGATCTACCCTTCCCTGTAATCGCTTCGATCAATGGTTATTGTTTAGGTGGTGGAATTGAACTAGCAATGGCATGTGACTTACGAATAGCTAGTAGTACTGCCATAATAGGTCAACCAGAAATAAAACTCGGTTTGATTCCTGGAGCAGGAGGTACGCAACGGTTATCACGAATAGTAGGGACTGGTAGAGCCAAAGAAATTATTTTTTTGGGTGATAACGTTGATGCAGAATCTGCAAAATCGTTTGGACTAGTAAATTGGGTTGTTCCTCCCGAAAATCTTGAAGAGAAGACTCTAAAAATCGCCTCCCGTCTTGCAAAGGGGCCTTCATTTGCTTTGAATATGGCAAAAGAAGTAATAAATAGAGGACCAGAAAGTTCCCTTCTTGATGCAATTAGAATGGAAGCAGAATTATTTGCTCTTTGTTTTGCACATGAGGACGTCAAAGAGGGAGTTAATGCTTTTCTCAACAAGCGAAAACCAAATTTCAAATAGTGGGTGCTGTAAAAATTATGGGTACCTTAATACCTCGGCTAAAGGAATATGAAAAATCACTCCTTTCCGAATTTTCACAGGAAATTCTTGGTAATAAGACCCCCATAATCGCGATTGGAGGATTTTCAGGTACTGGAAAAGATACTGTCGCATCAATTGTCCAGAAATACTTTGAAACTCGTCATCATCTTTCCCTAAAATTAATTCATGCAGGAGAATTTGTTAGAAAAATAGCTGTTAAATCAGGGTGGGATGAGAAGAATATGGATGAATTTATGGAGCATATTAAAAATACGCAAGATAATGAGTTTGCAGAAAAGGTAGATTTAGAGATCGAAAAACATGCATTGAAAACCGCTCTTCTAGAAGGCGGGATTTTTGTAGGAAGAATGGCTCCATTTACCATTGGAACTCATGGTACGACAATTTGGTTGGAAGTAGCGGCACAAGTAATTGCACAACGAATAGCCAATGATCCTACCCGTTCTGAATACCATATGAATGAAGAGGAGTTAATTAAGAAAATCCAATCACGTGATCAGACTGATGGAGATCGATTGGAAAGAATATATCACGTATCGTTCCGTGATAAAAAATATTTCGACCTAACTTTGAGAAATGAATCGTATTCACTTGTAGAGCTAGAGGGGATGATCATAAAACTACTTGAGGAAAAATTTTCTACTAATAATAGCGAGGATTAGAAAATGGAGCTTGAAAACCTTTCTAAAGATGACCTAATAAAAATTATAGACATGTATGCTAAAAATTGGTTAGCGCATGATGGATGCTGGTTTTTAGCAGCAGAAAAAAGACACGGACTAGAGGAAGCTATTCAAATTGACAAAGAAGGATGGAAAAATTTCACGGTTGTTGAAGCAAAACGTATTATGAAAATGTTCAATATACCAGAAGGATCTGGGTTGGATGCATTAGAAAAAGCACTATCATTACGTCTATATGCAACAATCAATATTCAAGAAATCGACAGAGTCTCACCCACTAAATTGATTTTCAAAATGAAAACATGTCGAGTTCAAGCTGCTCGCGAAAGAAAGAATTTACCTCATTTTCCATGTAAAGAAGTTGGTTTAGTAGAATATGCTGGTTTTGCAAAAACTATCGATTCACGGATTCAAACTAAAGTTATTGCTTGCCCACCAGATGAACTAGAAAGAGATTTTCATTGCGGTTGGGAGTTTTCAACCCCAGAATAACACAGAAATCAACGAAATTTTTTATCAGGGTTTAATTATAATAGGAATTTAAGTAGGTTTATTCAGACCAAACCCAATTACACTTAACACATTGGTAATAGGTGGTTGTTTCCCATTCTTCCTTTTTTCGATCTTCAGCTTCCCAATAACGAGCTTCAGTATGATTACATTTTGGACAAATAACACGAGCTGTCGGCCGGACATCAAACTCGTCTTCAATCACAGTTAGTCGATCTTTCTCGGTATGATCAATTTTCGATTTTATCTGGTATGATTGGTTCTTAAATTCTTCTTTGGATTCTTCCTTGCATACTTTACAGTACAGAGAGATTGAACCGTCATCTTTTCTATTTGGCTGAAGTAAGGCACCACAATTTTCGCAAAAATTAACCATAAGAATCACTCATTCGAAGGAATGTTTAGTATCCACCTTTTATTAGGTTTCTAAGCATCGAAGACTGATTTAAGATGAGATTTTCTAAGTATTATCATTCTCCCCTTTTTAAAGCTATAGTAACAAACTATCAATGATGAGGATGGGGCCGATGAGAAACATCATCAAATTGCATCTGTTACTTCGGATAAAGTGAATATACATTTTGTACCTTTTCCCCCAGCACAGAGTGGATCCTCTTCCATTTGAAATTGTTTGTTAAGGACTTCAGAAGCATAACCACTCCACATCTGTCCTAAAAAGCGACAAAAAGACAAATTTGACCCTCTTTCTCCCAGACCACAAATTTCAACCGAGCCATAGAATAATAACTCATCTAATTCCTCTATTGGGAGTAGACCAATTCCTTTAAGCAATTGATGATTCTTCAATTCGGGGAATTCTAGGCGTATATTTCTTACCATTATCTCGCCTATTTGATGTGCATACTCACTTAATTTTTCAGAATTATCAATATTGATATAGAAAAGCTCAAGAATCTTCAATGGTTTATCTGCTATGTCTTTTCTTTCCAATAAAGATGGTAAATTTTCACCGACAACTATTCTTGTCGCCTCAATTAAAAACCTAGCAGCATCCTGTGCTCGGATTCCAGTGCCTAGAATAGGTTCCAGAAGAACTGTAATTGACAATGAAACTCCTGGAATTTCCTCTTCTGTACCAATTACCTCTGCAAATACGTCTTCTGCAGCACGAAATTGTATTTCATACGTAAAACGAGGAGATATTGTCTCTGAATTCGTAAACGATGCTTGTACATTAGTGCCCATAAATGCATATCCTAAACCTTTCACAACAATAAGCAAGAGCCTTTTTACAAGCTTTTCCTCCTTTTCAGAGGAGGAACGCCATATTCTTCCCTTTCCAAGATGGATCGTTCCAATTCGGGTATCCTCCTTCCAATCGATTTCACAGGGAGAAAAACCCAGAGAGGCAAGAAACAATTTTGCTTGAGCTGTAGGGTTATCACCAGCTGAAAGAGTGAAAGTTTCCCTCACAAGAGGAAGAATGATTGCTTCTAGTGCTTTTTCTCTTTCAGTTTTTTCAATTTGCTCTAAAAGCTCCTTAGCTATGTTCAATACTGATAAACCTAAGAATCTTTTTACCCGTACTCCGACAATCCCTTCTGAAAATCCAGTAGTCTGTTTCTCAGTCAATTCTTTGACCTTCTTCTAAAATATTAACATTAAATGGAAGAATTTTTCTCTTCAAATAACAAGATTTATCAATTATATGAATAATGTAAACAATAAGAAGCAAAAAGGCCTTAAAAAGGATTGGATTAGAAGGACTCAGTTACTAATTTTTTAATTTTGGATGAGTGTTAGACAAAATGAACCGATTTGTGCGCTTTTTCCGTAGGATCTTCACACCACCAAAATTATCCCATAATGCTTCCCGAGTAGCACAGAAACGCATGGAAATTGCTTCAAAAATTAGTGATGACGAAATCTATGTGCAAACGGTTCGTAATGCTCTTCGTGTCCCAGAGGCAACTGTAACAGATAAATTGACATTTGCCTTTTCCTCTCTACCAGAAGCCCCAACTAACTTCCCAAATGCAAAAAATCTTTTTTTTGATATATTAGAATTTCTCGAAATAAACGAAGAAATAACCTCTACAGATGTGCAGCTTTTCAAAGAAACACTTGAGCATGTGAACTCTTTTGAAGAATTAATGACAGGATAAACTTAGAACTTATCCTATAATATCGTCTGTTTGTGCTTACGCAGAACTCACACTATCGATTTAGCTCAATAATGGAAATTGCCATGTGCTCAAATGTTTCTTGAATATGATCCCCAGTTTTTGCCGAAGTTTCAAAAAAATGTGCGACCTTGTAAGCAGTCTGTGCTTTTTGCCCTTCTGATGTTGAAATTTGCCGTTCATCAATTAAATCATTCTTATTTCCTACTAAATACAATGTTGCAATTGGAGAATATTTCCTGAGCTGTTCTTGCCAGAGTGGTATCTTTTCTAATGTATCTGGACGAGTAATGTCATAAACTAGCAGGGCACCAGTTACCCCTTGAAAAAAGACACGTCCAACTTGAGTGGATCTCGTATGGCCCCCCAAATCCCAGATTTGTAGCCCAACCCTAACATCTTTTCCGTCTAAAGTTAAATTCACAGATTTTACAAGAAAGTTTGCACCAATGGTAGCCATATAATCGCCTGGAAAACGGTCTTCCACATAACGGA
This sequence comes from Candidatus Heimdallarchaeota archaeon B3_Heim, assembly GCA_003144275.1. Lineage (GTDB taxonomy): Archaea > Asgardarchaeota > Heimdallarchaeia > Hodarchaeales > Hodarchaeaceae > Hodarchaeum. The sequence goes on from NJBF01000027.1 coordinate 44,167, forward strand.
GCACCATGGAAGATTTTCCGACACGAAACTCACCAAGAAGTAATATCTTGGCGAGAAAGTTGAAGTTTAACGACATATTGGTTCAAATCTGGAGCACAAAGGTGATTGAATATTACACGTATTCTGTGATATAGAAGTAAAAAAAGGTTTTCACATTGTCTTAAGAAAAGCTTTGTTTTGTCACCTTTTGGCGAAGATAAATAGAAACAATGATGATAAACGTTTCAGAAAACTCTAAATGATGTTCATAAAATCGATACACGATTTTGATGAGACAATTTTTTAGAAATTTTGGGAATATAAGAAAGATGATACGAAGAGGGAACCCTTCTCAAAGTGTTATTCGCGTCTGTCCAATTTGTCTGAAGAGTACATTATCAATACAACCTAGTTTTTTGACGTTTATTGTACCTCCTAACTACTCCTGCTCAAACTGTGACTACAAAGGGCCTATATTTGCAGAAGTCCCTGTTGAAGATTATATTCAGCTACTTAACGAAAAAGAAGAGAATATTGAGCAAATGCACGTAAATATGGACATTATAGAAGATGACGAATAGTTTATCAATTGTAAAGAATTTAATTCGGATAAATACTGAAAATCCACCCGGAATAACTACTGAAATTATTAATTGGATTGAACAATGGGCGAAAACCGAGAAAATTCCTGCAAAAGTCCAATGGTATGAGAACAAAAAAGGAAATATTCAATTAAAAGTCGGTGATGCCGATAAAACCATACTTATTTGCGGACATCTAGATACTGTTCCAATTGGTGATATCTATAATTGGAACCATGATCCAGTTGGTGGAGTAGAGATAGATGATCATATTTATGGAAGAGGATCCGCTGATATGAAATCAGGGGTGGCTGTTGCTCTTAGTACTCTTAAAAGAATTAATAGGGAGTTTAAACCCTCAGAAATGCAGTATAGCATCACTTTCTTGGGGACTAGTGATGAAGAAGTAGGATTGGGAGGAGTTAAGGCCTCATTAGAACTGGGTTTATTAGATAAAACGGAGTTTCTTATCATCCCTGAACCGACTGGTTTGAAAGTTGGTATTGCAGAAAAGGGGGTTCTTTGGTTATCAATAATTGCTTCAGGTAAAACTGCTCATGGTTCAACCCCTGAAAAAGGAATAAATGCGATTGAAGAAATTGTAAAACTGTTTCCCATCCTTCATTCATCGGTACCTAATCATGTAGATGACATTCTTGGGAAGAGTACACTCAATATCGGAGTTATTCAGGGTGGGAATATCGCTAATGTGGTTCCAGAACGAGCTGAGGTTCAGTGTGATTTTCGACTTGTTCCCCCCATTCAACCAGCGGATTTTAGCAATAAGTTAACTCAAAAAATTGCAGATTTTGCCCTTGAAAGCCCAGCAAAGTTTGAATGTCAAGTTAAGCAGACTATGCCAGTAATAAAATCCTCTGAGGATAACTATTTTGTTAAGAAATTTCTAGAAAAATCTGGAACTCAACAACTTTCAGGGTTAAATTACGCAACAGATGGAGCAGTCTTAGTATCTAATGCTCCAAAGGAGCTTCCTTTTGTCCTTTATGGTCCTGGAAATCCCAAAAAAATTCATGTATCTGATGAACGCGTTAGTATCCAAGAAATACACGCTGCTGAACAAACTTTCATGGATTTCCTAACCGAAGTGTGTTTCTCAAGATAGAAGAAAAATGATTATCATAAGTATTAGGAAGAATTTTTCATGCAAGATTGATAATGAATTGTTCTTGTTCATCAGTTTCAATTGCTAAAGGATTAACATTGCGTACTCTACGAATTGCTTCTTTAGATTCTACTTGATCAAGTATTTTAATCAACGATGCCAGAATAGTGCCAGTTCGGCCATAACCCGCTGTGCAATGTATAAGTACAGGAAAATTTGGCTTTAATTTTTGTTGTTGTGCCAAAAATTTCATTATCTCTGGAATGTCGTCAGAAGAGGGAATACCATAATCAATGATTGGTCTATGTAAGTATGCAACATCTAGTAATTGTGATAATTCCTCAGATGTACTGTCTTCTTGTAAGCAGATAATTCCTGCTAAATCTATACTTTTAAGAAATGGAAGGTCAGATATTTGTGGTTGACTTGCTCCACCAAATCTTTCTTTATCTATCCAGTAGAGAATCAATTTTAAAACCTTAAATCTTTCAGTAATATAAAACGGACTTGATTCGATTCCAAATCCGTTAATACTTTAGTAAGAACAGATTCCTCTGTATAAACAGGTTTTGTCAAATCAAGAATAACATAGACATCAAAATCCAGTATTCTTGCATCGAGAGCAGTGTATTTAACACAATAATCCAAAGCCAACCCGCAAATGAAAACATTGGTAATACTAAATGCCTTCAGATACTCATTTAATCCTGTTTTTGTTTTTTTATCGTTTTCTAGAAAGGCAGAATAGGAATCAAGACTCTTGTGATACCCTTTTCTAAGAATAATATTGGCCAATTTCTGATCAAGATTTGGTGCGAATTCAGCTCCCTTAGACCCTTGTACACAATGATCTGGCCAGAGAACTGGGCCCAATCCAGGACCAGAATATTCATCAAACGGATTTTTTCCAGTATGAGCACTAGCAAATGAAAGGTGACCAGGTGGATGCCAATCTTGTGTAAAAACAATCTGATTATTTTGAGAAAAAAAGGTTCCTAAGTCATTGATTCCAGGAATTATTGTATCTCCATCCGTCACAGCAAGGCTCCCTCCAGGTAAAAAATCATTTTGCATGTCAATAACTAATAATCCGTCAGAATCAGTTATTTTTATCGGAGAGCTTAAGTTCACGTTGATCTGCATATTTTTCCTCATCCACTTGATCGTGATATACTTATCCGTCTCGGATTGATATAAATTCTGTACCTATTTTCTTAACACATCGAGTTGCTCTCGAATATAAGCTCTTATTTCTTCAACAGATGGTTTCTCACGAATTCTTTTCCCTTTCTCAATTTGTTTGCTTAATAATGGTTTCATTGTAATCTTACAGTTCTTACAGAGCACATCCTCGTTTTTCCACTTCAGTACTTTTATTTTTAGACATTTTTCGCACCTTAGAACATTCTTTCTCCCAGAAAATTTCCCTCGTTTTGCTACAGGTTTCCACTCTCCATTCTCATCAGCTAATGCAACAATGTCCAAGGCAAAATCAATTGGTGGAGCAGCACTAATTTCACTTCCAATACCGAATCCATCAACGAGATCTACATACTCAAAAACATCTTCTTCACCTAGGCCACCTGAGATATATAATTTTACATCATAAAAACCTCGGTGATCCAGCTCCCACCTTACCTCTTGAATAATACTTTTGAAATTTCCCCTACGGGAGGAAGGAGTATCCAATCTAACTCCTGCTAAATTTGGAATTGCTTCTGCTGCCAGAATAGCTTCAATTTTTTCGTCATAATATGTGTCGATTAAGGCAATTCTAGGAACATTACTTGATACATGAGTATCAAATGCTTTCCAAGCAGTTACTTGATCTTGAAAGAGAATGATGAGAGAATGAGGAATCGTACCTGTAGGTGATATTCCTAACTTTTCAGCTCCTAGGATACAACTGATTCCATCACAACCTCCAATGTAGGCGCAATATGATACGACTGGAGTAATGGCAGGATGAGCTCTGCGAGCTCCGAAACTTAGAACTGATTTATCCTTAGCTGCTAATCGTATTCGAGCAGTTTTTGTGGTCATACCACTCTTAGAGCAAACGAAACCGAGTAGAGGCGTTTCAAATTTACCAAAACTAAGATATTTTCCAATAATCACAATTGTAGGAATTTTTACTCCATTTTCATCTTCTTTTTGAAAAATAGATCCCTCAGGCATCGTATAAACGTCAATATCCAGACCAACCAACAGATCAAGAATATCTTCTATACCTGCTAGGACTCCCCAGTTAGATCCTTTTATTGAAGAGGCAGTTACCTCAACAACTACCATTTGATCACGTGATGCCTTTTTCAATACCTCTTCAGTCCGTAAGAAATAAACATCAGTTGTCTTGGCATTCTTTATCTCGGCCTCAGTAGCTAAAAAAAATGAATTCTCGCCCAATTATTCTCACCGTTAAATGCTAATGGATTTGTTATAATACGCTTATAAGCTAGTTCTTTAATCATTAATCTGTTTACTTAGCGTGTAAGATGAACATATTTTTGCGTAAACACATATAAATTATATTACGAAAATCTACTTCAAGGATTCTTTCTCGCAAAATGTATTAAAACCCAGAATGAGCTACCTAAAACAAACAAATCATAATCAAATTACTATTATATAAAAATCATTCCTAAAAGAGGGTAAAATGTGCCATTATATAAAATATGTCTGTTAGGAGACGGAGGAGTCGGAAAAACGTCACTTCGCGAGCGATTTTTGGGAAAAGGGTTCCAAAGTGGCTATATTTTAACAATAGGAGCTGATTTTGCTGTTCAAAATCTTACTATTAGAGATATTCAGTACAAATTCCAAATCTGGGATTTAGCAGGACAACAGCGGTTCTCTGCAGTACGGGCGTTGTATTATAAAGGCTCACATGGAGCGATTTTAGTTTTTGATCAGACCCGTCTAGACTCGCTTTATAGCTTAGATAATTGGAAACAGGAACTTTACACTAATGTTGGTCGAGAAATTCCCTTCGTCATTTTAGGCAATAAAAGCGATCTGCCTGGTGCAATAGATCAAGAACAAATTGATCGATTCGTTAAAAAAGCTCACTCAGAAACTCAAGATATCCCTTTTAACCTCAAATATTTAAAAACATCAGCCAAATCTGGTTTAAATGTAACAGAAGCATTTGAGCAATTGGCTATCATCATTGGAGAATATATTGAGGAATACAAAAAGTGAAATATCTAATCTTTCACAATGATGAAATAAAAATGGATATTTCTTCGGGCGCATGAAAAACTCGAAACTCATCGCTTAATTTTTGCGTATTTAGCTGGTCGATGGATCGTACATGAATCTCTATTTCTTCATCCACAGCAAAATTTCTTGGGTATTTTTCAACGCATTTTCGGCATCCTACACAAAATTCTGGCAGAAAATCGACATCTGAATATTTTTTTGAGTCCAAAGCACCGAAAGCGCACACTTTCGTGTCAAAATCTTGAGACTTAAGAGGTTTTTTTTGTCGTACTGGTAAGCTTGAAGTGATAGAGTCAATTCCTCTATCGGTCGGAAAAATTCCAATCATTTGTCCTGCTTTTTTCCCAGCCGATAGAATATTTAGAATCATCGAATCGTTTATTCCTGAGGTAAGTTTCGCGACAGAATTTGATGTTAATGGACTAGCAACGATACATTTTAAATTGTGATTAGCTAACCAAATACCTTTAGCAAAAGTTGGATCTTTCGGTAAGGCTGAATAGTCGGCATTAGATTTTCTTAGTAATTGTTCTATATTATGATCCAAAACAAACTGGCTTTCAAATAAGAAAAGCAAATTTGTATTTTTCAGATTCAATTTACTTAAATTCCAGAAAAAACCATATCTATTGTAAACTAAGGCGCCTGCATCTGAAAAAATCACTAAAATTGGATATTTTTTCAAAAGTAAATTTACAAAGATTCGATAATTCTCATCAAAAAAATCTCCCCCTCCTGTTATGCACCAAACTATCAGATTATTCTCATGATTGGCAACAAAGGATGTTAAGGAACTATTTTCTCGTGAATGAGTGTTTTGACCATTTTTTGTCAGTTTGCAGCCTAGCCTGTTTCTTCAATAGATCCGATATCACAGTCTGGTCCAACCTTAACTTTTTTTCCAATCACAGTTTTCGCTTTAACTCCTTCAAGATAAACCTGCCCACCAGATTTAATATTATTTACCTTCAAAGATCCTTTTCTGGAAGTTTGCTCAATATAAATGTCTCCTCCACACACTAAATCATCATCAATTCTGCAATTCCCGTTTAACTCAGAAGTGAATTCGTTATTACACTCCACCGATCCAAAAATTTTGTAACTCCCTGAGAATTCAGCTTTATCACAAACTACGTTGCCGTCAACTTTGATGGCCCCACTAGAAACAACAGAAGCATTTTTACCTAATAGAGAACCCTCTATTTTACCTGAACCTGATGATGCGAAACGTTCATGAACTTTCAATTCCCCATTAACTTTAAATGAACCTGATGATAGAAAACTTCCTGCTTCAATTGGGCCTTCAGCCTTTAGTGAACCTGAAACTTTTAAAGAATCAGTTTTAAGGTTTCCTGGTAAAGTTCCAGATCCAGAAATTTTAATCTCTTCGTCACTAACTTTTCCTGAACCTGAAATCGTGATTGTACCATCTTTCCAACCTTCTATTCGTCCTGAACCGGATATTGTCACATATGAGTCAGTCACTTTTCCAGAACCTGAGATTGAAATATAAGATAAATTTCTAAGAAAACTATTTTTTTTGAGTACACTAACTTCCTCTTGAAGTTTTACACTGTATTTCTCCTTTAATTCTTTATATTCAGCCTCTGTGATCTCATCAGCATGTAATCGTATTTCTAATGCTTTAATTAATGTTTTAAGGTCTTCAATTTCTTTATTCGACATTAGTTTCAACCTTTTTATTCTTACAGGTTAGTAGATTAGATATTTTCTACAAATTGTTGAAAATTCTAATTCTACAAGCGTATCTACTCTATTTTATATCTTAAAGCGACAATTGTTATAAAATGTTGTAATAATCTCGGTTTAGAGCCAAAGCTCGAGAGCTTATACAATAAACCCCAAAGTTAAAACTTACGAATCTTTATTAATTCGAACTCACGGAACATTTTTTTGTTGCAAATCTTCATTTCTTAAACGAAAATGTAAACACAATGTGAGGATGAATTTTCTGTCGAATAATTTAGAAAAGCGTACTGCAGAGATTTTAAAAATTCTTTCAGATCCTACGAGAAGGAAGATAATCAGCATAATTATACAAGAACCTAAAAATCCCCAAGAACTTGCCTCTCTGCTAAATATATCCCGACCTGCTATTGAAAAGCACTTGAAACTTATGTGTTCTCAATATGTAACTGAACGAACAGTTGAGCCTTTTCCCTCCCCTCATTATGTATATTATGTTTCTACACCTGGTTTGGACCTTTTAAATGCGATTTCAACAGCTACTGTCATTTATTTTCAATCAATGGATGGGATAATCAACGCTGAAATAGAAAAAATTGAACGTGACTTCATTTTACAAAGGATCAGCCGAAAGGAGTATGAATCTCGGCATGAAAGTCTAAGATTGAAACAGATTGATCTCGCCGACTTACAGTTAACTCGGATTTGGATAGAAGAGGCAAAACAAATGATAGCAAAGCATGAAAGGGATTCATAACGCAATACTGTATAAAATCATCGTATGTGGAGCAGGTTAACGAGGAGTCGTAGGTGTCTAGGAATTTCAGTTCTATAAATACGAAAATTAATTTTTTGTAGCTCAGTTTTATCAGGATGGGAAGGAGAATAAACCTCAATAACGTCGATAAAGCGTTGATAGAGCTTTATCCCTGCAATATTTGCTTCGAGCGGGTATTCCAAAGCTGCTTGGTCTTCATTAAGGCGAACATTCACGGTACCAAGATACATCTTTGCAGAAGAAGAAATCGCATCGGATATCATGAGAACTAGTTCTCCCGCATCTAATAATCTGGGAAAATTAGTTTTGAACTTGGATACAGGATCTTTTCCCCCCTGGACTGGGCGGTAATTTGAATCAAGTGGAATTAATACTTCATCCTGCTCAATTCCTCGTTCCGTTCTATGACCATTCAGTTCTATTGAAATATCTGAGTGAATTACTTCAACTTTTGTCTTTTCTAGATTAGTAAGCGCGTGTTCACGAGTATACGGGGTGGGATACAAAAAATTGGCTTGTTTTAATAAAACCTCTGTCACCCAGAGTTTTTCCTGAAAAACGACTGACAGATTCATTGTTGCTGGATCAAGGAGGAAAATTAATTCTGGACTCTTCATTCCACAAATCGTTGTTAGGCTAGTTGTTCGTTTTCCCCCAACTTTGTCAATTAAGGTATGTAGAATTGAAGGAACAATAATTTTATCTTGATATTGGATTTCATATGTTTCATCAAATAATAGAGGATCCTTGGACGGTACAGAATAAGCATGATGAATCCATACATCTCCACTCACCCCCAATTGCAATTCTAAACTTTCTAATAGCGATTTTCGTCCTGGAAAGGAAAAATCATCAGCTTGTTCCATTTCTGGATCGTGAAAATCTGTTTTAGATCGATGATCTTTCATTCCATATTATCAGTCGAATTAAGATTAAAAAGACTTACCACTTAAATGATATTTTTCCCAAATTTGAGTATTTCATCATCAATTCTTGTTGGTAAATATCAAAGAAATACCAATCCAATCACCTGCGGATCTAATGGAATAGATTGCTTTCGTAAAATTTTTACAAAAGAAATACTTCCTATTAGTAATAAGTAAAAACAAGTAACGCTGTTTTGATGATATTTTTTTCAAGAAACAGAGAGTTGACAATAAGAAATCAAGATTAAAAAACTTAAAGTATTAGAATTTGATTACTTGTACAGGAACAAATCTAGCAACCCGTTTTCCTAATTCCAGTCTTTCAACCACTGGTAGAACCTCAGATGATCCACGATAACCATATTCTAAGGATTCTACATTTTGGATTAACAACCGACTTTGCATGGGGGCTTGAGAAAGCTCAAAGTAGAATTCACGTTCATGTACAAGTGTTTTTACTTCACTATAGGGGTATAATAGTTTATATCCTCCTCCATGTGGAAGAATATTTATCTTATTAAGGATTGACGTGTGATCTTTTTCTTTTGCTTGCTGTGTTTGCATTCCCGTCCAATATTTTGTATTGATATTAGGTTTGCCCTCATACAAGTAAATGAACGAATAACCATTAAATCCTATTGGGAATAATGGAAGAGGAGTTTCACCAGTTGCATCTAAAGAGTTATACAACCCTAGACGCATCGTAAATAAGTTGTTTTCTTGATAATACCCTTGATGAGTTGGGTTAGAAATACAAGTAATATTTTCCTCCCCAAAGAGAATTTCTGCAATCGATGTTCTCTTACTTTTCGAATATTCCTCCACTGATTTGAAATAGTTCAAATATTCAATACCTGATTTTTCTGGCAAACCCTCAACTAGACCAAATGGAGTTTTGACTCTCTCAAATTCTTCTTCCTTCCAGAAGCTTAAACCTTGTTTTTCTGTTTGTTGAGATGAATGTATAAGCACATAATCTCCTGGCAGTAAAAGCTTTTCATAATGAGAAGAATCGTCAGTCAATGACTCCAATCGGAGTAAATCAATGAAGTGATTGGATTTCCATACATCCCATTTGCCTGTTCGTCTTCCTACAGGTACACCATCTTTTTTTAAGACTTGCAAACGATCCATTATCTGAAGTTTAGAAGGCATATTTGTGACATGGTAAAGACCAAAACCACAACCATTAGGATGAAGGAGACTAGGAAAAAGAAAATCTTTCGTGATTACAGCACATCCATAACCAACTCCTGAATTAAATCTCGATTTATTTCTTGTAACACTGCCATCGGGCCCGAAAATAACTAATACATTATTCGGATCAGAACCGGTAGCTTGATAAAAACTGATTATCTTAGCTAAACCAATGCTCATAACTTCTTTGGCTAATTTTGAAGTTAAATCTTCAGTCGTCCAAGAGTACATATGATAACTTGCTTCTTGTAACAAATTCCTTATCTGGACGCTATCCATCTAAATCTGACCTCCAATGAAGAGATTCAAGAATTAGGAATGATTACTTCATTTCTAGCTAATTGATTGAACTAGTTATCCATTCAATAGCTTTTTCTCATATAAGTCTTAGCATTTCATTATCGCTATTAGAAATGAAAAAAAAAGGAAGACAACTATTTGTAAATCAATATCCTTGAGCTTGACCATCCTTACGAGGATCAGAACCACCCATATAAGATCCATTCTCCGAAACAGATATAATTTGACCCCCTCCAAAGTTCATCCCCACAGAGTCTCGTACATTATGTGCCATTCCCCGTAATTGTGCTTTTACTTGAAGAAGTATAGGTTCTTCAAATGCAACAAGGTTAGAATTTTGCTCATGATGAAAACGAGGACAGTTTATAGCGTCCTGAGGATCCATTCCATGTAGAACAAGGTTAAGAAATACTTGTGATTGTCCAATCGGTTGATGATGTCCGCCCATCACACCAAAGGAATGTAAAAGTTGATTTGTAGAAGGAGAAGTGATCATAGCAGGAATAATAGTGTGATACGGTCTTTTATGCGGTTCATATTGGTTAGGATGTCCTTTTTTCAGGGTAAATCCAGCTCCGCGATTCTGGAAAGCAATCCCTGTAATTGGATCAACGATTCCGGAACCAAATCCATAGTATAGGGAGTTGATAAAAGAGATGGCAAATCCTTCTTTGTCGATAGCTGTCAAATAAACTGTATCTTCCCCCATATCCAAGGTATATGGTAATGTATTCAGAGCTTTTCTAGGGTTTATTTGACTGGCTCGAGTATGAGCATATCTATTACTCAAAAGATCACTTACTTTCACAGTCATTGAATCTGGATCAGCTATATATGCAGAAGCATCAGAAAATGCTAGTTTTTTTGCTTCAATAAGAAAGTGTAAATATTCTGCGGAGTTGAGTGGATAACGTGCAATATCTAGCTCTTCCGCAATTGCTAAGATTTGTAAGGTGACAAGTCCTTGGCCATTCGGTCCATGTTCCCACAATTGATGATCATAAATTACTTTGGAAATCGGTTTCGTCCATTCTGCTGAAAAATCATTAAGATCAGATATACTAATGACACTTCCTTCCCCTTGTAGAAATTTAATTGTCCGATTCGCAAGATCACCTTTGTAGAAAAATTCATACCCATGTTTTGCGAGTTTCTGAAAAGTTGTTCCCAATTTTTCTTGAGTAAATATCTCCCCTGGTCGTGGAGCTCGTTCTTCGTCAATTAAATATGTTCGACTCGCCCCTTCATGTAATTTGAGCTTTGGTACTAATTCATTCCAGACCTGAGCAATCAAAGGACTCACAGGAAATCCTGAATTTGCGTAATCTATGGCAGGATTAAGTACCTCTTCCCATGGTAAAAGACCAAATTTTTCGTGAATTATCCCCCATGCGCTTACAGCCCCAGGAACGGTAATTGGTAAGATTCCTGTTAAAGGTATTTCAGACAAATTATTCTCTGAAACTAAAGCATTATAGGATAATTTTCTAGGGGAAAAACCTGATCCATTAATTCCGATTGGTCGGTTTTCTCCAGGCACATGAAGTAGTGCAAATGCATCTCCTCCTATTCCTGTAGAAAATGGTTCAACTACATTAAGAACGGCCGCCATTGCAATTACGGCATCACACGCATTTCCACCAGCCTTAAGCATTTGAATTCCTACAGATGAAGCTAAAGGTTGCGATGATGCGACTAAGCCATTTTTTGCATGTATAGCGGATCTTCCTGCTGAAGGTCGTCTCCAAAATTTTACTGCCATTTTAATTGATCCTTTATCATTTCATGAATATTTTTCTATCCAGTTAATGATCTGTTTGATACGATCCACAATATGCCGAGGTTCACCACTACGAGATAGTTCATGACCATCACGAGGATATCGAATGAATCGCATTACTTTACCGTACCGTTTACCTAGCCAAAAGAGCTGTTCTGCACTCACGATAGGTACTCGAAAATCATTTTCGGCATGGATTATTAATAACGGTGTATTAATATTCTTCACGTGAGCAACGGGAGAATCAGACCAATTACGTGCGTACGTATCTATGATCTCACCATAGTGTTGCTCGAACCATATTGGAATATCAGTTGTTAAACCGAATCCAATAAATTCATACACTCCTCTTTGACTAATAGCGGCTTTAAAGCGATTCGTTTGTGTGATTAACCATGCAGTCATATATCCTCCATAACTCCCACCAGTTACACTAATCCGTTGGGGGTCTAAACTCGGGTATTGGCTTAAAGCTGTGTCTAATCCTTTCAGAATATCATTTGCAGCAATCGTACCCCAATTTTCGAATACCGCTTTTCGAAACTCAACTCCATACCCATCAGAACCGTGAGGATTACAGAATATAACTGCAAATCCGCGACCAACGAGTGAATTCCATTCGTGCCACATAGTTTTCTCATGAGGTGACCACATTGCAGCAGGCCCGCCATGAATCTCTAAGACTACAGGAATTTTCTCATCGCTGAAGCTTTCAGAGGGTAAGAAAATCCAGCCTTGTAAAGAATGTCCATTCAGCTGGAAAGAATAGGATTCTACTTTAGCAGGAGGATGCTCCTTCAAATAATTGTTATTTACTTCTGTTATCCTTCTTTCAACTGGATTCTCGAGATTAGTGATGAAGATGTCACTTGGAAAGGAATTATGAGAAACTTCTATTGCTAGATCGCCAGTAGTTCTTGCTAGTGAGTACGAATTGATATTACGTTCACCACCTACTACTTCTTCAACTAATTTAGTATGTAAATCTATTTTATAAAGTGATATTCGACCGTTAATAGGAGATAGGAATAATAGGGTCTCATCAGTTAACCAACAAGCCATTGAAGCTGATCTGTGAAATTTTTCAGTTAAACAACTAATTTGAAAATCTTGTGGTGTATCTAAACTACATACAAAAATTTGTTGATCATCAAAAACTGTTTTATTCTCTCTTTTAGCTTCATACAGAACATTCTTTCCATCGGGAGATAGTTGGAAATTTGACACCCATCCAAACGCGGATCCAAGAACGTTTGCTTTAGATGGATCATTTACTGTGATACTCAATATTTCTTGGGACATCGTCACAGAGGGATCATCAATATACTTGGACAGAATGATTTGAGTGTCAGCGTGAGTGAATGTTCCTAATGTATAATGATACGCGATATTACCTAGATGAATCACGTCAGATATACGAGAAGGTTTGTCATCACGAAAAAAATTTCCTATAGGTATTATAAAGGGCTGTGCCTTTCGTCCTTCCAGAAAATGAGTACCTTCACGATAAAACCCGTCATTAATTACCCGAGGATCCCTTGAAAGAGATTTTATTGTTTTTTCCTTTATTTTTTCGACTTCAAAATCGATTGGGCTAAGCACAAAGGATTTACTCACTTTTGGTTGTATTATCACTTCAAGTTCTTCTTCATTAACCATAGCCAGAACGTGGAAAGATTGACTATCGTGGCTCCAAGTGAATCCTACAACACCTTTTGGGAAGTTTGTTACTTGAAACGCCTCTCCCCCAGTAACCGACATGAGAAAAACTTGCATACCATTTTCCTGACGAGATGATAGAAATGCCAATAATTTACCAGAAGGGGAAAATTTTGCAGATGTGTCTAAGTGAGTTCCAGAAGTATAACGGATATAGTTTGTAGAGTCTTTAGTTTTTAGAAATAACCCTCCCTGATAAGAATTTTTCTTCTCATTTATTGTACGAATAGTAAATACTAATCTCCCATCTGGAGATAAACATGGATTTTCAGCAAACCGTAAGTGGACAAAATCTTCAGCATTAATTGTTTTAACATGACTATTCATAATGTTTCCCAACGATTGATGAATACAAATTCTCATGGGCAATCTTCTTCATAAGATTTATCCAGACCTCCACAATTTTGTCTTTGAATAATTTGATTTTTACTCCATCTCTTCTGTTTCTGATATTTTATTCCCATATTTATGCATTTTTAACCAGCGCTCACGTACAATTGGCATGTGTTCACGCCTTACGTCGCATTTCCCTTTCGAATGGAGATATATTACCACTCCATCCGGATCTCGGATAGTAGTAAACTTATCATCAAAAATTTGCTCTCCACAGGCTATACATGTAAGGCGTGAAACCATTTTTTCAGTTACAGACGATCTTTGAGGTTGATCTTGATCTTCACGATACTCTACTTCTTCATCGTCCCTGGTTTTACCAATAATATCCTGAACTGAATTTCCACCCATATCTATATCTGCGGGAGAAAAAGTAATCATATCATCCTTTCGTTTTTGTAAGGAGAGTTTTCTTTTTGTAGATGTTTTAACTGAATAAAATGGGCATGAAAGTAGATGACATTCGGTAGCCTTATCCCAGTACGAGCATAGATTGTTATTCCGAAACATACATTCTCTTTTATATTCTCTAAACGGAATCATTGACGGGTTTCCAATCTAAAGGGATTTTTAAGATCAACTAGGGAGATAGGAATGAAGGATAATAACAACTCTTGTTTCCTAAAGAATGAAGAATTCTGGATTAAATTATTTGAAATCTGTTTAAGTGATTTTGAATCGAAAAAATTCGTTTTTCAGAAAGGTATACTTAAGGAAATAAACCATGAAAATCTTTGATTGTTGATTCGGGGGATACAAGAGGAAAGACTGATATTGAACGACATAAAGCGAGTTAGTAGTATGCTCGCCTCATCTAAACTAGCTAAACTTCCTTCTGGTCATCCATTACACACCTTCATGCAAGAAAATCGTGCTATTGAAGCATTACTGGAACAATTTAAATTTATATTGAAGCAAATAAAGCAAAATCAAGATGAAGCATTAAAACTAGAATTAAGAGCAAAATATAACTTGTTATTAGATATAAAAAAACATTATTTAAGACAAGAAGAACTATTATTTCCTCTTCTACAAGAGAGGGGAATGCATAAACCTTTATCATTATGGCGGACAAATATTGATAATATCCGTGGACGTTTATTACGAATAGAAGAGCTATTCTCTGCCAATTTGATTTTCCCTCAGTCTATTGAAAATAAGATAAAACCTATATTGCAGACTATTCCTTGGATAATTAAGAAAGAAGAGACTGAAATTTTCCCTGCTGCACTCGAAAAATTTTCCGAAGATGACTGGTTCCGCATTGCATCATTAAGTGACGGTTTCGGTTATTGTATTATTGTTCCAGATCGAGATTGGCAAAAATCATCAATAAGTCCTAAATATAAAGAAATAGAACACTCTCAGATGATTAGCTTCTCTACAGGACGTATGCCTCAAGGATTATTTGAAAGAATAATGGAATATATTCCACTACAAATATCTTTTATTGATGCTGAGGATAAATTGGTCTATTTTTCACCTACTAAGGTTCCAATTTTTAGAAGAACACTCGCAAATCTAGGTCGTGATGTCTACCACTGCCATCCTCCCAAAAGCATTAATCATGTGAACCGTATACTGAAAGATTTCAAGACAAACAAGCGTGATGAGGAAGAATTCTGGATTAATCATCAAGGAAGATTCATTTACTTTCAATATCATGCTGTACGAGATGAGAAAGGAGCATATTTAGGAACTCTTGAAAGAATCCAAGACGCTACACGATTACGTGAGATTCAAGGAGAAAAACGATTATTGAGCAATTTTAAGAAATAGTGGCTAGTCCAAATTTCTCATGAAAATAGTTAATCCAAAAAACTCTTAATGATTTGATTGAAATTCTCATCATGTAGATTGATACTCTAATGTAGATTTCATTCGAATTTTACACTTTCAGAATGAAAATTCAGACTGAAGTGACTCAATGTCAGAACCTGATTTATCAGTTGAACTTGAAAGTTTGAAAATTCAAATTACTCCTGGCGCAACTGAAGTATTATTGAATAGCAATGTTCCTCAAGCAATGCTAGTAAAAGAGATAAAAAAACGGTGGGAGAAGGATACTACTGCGTTAACAGTTAAAGATGCCATTGATTTAATGTTAAACTCTGATAAATACGTACAGTTGTCACGCAAGCTGCATAAAGAGCTTAAAGAGAAAGTAGAGGAGATTTCTTCGGTTCCAAGAATTCTCAGAAGAACTTATTTTACTCTAAAGCGACTAGAAGCACCAATTTCTGCAGGTCAAGTTTCACAAATAACACACCGAAAAACTAGTACAGAAAGAGTATATTTGAACAAATTAGCAAAAGCAGGATTGGTAAAAAAGGTAACGACAAAAAAAAATAAAATTCATTATTCAATCATCAAATTAAAGTAATAAGAAGGAAATCTTGTAGAATCTATAACTACTATAGTTGAATTCAAGAAAGTAGTTTTTGACTGTTATACACAAATCATAATCCGTACTAATTGTTAAGGTGTAACTATTTTGTATAAGGTAGTATTTTTACGTCATGGCGAATCAATTTGGAATAAAATAAATAAATTTACAGGTTGGACTGATGTAGATTTATCAGAAAAGGGTATTAAAGAAGCAACTACGTCGGGACATGTATTAAGAGATGGAGAATATTCTTTCGATGTCGCGTTTACTAGTGTTCTGAAAAGGGCTATTCGAACATTGTGGTTAGCCTTAGATGAAATGGATTTAATGTGGATCCCTGTTCATCGGTCTTGGAAGTTGAATGAACGCCATTACGGCGCATTACAAGGATTGAATAAGTCAGAAATGGCTGCTAAACACGGTGATCAACAAGTTTTAATCTGGAGACGTAGCTATGACATACGACCCCCAGGACTAGAAGAGGATGATGATCGATATCCTGGAAAAGATTTAAAATATCGCGATCTTACAAAAGATGAACTCCCCACCTCTGAATGTTTGAAAGATACTGTAGCTCGTGTCCTTCCATATTGGCATGATGTGATTGCACCAACCATAAAAACAGGTAAACTAGTGCTTATTGCGGCTCATGGAAATAGTCTACGAGCTCTCGTGAAGTACCTTGATGATGTCCCTAAAGATGAAATCCTCAAATTGAATATTCCTACTGGTATTCCGCTTGTTTATGAGCTAGATAAAGATTTGGCACCTATTAAAAACTATTATCTTGGTGATCCAGAAATCGTTGCTAAGGCAATGCAAAAAGTAGCAAATCAGGGAAAATTAAAGAAATAAATCTACTTTGTGCATGTTAAATCACGAGGATTCTTTCAAAATCCTTCTTGCATCATCCAAATAACGATAGACAGCTTTATTTTTGGTTGTGGCACTTAAATGCTGTTCTTGGTTTTCAATTGTGTTTAATGCATCAATTGCCTTTGCCTTTTGACGAAATAGCCTATGTTTTTCAGATTCTCGCACTATTTCTGCAAAAATTGTGTAAGCATTCTCAAAATCAGATCGGCCCCAGGCCAAATATCCCCGCTGCAGTTTACATTCTAGTTGTAATGCTGGTAATCTCTTTTCAGAGATTTCACAATCAATTTTTGCTAATCTTTCTTTGGCTTCTATATAAGCTTTTGAATTACCAATCCTAGACATTTCAATTAATAATTCAGTTAATGCTAGCTCATCAGAATAAGTTATGGCCCCAATTTCCTTGTTTATTTCTATAGCAGTTTTCAAAGCAGTTTGAGCTGCACCGTAATTCATGTCATATTTCTCAATTTTTGCTAGTAATCTATAAAACTTAACTTTGTCCCAATTGGATTTACATAAATTACGAACGTTTTCTAATTTATTTCTAGCTTCTTCGGATTTATCTTGAGAGCAAAGGATATTTACTTCTACTTCCAAGATATTAAGCTCATTAAAAGCTTCATCCTTCTTCCTAACAATGGATCTTACAGTATCAATTGATTTAACTGAATCAGAAAGCTTGTTTTGCAAAAAATATATTTCAGCATAGCCCAAATGAACAAATGCTTCTGCGAAACCCTTCTCGCTTTCGCCCTCTTCGGTTATTAGATTGAGGGCTTTATCCAGCATTGTTTTTGCTTTCTTGAATTTTCCTGAAAGTTTAAAAGTTCTCATAAATTCAAAATATAGTTTAAATAACATTTTTGGCTTTTTATTTTTGTAAAAACCTTCTAATTGATTCCAGATTGAGAGTGCTTCTTCCCACTCTCCCCTTAGGTAGTGAAGAATTCCCTCACCCCATAATGCTTTATGATATCCCCCTGTACTTCGCAAATCCTCAGGATGTTTCTGATTAGCTAAAATAAATTCTTCTTGAGATTCTCGGAAATATTTTAACGCATCATCATAAGATCCTTGGCCACGATAAGCCATACCTAAGGCTCGTTTAATTTCAGCTGAGGTATTATATTCGATTTCATCTTCACAACAATTATCTAACAGGCTTTTGAGTAAATTCACAGCTTCTTTAAATTCCCCTGATTGGGCCAAGAGATTACTTTTCTTTAATTGCGATTTTCGATACGCTTCATTCCTGTAGCGAGGAATCCTGTAGCGAGAATCAATCACTTTGATTGCTTCATCTATTCTTCCTTTTTCAACTAAAGCTGCTTCAAGTTCAATTAGGATTGAATTGGTTAAAGCAGTTTGCTCTTCCTTAGATAATTCCGTACTGTGACCTATTAAGGGTAGTATTTTTTTATTAGTATCCGCTAAAATCTCGATAGCTTTGTCATAAGATTGTTCCTTAATAGCGGTGGCACCTGCATCTTTTAAAGTAAGTATTACTGTTTTTAATTGTTCACCTTTCAGTGATTCCTGTAATTGTTCATTTTGAGTAGTTAATTTATCCTTGAAGGAATTTAAGGATGTTGTTTGTTTGATGAGATCTGATCTTGCTGTTTTGAGAGCATTGTAGGGAATTGTATCACGGGATGATAGTATGTCAACAACAGGAGACAATTCTTGCTTAATACTATTTTCTAACTCTCCTAACCAACTTTTCCCCTCAAATACTTTCCCGACTTGCAGGATAAGATCCTGAGCTCCATCAATTTTTGAGACTAGCGCAGAAATTTCTTTCCCAACATTTTTCATTTCAATATCAAAGGAAACTGATTTGGAGGAAGAATTTCGATTAATTGCAGTCTTTAACATTTTGATATGCTGTTTTATCTCCTCTTTAGCACTGGGATCCCCCTTTATTATTCCATCCGTAATTCTGACTAAATTGACTTCAAGTGGTTGTTTTTTTCTTTTTTTCTCATTTTGTTTATCATTTTCTTCTCTCCCAGAAATCGGATGATTATTTTCAGATTTTTCATTAGCGTCAGTCGAGATAAGCACCGCCAATTTGGCCCAAAATGGATAGTAAATTCGTATCCGTAAAGATTTGTTAGTTCTTGCCTAGAATTTCGGATAGATTCAGATTATTATTATGCAAATAGAGACAAGAATATTTTTTCGTCCTGAGTTATAAATAGACTATTTTTGGGGCAATGCTGATTTTATCCTAGTAGAAGGTTCTTCTGCTAGAGATTAGCATTTATGTCAGATTATAAAACAATAAAAGCGCTATTGAGAATTAAAATGGGGAAAAAAAAGAAAAGAGAGAGTAAAAGAATAAAGGACATTAAGCTGCTTATTTGGTGGCGGCTAATTTAATGTCTGATTCTTTAACAGTCTTTCGTCCAGAGTGACGGGCAATCTCAACTGCGTATTTGGCAATTTCCATACCTTTGTTGGTAACAATTTCGTTTAATCGATCAATTGCGCCAGCAGATACACGGTGAGCACCAGCATCTCTGATAACTTTTTCAATTCTTGCTCTAGCAAATCCTGCCATTTTTCTTTACACCTTTTCTCAATGTAATTAGTTGTGAGTTGTTGATTTTTCTCACACTAGAAGGGTCTAAATTCATCCTATATAAATCTTCCCTCTGCTTGGTCGAGGGTTGCCAACCTTTACACCCTATGAATGATCATGAAGTTCATAATAAGCTGATAGAGGTATAATTGGTTGTGAACTCTGTTGTTGCATAGATACCTAGTGATGTTGATGCACGAATCCACCTAACTAGTGAGTCATGTATGCTAAGAGAATTCACAATAAGTGATTGGATAACCCGTTAGACACAGTTTAATCAAAAAAACTCTTCTATACTTCTATTTAAGGAGGCATTCTCTTGTTAGAAGTGAAGTACTTCTTCCTGTTTGTACCTCAGGAGAGATTAATCACTGATGCTAGGGGGTTTTATCAAGAGGTAAGACACTAGCTCATAACGAAAAAGCCCTTATGATTCAATGACTAGTTATGACATTTGTTTCATTCACATCTCTAGTGAAAATTTCTTGATATTCATAGTATATCAGGGATAGAGAAACCAATGTAAGAGGTTATTATGACTAAAAAGATCAGGAAATATTCTTCTAAAAATGGCAAGTAAGTCATTCAGAATACCATCTCTAGGAAGGTGGATTTTATAGAAGATATACTCTCACAAAAAAACCTCTAAAAATTGATAACATGTTATTTATAGGTAAAAAGCGTAATATAATAAAAAGAGAACGGAGGAAAAGAGATTCCTCCTTATTAAATTGTAGCAAAGAGATATTCTTTACTTGGTTCCTGCGAGTTTAATGTC
>NJBF01000028.1 GCA_003144275.1 Candidatus Heimdallarchaeota archaeon B3_Heim
TAAATACCAATAGTGACGCTATAGAACAAGAAAATTAAAAAAATCAACAACTGCCCAAACCAATATACAGTATTTAGCTTATTGAGAGATCCTTTTTTCTTGGAAGATTTTATTCTAGTGATATCTTCTTGATCTAAACCAACTGACTTGGCCAGAGAGTCAAATTTGGTGTCCTCTAATTCCCTCACGATCCTCTCATTGTATTATTGTTAATCATAAGAATAAACCCCATATTTCACTGGTGGACCCTCAGAAGGTGCAGAGGTAAAATTGAAAAGTTGTCCAGCAACATTGCCAATAATAAAACCAATGATAAAAACAAAAAGCGTAACAGTGATTAATCTAAGTAAGGATTTTCTTTTAACTAATTCCGAAAGAACAGAAAAATTACCAAAGAGGATAGTTGGTCCAAATGGATAATTACTATCTACATCTATTACTTTAATTGGAACTAGAGCATATCCAATCAAAAATGATGATACGCCGATGATCGATTCAACAAATAGAAATATAGAATTGGATAATTTTTTCCTTTTTTTAGCGTTCTGAATTGTATTAATATCACTAGCAGTCAAGCCAACCTTATCTGCGATTTTAAGAACATCAGAATCAGATTTGGTCATAAAATCAACCAGAGACGTTTTAATAGAACTCTTGTATTTAAATTTAATTCCATAAAGTAAGGATTACTCCTTAAATCCTCTAATCTAATAGGAAGATGATTTATAAAATTATGCAGAAATGCAAACCTAGATCATTCAAGTATCAAATTAAAAACGAACTTGTCAAGTTCAAGGAGAAATGAAGCTGCAATCACTTGAATGTGCAGTGTGGGAAATAACACTAGGTTGTAATCTGAAATGTTCTCACTGCGGATCCTCTGCAGGAAAAAAACGGGAAAATGAACTTACAACGCTTGAAAGTATTGAAATCTGTGAACAATTAGCCGATTTGAACTGTGCTAATGTTGCACTGATGGGAGGCGAACCTTTCTTAAAAAAAGGTTGGGAAAAGATTGCCCAATGTATAGTAGATCTAGGGATGAAATTAAATATCGTATCCAATGGATTCATACTAGACCAACACCTAGAAGAATTGATTAGATTGCAACCAACAGTAGTAGGTATAAGTCTAGATGGATTACGAAAAACTCATGATGCAATACGAGGAATGAAGGGATCATTTGATCAGGTAGTAAACGCCATAAATCTACTAAGAAAAAATAATATCCAAACAACTGTTATATCAACAGTTAGCAAAATTAATTTTGAAGAACTTTCTAAAATACAGAAGTTCATATTTAACAAGGGAATAAATTGGCAAATTCAGATAGCAGCTCCATTTGGAAATTTTACAAAGGAAGACATGCTTTCTTATGAAGAATTTTATGCAGTAGGCTTATTGATAGCTGCATGGAGAGCAAAACATCATTTTCAAAATATGCCAGTAATAGGAGCCCATTGCATGGGGTACCACTCAGAAATCATGGAGAATTTTGTCTGGGATGGCTGTACAGCGGGAAGAACAACAATTGGGATTACTTGTGAAGGAAATGTAGTAGGCTGTTTAGCAATGGGAAATGATCGACTAATTGAAGGAAATCTTCGTGAACAGAGTTTAGAAGCAATATGGAATAACAGAGATGCATTTTCCTATAATAGAAAGTTTTCAAGTAAAAAATTGGGAGATTACTGTACGAACTGTGAGTTTGGAGAAAACTGTAAGGGAGGATGTAATTCCATGTCGTTAAGTACAACAAATAAATTCCATAATGATCCATTTTGCTTTCATAGAATTGAAAGAGAGATCATCAAGAAGTAAAGGTATGCCGACAGATGAGTAATGAAAAAATCATCAATAAAATTAACTTACATGTAGGGTGTGGAGAAAATTATTATCCAGAATACCTAAATATAGACATCAATGAAAAATCAATAGCTGACATAATTGCTCATGCCATTTGCCTGCCAATAAAGGAAGAGAGTATCGTTTCAATAAAAGCATACCATGTGATAGAGCATTTTGATTGGGTAGACATACATTTTTTACTCAATGAGTGGTATAGAGTATTGATAAGGGGTGGAGAAGTAACCATAGAAGTACCCGATATAGAAAAGGGGATAAAAGAACTAAAAAGAAAGAAAACGTTAAAAGAGCAAGTAAAAAGCATTCAATGGATGTTTGGAATAGATACCCCAGGAATGCAGCATAAATCAGGAACCGCCTTTGAAGTAATCAGGAATATACTACACGAATTAGGGTATGAAAATATCACGAGAAAAAAACCAAAAACCCATTTATATGGGGAAGGATTGAGAATGAGTTGTAATAAACCAGAGGGAGAGAGTCTAGAAAAAATAACAAGTAAAAGCAGCTATAGGACTAGAGTTTACAAATATCTGTCAGCTAATCCCTCAACAGAAAAGACTCTTTTAGAATTAAATCATTTGAACAAAATTTATGAGATGTTAGGATCTTTAGATAAGATAATAGAGGAAAAACAACAAATAGATACAATTCTGGATTTAACAATAGCTAATCCAACCTTGGCACTAGAACTACTAGATGTATTAACAGAAGAAGACATTACAACTTCGGTAACAAGTAAAAAATGTAAAGATTTACTAAAATATCTAGAGAAAATATCATTTCAAAAGAAAATAATCACCTTATGGAAAAAAAGACGAAAAACCCCAGGAAAATTCAATGAGGAGTTTCATCGATTCATTCAAGAAATCAAAATTAAATTATTTAGTAGTTTACGGAATAGCAATAGTATTGAGAAAAATTTCTCTTATTTATCGAAATTAGAAGACGGAAATCTGCTCTTTTTTGATAAATACTTCATCTTACACAATGCGATGGTAAATTTCAACTTAGGCCTACGCTATTTTTACAGAGAGGAGTACACCAAAGCTTTAAACACCTTGCAAGAGAGTTTGCGATATTGTAAGGACAATTTTCTAGTGTACTGGAATATAGCAAGACTACTAGCTCTAAGAGATGATACTCAAGTAGAACAGTATTATAAAACTGCATATGATTTAATACAAGATAAAAACAGGAAAATAACCCTAAAGAAGGAAATGAAAGAGGTTGTAGTGGAGAAGAATGATTTAGAGTATAGAAACCCATATTCGATAACTGATTAGAAAATTACCTATGTAGAGCAGTGATCTATCAAGATCAACTAAACCCCCAACACTCTACATATCGCTCATCTCGAGGAAAGAAGGAAGTAGTAAGGAATAAAACTCCAAGACATGTTATTTGAGGAATTATTTAGGGGGAAGGAATTTTTTTTATTTTGAACTTCTGAATTAACTTCTATGGATTCGGACTCTTGGATCAGTTTCTCCTTTTTCTAAATGATTTTCATGAGCAAATAAAGCCTCTCGCAATCAGGCCTAAGAAGCAGAATCCGAGGTCAGAATCGCGAATGGTCGATGTGCCAAAAGTCTTTTATTTTAAGCATATCCCATTAAACGTCGATAAAAAAAGTATCAAGGTCTTCCTCCACTCCAAAGATACTTTTTCATTGGAATACAGTATTTTTGAACCGAAAACGGTGCATGTGACTATGGCGCCTGTCTGTGGCCGTTGGTTTCGGCAAAAAAAGACCGACCGAGCCTTGGCCTCCATTCAGCAATTTGCCTCCACTATGGGCTTACATTCTGATTTTCATCAATTCAAACCTTCACCGATTCATCGGCTCCTGAAAATGTTCCGTCCTTCCTTTCATTTATATGCCGATGATCCCACCAGTCCCAGTTTTTCCTCGGGTGGAATCTTAGCAGTTACAGGGGATAAAGCACCGCCTTTGACAAGTGTGGAGAACTTCATTGATGATTTATTAGAAATTCTTACAGATTTTCCGACCTTTGCGTTGGTGCAACTGGTTTTCAAACCGATAGGTATTCCTCGGAAATTTCGCTTAGATGAGGAAGGCCAAGAGCGGCAAAAAACCCAGCTACGTTTTGATATTCAACAGGGCCAAGTCCAGCAACGGTTTACCTCGTCGATTAGTACAATTATGGAGGAAGCGGGGTGTTTTCATTTCTCACCGAGGGTGTTGATTGTCGAAACCAATCCTGACACGTTAAAAACCAAACTCAATCGAATCTCAGCATTATTTCGTTCGCATGGTTTGAAAGTACGGAAATATCCCTCTTTCTGGCGTCGTTTTCGGTCATTTATGGCTCAATGTCAATCCCATAAACTCGCTTCACCCATTGTATTGGATGGATATTCCCTTATGGGGTTTATTTCTCCTCCCAAACGTCAATTTGCCAGTGTGGGCTATTCTTTGGTGCCTCATAAAGAGGACTATCTTCTTTCCTCAGGGATCGATCGACATTCGGATCCCTCTGCGATTAATGTCGGGATTCCGATTATTAGTGGGCGTACTGTTGATGATCCGCTATTGATTCGTGGTCAGGACTTCAATCGGCATATGGCTGTCTTCGGTATGACGGGTGAGGGGAAAAGTCGTTTTATCTATGGTCTCATTGCTGAATTTTATCGTCAGCAGGTGAAGTTTGTCATTTTTGATCCCAAAGGGGAATATCTTCATCCTGTGCGGTCATTTTGTCAAGATGTCATCTATCTTAAACCGGGTTCGCAGGATCTTCCCTGGGGCATTAACATTTTTCACATTCCTCGGAATGCCTCGGGGGACTTTCTCATTCCTCTCGAAGACCATATTCAATTTATCATGTCCCTTCTTGAACATATCTTTGATGAATCAGATGCTTTATCCCCTCAAATGCGTCGCTTATTGCATCTCGCGATTATTCAGACTGTCAAGGAACAGGGTGATTTTCGTCGTTTCCTGTACTGGCTTGACAATCCTGGGCAACTCGGCATTAAGGGCAGTTATCTTGAAAATACGGCTGCAGGCATTCTTAATCGGATCGAGAAACTTTTCTTTGGGAATACGGGCCGCTGCTTTACTGTCTCGCAGACCACCTTTGAAATTGCCTCGTTACTCGACCAGAATGCCATTATTGATCTATCTGCCTTTGAAGTCATGGAGGACCGATCGGGGCGACAAATGTTTCTGGAGGTCATCTTTCAGTATCTGTATTATTTTGCCCGAAGTTTTCGTCCTCCCTTTAAAGAAGAAGGTCTGCCTCAGAATATTTTTATCTTGGATGAAATTCAGAAGATTCTCACTCCCCAGAAATCCCGTTTTAAAGCCTCTGAGTCGATTATTAGTAAAGGTCCCTGGACCTTACGCTCGTATGATATTTCTATGATTTTCATTGGTACCGATCCTGTCATTGATCAACCCATTCTCACCAATATGGGTATTTTTTCCATCTTTTATTCCAAATACGACCCCTATGCCATTGCTACCTTGCTTGGTATTCCCAAAACTGATTACGAACAGCTTCGTACGCTCTTGAAGGTCAATCCTGATACACGCAATTGCTTGATCTCGGTCAATGCGCAGCTGTCGTTATTACGGACGAATGAGTTTCCTTTGGACTTATCTGCTCCTTTTGATCTTTCTGCTCTTCAAGCTCTCCCCCGTCAACGACAACTGCAGGAATCCTACGCAAAGTATGCCTTTGACCCCATTGATGAAATTATTTCACAGAACTAAGGAATAATTCCGATCAAAATTAGTCTCCTTTTTTTTCTTATCTTGTTAAAAAACACCAGTAAATCTTCTTATTCTCTCTTTTGCTCTTTATTCTTCTTCTTCTGGTGTTTTATTCGTCAAAGGATAAAAATTCACTTTAAGAATTTTGTAAAATCTTCTCCATTCCTATAAATAATATTTATAAGTCTTATTTATCTCGAATGATGAGTAAGTCACCATCGGGGAGTAATGACGGAGCTGACCCATAAGCATTTAACTTCTGAGCCAAATGTTTTTCTATGATAGCGAATCAAGAAATACACTCGTTAGAAAACGGACTCCGTCACTATCCCTCACGGACAGTCCAAGTTTTTAAAACTACCCATCTGACCCGTATTCTCAGAAAACACATTCACGAGACAGATGCCGACAAAAATCGGAAAGAATTTAGCTGCGAACAGTGGATTAAAGGTCTTTCCTTGATGCAGATTCAGAAATTCGAAGCGGTACGACCCTTTGTGCGACAGCTAGAGCAAAATAGATCCTGGCAAGCTATTTGTGGTTATCAAGGAAACGTACCCACTCAAGGACAGTATTCCCGAAAAATTCTTGATAAAAGGATTCAGGAGGTGTTAGTACGTACGTTTCAGACCTATCAACACTTAATTCCTTTGACACAAGGGAAATTACCCAATACTCCTTCAAGTGCTCAATTTACTCTCCTTCAACAAGGTTATTATCCATTTCGGATAGATTGTACCAGTTTAAAGTTGTCTCCAGATCGGTATCCCTATGTCACATGGGGGTATGTTGCCAGTAAGAAACAGACCTTCCCTAGTGCGCGAATACACACAGTTCAGGAAGGAATCCACGGATTCATTGCTAATTACGGACCATCGGGAGGTCATGAACACGAATCTCCCGTAGCTGAAGTACTATTGAATGAAACCGAAGAAATCAATAGTTGGTTGTCCGCAAATTCCATTATAGATCAACCACGACCATATATAATATTTGATCGGGGATACTGGAAATTAGATCGTTTTCAAGATTTAGATACTCGTGGATGGGGGTGGAGTATTCCTTGGAAGAAACGAACTCTAATTGGAGTTCAAATGGAAATAATAAAGTTTCCTCAAGCTGAGAATAGCCCTTTGGAAATTCTGGTCTGGGGATCAAAAACAGAAAAACCATGGCGTCGTATTATTGGTAAGCTGGATTCATCCAACGATAGTTTTTGGAACGTACTTACCAATAATTTATCTCTACCTCCCTTAACGGTGCTTCAACTCCAAAAGGAACGCTGGGAGATCGAAACCTTGTTTCAATGGATTAAACAACACACCACAATTAAACGTCCATTGGGGAAATCTTGGATGAGTTTTGTCACCCATTGCTTGTTAGTAACTTTATTACAAATCATCCTCTTTTATTATCTTCTCCTTCTCGGTTTTACTCGTTGGCAAGATCAGTTAACATCATTACTTGAAAATTTACGTTATTCGGACTTGGAACCGTGGCCTAACTCTTACTTGATAGCGGAAAGGTTATTTTAAAGGTCAGGTGATAAAAATGTGATGAACTAATCCATTAGACTTAAAAAGGCCAGTGAATTGAAGTTACTCATCGATCGAGTTTTATATTATTTTTTTATGATATAAAATAACAATTTATTAGCTTGTTAGAAGAAAATGACAATTTATGGTTCCATTTCACTCAATTAGGTCACTCATTTTTTAAAAATGTCTTTAGGATCTCCTGAAAAAGAAGAGTAATCTTAAAAAGTTATTAATTCGGGAAACTTTTCTATAACAACTAGGAGTAAGTTCTTTGTTATTTATTATCGATCAGAATGGTGTATCGCATACCATTCCTTTAGTAGATTTTCACACCCATATTGGGCGAGTAAAGATAGCTACGACAAAAGGCTCTTCACAACGAATTAATCAACCTCAGGATATCTTGAATCTATACGCAAAACTACAGTATGAGTTAGTTGAAAGAATAAATAAGAAACCTGATCAATATTGGGTAACTCTCCCCAAGGTTGAAGAATTTGCCCAGCCACTCTTCCCATCAGTAAAAACCATATATTCTGTGAACGAAACAAAAACAAGAGG
The DNA here is from genome assembly GCA_003144275.1 of Candidatus Heimdallarchaeota archaeon B3_Heim. Classification (GTDB taxonomy): domain Archaea; phylum Asgardarchaeota; class Heimdallarchaeia; order Hodarchaeales; family Hodarchaeaceae; genus Hodarchaeum. Next base: position 7,708 of record NJBF01000028.1, read on the forward strand.
CTGGTTAGTAGATAAAATTGTGACTTTTCCTTTCAATGACATCTTTCACACTCAAACACAGCCAAAATTCATTAAAAGTAATCGTTATGTTCGTCATCAAGTTCATACCTTCGATAATTGTTTTCGATTTACCCCGTTTTGTCGTGTTGATCCCACTGATTCTGAATCAGACCAAGAAGTCTTAGATTCTATTGAACAAGGAATGAATGGCCTTAAATTACATCCTCTTTCTCAGGGCTGGATTAAGGATATAGTATCTCCTGAAACAAAACAAATCTTGAATGAAGCAGGAGATTTGAGGATTCCAGTTATATTCGATGTACCTAATAAAGGAGTTGCCGCTGATATTACAGAAATTACACAGGAAGCAAGAAATGAACAAGAAAATCCAGTTAATGTTGTATTGGGACATTCTGGATTTGATTATGATTCACCAGAAATTTTCGAATGTCTTGCTGAAGATGGAATGTATGCTGAAACTAGTGGTATGAGAGGTAAAGATGTAGAAATTTTCTTTGATAATTTAATTAAGTTAGTTCCTAACTGGGAGAATAAAATTGTCTTTGGAACCGATCACAATTATTTCAGCGTGCTTCAAGCTGCTGATATAATTACCTATTTATTCTCAAACACTTTTCTTAATCTATTAAATGAACAGGAGCAATCAGTAGATCCTATATGTGCGATTTCAAACATTCTAGGGGGGAACGCACTAAATCTTATACCTATTTCTTGGAATACAATGGAGGGAAAAACTAAATCAAGAAAATATAGGATAAAATTAGGTGATTTCCAGAAAATCATCAAGAAATTCATTTCAAATAAAGGCAAATTTATCAAAATTGATCTGGGGGAGAATGTGAAGAGAAATCAGATTCTACAAATTATAACGTTCGGTGAGAAGGAAGCACGATTAACTTACTCTCTTCAAGAAATAGCTTCAGGGGAAGAGGTAATTTTAAGATCAATTACCCAAGAAATTCAAAAAGTGGAATTCTCGTGTACAATGACTCCTCTACAGATCGAGAAGATCACAAAGCCAACGAGAGGGGATAAAAAGATTAAAGAAGAGAAGTTTAAAGAATTACTATTTGAGGGAACTTCCCAGGATTGAGTGATATGGTTTCAGGAAATTATATTATGGAAACACCGTTATTTTTCTCGCACGGTATTGAGATTGAAAACCATCTAGTTGCAGCTCAAACAGGTGAGGTCTTAGTGGGCAATGATCTTCTATCAACATGGGAAGACATATTTTCTAATGCTTTTGAGTATTTAAAGAAAATTAAAAAAGATAAAAAGACCCCGAGGATTATAGCAAAGAAAATTGTCAAAATAGAGCTGAAAGAAGAAACTAAACGTGAAAAAAGGCTTAGCTTCATCTTTGTACATTATAAGCTTGGGAAAAAGACTATTAAAATAAATGTCTTTGGACCAGATCCGAATATCTCACAAATCACTTGGCTCTTGGAACTAGTAACTCCACCATGTGAGTATCTTGAAGAATTGTCATTTTGGATAGATACTCTTTACGCTGCAGCTTTACATGGTTTATCAAAAACAAAAACAAAATCTGCCCTTTTACCAATGGGATTAAACCCGATGGAACAAAGAGTACGAAGTGGACTCACATGTGGAGAACACCATCATATAGGAATTCCATCTTTTATTCGAGCACCTGTATATAACATGCTCCGTAACTACATTCCCCACTTAATCGCATTAAGCTCCACTTCACCGTTTTTGAACCAAAATACAAGTAGTAAAGTTATTATTAAAGAAAAAAATGGTAAAAAACAAGTAATTAGTCGAGGTACTCATTCATTTCGACTGGCTAACAATACAGGTCAAATGGGGCCCAATATACCTCAATATTTGCCCATTATAGAGGATATGACTTCACGAGAAGATTTTGCACGATTAATAAAGAAAGTACCACCCGAAGACCGCATGATAGATCTTTTTCCCTATACAGATTATTCAACTATAGAGCTTAGGTTCTTTGATGCACAACCTTGGAAAGAAAATCGCTTAGCTATGGTATTACTTATACAGGCACTGGCCCAAAAAACAAAAACACTGATAAAGCAAAAGAACCCAGTTCCCACTGTATCATCTCAGAGTTTGTATAAAAATCGTCGAAAAGCTATTCAATTTGGTTTACTTGCTCAATTTACCAGAGATGAGACTTTAACAGGGGAGTTTGCATGGTTCTACAATTATGATATCGAAAAAGGAGTTAAAGCATCTAAATTAATGCATTCAGTTTTAGCTTTACTAATCTACATCGAAGATGAGTTACTTGAATTTAACTCAAACTACATCGACCAAGTCCTCTTACCTGTGTTAGGGTCGAAAAAATTTGCCCCTCCATTTTCTGTATGCGATTACCTTTTCAAACTCTATGCAGAAAAGAATCAAAAAGTACCTGAGTTTCTTAATGAACTATATTATAGCGAAAAACTTATTTATCCGCCCCAAGTGGCAGGTGATTTTTCATCCTTTCTTGTTGAGAATCCTCCTGATTCCTTTTTGGAGGTAAATAAACAACAACAGAATTTAACCCAGCTCCTACAACAAGATATTGCAACTCGGGAAGTTTTCAAGAGCAGATCTGAATTAAAACCAAAAAAGCAGAAGAAAAAGAAACCTGTGGTAGCTAAAGAGAAAGTCATCAAAGATAAAACGAAAAAAATTCCTGCTACCACTCCTGAAAAACCTCTAACAAAGAAAAAAGCGCCGACTAAAAAGCAGCGGCCTCCTGAAACCCCAAAACCGAAAAAAATGGTTGAGGTAAAAACTCCAAGACAAAGAGAGAAAAAGAAACCAACCCCCGAAACAAAACCTATAGCAAAGCGAGAACCTATTCAGGTAATCTCTGCTTTCGATGAAAACGAGGATCTGGAAATTTATTCCCCCATGATTGAGATTGAACCAAAATATCAGAAAATTAATTCCAAAATCGCAAATATCATGCGTACACGTCGTCAAGAAATCGAAGCTAAGCGGGTTGTGTTTTTCCAAGAACATCTGAAAGAGGAAGAGTCCGATTTCAAGCCATTTCCCAAAAAACAAACTGCTGTTTTTCCAGCTCTAATTTCTGGGCCCGAACTGTTCGGGTATATCGTACTCTCTTTTAGTGACATTAAAAAGGTCATGTACCAATTTCGGAATAATCCTATAACCTTGAAGTTTTATGATAATCAAACAAACAATATAATTAGTACACTAAGGACTTTTTTGGATATATCTCGAATTGAAAAGCACCAAACGGTACGAATTCCTTGTTCTATTGACTTAGGGGAAATATACGGAAAACTAAAAATTCGAGTGGAAGCAATTACTTCAACAAATCATAGATTACTACCTAAGAAATTTGTCTTTGCAGTGGAACGAAAAGACCAAATTAGTATTTCACCCAAAGAATTCTATATCACTAGTAATTTTGGAACTGTTGAGTGTGTGTACAAAGCAACTAACGACTCTAAGAAAGAAGAAAGAGGAGAACTAACGTTACTCTTAGCAACACAGTCGTCATCAACACCTATTGTAATTTATGAAGAAAAATTTAATCTAAAACCTCATGCATCTTTTGAATTAGCTCGAAGCATAGATTTATCTATAGATTATCAGCATAGCTCCTTTTATATTCTCGCTCGCGTCACAACGGGTCTTCTAAAGAAAAACCGATCTTTCAAGAGTATTCATGTCCCCGTTCTACGCGAAATTGTTGTTGATTGGTCATTTGTAACACGACCTGGGTCAAAAAATGACTTATGGCAAGGAGTAGAACCAAAAACACATTACGCAGTTGATTTTGTTTTTCATTTCCTTCAATCATTGCCTCCTGTTGCCATCTCAATTTATGTCAACACATTTCCCCAAGGAGAAACTAAGAAATTAACGTCTTTACGTTTAAAAAGGTACATAGATAAAGGTGATGAGTTTATTGCGCCACCTGTCAAATTTAAAACTCCTAAAAAATGTGGATACTTAATCTTTGATGTTCAAATTCGTACAGAAAAGGGCATTCTTCCCATGCACCTAATATCCGAACCAATTGGAGTGTATAGTCTAACAACAAAAACTACTTTTGAAAAGAGGCGTGACTTGGATCTTTGAACAAAGATATCTAACATTCTTTTATCTCAAAGGATTTAATTTTTAAAGGGAATAACAATCTAGACTGAAATAATAAAGAATAAACTTGACGTTCATACAAGGAGACAATAAGATGACCAAAATATCGTTGAATGTTGTAAATGTAGGTAATATTGAAGGACGAGCGTACCTCCACACCCAAGATATAGAAAAACTGGCTATAAATGAATTTGATTATGTTAAAATGGTAACAGAATGGGAAGATTGGGGCGCAGTGCAAATTCTTTCTTCAGATGAAGTGGAACAGGGAACTATTGCTGTAGATGCTAGTGTACTATCATCAGCAAATATTTCCGATGGTGATGCTGTGGAAGTAGAACCGGTTAATAATGCTGCAGCAGGTATCAAATCAATTAAATTGGGTATAGAACCTCTTGCTGGTCAAGAAGTTGAAGAAGCCATTTTATGGATTGCTACAGAATTTGAACAGCTTTCTACTCTGCTCAAAAATCGACCTGTGTTCAACAATCTTCAAATTGCCTGGGAAGATTGTCCAATTGGCAATATTACGGTGAGATTCCTTGGAGCTGATCCTCCAATTCCAGATGGTGATATAGGGATTGTAGATCCAACAGGTCGTGAAGTGGAGATAAACATAATTCCATTTACCGAAATGAGTTTCAATGCAGTATTAGTTCTTGATGTATCAGGAAGTATGTCTAAAAAGGATATGAAGGTCAAAAATATCAGTGGTGCATTGGAAGGACTAAAAAAAGGATTAGATGAGTCAGATGAACTTAACTTGTTCATTGAAAAATTCCAAGATGGTAAAAAAGTGTCTAGGGTCGATGCAGCGGCTATGGCTATTATGTTATTTATGTCACTAAAAATTGCCAAAGGGTGGGGAGAACAAATTCAGTTACTGACATTCTCTGGCGAAGTAGAGAGATATTCACTAGGAGACACAAATGTCATTTCTTGTGTGGGTGAGACAAAAAAAGCGGGAATCGAAAGTATTATTGATCATGTTGTCCAAAAGACCTCAGAAAGTACTGGTTTAACATTTCTGAGTGGGGCGTTAGATCAAGCATACAAAAGTATTGACAGTTTTGATGAAAACCCTACAATCCAGAAGAAAAATCCAACCATGATTATTGTTCTCACAGATGGAAACCCGAACAAAGGAAATGGACTTGGAGTAAACCCCATTCCAATCGTAAAACAATATGTGGAGCAACATCCCGAAGTAGTCCTCTATGCGATCGGATTAGGAGAAGCAGATCGCTTAATGTTGCGAAAAATTGGTGAAATGGGTCGGGGTGGCTCATTGATGGCAGATGATTTGGAAACTCTGATTGATTTCTATGATTCATTGGCTCAAAACTTCCAGATGGTCGTTAAAATGAAGAAAGAACCAGAGGAATAATCCAAACTTCATCCTTTGTACCTTTATATTTGATTCCTACCGTCTATATCCCTTAAAACTACCTTTAATTGGTTTTTGATTATGGTGACTACTCATCAAGGTATAACTCCATTATGATAAGTCAGAAATCAACCTAAATCCAAAAAAGGTCTCCTGAAAAAAGACTAAATATTTATACTTAGACGAAGAGTGCATAGTCCCCATCTTGCAAAAGGGGATATCTTGGGAACTAGATCAAAGGTGAATATATGCCAGAATACAAAGTCGTAACTTCTAAAATTGACCCAAAAGATGCCGTGATTGTTTCCGCGGAGAATAATCAACATATAGTTACACAAGCGAAATTTGCTTTATCCTTTAAAGGAAAAGAGGCAAAAGTCGGACAAGTATTCAAATTTAAGTGCTTTTTAGAAGAAAACGAAGTGGGATTATCCCAAGTCATGATGAATAAACTGGGAGTTACAGAAGGAGAGATGGTGACACTTCAATCAGTGGGTAGAACTATCTCTAAGAGTTTCTCCTTGATTAAGCAACGAATAGCCCAACCTGGAAAAGTATTCACTAAAAATGAAATAGATCATATTATCAGCGACATCACACTTGATAACATGACCCCGCTTGAGGAGTCTGTATTTTTAACCTCTCAAATGCTTCAAGAGTGGAATATTGGAGAAATTGAATGTCTAACTAACGCAATAGCCCATTCTGGACAAATAATCAACTGGGGTGAAACTGTGATCTTTGACAAGCATTCTCTCGGTGGTGTTCCGGGTAATAAGGTAACTCTTCTAGTTGTTCCTATCATTGCCGCTGCAGGGTTGACAATTCCGAAAACTTCATCACGTGCTATCACCAGCCCTTCTGGTACCGCAGATACTATGGAAGCTCTAGGGTGTGACATTGAATTCACCATCGATGAGATGGTAGACATTGCTCAAAATATTGGTGGATTAATTGCTTGGACTGGTGGTTTGAATATTGTTCCAGCTGATGAAAAGATTATACGTGATGTTCAGTATCCCCTGGGTATCGATCCTGAACCAATGATGATGGCTTCTGTCATTTCCAAAAAAATCGCGATGGGCGTCAAGTTCCTTGTCTTAGACATTCCATGCGGTTATGGAACTAAAGTGGCTAATTTAGATACTGGCAAACGCCTTGCTCATCGATTTTCTGAATTAGGACGTCTAGTCGGAATTCGTATCGAAAGTGGTATAACCTACGGGAGCTCACCTGTTGGTAATGCTGTTGGTCCTGCATTAGAGGCTAGAGAGGCTCTACTTAGTTTAAAAAAACCTTTAGAGGCTCCTCATTCTTTAGTTGGAAAAAGTACCTCCTTAGCGGGTATTCTACTTGAGATGGCTGGGAAAGCAATTACAGGTACAGGTCAAGAATTAGCGTATGAGATTTTAAATTCGGGTAACGCGTATAAAAAGTTCCAAGAAATCTTAGAGGCTCAGAACGCTGATCCACTCTTAAAACCTTCAGATATAGAAATTGGATCTGCTACCTATGAATATTTGGCACCTCAAAGTGGTTATGTTGTTGAAATTGATAACAAAGTCATAGGTCGAGCTGCACGTGCTGCAGGCGCGCCAATGGATAAGCGAGCCGGAGTTTATTTCCATAAAAAGAAGGATTCTGTTAAACGAGGTGAAACCTTGTTTACATTATATTCATCTAATGAGAAAAAGCTAGCAGCAGCAGAAGCTGAATTAGTAAAAGGTGATTTACCAGTTACTATTGAAGGAATGCTTCTCGCACGTGAATGACGAAATTTAAGATAATGAAACCGTCAACTAATCTTCCTCTTGGCATATTAATTCAATTTGTTGAGTATTGCAACGCGATCAGGGAACCAGTTGTTCTTATCGTTGAAGGAAAACGAGATATTGAAGCATTAGAAGCTATTGGAATCAAGCTAATTAACGGAAAAATTTTGGCTAGAAAGGGTTTGTCTCTGAGCAAACTTGCAGATCAAATTTATCCTGTTTCAATAATCATACTTCTTCTGGACTTTGATAAGGAGGGGAAGCATATGCGAAGTGATTTGAAGAAGGAACTCCAAAAACGTAAAGGTCACGGGCTTATTGATCCTTACCCTAGACAATTATTGTATAAATTTTTCCGTGCAGCGAGAATCAATGAAATTGAAGAGGTAAAACAGTTTAGTTCAATTATTCCAAAAATAGAAGATACATTTAAGAATACGAATACTCACTATTCCAAATGAAAAATAGATATCTACCTCTCCTTTTGTCCACTTAATATCGGAGTTTACCTTGATGGAGAAAATGTGTCATAAATCACATTTATTAGACGAACAATTGTTTCTCCCCAAGCGTACCACAATTGCCAGCTTTCCTGGAGGTAAAAGTGATAAGAAAAAACATCTTCCACTTTATTTGTCCATTCCTAAACATATAGAATATTTTGTTGAACCATTTGCTGGCTTAGCCAATGTTTTCATTGCCTTATCTCCCCGAATTTCGCGAGTATGGTTAAATGATAAAGATCCAGAAATATTTTCATTGCTAAGCTGTATGCAGGATTCAACTTTATTACAACAACTCATAGAATCCATAAAATCGTTAGAGCCAGTCACAAGGGATGATTACTATCACTGGAAACAATTTAATCCCTCCAAAACATTGGATCGTGCAATAAGAAGATTGGTAATTCTCAATTGCTCTCCAAATGGAGCTGGAGGTGGATATAGCCATGAGAAAGCCCATCGAAAATGGTATCAGAATAAACCAAAAATGTGGAGTAAGATTCATCAGATATTTGAAAATAAAAAGGTACGAATCACTAATTTTGATTATGAAAAGGTTTTAGCTTCGCTCTCTCCAGATGATGACTTAATAGATTATTTTCTTTATTTGGATCCCCCATATTATGATGTTGCACAAAAAGGCTCATTATATGGGAAAAATTATAATCAAATTGATATAAATAAGTTGAAAGATCTCCTAACATCTTTACCGATTCATTGGCTTTTATCAAATAGAGATACTTCTGTTATCAGAAAAATCTTTCGTCAATTCTCCACATTAGGTTATAATACATATAACGATATGAACAATACTCAGAAGGGTAATCCTGAGCTCCTCATTAGCAACAATCCCTTATTTGAGGAAAGATGAATTTTAAAAAATCTTGAATGTTAGATTAGGCCTTTCTGTAACCACATGCTGGACAAGTGTGGGTTCCAATTTCTAGTTCTAATCCACACTTTTCACAAGGGATGTGCCCTGGTCGTTCGAATTCTTCTTTGTCTTTGAAAGCAACATCAATCAATCTACATTTGGAACATCTCCTTAGACCTTCTTCAAAACTTGCACCACAACTTGGGCAATATTCATTTTCTAAATCTGGTAACCTATACACTCTTCCACTTTCTTTTAGATTTCGTAAAACCTGTTTTTCGGCATATAATTGGGTGTAACCGCACATTAGACAGGTTAAAGCAAAAAAATATTCCAAAGAGAAGAATAATGAAATTTATGAGGGCTACCGATTTCTGTACTTCCACAAACTGGACATTCTTGTGTAAATCTCATAGTTACTCTCCTCTCCAGTTCCGTATTCGTGTTAATAAAACTTAGTATTTCCCAATTATGCAAATTATATTGAGAATCATCTTAAGGAGATTAAATTAGCAAGTTTACAATTGTCACTAGATCCTAGGATATGAGAGAGAAAGTTCAAAATTAGACATGACTAAATTTGTCAGACAACTATTTGAAAAATAGTTCTGGACAGGATGAGTCACACATCCACTATCCGGCAGGTTAGCAACAAGAGAATTGTTGCCTTCCATTGGGACTACTTGCATCAGATCTTCTGGCGACATCCCAAACACCAGTACTTTTCGACCAGTCTGGGTCATTCTTCTCTTGCCTTTGACGGGTAACTCGTCTAACGAAGTTACAAGGGAATATGACCTAAGAGCTAAGTAAATTTTTTTGTCATCACCTCGGCGTTGATGAAGTACAGGAGGGACGCCTTTTAAGTTTGTAAGGGAGAGAGAGAGGTCAGCGAATATGAGAACTAGGGAATTTTCGGATAAAAATGATCATGTCAAATACCTTACAAGCAAGCTTTTGGAGATTGATAAGACGATGCAAGCCATTATGAAGACTAAGGAAGAAAAAGGATTTGAAATCCGAGAAGTTCCAGAACCTGCAATTCAACATGGGAATGAGGTAAAACTCAAGATCGACGTTGCTTCAATCTGTGGTACCGACCACCACATGTGGGTATACGACCAATGGGCTCAAAAACGACTCCCTCCAGCTATTCCTTTTATTGCTGGACATGAAGCTGGTCTAGAGGTTGTTGAAATAGGCTGTGATGTAAAAAATCTTCAGATAGGTGATAAAGTCTCCATGGAGTGTCATGAGGCATGTGGGACGTGTTATCAGTGTAGAAGTGATCGGATGCATATCTGCAGCAATACCAAGATCTTTGGTATAGACAAGAACGGCATTTTTGCTGAATATGCAGTTATTCCTGAGTTAAATGCCGTCAAGAACGATAATGAACTTGATCCAGCCATAGCATCTCTTCAAGACCCTCTAGGAAATGCAGTTCATTCCATATTACCAAAGGATAATATTGAAGATATTGCGGGTAAAAATATTCTCATCACTGGTGCTGGCCCTATTGGTCTCATGGCCATCCCAGTAGTAAAAATGCTCGGGGCCGGGCAAGTGTTCATTACAGCTGGTGGAAATAATTTACTGAGGTTAGAAACTGCAAAAAAGCTAGGTGCAGATATGGTTCTTTCTGCCCGAGAGGAAGGGGAGAAAATTCCGAAAATTATTAAAGATGCAACAGATGGAGTTGGAGTTGATGTTCTTCTTGAAATGGCAGGGAATATTTATGCTCTCAAACACGGTTTAGAATCATTAACGTATGGTGGTCGTGTTTCTTTACTAGGGTTCTTTCCAGGATCAATTGAATTTGATATTAATTCATTAATGATTAGTAAGGGAGCATCAGTTTATGGAATTGCTGGCCGACGTATGTTTCAAACTTGGCAAGTAATGAAAGGGCTCTTAAGGTCAAAAAATTTGCAGGATAAGCTTAAGAATCACATTATCACGCATCGTGTAAATATGACTGATTGGGAAAAAGGGATGACTGAAATCCATGAGAAAAAGGCAATTAAAGTCGTAATGGATCCATTTAATTAGGTTAATTTAATTTTCCTTACTATCTTACTACTCTTTTCCTTCGTTTCGAGGTTCTCTCCTCTATATTTTTAGATGAATGGGATAAGAAATCAAATAACTATTGAAGTATAAAATCTGATTAAGGCCTGAAGGGAATTTTTATGAAGAATATACTTGTTACTGGTGCTGCTGGGCAAATAGGTACTGAATTAGTGACGGCTCTACGTCAACACTATGGGAAAGATGCTGTAGTTATTGCTACAGGTCGACGTACACAACTTCCAGCTTATATTAAGAACAGTGGCCCATTTTGTTACCTGAATGTTATGGATCGTAATCAATTAGAAGAAACTGCTTTTGAGAATAATGTTGACACGATTTATCATATGGCATCCATCTTAAGTGCTGTTGGGGAACAAAAACCACAGTTAGCTTGGGATATTAACATGAATGGGTTATACAATGTCTTAGAGGTCGCTCGTACGTACGATATTAGCGTTATGTGGCCATCATCTATTGCGGTGTTTGGACCGGATACCCCGAAGGTGAATACACCGAATGACACGATTTTACGACCAACCACAATTTATGGGGTCACAAAAGTCGCAGGAGAACTTCTTGCGAATTATTACTATCATAAATATGGGGTGGATGTTCGCTCTGTCAGATATCCTGGCATCATTAGCAGTGAAACACCTCCAGGTGGAGGAACCACCGATTATGCTGTTGCTATTTATTATGATGCAGTCCAACAAGGGTCATACACGTGTTTTGTTCGGGAAGATACTGTTTTACCTATGATGTACATGCCAGATGCCATAAAAGGATTGATTGATTTAGCTGAAGCTGATAATGCCAAGTTAAAGCACAGAATATTTAATATTGGCTCTATGAGTTTTAGTGTAGGAACCCTTGCTCAATCTATCAAAGAAATCATTCCAGACTTTACCATTGATTATAAGCCCGACTTTCGGCAAGCAATTGCGGATTCTTGGCCTCAGTCAGTTGATGATTCAGTTGCACGGGCAGAATGGAATTGGGATCCCGAGTATGATCTCGCCAAAATGACGAAAGACATGATAGAAAAGTTACGGGAAAAATTTACCAAGGATACGGGATTCTAACGACCAAATATCCGTTCTTTCCAGCCCTTTTTCTTGAAGTGTTTATGCCACTGTCGTAATATTTCATCTGCACAATCATATGGCCCAGTAAGAGCATAAAATTCAATGCCTACATTAATTGCGACCTTATGTAAGTATTGACGATCGATTTGAGCCTCGGAAATATGGATTGTTTTTATTCTTGTGATAGCTTGGTAGAATATCAGCTCGTACCCGTACTCTATTCTTTTCATTTCACAAAAATAATTTCGACTGGAAGGTAATTGAAAGCGTATTTTCTCAGTGGATACCAAATAAATCCCAATTAAAAAATCCTTTTTCTTTTTATAACATTTTCTTTTATATGATTCAAATAATAAATTTCAACAACGAGAACGTTATTTTTTTATCTATCTTGTTAACTTGGGAAAAAAAAGAGGATAAGGTGTTGGAAACAGCATTTTATGTTGTTTTGTTCTTCTTTTCTTCCATTAATGGGTATTTCCGAAACATATAGGCCCCGAGAATAAGTATAATTCCAGCTACGGGCCCAACTAAAAGCAACCCAGCTGGCCCAGTGTTTAATAGACCAGATGGGAGTAAGTAAGAAAAATGGTTTTCTTCTCCCAAATCTTGTTCTTATATTATCGGAAAATCGAGCTACAGGCACGTTGATTAAGCCGTTCTGAAAGACTTACCCAAAGAGGACCGCTAGGAATAATTGGGAAAAACTATTCGTAACTATCATTGGAGCTGTTCTTCCTGATTCAGCGACGCGAGCCGGCATTAATGCAGGTCTTACCGCCTCTCCACAGGCGTTTAATGTCTCCGCAGAACTCTCGGCGACAGGAAAGACACATGACTTTCCTGATTGATTAGTAGCTTTTCTTCTTATAAACCTATTAAGCCCTGTAATCTAAAACAAATTTGCTTGTTTCCCGTTATTCTAATATCAAGAAGTTACTCAGCGCGTCATTTTAGGTATAATCCCATGAGATCGGTTGAACACGCTGTTAATCATGTTTATTAATCTCTACTCCCTTCTCCTAAGATATCCTGCCTTCTATTTCTCTTCATTCCGTAATGTCATCTTGTCCTAGTTGTCTATAAATGTCCATATCTGTCAACCTATCCAACAACAGTATTGACCCTCACTGAGCTTTGCTGAATAAGTAACCATGGTTACAAATAATGCATCAAAGTTGGAAGGTTCTACAAGCACTTCTTTTAAATAGAAAGCAATGACGAAAACATTAAGGATATTCGCCATAATAGAGCTGCCAAAATTACCAAAAGCCCATGGGAAACCCTGAAAACGTCGTGGTCTATATTCTGTAGCAGCCATTTTTAGTTCACCAGTTTTACGATAGAGTAAATATGTGTTTTACTCGTTTAAGTTAAATAAATTTTCACCAATTCATAGATTTTTATGATTGTACAGCAATCACTTTTTTTATCATCTTAGGTGAAGTATTATCCTTTATTGGAGTTCTAGGGGCTATTTTAATTTCCCTCGCTATGATTATTTCACGAGAATACAATTAATTCCCTCCTCAATCTCAATATATGAGGAGAATGAAATTTCAACAAATTGTAGACCTGTTGAAACAATGTAATATTCAGGGAGGACTATGGGTAGATGCTGGCTGTGGGAATGGAACTTATACATTTCCCCTTGCAACTTTTGCTGGTCAAGTGATTGCGATTGACAGGAATATAAACAATCTGAGCTATTTAAAATCGAAGATTTCAACAGAGAAGAATATAATCACACAACAAATCGATTTTAATAAACCAATATGGTATAACCAGCTGGTAGATGGAATACTATTTGGTTTTTCCCTTCACTACCATCCTGTTCCTCAAATTGCTTTAACGAATGCTTTTAACCAACTAATAACTGGAGGAACAATAATAATCATTGAATATGCCTCAGAAAACCCCGTTTCATGGGTTCCACATCCTTTATCCATGAAAAAACTGATTTCTCTATTGAAAGAAATATCCTTCACCAACATACAGCCTGTAGAAATACTTCCTTCCCGAAGAATGAGTGCTTATTGGGATAACGCCTCATATATTCTTAAAGCAGAGAAAAACTTATCCTGAAGTATTTTTCCTTAATGCGTATCATTCGAATTCCCTCCTGTAAATATCTACCATTGATAGATTAGATTATTATTCCTATAGGTAGATATTCACAATTATCCTTTTTGAATCAACATCAATCTCTAAGCTTATCATTCATCATGTACTGGAGAAATAATCTTGAGTCGCCTTCCTGATCGTATTAAACGTTTGCAAGATTTAGCAGAAAATCTCATCTGGGTGTGGAAACCGAATGCACGTGAATTATTCAAAATTTTAGATCATCCCACCTGGAATTCCACGGGACATAACCCAGTTCATATGTTGCAGATTATTCCCCAAGAACGTCTTGATGCGGCAGCCAAGAATCCTTCATTTTTAAAAAAATATGATTCTATGATTCATACTTTGCAAGATATCCTCGAAACTAAAAATACTTGGTTCACAAGGAAGTATCCAGAATATAAAGGTAAGATTGCTTACCTTTCAACTGAATATGGATTACACCAATCCTTACCAATATATTCGGGGGGTTTAGGAATTCTCAGTGGTGACCATGTTAAAGAAAGTAGTGATCTTGGATTACCATTTGTTGGTGTGGGATTTGTGTATCCACAAGGATATTTTAAGCAAACAATTTCGAGAGATGGTTGGCAACAGGCAGAATATGAAAATATTAATTTCTCAAAATCTCCAATCAAACCTGCTCCTTCAAATGGTGAAACCCAACTTACAATTGAGCTCCAATATCCAACTTCACTTTTTTTACGTGTTTGGACTATGAAGGTAGGCCGTACTCCACTTTATTTAATGGATACAGATATCGAGCAGAACCAACCCTGGGATCGAGGATTATCAGCTCGTTTGTATGGGGGAGATCAAGAAATGCGTATCAGACAGGAAATTGTCTTGGGGTTCGGAGCACTCAAAATTCTTTCTCATTTTGGTCATAATCCCGATGTATTTCATCTTAATGAAGGTCATACGTCATTTGCTGCATTAGAACTCCTTCGACGTGAAATGCTTGACAATGGATTAAATTTTGAAGAGGCTAAAGAAGAAGTTAGGAAAAAAATTGTATTTACGACTCACACTCCAGTTAGCGCAGGACACGATCAGTTTTCGTTCGAACTTGTTTCAAAATACTTTCAAACATACTGGGAATCCTTAGGAATAAGTCGTGAAGACTTTTTATCCCTTGGAGCATTTGATTGGGGCGAAGGAGCAGGACCGAGATTCAATATGACCACCTTAGGTATCCGTCTCAGTCGCTATCAAAACGCTGTTTCAAAATTAAATGGTGATGTTAGTCGGGAAATGTGGAAGAATCTATATTCTAGCGCAGAATTTCAAACACGTTCTCCCTTAACATATGTGACAAATGGTGTTCACGTCCCTACTTGGGTGAGTGGGCCTTTTCAGAGTCTCTATAAGAAATATTTAGGCAAAAACTGGTTACGCCAACAAGATAATCCTGACATTTGGGAACGAGTAGATGACATCCCTAATATAGAATTATGGAATGCCCGACATGCAGCACGTCAGCATATGTTTTCTTTTTTACGAGAAAAAACCCGACTTCATCGGATTGAAGGGGATCGTGATTCACGATTAACTCTTGCTGCTGGAGCATTGCTTGATCCAGAAGCATTAACCATCGGATTTGCACGACGGTTTGCCACCTATAAACGAGCGGATCTGCTATTCCACGATCTCGAACGAATCAAAGCAAACTTGCTTGATCCATATACTCCTATACAAATCATTTTTGCAGGCAAGGCCCATCCACAAGATGATCCCGGTAAGCATGTGCTGCAACGGATTTTCCAGAAAGTTGTCTCTGCTGAATATGGAGGGAGAATTGCATTCATTGAAGACTACGATATGCAAATTGGGCGGTATCTTGTTCAAGGCTGTGATGTTTGGCTCAATACACCTCAAAAGCCCATGGAGGCCTCGGGAACTTCTGGTATGAAAGCTGCAATTAATGGAGTTGTCAACTTCTCCATTTTAGATGGCTGGTGGCCGGAAGGCTATCAAGGAAGCAACGGATATGTTATAGGAGGACAAGATTTTCCAAATCAGAAAGAACAAAACCGCAATGATGCCGAAAGTATGTATAATATATTGGAAACGGAAATTCGACCATTATTCTACAAACGGAATGCAGAAAATATTCCTATTGAATGGTGTGAAGTGATAAAAAACTCGATTAAAACAGTTACTCCAGAGTTCTCGGCCAGAAGAATGCTTAAACAGTACGTCCAAAATGCCTATTTACCAACAGAATCAAAGTAGGTATAAGATGGGAATATTCTTTAATCTAGCAAGGCAAGAGCATTATCTTGCCAAGTCTTAATTTGTGCGTCAGATTTTCGACCAATTAGTGTTGCAATTTCTTGGCTATGTTTTCCCAGCAGTTCATCTATTGTGTTTATTCCTGCAGTGGTTAATTTATCAAAAGCTGCTTTGCCTATACCTTTTACTTCTGAAACCGAAGTTTCTTTGGTAAACTTAGGTGTAGCTTTAGTGACAGGCTTCACTTCAGGCACGGGAACTGGTTCAGGTTCCAGAACTTTTGGTTTAACAACCTTTTTCGAAACGACTTTTTTCTTTGGTTTAACAGCTGTAACTGGTTTCTCTTTACGTGGTTTAGGCTTTGGGATAACTAATACCGATGGAGCTTTTGTAAGGATTTGACCTGTTTCCATACAGATCCAGATATGCTGCATTTTATTAGCACTCGGTAAAAAACGCTCTCCTATATCGTAGATTGCACCTGGGCATGATGATTCTTTGTGATTTGGTTTAGAAACTCTATATTTTTTAGGAATATGTTTCTTAAGCCATCTTTTCCCAATTATAAACTCCTCACCGGGACTACCAAGCGTTTGTTTCCATGACATAATATCAAATCCAATGAAATGAAATAAGTAGCGGTTTTTACTTAAACCAACCTTATTTAAAGCTTAAATCCTTTCATTTAAAAGAAAAACGATTTTTCTTTTAAGCTCTGGAGATATTTTTTAATTAAGACAGCTCTGACAGTGAAATCAGAAAAGAGCAAGAGAATTACTTTATAGGAAGCTGATAATATGCCTAGAAGGAAAAAAATCGGAGTTCTATGCAGCGGAGGCGATGCACCAGGAATGAATGCTGCATTACGATCCATAGTCCGAAGGGGGATTGCCCAAGGATTGAATATTGTTGCGATTCATAGAGGGTACAAAGGAATTTTTGATGAAGCATTTGAGAAGATGATACCACGCTCAGTGGGAAATATAATCCAGACAGGCGGGACAGTTATCAAAACTGCACGATGTGAGCGATTTTACAAAAAGGAAGGAGTAAGAGTAGCAGCTAAAATACTAAAAAGTAATAATTTTGATGGATTAATTGCTATTGGAGGAGATGGAACATTTCGAGGATTATTAGAATTACAAAAGTACTGGGATGGTCAAATAATTGGAGTTCCAGGTACTATCGATAATGATATTTATGGAACTGACTATACGATCGGTTTTGATACTGCACTAGATACTGCTATTCAGGCCCTTGATCGTATTCGTGATACCGCAGATTCTCATGAACGAGTTTTCATTGTTGAGGTCATGGGCCGGAATTCAGGTTTTATTGCACTAAAAGTTGGAATTGGAAGTGGAGCAGAGGAAATACTTATCCCAGAAGATGAACCTATTGATTTGACTGCTGTAGCCACACGTATAAAAGCTGCACGAGATCGGGGGAAAACTAGTCTAATAATTATTGTGGCAGAAGGAGTTAGTCAACCAGACATTTTCTCTTTCTGCAAGAAATTAACAAGTCAACCTGGTCTAGAATTTTCAACCCATATTTCAATTCTCGGTCATTTACAACGGGGTGGATCCCCTAGTGCAGTAGATCGGTGGAACGCGACTCGTATGGGAGCTTATGCCGTAGACTGTATCTCAGAGGGGGAATCTGGAATCATGGTTGGAGAGCAAAATCTCAGTCTTGTTAAAGTACCATTAGCAGATACTCAAAAGAAAAAATCGATAGACCGGTACGCTCACTCTTTAATTCACGATTTAGCTATCTAGTTGTGTACCAATTCTATGTACCTATCTTTGTAGGTTTAGTTCCTAGGAGTTATTAATCGTACTAACTTTTTTTATCCCCAAATAATGTTCTTGAATCTTTTGAGAACTTAAGAGATCACGGGATGGGCCTTCATGAACTTTCTTGCCAATAGCAAGAACATATCCCCGATCACTAATTTTCAGGCTTTGTTTGGCATTCTGCTCTATGAGAAGAATTGTCGTTCCGCTTTCTCGTATTTCAATCAATTTATTCAGGATTTCTCGAACCAATTTAGGGGCCAACGCCGCTGTGGGTTCATCAAGACATAATAAAGCTGGTTTATTGACCATAGCGCGAGCCAATGCCAGCATTTGACGTTCTCCACCAGAGAGATTTTTCGCTTTTTCAGCTTCACGACCTTTTATTGCAGGAAAAAGGTCATACAGTTCAGAATAGGAATATCTGTCTTTAGAAGGGAGATAAGCACCCATTTCTAAATTTTCATGAATAGTCAAGGAACTAAAGACGTTATTCAATTGAGGGACGTAACCAATACCTAATTTTGCGATCTTATTTGGTGATTTTTTATCAATTCGCTTATTATCAAAGATTATTTGACCAGAAAATGGTTTTAGGAACCCCACGATTGTTTTCATTAGTGTGCTTTTGCCACTACCGTTTGGACCGATGATAGAGACAAACTCTTTTCTTTCTACCTCAATCGAAATATCATGAATTACTTCTGCTTTTTCATATCCACCTGTTACATTAGTTACTTCCAACATCATCCTATGAGCCTCAGATTACGTATCCATTTTTGCTATTATGATTTAATCCTTCTCAATATTACCGAGGTAGGCATCTAGTACTTTGGGATCGTCTTGAATTTCAGATGGAGACCCATGAGCAATTATCTCACCTTTACTCAAAACGAAAATTTCGTCACTTGAGTTCATTATAACATCCATATTG
This sequence comes from Candidatus Heimdallarchaeota archaeon B3_Heim, assembly GCA_003144275.1. Lineage (GTDB taxonomy): Archaea > Asgardarchaeota > Heimdallarchaeia > Hodarchaeales > Hodarchaeaceae > Hodarchaeum. The sequence goes on from NJBF01000028.1 coordinate 26,637, forward strand.
TGTTCAACAATAAAGAAAGTTGTATCATCTTTACGAATTTCATCAATTTTTTCAAAAATTTGATTACTCAGGGTGGGATTCACTCCAGCTACTGGTTCATCTAGTAGGATAACCTTCCCAACAGTCATTAATGCACGTCCCAAAGCAAGTAATTTCCTTTGACCCCCACTGAGAACTTCTGCTTTCTCAAGAGCCAGATGATCTATTTCTAAATATCGTAAAATTTCTAATGCTGACTCAGCAAACTGTTTCTCACTTGCTTCCCACGTAAATCTTTTAAAAAGTCTTTTAATGAGATCTATTAGGACAACACTCAAATTTTCTCCTGGATGTGATTGAGCTCCTAATAACATATTTTCTAAAACGGTTAGCATCGGAAAAATCTGAGTGATTTGGAAAGTGCGAACTAAACCCTCACGAACCAACTCATGTGTTTTTTTATGGTTAGTTGTCTTCCCATTTAAGTATATTTGGCCTGAATCACCTTCATCCTGCGGAATGATGCCTGTAATCACGTTAAATAACGTACTCTTACCTGATCCATTTGGTCCTATTAATCCGACTATCTTTTGCTTTTTTAGCTTAACATTAACATTTCTTAATGCCTGTAATCCGCTAAAATTCTTATTTACGTCTTGTGCTTCCAATACGTTGATTTTTAACACCTTCATATCAGATTTGTTATTGATTATCGTCTTTTTCAGAAGATAAGTTCTTCTCTTTCGAATCCTCCAATAGTGCAATATCTGCAACAGTTTTGATCGGACGTTCAGGAAATACCCCCTTTGGCCTATATATCAAAAATAATATCAATAATATTCCAAAGACAAATTGAGGATAATATTCAGGAGGATTTATTATTATTAAACTCTGAAAAAATGAAATAGGGTCTAAAGATGCAATGAATTCCCCTACAAACGGAATTAAGGAGAATATTTGCCGGTACAAATCGCTAATAGGATTTAAATACTTCGTGAATTGACCTACGAAGGTAGGTATATCCGAAGTCAATACTCGAGCTAAGTATTCGATACCCCATATAAAAAGACTTCCAAAGATTACTCCTCGATTATTACCTAAACCCCCAATGATTATGACTATCCACAGGAAAAAAGTATAATATGGAGGGAATCCACCTGGAGAGAAAGCAACAATATAAAGTGCCCAAACGCCCCCCGCGAGACCGGCAAGGACGCTACTCAATACAAACGCTTTTATTCGATATGAAACGATGTTTTTGCCTAAACTTTCCGCAGCCAACTCGTTATCTCGAATAGATTTTAATACACGACCAAATGGTGAATTATACAAAACCTCTAGGAACAAATAAACTAGGAGGAAGATAACCGTAATTACAATAAGAAACATGAGATCAGCAACATGAGAAGCAAGAATTACTATATCACCAATAACCAGATCCGTAGTTATAGAAGATCGAAAGATATTTTCTATCGTTAGACCTAATACCCCTCCTGATGTTTGTCTGTTCTGTGGCCATGCAATCCAGGTTTCTGCTCTCAAAACTGTTCGTAATGTTTCACCAACAGCAATAGTAACTATCGCTAAATAGTCTTCCCGAAGTTTAAGTGTGGGAATCGCTAATAAATAGCCAAAGAAGCCTGTTACAAGCATTCCAATAGGTATTGCGATAAAAATAGGATACCTAAACAAAAAAGCAAGACCAGTAGCATAACAACCTATCATAAAAAAGCCAATTTTTCCAAAATTAGAAATTCCAGTTACTCCTACTTCGAGATTCAGTGAAAGAGCCGCGATCCCAAAAATTCCTGCATAAGAAAACAAGGGGAGAGTAACATCAAGAGGCTTTGGAACAACCGTATCTAATATTGGAATATAAAGGTCAATGTCAAAAGGAATGGCATCGAATGATAAAAATACTGTTAGTAAGATGAAAGAGCTAATCCAGGCAATCAGAATCAAAAGGATTTTATGCCCTTTGAAAAATATGTTGACTTTTTGCATGTTTATTTCCTCCTATCGATCCTTGGCCAAATCTTCTCCAAAAATTCCTGTGGGTTTTATTAATAATACACAGATTAAAATAATGAATCCTATAGCATTTTGATATAGCTCACCCGCCAAACTAGGTTCAATTTTAAAAGTTTGAATAGATAAATCACCAAGAATTATAGGAATCTCCATTCTCAACTGTTCAAAAGTTGTATCTCGCAAGCTTGAGATTAAAAATGCACCAAAACTTTCAGCGAATCCAATGATATACGCTGCGACAATGGCACCACGATAACTCCCAATGCCACCTAAAATAACGACCGCAAATATGGGAAGTAGGAGTAAAAAACCTTTATCTGGATAAAATGGTGTGTTTGCTAAGAATCGTAAGACCCCTCCCATCCCTGCAAAACCGGCACCTAAAATCCAGACGATTGCAACTACGTACCCCTTTGAAATCCCAGACGTTTGAGCTAAATTGGGATTATCGGCCATAGCACGTATAGCTTTTCCAAGTTTTGTACGTGTGATTAATAGATCTAGGAAAATTACAAATACTAGTCCCAAAACAATGATAACCACATGGAGATCGTACAATCTCGGTTGACCAACGATTTGCAAAGATTTCGATAAGTTTGTATATGTATCTGTTAATATCACACGTATTACAAATGATACACCAATGCTGGCAATCATTAGCGTACTTGGTGCTGCTTTCCTAGCTCGCAAAGGTCGAAAAACGATGAAATCAACAATTAAAGCTAAAATAGCACTTGCTATGAAGGCTGTGATCAAAATAATCCCCAATAGAGGTAGAAAAGGGATAATTACTAGATTAATACCTAATGCTTTACTTATAAAACCTTCAAGAATTGTAATTAGTCCAGAGATCAATGGTTCTAAGCCAGAAAATATATTAACAAATATTTCATTTGACAAGAAACCTTCTAATAATGCAATAAAAGGTGGTAAGCTAAATACAACAATGTAAGGGCCATAAACAACAAATTCGCCATGACTAAAGTTAGCAAAACCCAAACTTTTATACGTTAATGAGAGTCCTACCCCAAGAAGTACGTAAATGCTTCCAATAAAAGCTGAACTTCTCAATGTAATTATTAATATATCGATACCAACTTCACCAAATCCACCATATTCGAAGAAAAGCAAATATGATCGGAGAAATAATATTAGCATTAATGGGAAGGCAAAAACGGCGAATTTCCATAGTGCAAACTCTTTTATTTTTTGGAGGAAATTATAGATACTAATTTTTCGAATAGACCATATAAGGATCAAAGGCCCTGATAGGAGTTCGAGAAAGATCCGAATATTGAGATTAGATATTGTTGGAAATGAAAAATCCAATCCACCAAATGAAATAGATTGCCAAGTAATCGATACTTTGGATGCTAAGAATTCTAATGGGATTATCAGAGTTAATCCTATACCAATAAGGAATATTAAAGTAACAACGATTTGAGGGAGATTATACTCTTCAAGAAATGGCGCCTTTTGAGTTAAAATTCGTGAAAATCTGTCTTTCAAATTTTTACGCCAGACAAACAGGAGATAAACCAGTCCGAAAACTAGAAAAAAGACGGTAAAAGGAGTACCCAAAATTCCGAATATAGGAACGTTAAATACTGAGCTGATGAAACCCAGACTCCCAATGAGTAGGAAAATAATGCTCCAACTAGTTGATAATATCATTGATAGTCGGTGGAGATCAACTTCAGGTTTAATTTGAGATAAAGACCTTATCACGAATAGAGATCCGAAGAATATTTCTAGAAAAGCGATTGAGACTTCGTGCCAAAATAGTTCGAATGGTACCAATACTAGCAACCCTATTCCAGGGATGAGTACAATTAAATTTCTAGTCCTTCGTGAAAGTAATGATATTAATGAATTGGTTTTGCGTGATAAAGTTAAGTATATGCTTGGGAGATCTTCTCGCCAGACATAAAGAAGGAAAACAAAACCATAAACAAATGTGAAATAAGTTATCAAATTATCAGAGATACCGAATAGAGATATCCCAAGAACAGAGCTGAAAACCCCGATACTCCCAAATATTATGAATATAACGCTCCAAATGACGGTTAGAAGTTTTATTATAGTATTAGTCAAGTAGTAAGGTTTAATTTTCTGGATTGCCCACAAGGCAATATAGGGACCAAATAACAGCTCAAAAATTAGACGTAAATTGAAATTCTTAATTACAGGATAAGGAAAATTAATATTACCAAGTAGTGTGTGGCTCCAAGTAACAGTGATTCCTGAGGTAATCAAGTCAAAAGGAATTGCTAAGATAACTATGCATCCAAGAAACAATACGAAAAAACGTACTATTAACGATTCTGAAGGTGAGGTTAACGTATTTGAAGACATTGTTATATCACAACAGTGTTAAAACTCATACCCTGAGTTCTATTCGCTATAATAAACTTCCTAAATAGGTACAATAAAAGATTTTTTGATTAAAAAAAAAAAAGAAGGATTACTTCTTAGTACGTTTCTTATAGAAGAGGAGGATTGCCACTCCGGCTAGACCGAATAAGATGGAAAATCCAGGTGCGGTGGTTTTCAATTCGAAGTCCTCTGGATCGACAAAATTGCTGAATAATTCAACACCATCAGCAGACGACCAACTACCAACCGCTTTTACTGTACCATCTTGGAATTGCCAAACGTCATATGTTGACTGGGTAACATCTCCAAGGCTAGAGAATGTTTTATTCCCTGTAGCTCCTATGTAACCTTTTCCTACTGCAGCGATTTCAGCATTAACTAATTCACCATCATAGGCTCCAGCTTCTTCAATAGCAAGACATCCAACCATCATCGCGTCATATGCGAAATCTGAAAATAAACTGATCTTGCCACCAAAATAAGCTAAGCCTGCAGCTTCTAAAGCTTGTAAGCTTGCGTTGAAATCATCAAACTTTCCTTCACCTGTTCCAAAGGAATGAGGTCGTGTCCCTAGAGTATATTGAGCATCTTCCACTATGGTAGCTGTTGTTTCACTGGCATTAAGAATTGATGCATCGGCAATACCATCTGTTCCGAAAATGGGTAAATCTATACCTGCATTACGAACTTCAGTGATGAATGAACCTCCGTCTATAACGTAAGAAATCATTGCTATTGCTTCAGCATTAACTGCTGCTTTAATACTTGATACTGTGACTGAAAAATCAGTAGTACCAGGGAAATAGCTAATTTGAGACGAAACATTACTTCCTAATCCACGGAATTCGGTTTTGAGACTATCTCCAAATCCAGTTCCATAATCATCACCACGATGTACGATGACAATGTCTGTATAGCCTACTTCGTCTATTAATTCGGCCAATCCTTCAGCTTGTAACGAATCTTTTGGAACTGTTCTCCAGAAATAATCGTAAAGCGGATTAGACAACATTTCTGCTGTAGATGCATATGAGATCTGTGGAATGTGATCAACTCTGGCTAACTCAGCCACAGCTTTCGAAGCAGATGATCCTGCTGCACCAATGATCAGCTCGCAACCAGCAGCTTTCAAAACATTGTATGCTGTTACCGCTGCAGTTTCTTCTGCTTTAGAATCTTGGATATTTAATGTGACATTAAAGCCAAAATCAGCGGAACGATTGATTTCCCACGCTGCAGCTCGCACACCATCCAATAACCCTTGTCCTAAAGGTGCAAGTTCCCCTGAAATAGGAGCTAAAACTCCAATTTCATAGACAACAGTAGGAGAGCCAGTTGGTGTATTTACGACAGTTGGTTGTGCTTGTACGGTAGACAATCCTATAAATCCGAGGAGAAGGAATGTCAAACCAAAAGTTTTTAATTTTTTAGATGTATTCACATTTTTCACATCATTTTCTTTTACTAAGAGTTCTTATACCAAATGCTTAGAGCGATTCTTGATTGATTCAAAATATTCCAAAAACATGACCTTTAATAATCACGATCAGCATTTGGAAAATTTTAAAGCACTGGAATTACCAAGAACATATCGTAGATAACCCTCCTTAATCCAAACACCCAGATTGTATCACAAAACACAAGCAGTCGGTTCGGATTTAAGGAAGCTCACTGGCATTAATATTAATACCAGTGCCAGATAATCTCAATAATTCTGCAGTCAAACAATCCGAATCGAATCATTAACATTCATGAAAAATCCTACAATATATTCTTTTTAAGACTTGTTTATATTGCAATTACATTTTCAAGCTAAGTTTTTTCCTTTAATTGGTAACTAAGTCAATTTAAGTGATACAACTGAGAATTATTAACTAGTTTTTAGTCATTTTGGTTATTTTTATCTTTAACCCTCATATTTTTCTCGATACTGGTTTGCAGCAGTCACAGCTTTTGACGTATCAACTGCTATGCGCTTCTGCCACCAGAATGTATCGATAGCATAGAAGAAAATTGCGGTAAGAAAGAAAATAATCGGTAGAGGATCAATTGGATTCTGTACTAGTAAGTCATAAGTCATCTTCGCACCCATAAGAATTAATGAGTAGCCAAATGAAAGAAAGATAAAACTCAAGCTGTCAATATAGAGCCAATTCTTAATCCAGTTCACACCCGCAAATTCGATGTATGATCCGACAAAAATTGCTATAAATAGCAAACCTAGTTCATCTGCAGAATAAAAAGCTAAGAATGCACACAAGGCGCGTAGATATAGGAAGTATTGATCTCTCCGTGTTTCACCAAATCGAGCTTCAAATATAATCATTGGTATAAGAAGAAGAATTCCAGGTAAGAAAAACCTATCTAAAGGGGCCTCTACAATACGACTAATAGATAAAGTAAACATGCTAACCATGCCCCAAGCAAATCCTACATAGTAACTATATCCAAAAGTCGAATCCCACGGATGATATTTCCATTTTTTAGAATTTACACCCCAGTAATCCGTTATATAACCAACTACTAGCCCAAACCAGAAAAATGCCCATAAATTAGGCCCTGGTCCAAAAACTATCTCATAAAGAACCATATATAGAATACCTAAGCCTAAACAAATCCAATCATTTCGTGTTTTGTTATTTAACCAAAGGACGAATGGTACACCAAATAGAAAAAAAGCTAAATCCCACAAAGGAATAAGGGATACAAATTCTTCCGGTAATAGCATGTACAGATCTCTCTTGACTATTAATCTTTAAACAAATCTGATATATCTTCTCTAGGAGGCAACCCTTATTAAAGGTCTCTCATTTCTATATTTGAAAGAGATATTTTAATATTATTGTGGATCAGCGGAGCATGACACTACGTAATAAAACTACTGCGAATGGTTACATCTTCGTAGGAGAATTTTTATTGATAGGAGGAGTTTTCCGTCCATTAACTAAAAGATAACCAATAAAATCAAGGTGTTGCTAATGGTATCCGTTATAACCGAGGAAGAGTTTGCCGAACGAATAAGGTCTAATGTTGCATCCAATAATCCCCGTCCCTTAGTTGTTGACTGTTTTACGGATTGGTGCCCGCCCTGTAAGGTATCGGCACCTGTTTATGAATCATTGAGCAAGGAATATACGGCAGCCGATTTTGTCAAAATAAATGTTGATAAAAATCCGGGTGTAGCTCACAAGTTAAATGTACGAGGAGTTCCAACTTTTGCAATACTTCGGGGTAATAAGATTATCGCTAAAATAGTGGGCGCAGATATGCGAAAAGTTGAGAGCAAGATAAAAGAAGCAATTAAAGAGTCTTAGAAGGGGTCTTGCTAGTGTGCTGTGGGGTGTAGATCCTAATCTCTTCTATTTCTTGACTTCTCTGAATATTTTTCTTCAGGTGAAAATAACCCCACTCCAATTAAATCATGAGTAATTCTGGTTTATTCGCTAGATTTATAATTTATATTACATTTAAACTTCTAATGATAGCGAGTTCTTATTATGTCATCTACTGATTACTACAAATCTTTAGGCGTCTCGAAAAGTGCTTCTAAGAGTGAAATAAAAAAGGCTTATCGTAAATTAGCCTTAAAATACCATCCCGACAGAGCAGTGAAAAGTGGTATGGATCCTAAAGAGGCTGAAGAAAAATTTAAGGAAATTTCTGAAGCTTATTCTGTTTTATCAGATGAAACTAAACGACAGCAATATGATCAATTCGGTTCTGATTACTTTTCTCAATTCAGAGGTCAGAGTGGCTTTCGTACATCGGTCGATCCTTTTGAGATATTTTCTCAGTTTTTTGGGGGGTCTTCAGGAGGTTTTTCCTTTCAAAATATGGGGGGGTCTCCATTTTCAAGTTTCCAACAACAGACACGAGCCCAAAAAGGATCAGATATCCAAATTTCCTTTAAAGTGACATCTTCTGACTTGTCAATTAATGATTCAATCCTAAAGAAAGTCATAAGTCTGAAAAGACGATTTGCTGATGGAAGTGAAAAAACAGAAAAAATTAGAATTCCTATCCCAAAGAATGTAGAAGATGGGAAAATTCTGAGAATCCCAAAGAAGGGAAACCAAGGGAAACAAGGTGGTCCACCTGGAGATTTATTGGTTAAAATCTCACTTGTTGATGATATTTTAGCCATTCCAATCTCAATCTTTCTTGCGATTCGAGGATCAGAAAGTCTTTCAATAAAATCTCCTTCAGGAGATAGTTTAAGGGGAAAAATCCCGCCCAATACCCGTGATGGAGATTTATTAAATTTTATATCCGATATTGGAGCTAAAAGAAAGATTCGGGTTGTATATCGATATCCTTCTCAATTATCAGAAGAGAAAATTGCGTTATTAAACGAGTTGATTGAATTAAACTAAAATAACTTTGGTATCAGTCCTTTTAAACCTTTAAATTTGATGAACGATTTGTTAATTGTATTTTAATCATTATTTTTCTTCCAAGCTTATCTAAAATGGTATCGAGTCCTTGTTCAAGAATTTCTTCTACAGTATAGCGATAAGTCGGCTTCAGGTTGTGTTGAACGCTTTTTCCAAGAAATAATAATACGAATTTTACAGGAAAGGTTCCAAAATCAGTTTTGATGGACTTTGAGATGATTCCTACCGAAATACCAGTTGAATCGCTAAAGCTTTTCTCACAGTACTTATGAAAATAAGGCCATTCACTGAATTGTCCAACTACTGAAAATGTAATGACTACTTGAGTCATATTTCTTCACACACCTTGTCATATAACGTTAAAACAGCTCAATTTTTTAAATATTGTTTGATTAGGTTATATTACGGTGGTAAGTTACGATTCCTTGATAATAAATTTTTGCAACTAATGCCTAGGAGTTTTTAACCTTAGGTGAATTTTAACTCTTAAATCCCTAGAAATTCAAATTTCTCAGATTACAGCAAGCAAGAAGAAAGGTAACAGCGATGACCTATCGTCGAGAGACTTGGAATCGATTTTTACAAACAATTCTACAGCGGATACCCCCTTTAATCTCGAGTTATTCATCCTCTGACCAGATGATACTTAGGACTGTGTTTGAAATTCTTTCTATAGGTGGGGTGAGTACTAAAGAGGAACGGGATAGATTTCTTACTAACATGGATCAATTCGTAAGAGAAACAATAGATGAAATGGACTATTTTCAAACACCCTTTTTATGGTTTTCAATTACTTTTTTTCTCAATTCACAACGTCTATTAGTTGAAGCAAGTTTCCATGCAGATGATTTCATACAATATCTTGTCAGAGTATTGCGAGGAGACACAAACACACAAGGTTTTTTCCAACTTTTACAAAACAAAACTCCTCTAAAGGATCTTAAATGGGAAGCACTACAATATTACTGTAATGAGATACATGACCCCTTAACAGAGATCCAAATGGACATCCTACGAGTTATCTATTCTATGGTTAATTCAGATCCCCTCCGTGCGATGGATCAGCATTATATAACACGTGAAATTGTCAAAAAAGTCCGAGTACCAAAACAATTCCGGGGTTTACATCATTTATTTTCCCGTCTTGACTCAAGATGGGGAGTATGGATGTTTCCTGAGGCATTTGGACTAAGTATTTTATTGTTCAGATTAACTTTGGCCAAAACGCGTGAACTAGAATCTTTAATCGACTTTCTCGCCCCAGAGAATGTTGTTCTTGCAATGAGTAATGTTTATTGTAATCCTAATGACCCCAAATCCTTTTTTGGGTTTATTTATACACCTAGTGAGACAGTTACTCAATTAATAGCTTACTTTGAACAAATACTTGGTAATGATGATCTATCAGATTTTCTGATAGAGCCAGTTATTTCAGCGCAAGCTGGGTCTTCATTAGCATTATATTCTTCAGGTAACGGGTGGGAGGATGTGTACATACCTCAACAATTTAAGAATGCAATTGAAAGTCGAAGAAGTATTAATCCAAACGATGTATCGTTAAAAATGGGATGTGTAACACCCCAATTATCTAACAGACTGAATTACAAGCTACTGGAGTCTCCACAACAGGCCATTAGCGTATATATTAAAGCATACAAGGCTTTTTCATTTGGAAATCTACCTATAAAACTTGGTGTAGATTATCATAACTCAGTGTTTTCTCAGGCCGATCTGGCATTACTAGCTAAGTTCTTCTCTAAGAAAATTGCTGGACCCACTTTCACGGTTCGGAATATCCTCAGCGAGTTTTCACTTGATATGTTTTGGGTCGAAATTCCTCCTAAATGGGAATGCATAGCACCCAGATTTCTCCATTGGTTACCTTGGGCTTCGATTCTTTCAACTGCTGATAAGACCATCCTCATTGCTCCTCTCACCTTAAATTTATTCAATTGGATTGAGAATCAATTATCTTGGCATATCGAACACATACACACAGTTTTTCGTTCCAAAGGTCTACAGGAGGCGTGGTACGATTATCAAAAGGTATCTTGGAAAATCCCTCACATTTTAGATCTCAACAAATGAGCCTCAACCCTAATCACTCTAAGAAAGGATAAATTCTTTTGAGAATATTTTTATATGAAAAGGGAAACATCAATTTGTTAGGAAACTTTATCTTATGATTGAACAGGAGCTTGATGAGACTTGGTTAGATTAATTTTCAAAAATCGAACGTTTTCAGAAGGTAGAGAAGAATCTGGGGATGCCGTTCTTATTCTTGATGAAGCTACCCAAACTGGAAAGTTAGAATACTCTCCTGACGCTGGACTAGTCATGCGTAGAACAGCCCGAAGACAAGCTGAGAGTATTTGTAAATCAGGATTCTTATTGGGGAGTGGTAAACGACTTGGAATTGGTTTCAAGCTTGAATCCGAAGAAGATTCGATTGGCGATCGATTGACTCAAATAGGTCACGAAAATCGGTAAATTGGCATGTCCAATGTCTGCTGGTGAGACGTTTAAAGTTTTAATATGCGGAGATTATGCAGTAGGTAAAACTACGTTTGTGAAAACATTTCTAGATGAGGATAAAGCATTTCTAGAAGGGTATAAACCAACTATAGGCGTAGATATTGCTCGAAAGACTTTCACTCTTGACTCCACAGAAATTTGTTTTCAAATCTGGGATTTATCAGGCCAACAATCGTTCAAAACAATACGTCCTCAATTCTACAATAGAAGTGATGGAGTAATACTAGTTTTTGATATTACACGAAGAGATTCCTTTACTAATCTCTCTTCGTGGCTTGAAGAAATTCTTGATCAAACAGGAAGAATCCCTATTGTAGTGGTAGGAAATAAAATAGATCTAGTGAATAAGATTGAGGATATTGTTCCCCAACAAGAAGCTAAGGAATATGTTGATCATGTATCCTCGTTAACGGGAATAAACGCTCCGTATATACAAGCTTCTGCAATTAATAGACAATATAATTTCGATCCGTTCATTACTTTAGGGAAACTTCTTATCGAAAAACAATGAACACTTGCATCAGAAGGTGAAAGGATTTCAGATATTAGCCCTAACGGACATTCACGGGAATGTAAAGGCTACCAGAAGCCTAGTTAAGCATTTAAATAAACATTCCTATAACATTGACTTAATAACAATAGCTGGTGATTTACCTGCGACAACGTCATTGCCTGTTATGGTCCACTATATGATAAAGCATCCACTTAATGCATTGTCCAAAAAAAACTATACTCGCTGGGTATACAAAGGTAAAGGGAGAAAATCTTTTGTCAGTAAGCAAATTTCCTCTATTAAAGAGATACTAAACCTCTTATCTTCTCTTAAGATTCCCATAATTTACATACCTGGTAATGTGGATAGTTATGAAGCTATAAAATTCATTCGAGATTGGAAGAAGACAAAAATCAATGTTCTCGACTCAAATTCTTACGAAGGGCATGGAATGAAAATTATCGGGACAGGTGGTGCAATTATTCCTCCCTATTACTCAGAACCAATATGTGATCATGAATATCTTGAAGTGGACTATGCAGAGAAGTGGGATCGCGTGATTGAGGGTACTTCTTTCTCTAGCAAGGAAAAAATGAAGAATGTTGATATTCTACTTACTCATGAACCTCCACAGTTTGAAGCCGAATTTGATGATAAGAATGTTGTAAAAGGAGGATCTCAAAGAGTTTCGGAAATCGTGAAACAGACTAACCCAAGATTAGTTATTTTTGGTCATTATCATGAATTCTCTCTGACTAAAAACGTAAATGAAGTCACTTATGTCAACCCTGGCCCATTAGCATGCTATTATTTTGCATTAATTAATATTACACCTGAAAAAGTCGAGGTTTCACTTAATGAGTTACCGCCAGCGAAGTTAGATAGCATAAATAAGATATATTCAAAAAGAACAGCCAAAAACGTCTTTTATCGCTCTGTACGGTTTGTCTAGTCATGGCTACACTCCAAAATTCCATTCAAGACTTTTTCACAATGCTCATGGATGACTTAGGACTACTATTTTCAGATCCTATCTCATTTTTCGATACTTATTTCTTTTCAGCTCCTGGGTATAACCTCTATAATACCATTACGTACACCACAATTGGTATTTTAGCTATTCTAATTGTGGGAAAGATTATTATCAATCTCAATAAGTGGGGGGTTCGACGCTGGGGTGAAGATTCATTTACTCCAGTACAAATGGATAATGAATTTTTCATTGCCATACTCCCTTACATTTTCATTGGTTCTTCATTACGAGCATTACAGGATGTAGCGACTGACGGGAAGATTCTATCACCCTATGAATTTTTTGCGGATAGAGTCTTTGTCACTCCTGGAGTATATATTGTGACCATACTCCTAACCATAATACTAGGAATTGCGTCCATAATTATTTCCCAGGAATATTTACAAGATCGTAAGCATGTTTCAAATTGGAGATTTACTTTTGCAGCAATCGGAATTGTGTTAGAACTCGTTCTAATTTTACCGTTCATCCCTCTATTGGTCGAAGATCAATCAAACATGTTCGGGGGCTTTGCAATTGTTTTGACAACTGGACTTTTCGCTGTTCTCTTTCATTATTCTGCTGATTGGTTCTCGCAAAAATTTTTCTCTGATGTTCCTATTAGAAGAGAGGAGAAATTTGCTATGATTACTCAAATGTTTGACGCTACGAATACAGTGATTGCGATTGAGTTCTTTATGTACGAAGAAAAACACTACCTTCCTGCGCTTCTATTCCAATCACCAGTTGGATCTTGGTCCTTTTTATTCATAAAATTTGGGGTAGTTTTGTTCTTTCTTTGGGCATTACGTGGATTTGAAAACAGGAATTTAGAACGCTGGTTATTATGGGTAGTATTCCTTCTCGGGTTGGCAACAGGTACCAGAGATTTTCTTAGACTGATAACAAATACATAATCGAATTTCAAATTATCCTAGATACGCACTGTTGTCTCTAATCGGATTCCCTTTCGATCGACTGTCATTGGGACGGATATTGGAAGAAGAACTGATTTCCAAGCTTTTTGTACGGAAAAATTAATAGAAATCTTTCCAGCCCCGACGCGCCCAAAAGAAATATCAAAGACAAAATCAGCAATATGAGAGGCTAGTACCTCAATGTTTGGATCATGTAAATTCTTTACCATTAGTATAAAATGCAGTCCTGATCCTAAATCTCGAACGACGTATTTTAGTGTTTCGATTGCAATTGAGACACTTTCAATAGAATTTGTACGAAGTAATGAGGAGATAGAATGAATACAGGTACATACATCATTGTATTGCATTATTTCAGGTATAAACCTTCTAGTGAAGAAACGAAGGGAATCTTGGGCATATCTATCCTCTAGATCAACCCCTGCGTCAGATTGGTATCCAATTACTGCGCCTTCTGCAGCTATTCTGGCCGAAAATGCGTCCATGAATTGCCATTTTTCCCCAGCAACAACGTACGGTTCAAGTTGAAAATTATAAATGCCTAACTCCTCCACAATCTCGTTTGGCCTTCCATCATAATTTAGATAAACAACCTTTTCAGTAGCTCCTGTTTTTAGCATACTAAACAGAATTTGTTGAGTAAAAACTTCAAATTTTGTGCCAGGTTCTCCCAGAACGAGAATAACACTCTTGTTTGGTATACCAGGGTCATCTTCACCACCGAGAAACAGATCTATCGATTGAACCCCAGTTCGAATAGTATTTTCTGATTTCATTTCTTCACCGAGAAACCCATAAACTAAAAAGATATATATCTTTTTGGAAATGATTAAAGGTCGTTATTTCTCTAACTTTACTGAATTTCCAATGTGCTACCTCTCGCGTTCCAATATCGTATAAACTGACAGAGATCTTGTGAAAAAGCTGAAAGAGTGATTAAAATGCATGATGTAGACCCCCTTGCCTTACCTTTCGAATTTCAAGGTACTGATGAAAATAAAAACATTAGTTGTCTATTATTACACTCTTTTACTGCCTCACCAAGTGAAGTTCGTCCATTAGGCCTGTATCTTCGAAATAAAGGTTTTTCTGGGATTGCTCCCTTGCTTCCTGGTCATGGAAGTGTACCAGAAGATCTTGGAAACACCACATGGTTAGATTGGTATGCTGTCGCCCGTGATTCCTTATACTACTTGAAGGATTTATATTCACATGTTTTTGTTATTGGAGTTGCCCTTGGATCTGTACTCGCTACAATTTTGGCTGCTTCTCATCTTAGTGTAAGGATTAATGGTCTAATTTTAATTTCCCCAAGTCAGCATTCTCCCTCAACACTAGTGAAAAATATTCTTCCCTTTGTAAAATTCTTTAAGAAGGATTTTGCCATGGTTGAAGAGAATGTGAGTGACGATCTTCGTGACCAGGGGCAATTTTTCTATTCCAAACGTCCTACTACAGCTCTAATTGAATTATACAGAGTAATTGGTTTTACTAATCATCGATTAGAAAATATTTTTCAACCTACTCTTGTTGTTAATACCCAAACTGCTGAAGGATCAGTTGATTTCATTTTTGATAAACTTACCAACGCGAAAGAAAAGAGAAAGTACACGATGAACACTTCCTCTTTACGCTGGTACTTAAATTCCTCAGAAGGAAAACCTGCTTTTAATGAAATTGCAGATTTTATGAAAAATACCATTAAAATAGGTTGAAAAACTACAAATCGAAGAAAGATCTGTCCAAATTAGCGATATCGCTTCGGTAAAACACGATAGAATATGCTGGCAATAGGTAAGCTAATCTTTAGGAACAGGTTCCAAGATAGGATTGGAAAGAAGCGTGGAATCCGCGTACTTTCAAGTTTTCCGGGATTAAAAATCTTATACGGATCCATTTTCTTTTTTAGTCTTTTGATTTTCCGTACATTTTCACCATCTTCTTTTTTTGGATAGGGACTGAGCCATAACCCACCGTTATTGTATGTTGAACCATTAACAGTCCAAGCAATACGAATTACTTGAAAAGTTCTGAACCAATGGAACAAATAGGGTATAGAACCTAGAATTGGTAAAGAGCGTTTGCGTTGATCGGTGGGAAACCAAACCATAACCATGGAATTACGATTATTTAGCGCTACTATTTCCACACTGTATTTTTCTTCCTGAAACCACTTACTTAAGTAGGCTAAAAAGCTTCTCAGAACGTCAGATGGAACAATGACTTCGCTAACAATTAATGAAGGACCCCCTCTCTTTAATCGCAGAGTGTAGAATCGATCATCCCATAATTCTTGTGCAATATTAGTTGGCAAAATATCGTCTAATAATTCCGACCCTCTTTGAGAATCACTCCAATCTGTCTCTAAGAAGGTTGCTGAAATCATACCAGAATCAGCATTCTTTATGATCGATCCTAATTCCTCATCATTTGTGATCCACTTGAGGCTAACTTGATCAATATATCGTAAATAGAAAGGATTCATGGTTTGGAGTAGGTTAAACTTTTCCAAACCAATTTCACGTGATTTTGGTTGGATAGCAATATGATGTACGGGTATTTTTGGACGAACCTTCAAAGTTGCTTTCCAAATTACTCCTATAGTTCCAAAATTTCCTATAAAATCTGAAGGGTTATCTAAAACGAAAACTTCCCCATTAGTCCCTATTATTGATACAGAATGAACACTTTGAGTAATATCCCCAAATTTACTACTGCCAATCCCATATCCACCAGAGGCTATCCAGCCCCCAATAGATGATGAAGGAGCCGAGGAAGGATAAGTGTAGAGGTCATACCCGTTTTTCTCTAAGAATTCTCTTAATCGTCTCCAAGTTATACCTGTTTCAACTTCTACAGTGTTTGTTTCTGTATTCACAGATAAAATTTCCTTAATCTGAGTGAAAATAAGTATAATTCCATTTTGGGTAGGTAAAGCTCCCCCATATCCACCTGTTCCTGCTCCTCGAGGTATTAAAGGAATAGCAAATTCTTCACACAACCTAATGATTGCTTTTACTTCCTGATGATCTTTAGGTTGCACTACGGCCAAAACATCGAAATCGTATAATATCTTACCAAGTTTTGGAAGATCTGCTACATCTCGGGAATATAATAATCTTTCAAACTTCTTACGATAAACTCGTAATCCTTCAGATTGCAGGTGATCTAATCGTCTATGAATCAAAGTTCTTTCTGTTCTTAACCGAGAGAAATAGATTATTATACCTGAACCACCTAGAACTGTTACCATAATTGTGATTACCCATAAAATATTTACAAAGGATGGATCTAGGTTAATTAGTCTAGTTATAAGAAACATACCAGCACAGATAAGCAAAACGGTAATTATCTGTGTAATAATCTTATCGTATGTGTGCATACAACTCCAGCAGTTTTTTTTTATGTTAGAAGTTTATTAAAAAGTTATTGTACAAAGAATTTTTGAGTAGATGAAGACAAAGTCTCTTCAATCGAATGGATGAAGGCACACCTCCTAATAGTTCCCTTATGTTTGAATTACTTGATTAATTGACTGGAGCGCTTATTAAAAGTGGCAAACAAAGAGATAAAATATATCTTATTTGATTTTGACGGAACTCTAATTGATAGTATGCCTTTCTTGGAAAAAAATGCTGTAACATTGTTAATGCGACATTTCTCTTACTCAGAACAGGAAGCACAGACTAAATATCGAGAAACAACTGGTTTACCTTTTATTCAACAGATGGAGATCATTGCCCCAAACCATACTCAAAATTCTACAATTGTTGATGAATTTGAAAAAATGAAACTGGAGCTTATATATGAACAGCAT
Organism: Candidatus Heimdallarchaeota archaeon B3_Heim; assembly: GCA_003144275.1. Classification (GTDB taxonomy): domain Archaea; phylum Asgardarchaeota; class Heimdallarchaeia; order Hodarchaeales; family Hodarchaeaceae; genus Hodarchaeum. The sequence continues at coordinate 44,212 of NJBF01000028.1, forward strand.
CCATTCAACGATGCATTGGCAGTATTACAAAGGTTGAAGGAACAAGGTTACTTATTAGGTATATCTAGTGGCACGATTGAATCAATTATCACTACTTACCTAAAAAAAATAGATTTTGATTTGGTAAATGATATTCTAGGGTTTAGACAAGGATTCGAGAAGGGTGCTGACCATTTCAATTATGTCATGAAGAATCATTCACTTTCCCAATCACAAATCTTATTTGTCGGTGATTCCTTACATGACGCGAAACGCGCAAAAGACAATCAAATTACATTTATTGGACGAATTGGAATGTTTACAAAATCGCATTTTGAAAATGTAATTCCCAATTGTCCTATCATCCACAAATTAAATGAGATCTTCAATCGATTATAAGAAAATGTGATAATTATGGACCTAAGTGCGAAATATCTCTATGGATCGGGTTTTCTAATAGGAGTATGGTTTATTGTATCCATATTTTCGATTAATTCTTCGTTGTTATTTAGTGACATCACTTCATCATACTATTATTTATTTTTCACCGCAGGGCCTCTTCCCTTCATTCTGATTGGATTATCCATTTCCACCATGGGAATATATTTCTATGTTCTTTTATTCACAAAAGAACGAATTAGAGGATTAAACTTAGAGTTTGAAGCATCTCCTGATCTGAAAACATTCCGTGTAGTTAAAGATCATTCGCCCAATCGACTTACGAAGAAAGAAATCCCAGACACCGCCTATTGTGGCGCATGTGGTCGTGAGGTTCACAAACCCTTTCGATGTGCAGCTTGTGGACAATTGTTGTGTGCTACACACATATTAGCAGGTGATCATCGTTGTAAGGAGGGAATTTAATTGGCAGAAGAACCCGAGTGGAAAAAAGGACTAGAAAAACGAAATTTATTAGATAAGTTGAACCTATCCGTGCAGGAACTCTCGGAGTTAGGTATAGGGTGGTTAATAATGGCGGCCATACTTATATATCTCAGAAGAGATAGGCTCTCAGGAAGTCTGTTTGAATTTGAAATTTTCTTACTAGTCTTACTGGTCAGCTTTTTCACGCACGAATTAATGCATAAATTTACTGCTATTCGATTTGGAGCTCGTGCATACTTCCGGATATCAAAAGAAGGATTAATAATAACACTTCTATCTGTTATTATTGGATTTCCTATGCTTGCGGTAGGTGCAGTATTTTGGTGGGGAGAAGCGGCATCCTCTGTTGGTATAAGAGGTCGTGTTTCGGCAGCGGGCCCAATATCGAATTTGATACTGATCGGATTTTCATATATGCTTGTCGGTATAGGTTTCGCCATTCTACCTTCTAACCTAGAATTAGCATCTATTGTTCTACAAGTGGGGATAACGGGTGTATCATTAAATATTTTCATCGGACTCTTCAATCTTTTACCACTTGGTGTATTTGATGGTGCTAAAGTACTAGATTGGGATGGAAGAATTTGGATTGCTCTTATTGGATTATTCTTATTCTTTGGTTTCATTGGTGGTGGTTTTGGATTATTCTAACTTTTCACTGCCTTCAATTTGGTCCTCAACTAGAATCTGACAAAATCATTCGATAATAGAAGACCAGGGATAACGTTTGGCTATTTCTGAAAGCAATCGATCTACTTTTTTCTCCTCAAATGTATCTCGATAACACAATGTAAGAACTGTTCCACCACGAGTTCGTTTCATTCGCTGATACATAGTTTTAACGGTATTCACAACATCATACACGATTAGTAAGTCTGCTTGCGGAATATCTATATCTCGTTCTCCCACACCTGTCATAATTAGAATAGTATTTCCCCTTTTCGTTGAATGACTTTTGAAGGCATTTAAAACTTCAGCTTTCTCCCGTACCTCGCCTGTAACTAAGAATGGGGTGAATCCTTTAGCTCTGACTTTCTCCACAAGTAAATGAGCGGTATCAAGATAGGAACAAAGGACGACAGTCTTTGAAGATACTGATCGTTCCGCAAGAAGTTGTAATATACGTTTAACTTTCGCATTCGTTTTAGGAATTGCATGAATCATCTGTTTCTCAATTCCAAATTTCTTAAGTCGATAGAGAAATTTCTTATATTTATCCACTTGCATTGAAACTGCGTATTTACGCGTTAAAAGTAAACCATTATACTTCTGAGTGTCATTTGCTTCCAGCATTCCAGATACTAGCGCAAGCTGGGAAATAGGAATCATTTCGAGGAGAGTAGGATTTTCAGCTTTTTGCTCTTCTAAAATAGCCTCTCTAAGCCCTTTAATCGCTTCATCAATATACTCTAGAATTGTACGTAATGCTTCGCTTGGTTGGACTAAATCCTTTTTAATCTGAGTATACTGGATGTATGAATCAACATCTGTTTCTGCCATTAATTCGTCCATGGAAATGATTTCCAGATCAGGGATTCGTCTATCTAGAGTAATTTTCTCATCACGGATTTTAATTTGATCTTGTTGACGATCATAGAAAATGTGAGAATCACGAAGGGTTCCAGTCATGCCAACAATCCATGCATCTTGGACAAAATATGGAATTAATGTGTTGTATGGGAATACTAATAATCTTGAATCTCCTTGACGTCTAACAATTTTATCCACTTCATTTATAATAACCGCATCAAATTTAGGTCTATTTAAAGGGATTTTCTCGAACACATTAGCAAAAGTTTGAGGGGTTGAAGCAACAATTCTAGCCTCAGTGATTATTCGCTTTCGTAGCCAAGTAGGAGTTCGGGAAGAGAATGATTGGAACTCACTGCCCTTGAAACCTCCGTATTCTTTTTCAAAATAGTGGATAGTTTCTAAATAGCTTGTAGTGGAGTGTAAAAGTAACAAGACTCTATGAGTGGGTAAGATCTCTTTGATAAGAAGATAAGTTAATACTCTCTTACCCAAGCCTGTGTCTACTTCAGCTATACAATGAATTTTTCTGTCAAAATTCTTTTTCAACCGTTTGAGAATGACAGATTGATATTCTCGCAGTTGAATCACGGTTTGGGGGGAGTTATTATCGTCCAACTTGTATAAGAGATTTCTTATCCACTTTTTTGTATTCTTTGATGTTTCTGGTATTTTATCGAACTACTAAAAAAATTAACTCGTTTGAACAAATTATGTCTTAAATAGGTGTTATAGTTATGGAAAGAAGAGTATTCTGGGGTTATTTAGTAACAATTGCTGCAGGACTCTCGTTTGGATTCATCCCAATCATAGTTGCGCTCCTTCGAGACTTAGACGTTTCTATCCTTGAACAGACATTTCTTAGATTATTTTTCGGGGGTATTACTGGATTTCTCGGTTTAATGGGATATATAAAATGGAAAAGAGAGGAATTCGACCTCGGGATCAGAAAAGAGGTCCAAAAAACGTATATCTGGCAAGGACTAATTTTTACAATTGCAATCATGGTGTACATTGGATCTATTATCCTCGATACACCTGTTGGAGAAGCAGCTCTTCTTATTCAGGTTCATCCTCTCGTAACACTAATTTTAGGTGCTCTCCTCTTAAACGAAATAGTAGATAGAAGAAAAATATACTCTCTGGTACTTGGATTTACGGGTTTAATTCTCCTTACCCGTCCATGGGAATGGGAGGAATTTTTCTCTTCATTTCTCGGAGACTTTTTAGCAACTCTAAATGGGGTATTATACGCCATTTATCTTGTAATCGGTGCATCAAGTGTGAAAGTTCGTGCAAAAATACCCCCTTCTTTGTCTATATTCTGGGTATTAGTCTGGGGGTTTGTTTGGGGAATAATGATTATCGTGATTCTATATTTACTTCCTCTTAATTCCGAATTCTTATCTTTCAATCTACAAAGCCTAACTCTAACATCCGTATTAGTCTTAGGAGTGTTTTTAGCTATCCTAGGGAGTATCTTACCATATGGTTTAATCATGCTTTCGAATAAATATGAGGTTGAATCATCAATCCAATCAATACTTCTCTTGGGAGAACCAATTGCAGCCATAATTCTTGGTTATTTAATTTTAACCGAACCTATTACATCGTGGTATTTAATCGGAGGATTTTTTCTACTCCTTGCGATCATTAATATTCTTTCCACAGCAAACTAGCAAATGAATAACAATAGCGCTATTTAAGACGGTTTACGGGCATATGCATAAAAAACAGGCATAAAAGACATCATTTCTGATGGTTTAGTTAGTGATATGCTTTGTTGGAGATCTTTCAACTTTGATCTTAATTTTCCTGGAAGAAACAATTTTAAGGAGTTAATTTCGTCATTGTACATCTCTTTTACAATATCAGAGATTTGAACGACTGATTGAAGTCCGACTGTTGCCTGAAGTCCAGCTAGAGAAAACAATTGAGGTAATTTTCTACCTACATTTGGATCCGATGCAGAGAGAGAAGAACATAGCAGTTCCTTCCATTCTTCACCATATGGATGATCTATTCGTCCACCATAATCGGGTTCAGCCAAACAAGCGATCCATCCACCTGGTTTGGTTACGCGATAGAATTCTTTAATCAGCTGAACTGGATTGTCGAGCCATAAAAGAAGGTAATTACACAATGTTACATCAAAAACATCATTTTGGATTGGTAGTTTGTTCCCGTCGCCTTGAACGAGTGATGAATGATTATTTTTCCTACAATATCCTAAAGCTATGGGATTAAAATCAATTCCAAGAATATCTGCCTTACTTAGAAGATCATTTAGCTCTTGGAGTAGTGCCCCTGTTCCTGAGCCAACTTCTAGGATTTTTTCAGCCTTGAGTAAATTTATTCTCCTATAAAGATAGTTTCTTGTAGATTTAGTCCAGCTGAGTTGTCTCCTGTACAAATTATCAAAAAAAGACGCCTTTTCGGTAGAGAGAAGGATATCATTTGGTGTTAATCGTTCGCTTTGCTTTCGGGACATATATATTCCTCCCGAGTATAACTCAAGGGACATCCAGCTCCACATAGGTTAAGTTGGCCACAGGTCTGACATTCGTCAGGAACATTGCTTTGGGTACGTATTTCAATAGAAAGGGGATGATTCCATATTTTTTCCCAAGGATCCTTTAGAATGTTACCTAGTCCTTCGTAATAGCTCTGACATGGGATAACAGTTCCATTAGGTTCGATGGCCATAGCTAGGTGAGAAGCTGAACATCTTTTAACTCCAAGCCCCAAATTTACAGGGTCAATATCACAATAACGGGTTGGAGTATACCAAATGAACTCCATTCCATAATCATCTGCTGAATCTTGAATTCGTTCCAGTACTGGTAATAGTTCTCTTTCGTTCAACGCAAGTTTAGAAACATTTTTCCCTTTACCCGCATAAATTATAGAATTACAGGCAAATTGTTCTACTTCTAGTTCATTTAATAGTCCTATGGTATCAATTATGGTTTCTACATTTAACTTAGTAAGGGTTGTATTGGTTAATGTATAAATCGGAGTTTCCACAGCATTTTTTATACCTGCAATGGTTTCATTCCAAGCTAAATCACTACCCACCATTTGATTATGAATGGATTCATTTGCACTTTCAAGAGTAATTTGAAAATGATCAAGACCGGCTTCAACAAGGTTGTTAACATAATCTTGCTCTTTTAATTTCCGACCGTTGGTAATAAGTCCAGTTACGATACCAATAAGTTCAGCACGTTCTATTAGCTGTGATAAATCTTGTCTTAGTGTCGGTTCCCCACCTGTAAATGTCACATGAGGTATTGAAATCTCCCAAAGTCTTTCCAGTATATCTTTCCATGTATTGGTTTCTAGTTCGGACGCATTTGGAGATTCTGTTTGATTGTAACAGTGTGAACAAGTATTATTACAACGATAAGTTAATGCAAGATCCATTCTGAGAGGAGCTGTAAGATTTAATTCTGCAATATTAGATTCTTCTACATTTAATGAATGTATAGGGCATATATCTTCCGTAGTTGAAAGGGAGGTGATCATGTCCTTTAGTGCATTAAGATCAGTTTTTGCTTGATGATCTGTCACGCGATAGAGAGATTTCAGCTCATTGAGGATTTTCTGCTCTGGAGTTCCATCTAGAATTCTTTCAACGAAGAACGTTGCTGTTTGGTTTAGTTGTAAAATCCTAGATGCATTAATAACAAGGAGCCCATTTTCACCCTGTTTTCGTAAATGGAGACGAATCTCACCGAATTGTCCTTCTCGCTGATGAATTAATGAAGACTTCTCTTGGTTCATCGTTATCGACCACCACCTGCGCACGCGCACGCACAGCCTGCGCAAGCGCAAGCACATCCTCCACCGCCTGATCTACCCCGTCCTCTCCCAATTGGTTGAACTGGAGGAGGATAGCTTCTTCTTGTTACTTTTTCTTGAAATGATCGACCTCTTGGAACCCAATACCATGAATGATAGTGATAGGTATAATACCAAGGAATATATTCTAGATTCTGTGTTACCTCGATATCAAATTCTGGTTGATAATTTTCATCTAATACAGCCCAATACCAGGCTTCAGTTGTTACCGTTTCAAGATCCTCACTTTGCTTTGAAGTTATTTGCAATACTGATTTGTCTATTAATGATTCATAGAATTGAACTGTTTTATCGTAAGAGTACCCTTTCATCCTACCTCGAGTTAATTTTACAAGAGCCGCGATAGAGCTAATCAAATCCTCCTCCTTAATACTAAACTCATCACGTAACGATTGCAAGAGAATTTTCTGATATTTCTTTAGATAACGAAGTGATGATCCTTCCATCAACTGAGGATCGGGATATTCTTCCGATAATGGTTTAATTAGATCTTTTTCGATTAAGGAAAGAATGATCATAGAAGTTGTGATTTCAACGGGCTTTTCCAATATCACAGCAACCATTTCTCGCGGGAGATCTGTTCTTGGTCCCGCTGTTGGAACAGATACAAAGGGAGGTACATAATCGAGAAGACGCTTTTCCAGTTTTATTTTTCTGGAACGACGAACTATGAAAGAACCAATTACTGCAATAATTATGAATACAACAACTCCACCAATTACTAACCCAAGAATAATTTCCTCTGCAGTAAGTGGAATTCCTTTAAACCATTTAACCCCCTCTTTTGGAAAAGATATACCATATTTATACTGTTGAGATGGGGAAGCGGTTGGTTCATGCCATTCGTGTACTTTACGGCCATTTTGAAGAAAAAAGGTGCGAGTGGGGGCTTTTTGATGATATTTTGTATAAGTTGTATCGTCAACAGTACCTGGAAATACCATTCGTGTTGTCAGATTAACAGTTCCAGTTGTATAAGCTGCACCCCACCATGTATTCCCAAACTGACTAGAAGCCATATCTGATTCTTCTGTATCCCCAAATACCATGTATGGTTGATTACCTTTGACATGGAGCGTCCCTCTATCAGAAATTGCATACGAATGAAGGTGAATTTCCACACCTACATCGATAACTTCGCTTTCCCGAATATCATAGAGTGGTTGTCCGTCAAGATCAGCTGATATACTACTCAGCTCATAATGCTTGTTTGGAAATCCTATATCAATTATATCAATATCCTGTCCAGATCCTTCTACTTTAAAAGTGATCCAGTATTCAATATCAGCCGAACCATCTAAGTTAATTGTGACCTCTACTAATTCATCTGGGACTGAAAAATAATAATTCTGAATATTACTTTCACTAGATTCTCCTACAGTAATTATATTGAAGGGTATTAATAGGAGAATAAGGAGTAAATAGATCCGTGCGAGGGTATTGACTTTTCTCATTTCAAATCCTTTCTTAAATGGAATATTTATCCCTTTTACCTTTCGTACTGATTAAATATATTTTCATAACCGAACTTCAGTATTTCTTACAACCACTTTCCTTTCTTGAGATATTCATTTATGTTTAATTTTCAAGACATCTAAGTTTTCGAAAATTAGCAACTCAGCGTAGATCTTTGATTATTTCTTTGGTAGTAGTCGTGATTTGTTTGACGGAGCTTGTAATATTGTCTGAGTTTGTGGTTACATTATTTTTGAAATTATCAACCGAGGAATCAATACTACTCTGAACCTCTTCAAACTGAACATCGATTTTTCTCCTTTGATCATCTATATATTCACGTTGATCATGAGTTTTTCCTATGAAATTATCAGAAGTATTTTGCACTTCAGTGAAGAATTCAGCAAATCGCTCTTGTAGCGAGGAGCTATATTTATCTAATGTATCCTGATGATCAGTAATTTTCTGTGATGTATCAGACCGAAATTGAATAAGGGAATTTTTATGCTCATCTTCCAAGCTTCCTACTAATACTGTTGTTGATTCCTCACTATCCTTCACCGCTTGATCGAGTTTATCATTGGTAATCGATACTATGTTTTGAATAGCAACCAGTCCATCTTGTTCTATAGTTCGAATTTGTTTTCTTAGATCATCGAATGCGGCCGTACTGGACCGTTTTATTTCGGAATTCTTGGTCTTGATGACTTCACGATTAGTTTCTACCACTGTATCAGCAGTAGGGGCTATTGATGAAACTGTTGTAAGTAATTCGCTCTGTTTTGACTGTAAAGTGCGTCTCACGTCTGTTAATGTTATTTCAATATTTTTTTCTTGACTTGTTTGAATTTCCTTGAACTGCTGACTTATTCCTTCTTGTAGGTCTCCAAGAGTAGTTTCATGTTTAATCAAGACATCTTTCATTCCATCTTGGGATTTTTTAAAGAAGCCCATTAAGGATCCATTAAGGTCTGATGTTGTATCTTCTAACTTGGATTTGGTTTTTACACCAAATTGTTCAAATGAGCTATTGATATTTGCGTACCAGTTTTCAAATGCTTTTGTCAATGTCTCAGAGGTTCTAAGACGCTTTTTACTAAAATCTGAAGAAACACGTGAGAGTGAAGAAAGTATTTGTTCCTCTAATTGACGAAAACCTGATTTGAGCGAATTTTCAAATTCCGTGGTGACTTTAGATTGCAGCTCTTCATTTGTTTTTAGTGCAGATATAAAAGATTCGAAAACATTTTCCTTGATATTACTAATGGTCTGTTTTTGTTCCTCCTGGTATTTCTGCCACTCACTATAATATCCATCAACTCCCTTCTCAATTTTTGTTTTTACTCCTTCCCTCTCTTCTTTAATAATTTCGATAACTCTTTGCTGAGACTCATTTAGTAATTCTTTTTGACGAATAAGATTATCATCCAGACGTGCTTTAAGACCATCAATTCCTGCGAGTAAATCTTCTTTAGCAATTTCTAGTCTGGAAACAGATTGTCTCAAAGTATTCGCAAAAACATTGTCCAGTTCATTCTCTTTAGCATCACTAATTTGTGTCACACGATTATTAAATTCATCCAACGCTTGAAGAAAGGATGAGGCTACGCTATCTGACATCTCCCCAATATTTGCATTTTCTCTCTCGACGGTACTAACGAATTCCTTTTGTACGTCCGCTAACTTGTTGGAAATTTGATCTTGAAATTCCTTGATCTGTTTATACTGATGAGAATAGATATCATCCAATCCAGTATTCACTTTACCAGCCATTTCCCCATAGATTTGGGAAATGTCCTCTTCTTGCTTTTTTGTAAGTGAATTTAATTGTTTTTGCAGAGTAACTGTCCCTTTCTGCAATTGGTCAAGTAATTTTTCTAAACGAGAGCCGAAATCTCCTTTCTCTGATTCAATATCGGTTTTGAGACCTTTCAAGTTATCTGTTAAATCACTAACAGTTGTTGCCAAATTGGCTATTTGCGATAAAATATCCGTTTTACCTTGGTCAATATTTCGTGAAACAGAACTAGTTTGTTTCTTAATGTCTTGTTGAAAATCCTTCACTCGATTCTCATATTGACCACCCTCACTTTCAAGCTTCGCAAGATGATCTTTTATTACATTTACTTTGTTATCTTGTTCAGACATCTTTATTCACCTGATTAACTCTAAGACTACTATTATAATCAGTTATTTTTTCTTATGAAATTATAGTTATTGCCAGTAAGATTCTTTATTTAAGTTCAGGTCAATTTCCGTCCATCAATTTGTAATACTTATACATTCTTCTTGAGATGTTGTTATGGACTATAAAAAACTACAGACATTGGATCAATTTGAAGGTAAAATCCAACCCATTAATCTTGATGCTGATGCTAAAAAACTAGCTACTTTTTTTAACGAGATTGATGATCTGTGGCCAGGGACTTTTACACAAGGCATTAAATTTGACGAAAAACGTACTAGAGATTTTATAGGAAAAAGAAAAGCTTTAGAAGCGTATGTAGCGTTCGACCCCTCAGACAGGATAGTTGGACTCTGTTCTGTGCATAAACGGATGGAGGAACCAAATGTTTCATATATTGGAATTCTAGGTGCACATCCAGATGTTTTATCAAAAAAATATGGAAAACATCTTCTTCTAACCGCTATAGAATTTAGTGTAGCCAATGGAGATTTACGTCAGGACTTACACACTTGGGCATCCAATATGAAAGCGGTTCCTTTATATAAAAAGATTGGTCTCCAATGGGTTCCAGATACTTCAGTTTACATGCAGAATTATATCCCAGCAATCTTACAAGATAGTTTCTGTAAACCGTATTTTGATAAACATCCTGATTGGTATTTAAATCAAAAACGGGAGTTAACTCAAGCTCCTGATGATGATTCCTTCGGAAAAATGAAAGTATTCAACTATTATTTTGAAAATAAAGGTGATTATCTAAAAGTAATGATTGATAGGTATAGTCGATCAATCATGGGAATAACACGAAGTCTGGATGGAGAAGAGCTAAGTCTTGTTCTTCAGTATGATGAGCATGATGTTTTTACAGGTATTGAGAAACCATTTTTCCTTAAGGTTGAAAACAAAACGAATAAGGAATTCTCTTTGAATGTAGCGTTCGAACCCTCTCTAGAAATAACGCCCCAAAAATCCCAAATGAGTCGACACATCCCGATTGGTAATGTGAGCATTGAAAATTATTATTCGGTCATCGATACAACCATAGATTCTAGTATTTATCGAAAAACACCAAGTATCAAAGCAAGGGTCACTTTAAACGGGAATGACCTAATTTTAGAATCAGGAGTGAGGGCAAAACAACCCGTTGATATTAATTCTTCAGATTTAACTAGGTGGATACCTTCAGGGAAACAAGAAGTTGGAATAAATATTAATAATCGGACTACTGAATCCATTCAGGGTGAGCTGATTTTCTGGACGGATTCCGATGTTACAATACTTAATCCTGTAAATCAGATCAAAATTGATCCAGAGAGCTTTATTGGTCTTCGAATAACTCTTAAAGTTCCTGAATATAAAGAAGATAACGCAGTTACTCTTTTTTGCCAGTTGAGGATGGAAAAGTCAAAAAGCAGAGTATTTGAAATTCCTGTATTCATTTCCGAGTATCCGTCTGTTGCTGCGCGTATCCAAAAGGATAAAAAACGAGTGATATTACAAAACCAAAATGTTCGATCTATCATACATCTGGAAGGGGCACGTGCTACCTTAAAATCTACCGAAGATTCAGCAATGGCAATTAGTGCTAATATCCTAGATTTTGGCCCTCCTTTTGGATTTAGTGAATTTAATCAAGTGAAATTTGAACCAGAAATAATCTATGAAAACAACTCAATTAGAGTAAAACTCACTAAACAGAGTAGATCAAAAGAAAGTTTAATTTTTTCCCGGAATTTTGAATTAAGGCCAGGTGATAATCATATTTCTGTATGGGAAGAGATTCAGAATTTAGGAACGATCAAAGATCAAGTTACGATTCTAATGCAACCATCCTATAGTGATGGAATAAATATGCCAATGGGTAATAGATATCTTGTTTTTGAAGATGAATTGATAGTAGGACCTAATTATCTTTGGCCTATAAGAGAAGGAGATCTTCCAGAAGGAACAGAACAGTATGAACCTTGGGTTTGTGTTGAAGCTGGTGATGTTACCTATTACCACATTTATCAAACAGAAAATACTTTAGCCAACCCGAGTCGAGGAGCCTTAACAACATTAGAAAAATCTGTTTTCATCCCTGCATTATCTTTAGCCTCGTCCCCAAAAAGCTGGATAGGGTGCAGTTTAAGAGGGAAATGGAAAGATGTGAGGGAATTATCCTATTACCTAAGTAAAAAAACTATTCTTCCACATTCAGAGAAGTCCGTTCATCCGAAGTCTTATCTAAATATCGCAATCCCTAATGAAGAACTGCTACTGGGAAAAAAAGTCAATGACATACAGGTCAACGTCACTTCAACTAGGTTTATGCCTGTGACAGGAAAGATTTCATTAGATCTCCCTGATGACTGGATATGTACTCCTAAGAGTCAAGAGATTTCTGAACTGAATTTAAAGAACCCCCAAAACTTCACTTTTCAGATTCAACTTCCTGAAATTACCGTATCACGAACTAGTAAATTAAAAGTCAAGATTACTTCTCCATCAGGAGAATTATCTGAAGAAATATCTGTACTCGTATTTAACAATTCATTAAAACCAAAAATAGAAAATCTACCCCCTATTGGAGAGAAAAATGTTACTAAAGTACAGAATGAGTCACTCGCGATTACAAGTTCCAAAGATTTTGTCGGTACTCTGACATCTATCAAATATAAAGATACGGAATATCTACATTCAAATTTTCCTACCATGGTGCCATCTCTATTCTTTAATCAGGACCCTGGAGGCCTACTGACAATCTTACTTGGAGGAAATGATGATTTAAGTGACCTCAAGTTCTTTAATGAAAAATTCCAACAATCAGAGGTTCAAAATGATCCATGGTATGGTGTGGAATATACCGTTACAGTAGCTGAACGAAAGTCATTGAAAGGATTAGTCTTCAAAACCTCTTATTCATTATTGAGTGGAGATTCGCAACTCGTTAAAATCAGATTGCATATTTCCAATCCTACTTCTGCCACATTTCAATTTTTATCACTAAGCCTCCTATCACCTGCTATTAATGGATCTATTGAAGATATGATTGCTCAACTTGAGACCACAGATACATCGATTATTCATACTTTCACTAGAGATAATCCTCTACCAATCTTTGCACTAGGTACGGAACATCTTAAAAGATTAAACTACGTTAAGGAGGGAAAAAGTCTTTCCATAGTTTCTCCTCACTCAGACGCAAATTTATTCCCTCTTGACGCCGGTAAAATGATTCTTGGGGGAGGAGTTGCCAAATCCTGGTTTTTAGAACCTGGTGAATCAAGCGAATGTATCTTCTTCTTAATTCTAGGCTCTTCGGATAGATTGAAATTTGAAGAATTGTCTTCGATATTCCAGAAATAAGTTCTGGAGCATTATTGTGATGTATTTCAAGTCACAATAATTATTACTTTTTCCCTCTATTTAATTTTCTGTCCTCTACTCCGTTCTAACCATGATTTTTTTTGATTAAAAATGACTCAAAAACTCGATAAATCTGCTAAAGTAATTTCAAAAATGTTCACTTCCTTAGCTCCACGTTATGATTTAATGAATGACGTGATGACAGGTTTCACTCATCGCCACACACGAAAATTTGCTCTAGAGCTAATAGGGATTGTAAAAGGGGGACTAGTCTTAGATCTCGCCTCTGGAACAGGAGATTTTGCATTTCTTCTTCAAAATTTAATGAAATCAAATACTCTGATCATTGGATGTGATTTTTCGATAGGAATGTTGGAAATGGCACGTCATCGTCTGAAAACAATTCAAGATGTATCTGAGGTGAACAATCTGGCATTCGCCAGTTCGGATATCAATCACCTTCCATTTTCAGATGAAATTTTTGATGTTTGTTCAATTATTTATGGATTAAGAAATGTCCAAGATCCATTAAGTGTCCTGCAAGAAATAAATCGTGTAACTAAACCGAGTGGTCGTTTCTTCATTGTGGAATCCATTATCCCAGACAACCCTTTCATTCGGTTTTCACTGTCATTTTATTTTAAGAATGTCGTCCCTATGATTGCCTCTTTATTCGCATCGAATGTTCAAGCCTATGATTATTATTTTAATTCTGTAGAACAATTTGGAACTCCAATTGAGACATTAAAATTACTGAAAAAAACACATTGGAAACGGGTCACCATTTACCGATTATTATTTGGATCAGTTATTGTTTACCAGATTTTCAAAAGATGAAATAGTTATAAAACTCACTCCTCAATAAAAAACTGAAAAAGAATTTATTACTACGTCATGTTTCGCTGTATATTCACTGCAGTCTTCGAAAAATCAAGATGAAATAATTCACAGAAGGAAGATCCAATCATGGTGTCAGAATCTACGCATATTGACGAGGTCAACCAATTATTGATTACTTTGGTTCAGAATAAGTGTATTAATCCTCCAGGTACGGAACTTAGATCAATTCGTACAATTGAAAATCATCTAAAACAGCGAAATATTCCTTGCAAAGTAATTGAAACAGCTCCAGATCGAGGTAACTTAATTGCGGAAATAAAAGGTGAAAATGCTGGATCCTCTCTTATGTTTGGGCCTTCTCATGTTGATGTTGTTCCAATTGGCAACAAATCTGCTTGGGAGGTGGATCCATTTAGTGGAATCATTAAGGATGAACATATCTGGGGTCGAGGAACTCTTGACATGTTGTTCATCGTTGCCACACAGGTTCAAGCATTCGCACGCCTTTTCGAGGAAGGATTCAAACCAAAAAGTGATCTTAAGCTCTGTATAGTTGCAGATGAAGAAGCTGGGGGAATATTTGGGACAGAATGGTTAATGAAACATCAACCCGATTTCATGAGTGTTGATTATGCATTAAGTGAGGCGGGGGGAATACCAATTGCACCTGGTAGACTATTGTTGGGTATTGGAGAAAAGGGCGCTGCTTGGAAACGTGTGTCATTCAAAGGAACCCCTACTCATGGTTCAATGCCATACAAAAGCGATAATGCCGTCATAAAAGCAGCTATAGCTGCAGAGCGGCTCAATAAATATACACCACCAATTAATCTGGATTATATCAAACTAATGGCCAATGGTCTTGGTTTGAGTAAAATTACACAACTAATGCTGAGTCATCGGATATTCCTTCCTTTAGTCCTTAAAATGGCTCATAAACGAAACCCAGTCATGGCACGTTTATTGCACGCCCTCTCACGAATGACTATTTCCCCTAACATCGTTCATGGTGGAACGAAAACCAACATTGTTGCAGGAGAAGCCTATCTTGATGTGGATATTCGTATTTTACCAAACCAGGATGATGATTTCGTTGTTAAACACTTACGAAAGGCAATGGGTGAGATGGGAAAAGAGGCCATAATTGAGCGCCCTCCTGATCAACCAGGTTTTTTCACTTCTGAGGGGACAGCAAGCGACCCAAATTCAGAAATTGTACCCTTTATGTGTAAAGCGGTTGCAGAAGTGTATCCAAACGCTCAATTTGTTCCATTGATAGTTGCTGGAGCTACTGATCTTAGGTATCTCCGAGAGCGAGGAACTCAAGCATATGGGTTCTCTCTTTTTGATCCTGAAACTCCTCTCAACACAATGGCTACATTGCCCCATGGTCCGAATGAACGAATTAGTTTAAAGACTGTAGAATACTCTTTGATGGCATACTATAACCTAGCCAAAGAATTTCTCAACCAGTAAGCATAAAAGGTATGTATCATGGCTGGAGAAATTTTAGCAGTAGCCACCGCAATCACATTCCCCCTAGCGAACGCAATGTTCAAAAAAGTTGATAATCTGTTTACTCCCTCTCAAATAAATGCAATAAGAACTTCGGTCGGAGCAATTTTCTTTGTTTTGTTTATTCTAATCCTTGATCAATGGAAATTTCTCCCTTTGGTTACTACAGGTCTATTGGTTCTTCTCCTTGTTAGTATCTTTTTTGGCCAAGTTATTGGGGATACAGCTTATTTTATTGGTCAAGAATCTCTTGGTACAACAATCGCTTTAGCGATATCAGGTACTATGCCCTTTTTCACATTTCTGATATCCCTCCTTATCGGTGAAGACATTTCGGTAACTTTCTACCTTTCTGGAATTATCATTGGAGCAGGAATTTTCCTAATATCTAAAAGTCAGATCTCACGAGAAGAATCATCATTTAATCGAAATGGTTCAAAATATATCTTCATGGTTATTACTTTGTTAATCGCTTCATTTTCATGGGCTATTGCTATTGTGCTTACAGATATTGGATTTAATGCACTGGGTAACCTCCTTCCTCAAGGAGAACAAACTTCATTTTTGGGGAATGCCATTCGGCTTCCATTTGCTGCGGTGATCCTATGTGTAATGGGATGGAAATCAAGATCCAAAAATAAACAAAATTCAGATTCACTATACAAAAACCCCTTTGATGGGAAGGTTATTACTATTTTACTCGCAGCTTCGATAATTGGAACAGCTTTAGGCATTCTTTTATATTCAGAAGCCGCTCGATTGGCTGGAGCTCCTTTTACTTCATTAATACTAACCGCAAGTCCGTTATTTTCCATACCCATCTCATGGGCAATTAATAAAGAGAAAATATCATTTCTAGAATTAATCGGCTTATTGTTAATTCTTACAGGAGTAATACTGATTTTATTGTAATTCAATGAAAAGAAGACTCAACTTAACAAAAAAAAAGGAAAGGGCAGAGAAAGCATTCAGGTAAGAATACTTTCACGCTCGAAGACGCGAGAGGCAATATACAGAGAAATAAAGATAACTACGACTAAGAATCCAAGATGGAAAAGTAGATCAGTCGCAATACTACCTGTTATCGCACTCGAAGCATATGTTTGTGGATATAACCCTTTACTTAATATCGCAATTGCATGTGACCAAGGAATGAGATAAAGGAGGATTCCAGCACCACCAAATGATTGTTCAGGTAATGCACCAAACAGCGAAGTCATTCCTACAATCAAAGAGGGGACCATCATCACCATGCTGTACAAGGATTCTGCAGATCTAACATCCTTTGTCAAACTTGCAATGGAAATACCTATTCCTATGGCTACAAATGCTGATAGAAACATGGTTATTCCAACGAGTAACAAAAGATTAAGCGTAGGATTAATTGAATACATTGCAGAGACGTTATAAGCCTCAGAACCACCAGAATCAGCTAAACCAAGAATGAATGAAAATCCCATAAGTCCTACCATGTTCATTACTGCAAAAATCGAAACTAACACCATACCTGCTAATACCTTCCCAAAAAGAATGCTGAAACGAGAAATAGGCAACGCTAGTAAGGATTCCATGGTTTTCTTCTCTCTTTCACCAGCAAAACTTGTGCTAACGAATGGAGCAGGTGCCATGACTGCAATGAGGATTGAAATAAATCCAATAAATCCCGCTCCAAACCCACTCGCAGCTGCTTCTTCCCCTGGAAAGGTGATTGTTGTCTGTGATAGGTATGCTGCCTTTTCAATAACTACCTGTGTGAAAGGTGGCTGTGATAAAACCATTCCCACACCTGCTTCAAGAAATTCTGATCCAATAATACCTCCAGGAAGTGTATACATTTCCACGACGGGAATGATATTTAAACTGAGGTTAAATGCATTAAACACTGATGTGAAGTTCTCAGGGATGATAATCAGTGGCATTACATCGCTAGCAATATCTGGGTCATTTATCATCTGCATTAGTGACGAGTAGCTCTCATCTGCGTACAACGTGTCATTAATAACTGCCCCTTCGAGAAAAGAACCGTTAATTTCAGTACTAGCTTTAAGTTTGTTGACAAACTTATCACCATAATTATCAGTAATATTGCCCAAATCAAAATTTACTACGTAAACCGTTTCTCCTTCTTGTGTAGATGTTAAAGACACACCTACAAGCAACTGTATTCCTCCCTGCATACCCCACATCAGTATCGGCATTAATATAAAACTAATAACGATATAACGAGTTCTACTTGCAGATCTTAATTCCTGTTTAACAAGAGATAATGTTTGTTTGATTCTGTTACTCATGATGTCACCGTCTTTTTAAAATGCGTGAGAAGAGAGACCGTTTTTTCTTCTGCTTTAGAAAATCCTCTTCAATTACACCTTCACCAGTAGTTAAACCAATGAATACATCCTCCAAGCCTGCTTTCTGGAACTTTTCTTCTAATTCCGCTGGAGTTCCAACTGCTGCGAGTTTTCCTTTCACTAAAATACCAACTCGGTCACACAATTCTCCTACTTCACTTAGATCATGTGTAGTAAGGATAATTGTCTTATGCATGTCTTTAGCTAATTTTTTAATAATATTACGAACAGTACGGGCACCTAGGATATCTATTCCCGTGGTAGGCTCATCGAGAAAAACTAGATCAGGATCCATAACCAAAGCGCGAGCAACTAGTACTTTTCGTTTCATCCCACCAGAAAATTCCTTGGTAAGATCATTTTCACGACCGCGCAAACCGATTAGATCAATCAGCTCCTCTGTTCGATTTCTCACTTCCTCATCCGTCATATTACCGTAGATCTGACCGTAATAGAGGATGTTTTCTCTAGCTGTTAATTGTTCGTAAACTTGAGCTTCTTGGGGAAGCATACTCGCTCGTTCACGGATTTTCATGATATCTTCATGTATATCATAATACTCACCATTATACCTGATTTGTGCGGTTCCAGAGGTTGGTTTAATCAGGCCGATCAAGAGACGAATTAACGTAGTTTTTCCTGCCCCGTTAGGTCCTAATAATCCAAAAACCTCTCCTTTCTGTATAGTGAGGCTAAGGTTATCTAAAGCAATGTTTTTTCTTCCAAATTTTTTGGTCAGATTATTAATCTGTAACATTTCCAATATGTAATCACCTTTACAATCCATTGGTGCTGATGATTTGTTGAGTAATGAGTATTTATTTGCGTATTATAAGGAATTATTTCACGGAAAATTATTTTAAAAAAAAAGTAGAGATTTCGTCTAAATTGTTGAACACCACCATTAACCTTTAAAAAGAAAACTAAGAAATCTTAACCTTAGAAATCATCAATGGCCATAGCTGAAATAACAAACGATAAGGAATATGCCATGATTGACGATGAAGAAGAGCACGAGATCCTTCAGGGAAGAAGGTAACAGCAGTCCAAGCTTTAAGATCTCGGTT
>NJBF01000054.1 GCA_003144275.1 Candidatus Heimdallarchaeota archaeon B3_Heim
GCGATCCTTGAGATGAAAGCCTCGGGCGTTACCGCTCGCGCAGGGAGTTTGTATGCATTGGCTCGCCCGTAAAATAAGGGGTCTGCCGTAAACATTTGAGTGTGCTGGTTAGCCATGGTGTTAATCCCTGGATTGGCTTGATAATCGGCGGTGTCGTGGCGATGATTGGCGGCCTATTCATGGGATTCCTTTGCTTTCGTCAGAGGGTGCGGGGAGTCTATTTTGCACTGGCGACACTTGCATTTGCTGAAATACTGCGTCTTACCGCCACCAATGCTGAATTTGTTCGCAAGTCAATGGGTATCCAGGTTCCGTTGCGGGGTGGTGATTCCTGGCTACATTTCCAGTTCGAGACCACAATCGTCCCCTACTACTACATAATGTGTGTGATGGTTCTCGTTTCAATTCTGGTTGTGTATTTCATTGAACGAAACAAACCGGGCTATTATTTCAAAGCCATCCATCAGAGCGAAGAGGCTGCTGCTGCACTGGGAGTAAACCTCCTCCGTTACAAGATGATGGCAATGGGCCTGAGCTGTTTTATGACAGCCGTGGGAGGGAGCTTTTATGCTCCATATTTCTTCTTTATTGACATAGGTGAAATTAATTCAATTTGGTTTGAATGATGTGTACGTTCTGGACGAACTATTGCTGCAGGGATTTTTTCATCATTCAGCAAAATAAATGTTGGCCATATGAAAACTTTGCCAAAAACACGATCTCCATCCTTAAAACCTGAAATGAATTTGGCAGGTAATCTTAATAAACGTTCAAAATTACGTATCGTAACTTCATCTAGTATCTGCAAATTCAAAGTTCCTGGGAATGGAGTAAAGTCTAGAACCATTGAAAATTGGTTCTGATAGGCTTTTTGCCCCATGTAATATGCTCCTTCAGCCATTCCCGTAATAACCTTTCCTCGAAGAATTATTTTTTCTGAAATCACCCTTCCACTGGTTGTAAGAATCATCCACAAATCTGTAAATATCTGTTCCAAATTAGCAATACCCTCAGGTGTAATCTTTATGGAATTTCCCCTTTGTGAGTAGTTCCTGACAATTAAATTCATATTCTCCATTTCCACAAGTTTTCGTGAAGTTGATTGCTGAGATATTCCGATAGAATTACCCAATTCAGAAGTAGTGCATGTAACAAGTCGTCTACCTCCACCCATCTTTCCTAATGTAATAAGTATATCTAAGTAATTAAACAGGGGATTTTTAGGTTTTTTTGGAGTAGTTTTCATCGTCAATAAGCTCCTATGGATAATTATAACCATTTACAATATATTTAAATTTCTACTTGATTTTGGGTAGATATTGTAAATATTCAGAGATTTTCCGAACGCGAATGTTAGAGGCCAAAAAAATCTTCAGTTTAGGCATTGTTGAGGAATATACCTAGAATTTTTATAATTACTGTTAAAATGAATTATACTGTATTAAAGGGGCGCATAGCTCAGCAAGGTAGAGCGGCTGGCTCTTAAAAAAGGATTCAGTAAATATACCCTTTATAGCATAAGTATTCACGAATCCTTTTAGAGAAACCAGTTGGTCGGGGGTTCAAGTCCCTCTGCGCCCGTCAAAATTAATTTATTTATTGAAATCAACTATAATTTCAATTATACTTGATTTATTTTTCTCGATGTAGAGAGACAATTTTCATTTGGGGCGAAGCTCATTAAATACAGGTGATAAAGATCATACGAGATATAAACTCTTCTCTTGGAGTTAAACTTCCCCGTATTCAAGCAGAAGAGGCTCGTCTTCGATTAATAAAGGCAGGGATTTTGTTAAAAGCTAAAAAGATAATCAAAAATCGAGATTTCGTATATTTACCAATTTCTGATTCAGCTAGCCTTGTTAATATTTTAGAAGATCTTGAGTATCAAATTGAATATCAGGTCTTTCCTGATGAACTGTTAAAACCTTCAATTATTGATTCATTAAAGCTAGAATTCCCTGATGAACCATGGGAGGAGATTTCAGTTAAATTCGATCAAATTGGTGAGATCGGGTTATTACGATTAGATAGTGAGCTAACCTCGAAGGCTTTTCGATTGAAAGTAGGAACAAAAATATTGAGCGCTTACCCCAAAATTAACTCTGTATTGAACAAATTGGATATTACAGAAGGAATAAAGAGAACTTTTCCTATAGAATTTCTCGCTGGGGAAGAAAAATACGAGAGCTGGCATAAAGAGTATGGCGTTCTTATAAAAGTTGATTTAAAGAACGCATATTTTAACCCACGGCTTGCAGAGGAACATAGGCGACTTTCTTTAGAAGTTACTAATGACGATCGAATTTTGGATTTATTTACTGGAGTAGGCCCCTTCTCCCTCCATTGCGCTAAAGAACATCATTGCGAAGTAATAGCTGTCGATATTAACCCCTATGCAATAAAAAACCTGAATGCTAGTATTAAACGGAATAAACTCAAAGGGTCTATTATTCCGATTATTGGAGATGCTGGAAAAGTTTTTCGTGAGAACAGATATTTTGATAGAATAATAATCAATTTACCTAATCACTCAATCAATTATCTTGCATACGCATCAAAACTTGTGAAAAATGGTGGAATCATTACCTTTTACCAGTTTGTGGAAAAAAATATTCAACCCCCACAATCTCTCGTCTCCATAATAGATGAAAAGCTTAAGAATGTCTGTACGTATGACATTCTTACAAATCGTGTTGGACGAGAAGTCTCACCGTCTCGAATTCAAGTAAATGTTGACCTTCGTATCTATAACGAATAATAAACCATATAAGAAAAGCAGGAGTATTAAATCGAGTGTCGACTCTTCACCAAGCTAAAGATCGTTTGATTCAAAATTATAAAGCAAGAGGACTTGTGAAAGACGAGTTAGCGTTCAGAGCTTTTAAAGAAGTACCAAGAGAGATGTTTCTTCCAGAAAATTCTCGATCTTCAGCATATTCGGATCATCCATTACCATTAATGAATACGGGACAGACGATCTCAGCCCCGCATATGACCATTATGATTTTGGAATATTTAGAGCTCACTCCAGGTTTAAAAGTGCTAGAAGTAGGTGCTGGTTCAGGGTATCAAGCTGCATTAATTGCAGCAGCAATTACATCTTCTGATGAAGTCGGACATGTTTATTCTCTCGAAATTGTACCTGAACTTGTTAACTATGCTCGAAAGAATATGGTAGAAACAGGATATGATGATCGTGTAACGGTAATCTCAGGAGATGGTACGCTAGGCTATGAAGATGCTTCCCCTTATGATCGAATCATTCTCACCGCAGCCGGACCAAAATTACCACCCCCGTTATTCGAACAGCTTGAAATAGGAGGGATTTTAGTAATGCCAGTCGGAACACCAAGAATGTGGCAAGTTATGACTAAATTTCGTAAAACTACTAAAACAGATTTTTCTCAGGAAGTATTATCTTCTGTTGCTTTCGTACCTCTAAGAGGACAATATGGAATCTAACCACTGAAAAATTTGTCAAGTGTACTTTGATTCGCAATCCGTTGAAGTGATTTTATCTGTCTCTGAATACGTTCTGGTTTAAAACCACGCTCCTCAACTAAGAATTTTTGTACTCTTGCAGGTCGAGGATTAGAAAAAGTGATCTCAGTGTTCTCATTCACTTCAGGAGATCGGAAATATTTGAGCAGCACTTCGGGTGGATAAGGAAATATCTCTTCTAGATCATAATTTGCATCGAGATACGATAATAAAGAGTCTAAAGATGGATATTTTTGTACCAGTTTCAGAGCGGTTTTAGGGCCAATTCCTCTAATCCCTTTGGGATTATAATCCGTACCTATAAGTAGTCCAAGAAGAATTAACTGGTCTCTGTCCTTAAGCTGCATTTCAGCTAGTAATTGCTTTAACTGAATTCTTTCAGTTTCCACATCAACAAAACGTTGTTGATTTGGGAGCTTTCGTCTTTGAGTTACCCCAAGGTTTCGGATAACAATCGGGCATCCAAATAGGAAAGAATCATAATCTTGAGATGCCATTGCGGTAATAATCCCTTGTTGTGTCAGTATTGCCCCCTGCGCCTCGGCTTCCGAGGGGGCCTGTACAATCGGGATTCCTAAATAGCGAAGAAGAGTCTTGGTATCATCTAAAATCTCAGGAGTTATTCGTGATGTTGCTTGTGCATATTTAGCTGCCTCCTCCATATCACCAGCCGCTATCGCAATCTCCCTGTTGACTTCAGCATTCTTCTTCCTTTCTTTTCTGGAAATAATTTCTGCTTTCTTAAATTCAGGGGGCTTACCATCAAATATAAATATCGGATGAACATCATGGACGAGAAAATAAGTAAGTCTGGGAAATAAACCCAATAAATGGCTAGTAACATGACCATTCGAATCTGTGAAATAACCTCCACCAGTTGATTTATCTCTAATTCTTGCTAAAAAAGCATATATAGTATTATAAGCGTCAAATCCAATTTTATTGCCAGACAATGCATTTATTGTAATAATTTGACGGCTATTAGTGAACAACTTCCCAATTTGTGTACCCATGATCCTCAAAAATATGAGAGAAATTTGAAATAAAAAGGCTTCTCAAAAATATTAAATAAATTTAAAATTACCTTACATCTGAGTAGCTTTTCGTCTGGGCCGGTGGTCTAGCCCGGTTATGACGCCACCCTTACAAGGTGGAAGTCGGCAGTTCAAATCTGCTCCGGCCCATTCTCTCAATATAAAATATGAGGTACTATAGATGGCTGGTGAACTTTTACATCTCATTCGTGACGCGGAAAAGAAGGCTGAAAAAATTGAACAAGAAGCAACCGTTGAATCAAAGGCTGTTCTAATCCGCGCTAAAGAGACAGCAAAACGATTATTACAGGACTCAACTACAACAAAACAAGTAGATGATGTGAATATACAATCTGAAATCCAGAATCAAATTTCTGACCAGAAAGAACAACTTACGTCAAAATTTCGAGAAAAAGAAGAAGATCTAAAAGAAAATGCAGTAAAAAACAGACAGGAAGCTGTTGAAACTGTCCTAAAAATGGTTCTTGAGAGCTAAGAAGTGAAAATCAATGAATCTTGTAGCAGTTGGTAATCCAGAGACATGTTCTTGGCTAAAACTCGCAGGAGTAGGAGAAATTTATCCTATTGAAGATGAGGCAATAATTGATACATTGTCAATTCTCACTGATTTATGGCAGCGGGAAGACGTAAGTATTATCCTGATCACTTCAGATGTCGCAGAGAAATATCATCAGCCTATTAGTAATTATATGGCAAAGAACTTATATCCAGTTATTCTGGAAATTCCATCACAGGTAAAAGGAACAAAAGATCCCGTAGCGGAATTAATTCGACAGGCAGTTGGTATCAAATTAGAATTTTAGTATAGATGCGGGGGTTTCCCAGCCAGGTCAAAGGCATCAAATTGAAAATTCGATGATTTGCTATCATTGAAAGCCGACTAAAGGAGCTGGACTTAGGATCCAGTCGCATAGG
The DNA here is from genome assembly GCA_003144275.1 of Candidatus Heimdallarchaeota archaeon B3_Heim. Taxonomy (GTDB): domain Archaea; phylum Asgardarchaeota; class Heimdallarchaeia; order Hodarchaeales; family Hodarchaeaceae; genus Hodarchaeum. The sequence continues at coordinate 5,475 of NJBF01000054.1, forward strand.
CGTTCGTGAGTTCAAATCTCACCCCCCGCATTTTTAACATTTAATTCCAGTGATTAGTTATGGAAGAATTACAAACAATATTTGGAAAAATTAGTGAGGAGTTAACCAAAGCCAATTCTGTTCGTGGAAAAATTTTGATACTCTCTCGAAAAGCAATTCAGAAATCCTCGATTGCAATAAAGCATTTACACCGTGCTGAATTCCAAGAAGCTGACAAATTAATAATGGAAAACAAAGAGTTGATTATTGAGATTAATGAACTATCTAATCAGATGGAACAGGTTCGCTTTGGTATGATTTTATCATGTAATCAAGAATACGCCGAAGCTGTTTTCCTTCAATCTTTTTTGACCCAAGCCCCTTTTCCTACCTTTACTGATCTACAGATTCCTTATTTAGGTTATATTCATGGAATTCCAGATTTTGTAGGAGAATTACGTAGAGTTATTCTCGATACTTTGAGGAAGGAGGATAATATTGAGATTGCGGTGAATGCTTTAGATTTGATGGATGATTTATACACCTTATTACTCACGATTGATTTTCCAGATAGTTTAACATATAATCTTCGCAAAAAAACTGATTTTGTACGGAATCTTACAGAAAGAACTCGTGGAGACGTCACGTTAGCATTGAATCGTCTCCAATTAGTAAAAACTTTCAAAGAAATCCTTGAACATAAATCAACTAGAGAAAACCAAGATTGATAGGTATTTTTAGAAGATAAGAAAAATCTGGGGTAGATTTAATCTTTTTTCTGCTTTTTCAACATTCGATAGCTTATGATTGGATCTCTTGCAGCCTTAACATCATCAATTCTTCCAACAGATGTATTTATTGGGGCATTTTGTATGCCTTCTTTTTTTCCTGAATATGCCAGTTTAGAAATGTTTCTAATTACCTGTATAAAGTCATCAATAATTTCTTTAGGTTCAGTCTCCGTTGGTTCTATCATGAGTGCCTCTGGAACAATTAATGGAAAATACACTGTAGGTGGGTGAAAACCATTATCAAGAAGATATTTTGAGATGTCTAGGGCCGAAATTTCTGTTTCTTTGAACAATTTTTTTGCTGAAAGGACGAATTCGTGCATACACGACGAATTCTCACCATAAGGCACAGAAAAACCATGAATTCGGGCACATTGGGCTTTCATATAGTTTGCATTAAGATTAGCCATTTCAGAAACTCGAGTTAAACCAGTTTGACCTAACCTGAGAATATAGGAGTAAGCTCGCAGCAGGATTGAGAAATTTCCAAAATAGCTTCTAACTTTGCCAATTGTTTGTTTATGGTCATAATTAAAATAATAAAAATCACTTGTAGAATTGTAAGCAACCGATGGTACAGGTAAGAATGGTATTAGATGTGATACTACTCCTACTGGACCAGCACCAGGGCCTCCACCTCCATGAGGTGTGGCGAAAGTCTTATGAATATTAAAATGTACAATATCAAATCCCATATCACCTGGTCGAACTTTACCCATGATAGCGTTGAAATTAGCACCATCATAATACATTAATCCATCCACACCATGGATGATGTCAGTTATTTCCTTAATATTTGGTTCGAAAATTCCCAGAGTGTTTGGATTAGTTAACATCATACCTGCTGTCCTATTTGTGACAGAAGATCTAAGAGCATCAATGTTAACGCAGCCATCATTGTTAGATGGTATTACTATGGTTTTGAACCCGCACATTGAAACAGTTGCAGGGTTTGTTCCATGAGCACTATCAGGTACGATTATTTCATTCTTAATTGCTAGGTTATTTTGAGATTCATGGTATTTCCTAAGAATCATAATACCCGTATATTCTCCATGAGCACCAGCGGCAGGTTGTAAGGTTACACCAGCCATTCCTGAAAGCTCCGCTAGCCATTTTGCTAATTCATACATTATTTGTAATGAACCTTGAATTGTATCCTCTGGTTGGTAGGGATGAACATTTTGAGCCTCATTCATGGAAGCTACAGTATCGCAAATTTTTGGATTGTATTTCATGGTACAGCTTCCTAGAGGATAAAAACCTGAGTCTACTCCATAGTTCATCTGAGATAAGCGAGTAAAATGTCGTACTACCTCAAGTTCACTGACTTCAGGAAGATTAGGGGAATTCTCCCTTAATAAATCGCTTGAAATCGTGCGTTTTGCCTTCTCTAGCATTTTTACCTCTTCAGATGATAATTCTGGAACCTGGTATCCAGTTCGTCCTGGAGTTGATTTCTCGAAAATCAGTGTTTTTGGCCATTTACTTTGTTTAAACACTTTATTTCCCTCCATGTGTCCTAAAAAATTCAAGAACTGCGTCAAGAAATAGCTCCATATCTGAGCTCGTTGTCATTTCTGTAACACTTGCTAAATAACTCGATCCCAAAGATGGAAAGTCCTTAATTAAGGAAAGACCCGGAATAATATTTCTCGTTCTCATAAATTTTGTGAATGAGTCCATTAGTGTGGGAGAATTTAATGTAAAGACAAATTCTTTAAAAAAGGGACCAGTAAAGTGGGGAGAGCTGATTTCATCAAACATTGAAAGTCGCTCGGCTAAATGGTGAGCTTTTGCTAGAGAAGTTTCAGCTAATGATTTTAATCCATGGGGACCTATTAAACTCAAATACACAGTTGATGCAAGAGCGCATAAGGCGTTATTTGTGCATATATTGGATGTGGCTCTTTCTCGTCGAATATGTTGCTCACGAGTTTGTAGTGTCATTGTAAAAGCCCTATTGGAAGAACTAATTTCTGTGGTTAATCCAATTATTCTACCTGGCATTGCTCTTACTAATTTTTTATCATTTTTAACGGCAAATAAACCTAATAATGGGCCCCCGAAATTCATTGGAAGGCCTAACGGTTGTCCGTCTCCGATTGCGATATCAGCTCCCAATTCTCCTGGCGATCTCAGTAATCCTAAGGAAATTGGATCAAAACCTATAATGAATAATGAGTTCTGATCATGCGTTAATTCTCCAACCTCGATTATTTCCTCCTCAATCACCCCCCAGAAATTAGGATTTTCAATGTAAACTCCACTAATCTGATTTCGTTTCAATTCGATAATACTGGCTAACTTTTCTAAATCAACTTGTCCAGTTAGCTTATCACAGGGATACGTTACTATTTTCAATTTAGGGCCGGTAGTATAGGTTATAAGAGTATTTAATCTCTCTGGTTGAATGTATTCTGGAACAAGGAACACTTTTTTTTTCGTTGCACGAGTAGACATTAAAGCAGCTTCACCTAGAGTTGTGGTGAAGTCGTACATTGATGAATTTACGAGGTCTAGCTGGGTTAATTCTGCTATCATTGATTGATATTCCCATAATCCCTGGAGCATACCTTGTGAGGTTTCTGGTGCATAAGGTGTATATGAAGTAATAAATTCTGATCTATTCACGATTGAGGGAACTACTGAAGGAATAAAGTGTGAATATATTCCCGCACCTAGAAATGAGATTAAATTGTCAGTAGTTACGTTTTTCTGTAAAACAGATTGAATCTTTCGCAAAGTTTCTTGTTCTGAGTGGGTTTTTGGGAGGTTTAATTTTCCTTCAAAGCGTAATTCCTTGGGTATTATTGAGTAAAGGTCTTCAATCGATGAAACATTCATAGCTTTTAACATAGTCTTAATTTGAGATTCGGTTTGAGGCAGAAATGGGTGAGATAAGTGCTGAATCGAATGCAAAGCAGGTATTACCTCCTGAATTGAGGATCTTTTCATTTTCAGATTAGCTCCTCTGCCAAATTTAAATTATTTGGCAAAAATGATTAAATCAATTTTTTTTCTCATCCTAGGTAAATATTCGTAATGAGACAAAGTAGGATAGATTCTCCTTTTTTTGATAAGATAAGTTTGAATGATTTATGAAATCAGTAAATTAGACAAAGTTTCTTAAGAATGAAATCACAAATTTCACCTACATCTACTGCTAATGAAACTAGTAATTCCTAGGTTAATATTCGTTAATCTAATTTAACGACGGATACGTCTAAGAATGAAAACACTTATTCCGAACATTACAATTGGTAAGATGTAGGCGAAGAATATTAGACTATCATCTGGAGGCGTCAGATCTGAGGGCAAAGGAGGAAGAGTATTCGATTGGGATGTAACTTGTTCGCCTTTAAGCAGAATATTGACAGAATTAGAAATTACAAATGACGAAAGACCATTTAAAAGTTGAAAATTCACAGTAATCCCTTCCACAGTTATTGTTTTTGTATCAGAACTCGTAACATTGAATTCTAGACGGATTAAATATATCTCGTCAACTTCTAGTGTACCAACAGTATAGTCCATCTCAGAGGAATCATTTTCCGCTTCCAAGTCTAATTCTGAACTTTTTATGAATTCCAAATCCTCATGAACTTCAAACTGCAAGGAGACATTCAAAATCTCCTCAAAGTGAATATTAGTTATTGCAAGACTCATATTAAAGTGATCATTTTGATAAGCTGCCTCAGGACTAGCAACCATGTAAAGTTGAAATGGATAGTAATTATTATCGTGAGGAGTGCTTTTTGCTTGTAAAATTGAACCGTTTACAATTAGTATGATGACTATGAAAAAAAATAATGCAAGGCGTTGAACTTTCAGGTTCCTAATCATTGAACTTTCACCAAAAATATGTTGAGAGATGATCTATCCTCGTTTTAATTCATTCTAAATGGACTGAATTGGGAAATATTACAAAAAAAACCGCATATGATTAGATTAAAGTAACTTTCGAGATAATGAACCACACAACTAAATCCTCTACATTGCTGTAGATAAGTCTCATTCTCTCATGGTTCCAAAAATTAAACTTTCAGCATTAATAAGCAACTGCGGTTCCTTGTAATGCAAGACGAGTAGCCAATTGGAATAATTCTTCGACATTTTCTCCTTCTAGCGCACTAGTTTCAAAGTAAAAGGCGGAAAATTCTTGTGCAACTCGTTTAGCTTCTTCTGTTGAAACTTCACGTTTATGAAGATCCATTTTATTCCCTACAAGAATAAAAGGTGTATTTGGACTATGCCGTTTTAATTCTCTAATCCAATGCTTGACATCAAAGAATGAACCCCTATTCTGAACATCAAAAACGATCAATGCAACTCTGGCTCCCATGTAAAAATCACTTCTTATACAACCAAACCTGTGTTGTCCCGCCAAGTCCCATAAAACTAATTTTACTGACGTACCTCTCATCAATGTTTCGTGGACTTCAATATTTAATCCCACTGTCAAGTTGTATTGTCCAGGAATGGTTTTAGTTCGAAGATGAGAGCATAGTGATGTTTTTCCTACTCTACCGTCACCTATTAGAATGAGTTTGGTTGCTACATTATCAATGGCCAAAGTTGTATCTCCTATGATTCCCTTGAGTAAAGGTACCAACTTTGAAATTAAAGGAACGATGTCACAATCATATTATGAGTGTTGATTCTCACCACCTTCCCAACTAGTAGAGCTTAAATTTATAGAAAAAAAATTTCTCAAATATAAGGATCACTGTTGGAACCAGAAAATGCCCATTCTAGAACAGAATTATTCGCGGCCAAGAAATCATTTTTCAGCCTGTCACTTTTTAATCGGATACTCAAGGTGTGATAGACTGCATGGTCACGATTATTCGGTAAAGTTGCGGATGAAGTATCATTCGGAAATTAATGACCAATTTTTTGACTTCAGAGTAGTAAACTCGTGGGTAAATCAAATAATCAAAGAACTTAATCATAAAATCTTATTACCCGAAAGATCCCCTGGAATAAAAATACGACCAATAAGGAATGGAGAAAACTGGTTAATTTTATTACAAGGAAAGGAGTACTCGTTTCCTCAGAAAGATGTGAAAATTCTCAAGGGTATTGAACAGACGACTTGTGAGCATCTTGCTGAATATATTCATAAACTAATTTCTACAAAAATGAAAGAAACAGGCAAGTATGAAGTGGTATCCGAGTTGACAATAATTCTGAGTGAAACAGTTGGAAATGAGGTTTCTTATTCCTCTAAAATTATCTAAAACGAAAAACTTAATCCCATCGTTTTCCTGTGATGATTAAATATAACAAACCAAGAATTCCAATTATTAGAAAGCCCCCTAGTAGCACTACTAACCCGAGTCCGATTAATGATAGTAGAATTGTTACTATATCCATTTTAATGTCCCCTTCAAAGATGAAACGACAAAAATGTCTTTCCGGATAATCCTAATTTCTCCCTGTATAAAAAAGTTACTAATGAAGAAGTCCGCAGAGTTTAAACTGATGAAAAGTGCTGTTACAATAATTTCCTTGTAAGAAGACAATTTAAAGAATAGTTTCTAGGTAACAGTTCCCTCAGTGATGTGATCACAAATGAATAATTAGATTGGCGGATCTTCATATTTTATAAGTTCTGCTATTATATATTTTTCGAGTCGATCTCGATCACCGAGTGCAATAATATATTCTGATTTCATATCTACTTCTAAGTTTGTAGGCCTAATTTTTACTATCCATTGATCATAAGGGGCATTATTTATTAATTGAGGATCATCAAAAACTTCGGAATTGGTTTCAACAATGGATCCAGATACAGGAAAACGTAATTGTCCAATAAATTTGTTTGTTTCGACGGTACCAAAAGCTTTTCCTTGGGAATAAGTTTTACCTACAGGACGAGTTCGAATATGAAGAATAGGACCTTGAAATTGTCCAAAATCGTCAAAACCCACGTTAAATAATTCACCATCGGTTTTCAACCATATATGGCCTGGTTCCTGTGTAAAATAATATCTATCTAAAGGGAAATGGTAAGTTTTCTTTTCAGTGGTTATTTCTAATGAATTACTTCCCAATTTTGTCACCGATTACAATTATTTTCCCAGATAATTAGACATTATTTAAGTATTCGCTGTTTTATGTCTTTGGATTGCTCTTTAGATTTTTGTATACGAAATTTTAGTGATATCTTTATTTTTAATGCTTTTGAAATTGCGTTTTTTGATATTAAAAAAAATGAATTAATAAATAGATTCCTCTTTTATTGGTTGAGAGATGAGTTATTTAGATAATTCTAGTTAGATACTCTCTGGATAGACGAATCGAAGAAGTTCTTCGACAAAATTCTCAACCGTTTCCACCATTCGTTCTTGTTTATCATTATAATCCACTTGTAAGAGTCCATGTGAATGCCAAGTTAATCTAACTGAAATTGACCGAAATACCATAACCGTTGGGGTTGAGGCTAAAGTTCGGTAAGAATTCTGTTCTAAACCTTTTTTTATGTTCTCTAGTGAGAATGGTTTACTTAGATTAAAGGAAACGTACCATCGGTATGGATTATTGTTACAAATTTTGACTGAAAATGTGAATGACGTAATGAACGCACTTCTCCTTCAGAACTATTTAAAAATATGAACTTAATTTCGTCTAGTGATTGAAATTTCATTCCATTCTATAAACAAAAATGAAATTCATTTTCATTGATAGTATACATTATTCTTTCTAAATTTTTCACTGAATTGGTCTTGTTTTCAAACCAATAATTCCTTATGTTTGAAATTTGTGTTGCGATAATATAGCATATTACGGTTTTGTGTATTATTCTTGGATTCTGCCTCTCATGAAAGCTGTATGTTTGATATCTGGTGGTATAGATAGCCCTGTAGCAGCTCAGATTGCGATAAAAAATGGTTTCCAACCATTACTTCTACACTATCATAATTATCCTTTTCATTCCCCGGGTACTTTGGAAAAAGTCGTGGCATTGGCAAATCAAATTGCGAGTCGGAATAGTTCAACCCCATTAAGTCTATCAATTATGACACACGGTGGAACACAAGAAAAAATTCTTAATGGCTTAGAAGGACGAGAAATTCAACAAACTTGCTTATTTTGCCGAATGCAGATGTTCTATAAGGCCCAACAATTCGCAAATCAGCGAGGAGCTGAGGCCGTTATCACAGGTGAAATTTTGGGGGAACAAGCAAGTCAAACACTTGATAATCTGCCAATGGTAACATCTAAGATCAATCTTCTAGCGCTTAGGCCGTTAATTGGATATAATAAGGAAGAGGTAGTAAGTTTATCTAAGAAGTGGGGGTATTATGATTTATCTATCCTACCTGGCGGCTGTTGTAGTATAAATCCTCAATATCCCGAAACGAGAGGAAAATCAGAGGTCCTAGATCCTATTTATTATCGACTGTCTGACAAACTAAAATTAATATCTGAGTCAGAATTGGATTCAGTAGTCGATTTTAAATTACCAATATCGTTGAAAGAGGTTCTTGATGCTGTAGAAACCTAAGAACTAATCGATTTTCAATCTCCAGTATTCATTATAATCGACTAATACCTGTGATATTCCATCATTTTGTTAATAAGCTCAGAATCACCAGTATCCACATGTAAAAGTTTTTTTGGTAGATTGTTAATTTTAAGTAGTGTTGCTACAATTGAAATTGAGTCCAGTCCAATTTTTTTCATATCGTAAGGTCTCACTCACGATATACATTCCAGTTCGGTGTTTATCTACTTCATTTTCTGAAATTGATTAAAAAATTCCATTGTAATAATAATAATAATGAAAGACAAATGTCTTTTATTATATATTCAATTTTTCAATTTCGATTCCTATGAAGGTATTAGTAACAGGTGCAAGTGGATTCATTGGCAAAACCTTTGTTAAAACGTTAATCCAGGAACAACCCAGTGTAGAAATTTATTGTGCAGTTAGAAAATCATCTGACATCGATGAACTAAAATCTCTTAATTTTAGATTTGTTGAATTCGATCTAACAAATATAGATACGTTTTCGCAAGCTGTTGAAGAGATGGAATGTGTTATTCATTTTGCAGCCAACTTTAATTTCTTGGCCTCTGAAGATTCATTATTTCAACTAAATGTTATTGCTACACAGAAGCTAGCGGAGGCATGTCTTAAAGCAAGAGTTAAACATTTTGTGTATTGTTCTACTACTGAAGCCATGGGAATAGTTGAAGATGGTACAGAGGAATCTGACTACAATCCTGATGAATTATATGGCCGTAGTAAGATGGAAGCTGAAAAGATACTAATCCAGATGAAAAACCAAAATGAGTTTCCTGTTACGATTGTACGTCCGACAGGAGTGTTTGGTCCTGGAGATCGATATGTATTCAAAGAAATGGTTGAATCCGTGGATCGGACTATCATAAATAAGGTCTTTCCAACTTCAGCGAAAACTCTCTTACATTTTACTTATATCGATGATGTAGTACAAGGTTTCATTAAAATAGTCCAACTTCCTGAGCAAACAATTGGAGAAATCTATATTCTGGCTTCCGATGAGCCTCAGACATATCGACAAATTTTTACTACTATTGCGGAAAAACTTGGCAGAAAAAAACCTCTTTTCATCTCCCCTTTCCCTTTATTACTTGCACGACCTTTTTGGCCTTTCCTCTTTAGATTTTATCGCTGGCGGAATTTTGGCTATCCTTATGTTCCAAATGCACTGAAGAAAATTCCTACTAGCCGTAATTATATGAATCAGAAAGCTAAGGAAGAACTCGGTTTTAAACCAATTGTTGATTTTGAAACAGGAGTAGAAAGAACTATAGAATGGATGAGGGGTAGAGATATGATTAAAACAAAATTAAAAACATAGAAGTAATTTAAGATAAAAAAAATATCATCTTCAATATCTGGAATTATAAACATAATAATTTTAGAATTGATTTAATTCAGTTCAAATAACAAGATAATAGCTCAGAAGTGAAAACCATGGCCAAAATTAGTCCCATTCATTATTCCATAAGATTAGAACCAAATTTTGAAAAATTTAATTTTTCTGGCTTAACTGAAATAAGTATTATAGCGACTGAACCAATTGATAAAATAGAGTTAAATGCACATGAACTTGCAGTTTGGAAATGTCAAGTGAAAAAGGAAAAGAAATTCATTGAGTGCCAATTTAGTTTCAATCCGAAAAAACAGATTCTTTCAATAGACTTACCTGAAGTTAAAAGTGATTTAGTTCTTAAAATTGAATATATGGGTCTTATTAATGACAAATTAGTGGGACTTTATCGAAGTAAATATATTCAAAATGAGGAGGAGAAGTTTATTGCAGTCACCCAGTTCGAAGAAGATCACGCTCGTCAAGCCTTTCCCTGTTTTGATCATCCTTCGATGAAAGCTACGTTCGATATCGAATTTGTTATTGATAAAAAGTTCTCCGGAATAGCTAATACTCGTGTTGAAGAGGAAACTGACTTAAAAAATGACAAAAAACTAATAAAATTTAAAACCACTCCTAAAATGTCGAGCTATCTTCTTTTCTTTGGTATCGGAGATTTTGAGTATCTTGAAGCATCCTCGGAAGCTATACGATATCGAATTGCCACTACTCCTGGAAAAACACAGTTTGCTGACTATGCGTTGGATTTCGGTAGAAAAAGTATCGAATTTGGGGAAAAGTATACTGGTATCAAATTCCCCATTGACAAGTTGGATCAAATCGCTGTACCGGATTTTGCTTTTGGAGCAATGGAAAATTATGCTGCTATTACATATCGAGAGAATATTCTTCTTGTATATCCTGGAATCACATCAAAAGCGGGAATTGAGAGAATTGCAGAAGTAATCGCACATGAGGTAGCTCATCAATGGTTTGGGAATTTAGTCAGTCCTGTGGATTGGAAATATATATGGTTAAATGAATCATTCGCTACACTTTTTGGATACGCTATTGCAGATTACTACCATCCTGAATGGCAGATCTGGGAAGGCTTTCTAGCTGGAGAAGTTGACTCAGCGTTTGAACGGGACTCCTTATTAGAAACGTTTCCAATTGAGCTTCCAGGAAAGGGTGAAAATACTAAAATAACTGCTGCAACTGCTCCAATTATCTATTCAAAAGGTGGAGCGATATTACAAATGATTCAAGGATACCTAGGTGAAGATAAGTTCAAGAAAGGTATTCAATATTTTTTGAATAATCATAAATTTGAATGTGTAGAAAGTAGTGCTTATTGGCAGGGGATAGAAGAGGCAACAGACAACGAAACCAACTGACAGGAGGACACCGATGGGTCTCTTGGAAGACGTCAAGAAAAGCGGTCTGAAAGAGAAACTTCCCGAATTCAACGTCGGCGACACGGTCGACGTGCACGTGCTTATCAGGGAAGGTGAGAAGGAACGCATCCAGGTCTTCAACGGCACCGTGATCGGTCGCAAGGCGCAGCTCGCAGTCAACGGCGTCGTTCGGAAGGGCGGGGAAGCCCCGGTGAGGAACGGCAGGTTCGCCCTACCCACCGAGAGGGCTGAATACCGCAACATCGTGCTCATCCCGATTGAGGGCGAGGGCTAGCATGCTCCCATGACGGCGCCCAAGGGGACATCGGTGGCGAAGCCGCGCTCCGGCACCATGCTTCTCGTCGGGATACTCGCAGGGATCGTGGGCGGCGTCCTCGTCGG
>NJBF01000055.1 GCA_003144275.1 Candidatus Heimdallarchaeota archaeon B3_Heim
TGGAACCGTGGCCTAACTCTTACTTGATAGCGGAAAGGTTATTTTAAAGGTCAGGTGATAAAAATGTGATGAACTAATCCATTAGACTTAAAAATGCCAGTGAATTGAAGTTACTCATCGATCGAGATTCTAGTATTTATTATTTTACTAAACAAACTGACCTTTAGCTAAATGTGTTTTTGAGGATTTTATTGATTTAATCTAAACATATTATCTACCAAAATCCTTTTCAATAAATCAATATTCTATGAAATTATTGTAGGAGAGGTCTTCGATGTTTTCTTCTTTAACCCAAGTTTATTCAAACCAACTAAAAATATGGATTAATGGAATTAATACAGAGATTGAGATATTAAATCAAACAGCAAATCCAATAGAATTTCAAAATTCGTTTTTCAAATTTATTTTCCATATTATTTATTTTGATTCTTTATTGAAAGATATTGAAGATGAAATCAGGGCATTTGTCAGCCTCACCCTCAAATTTTGTAAAGACCTTGGTCTTCCTCAACCTCAAAATTTTATTTCAGATAATAAAATCCCAATTCTTTCTCTATTTGACGAAGTAGAGAAAGATGGTAGAGGTAGCTATGATACAGGTAGACAGGCTAAAAGAGAAATTAAAAGGAGCTCATAATTCTTTTCTATGATTCCCTTTTCATCAGAGGCCTATGAATTATTCAATAATGAGATAGAGAACATAGAAAAATATGTAACAAAGTACTCAAATTTAGTTTTTGCTTATCAACAACAAATTCTCGATTTTCAAAAGAAAGCAATAATAGAAATTGAATCATTACTCCCACAGGTTCCACCACCTACTCCTCAGCATCTTTATCCGTTATTACAAAATTTAGTTGTCAGTAGCAAGATGTTTGGCAAAATTGGCGGAAAGGGAACAGATGTTCCACAACTAGGTAGATTACAGAGTGAAACCTTTAAACCATTCTTATCTACCATAATGAGATTCTTCAATGGCCAAGATAAACTGTATACTCATGATAAGTTGTTACAGAATGCTAATATTCTGTCTGCTCAGGAAAAACCTGAACTTGAAGATATTAGGAAAGAACGAAGTGAAAATAATCAAAGAGGATCTGAGCTCAAAGATAGGCTGAAAAAATACGCACAGACAGCAACTCTAGAACCTAAAGTCCTGGAAACATTAACAAAAATGGACCCTGAATTTCCAGTCTTTTTACCAAGACTAGCAGAGTTAATAGAAGAGGAAAAGGAACTAACCGAGTCTGCTCTTAAGTTTGTCCTTCAAAGATCACCTGATATAGGTAAATATGATTCTATGTCCCAAGTTTTAAAATTTTCAAAACCTGAAGAAGCACATTCGATGATTGACAATCTTTTACAGAGTTACCAAGATCGTACATTTGAAGAATTGATTGTTTTACTAGAAAAAAATGATAAAATTACCCAACACGAGAGAACTTCTTTAGTAACTTTCATTTATAATCAACTTGAAGCAAAACTTCATGAGAAGATAAAAGCAGAAGAAAAGCTTGACTTACTTAAAGCAATTGATGTAGCCAATGAACAAGGAGTTCTAAATGATGAAGAAAAAGCCCTTCTCCAAAAATTTCGAAAATGTCGCAATGAATTAGTTCATGACAATGGAGCCGCTTTATCTTCAGATCTAATCTTAAGTACCAATAATGTGTTAAAACGACTTTAATCAAAGTATATTCTAATCAAAACAGAAAGAGGGTTGAAATTTGAGTGACCAAAAGGAACAAAGTGAAACAAAAAATATTCACCTTTTCTTTACTGAATCTGAATTTAAGGAATTAGTTCAGAATGGGTTGATACAATTAGAAATAACGCTTAAAGATGAGAAATTAGAAACGTGGATAGAATCGATTATTCAAAATACACTTGCAGAAGAAACCGCTCCTGCATAGGGGATTTGGTTCAGCATATAGTAGGAGAAATTTTAATAAAATGTACAGGGTAAATCCCTTATGGGATGAAGAGTTATTATATAAAAATCGGGCTTAACCAGCGAGCAGTTCCGAAAAAAAGTTGATATAGGAATAGATATTCATATCAATTAGAGAATAATCGAGTGGTTTTACTATCTCTGTTGATTATTAGTTTCCTAGCTCTCCTTAACTATAATAGAAATCTTCCTGAAAAACTGAAGAAGTTCCAAGAAGCGACCAAAGAAACATTTAATAAAGAAAATTTTCCCCTAGTTCATTCAGGTGTTGACATGGATATCTCTTCTTCAAAATTAGAATCCTATCCGATGAAGATAGTTTGTATATCCGCATCATTGACTATCATAAGCTATTTAGCTGGTGCCTCTATATTATACTTCTTTCATCCCTTATTAAGTGTATTTTATCTAATACTTGCAGCACTAACTCTTGTAGTAAGTATGAAACTTCGTTGTACCCATTGTTACTACTTTGGGAAATATTGTAATTTCGGTTTGGGGAAACTTGCTCAGAATTTCTTCAGTAAAGGAGAGCCAAGAGAATTTCGTAATCCTAAGAAGGTAGGTATTACCGCAATTTTAAGTTTTGGGACAATGCTAATTCCAGTGTTTATTGGGTTATTGATACTAGTAACAGATATGAATTTATCTAATCTAGGGCTTCTCTTTGGTTATATACTAATTGGTATTACTCCTAATTTTCTTGTACGAGGTAAATTTTGTGATGAATGTATGCAAGGGCAACTTGGATGTCCTAGTTATGAACGAATGATAAAATCCAGAGACACATAGCAGATGTGCAATAATCAACGAAAAATTCTGAAAAGAACTAATTTATTATTAACAATTTCAAAACAAATAATTCAGAGATAAATTTTCCAGAAGAGTTCAAATAACTGCTGGTTGTGTTACCAATGAAATCTCTATTAGTCTTATTTTCATACCATCACAAGAACACTGAGAAAATCGCTAAGGTCTTCGCAAAAATTCTTGATGCACAAATAAAAGCACCAAAACAAATAAATCCTGATGAGCTTCAAGAATATGATCTAGTAGGCTTCGGTTCAGGAATATATAGCGATAAACACCATAAATCTCTGCTTAATCTTGCTGATAAAATACCACAAGTCACTAATAGGAAAGCATTCATTTTCTCCACTAGTGCTATGATGGGAGAAGATAAAGTCGCTAAAGATCACTCGATGCTTAGGGAAAAACTACGATTTAAAGGTTACAGGATTGTAGATGAATTTGCCTGTAAAGGTTTTAACACCAATAGTTTCCTGAAATATTTTGGAGGAATGAATAAAGGCAGACCTAATGCTGATGACCTTATACATGCGGAAGAGTTTGCTCAGAGCCTGAAGCAGAACTTATAAACGAAAATGTGAACAAAACAATGAGGATTAATTATAAGAGCGATTATATAACAGACGTGGAAAAAGCATTCGCCTCATATGCACTAGATCTTTTTTTCAGGAAAAATTTGAAAAAAATTATAGATGTGCAATAACCAACGATATATGATTTCTCTTTCTGGGTATTAACATAAAATGAAATAAAAAAAATGAGCATCTTCCTAAAAAAGATGCTATTAAATAGTTTAAATACCCCAGTATGTCTGAAGAAATTCCCACCAACCTTCGTGCGGGAATTGCACT
The DNA here is from genome assembly GCA_003144275.1 of Candidatus Heimdallarchaeota archaeon B3_Heim. GTDB lineage: Archaea > Asgardarchaeota > Heimdallarchaeia > Hodarchaeales > Hodarchaeaceae > Hodarchaeum. The sequence goes on from NJBF01000055.1 coordinate 3,613, forward strand.
TTAAGATATTCCTCACCATGCCAATATACATTATTCTGGAAGGATCCATAGGAGTTAGGGAAGAAAATACCTAAACCTTCCGCAGATTCCATGGGTTCGGTAGTCTTAACATAGACTGCAGCTGTGAGAGTTTCATATAGAGCTAATGCCTCTGGGATACCCAAACTCTTCACAAAAGTAGGGAGGTCGATGTATGCTTCCCAACCATACTGAGACCATCCTAGATTTCCTAGTCCACGGGCTTCTGCAATCAATTCGTGATTGATGTCTAAATCTTCATCATCTTCCTCAAGCATGGTTATTAGTGCATCTGTCAGATCGCTAAGTTGATGGACAATAGGATCGATGTATGTTAAATCAATGGAAGCTAATTCAACTAGTCGTGATGCAGGTCTTAATGTCTCATAGTAAGCGATGTAGTCATCGACAATTACTTTTGAAAAGTCAAAACCGTTCATCTCGGGATTAGCTGCGAGATCAGCTAAAATGGTGTCATATGGATATCCCCAGCTCGGGACGTACCCTTCCGTCGCGACAACGTAGTCAATTTGCGGGCCTCTTGGATCCCAAACGTATTCATATACCACTTCGATCATTCCTTCAACACACGCATCGAAAGCGAGGATGTCTAACTGTATCCCGGAAAGGGCGTGAGTAATTTCTTGGTGGGTTAGATGATCCTCGGGGTGGTCATCCCAACAGCAACCTCTAAAATCATCTCCATGATCCCAAAGCACAAGGACATAATGATTTGCTTTGTAGTGTTTCATCGTGTATTTCACGAATGTTTCGAGAGTTTTAGGATCCCCCATATTTACTTCCGTACCTGTTAACGGAAATCCTTGGACAATCTCGGGGCTATCCTTTGTAATTTTGTAAAGGTTGGCTACATCATCGTATTTGTCCCAAAGAGTGATAATGTTTACATCTTGAGAGGAACCTACTGTACTCATTGCTTCCACATTTTGGTATCCAAAGTAATCTAAATTATTATCTGCATCGAGATAGACCATGAAAGTCCATTCAGCCTTCGCTTGTTTTGGGTTAGCCCAAGTTACTGATACTGACATTGTGAGTAGAAGAATAGCAAACACTAATGCGAGTTTAATTCGGTATTTATCGTGAATCCTTTTATTAAGTCTTATCATTTTTCTTCTGGACCTCTTATATCGGATAAATTCGAAAGTAAATTTATCATTGGAGTTTAGAGTATATAATTTTTTGCTATGGCAATTTGTGCTAATTTCATCCTGGATTGGATTTTCCTCATCCATAAGAGAATAGATGAATTTAAAATAAATATTCATTGCAAAGAAGGGTATCCATCTTATTATGATAGAATTCAAGGAAAGAGAGGATTATGCAATAACCAATGCATAGTTCCGAAAAAAAGTTGATTTAGGAATAATTATGACCTCATTTCCTATACTCTAAAATCGATTCTTTTTGATTCAATATCCTAATTGGTCTAGTGAATTTCCGTAAATTTTAAAAAAATCTTATACATCATTAATAAGAGTGTAAAATCAGGGATATAACATGCAAACCATTAACAATCAGATGAAACACCGTTTCTTGATAATTTCACCCATCTTGTTACTTTTTAGTACTGCTATAATGTTTCTCGTACTAATAAACTTATTCAATGATGAGGTAGGATACTTAATTGGATTTTTATTTCATTATGTGGTGAAGATTCGAATCATGAAAATTTATTTCTAATAGACCAAAAAACACAATGTAACCAGAAATTATCAGGTAAGACTTCTCATTTTATTGGAATTATCGTTACGGGAAAGATAAATATGGCTGAAATTAAAGAAATCATTGATTTTGCAATTAAAAAAGAAATTGAAGCATATGATCTATATTCTGGCATTGCTAAAACCTCAAACAATCCAGCTGTTCAAAAACTCCTCCAAGAAATCGCGAACGATGAACTTGGCCATAAAGAGGCTCTTGAAAACCTTTCAAGGGCAGAGGAAATTTTAAATTTCGATATAGACCAGGTTCAAGATCTTAAATTATCAGATCATCTTCAAACGACTTCTATTGATGAGGATTCCGACCTTCAAGAAATTCTTGTGTTTGCCATGAAAGAGGAAAAAGGTGCTTACGAATTATATACTAAGATGACAAAGGCAGCACAAACGAAGGAAAATGCAACGATCTTCCAAAAACTTGCTCAAATGGAACTCATCCATAAGAACAAACTAGAATCTCTTTATGATGACATGTTTTACACAGACAATTAAATCATTAAATCTACTATTATTTATTATCCTAATCTTCCAGAAAGCGCTTAAAACTTTCTATAGACAGAAAGTCATCCCAATAATTTACTAAAAGTTCTACTGATCCAAATGGTTTCAAGAATGTATTTTTGGGGATTTCTCTTTCATCTTGGGTAATTAACTTGGCACCTGCATTGAGGAGTGAAGATAATGTACCTCCCTGAATTAGTGGAGGTGGAAGAAATACTAGAGCTGGTACTTCCATATTTGGTGTTGGATTAGATCTTATGCTTCCTAAATATATGCCACTCGACATTTTGAGTGTTTCAGAATCGTAGATCAAAATCGGGCATATTTCATCATCTAATTCATGATAGGAAATACCAGGGACTTCTAATGAACACTTCATTGTCCTATTGGAGGATAGAAGGTCAATTTCACACCCTATCTCCTCCAAAACTTCTCTTTTCGTTGCTTCAAGAATAGTCTCGCTATTTTCGACATGACCTCCTGTATTGGTATAGGTAATTACCCAGTGGGTATCAGTCTTTTTCCAGTACTTTTCATTTCCTAAAGCAAACAGGAAAGAACCATTCCAGCGAATGAATACTCCATTTCCCTGACTTGCATACAATAATAGATCTTCAGTAAACAATTATCATCACTTTTTTGTGTTAATTTCTCAACATTTGCCCATATAAGATAGCATCTATGCAAGTAAGTATTATGGTTGATGGTCTTTATATTTCGGTAGCTTCGGAAAATTATCATTTCATCTTCGGATCGCTAATATAAATTATATAGTCAATTAATTACAGAAGATTCAACTGCAAATGATGAACATACATTCACGACCCTACAACAAAAACGTTGATTTTACTCGTATTATGAGGTTTCTAGGAGATCTCTTCGAGACAACTAAATCCTATGAAAATTGGTTTCCCGATCGATTTGAGAACAGTAGTGATACACGTGAAGACGGAATAAGAATATGGGAGGTAGTAAATGATTCTCTTACTCCTCCTAGTGAAGAAATAATAGCATTAACTACTCGTGATTCCCCTAAAGATTATTTTCTTCAGGTGAATCCAAACTATCGGAATATAGAACGAGATATGATCATATGGATAGAACAACATTTCAGAGAGAAAGAATCAGACGATGTACAGAAGGTCAATATCAATATTTTAGAGGGAAATGAGGAGCGGGAGAGATTATTAGCTGAACTAGGATATAAAAACGACTCAATATATGGATATTATAGAATACGTCCAGGTGATACTCCAATCCCCAGCTTTAACTGTCCTGAAAACTTCAAAATTAGAACCCTCAAGCGGTCTGATTATGAGCAACTTGCTTTGCTGATTAGAAGGGTCTTTGGACATGGAGAATTTTTTACAGCTGATGTCTTAGAATGGCTCGCTAGCTGTTCTTTTTATAATAGAGAATTGGATCTTGTTATTGTGAATCCAGAGGGTATAATAGCCTCTTTTTGTACCTTCAGGATAGATCCTCATAGTAGAATTATTAGCTTAGAACCAACGGGAACCAACCCTGATTTCAGAAAACTTGGATTAGGGAAAGCTTTAATAACAGAAGGAATAAAACGTTCCATGAAATATAGCCCCCCCTTTTTCTATATTGATGGTGCTGCGAATACCCCAGCTGCTAATCGACTATATGACGTAACTGGATTCACAGAGAAGTATGTAATTACATCATGGGTAAAAAGAATATAACCATTTTTCAAAGAAAATCACGTTAATTCGTAATATTCTCAGTTCTAGGGTTAAATGGGTAATTTTTTCTAGTTAAATATCAGGAACAATTCACACACCGAGCGATTACTTCCTCATTCTTGATTTTGACCTTCACTCTGCCACACGAATCACAGACTTCCGTTCCACACTTTTTACAGACTGAGAGAAGTTCAGGAGCAAATGATTTTTTGCATCCCTGACACATCTTAGGAGTATGTTCTGGACAATATGTAGCTTTTGTATTAGCATCAATTTCGCTGCATTCTCCGCATAAGGTCTGTTCACAAATCTTGCATATTTCTGAATGATCGAGACAGGCGGTTTTACCGCATTTTTGACAAAATGAAATGTGTTCACTGCAGAATAGTTTCAAGCAAGTTGTACAGACAAACGTGGGAGGTGAAATTTCTACTGCCAACAAAGATTGATAGTAATTTTCTGTGCTTATTTGAGGGCCACAACCTTCACACATGAGCTCGGCGTTTCCATTATACAGGTTTAAATTGAGATGGAATTGGTCTACTTCTTCAAGATCGTCCTGAAAACCTTTGACGTGGACAGAAACTAATAAACGAGGAACCCAATAAACTGATTTTTCAATAATTGAGATATCTGCCTTTCCAGGTCTATAAAGATCTGGTGGAACGCCTTGGCCTTTGAGTACTTCAATAGATTTGTGAAAAGCCTCATAATTCTCCTGTTTCTCTTTAAACAAATCTTGTCGTTTCTTTTCAGCATTAGCTATCTGCTTTCGAATTTCCTTTGTTCGTTCTTCATGTCTCATTTGTTTTGCTGAGGTGGAATCAATTGATCGCTCAATTGCTTTCACAGATCTTCCTTCTGCTATGCGAGCTTTCCTTTCCCCTTCCAAATTCTCCAACCGTACAATTGTCTCGTCGAGTTTTTGATTTTCAGTCTGTTGTTTCTCCTCTAATCCACTTATTTGGGTTGATAATTTGGTTAATTCTTTTCCCACTTTCTTTCCAGCAAGTTTGGAAATTTCTACCCTCTCAAATTCACGTAAGCGCTCCTGGTAGATAGACTCAGCCTCTGGAAAGGGATTCTGAGTAAAATACCAGATTAAATTTTCTGGAAGCTTCGTAATTACTTCTTTATCGAATTCCAGAAATTTGTAGCCTGGAGCAGGTTGAATTGCTAAATCACCAGCAGGCAGTGATGAAGCATGAATTCCCTCAATCGTTGTTGTATTCCAATCAATCTTCCGAAGATCAAAGGTACGAGCCATTTCCTCTTTGATTTGAACAGGAAATTGTAATTGGCCCTCTTTAATAGATCGTTTTATATTAATCAAGGTCTTCGTAAAATAAAGAGGTGAATAAAAGATTTCGTTTGATTCACCAAATTCGATGTAAACACCATCCTGCTCAGGATTGTCACTAAGACTTAATCTTTTACGAATGACAGCCATATGTTCATCATTCTCGGGTTTGATCTTCGGTTTCAGATAGCGTTCTGTGATTTTTCCCATTGCTGGTTTTTTGGTATTAAAAGAAATTATTGATTTAATTTTCTTTTCTTTAGTTTCAAGAGTAGGCTTTTCCTTCTTAATGGTCACTTTTTCAGGTTTGGGGGGTTTTAACGTGAGTGCAGATATTTCTGAATTTGTTAAAGGACCTTTATGTAAGGATAACAACCATCGTGTCTTTAACATATTGACCCCATAGAGAGGGTTGTAAGCAATGAAGTTACCTGGTTTTAATGCACGAATTTTACCCATCAAAGATCTAAACTCCTCCTCCGTACCACCACCCCCTTCAAACACCGGTTTTAACGCACCTTGAACTTTAGCAATATCTTGATTGGTTGCCAACCTACCTAGTACCCAAGTGGCAATGTTTGAAAGCCCCCGATAGTCTAAATCACCAGGATTCTGAGTTGCTAAAACACACCCTAGTCCTGCTGCTCTTGCTTGCTTTAGTAATATCAATAATGCTGTTTTCGAAGGAGGACTCAAGGAACCTGCAGGCATAAAGCCATACAGCTCGTCAAAGTATATTATTGCACGTAAACGACTTGTACCACCTTTCGACCAAGCCCAACGTTGAACTTCACCTAGTATTTCTGCTACGAAAGTATTTTTTTCATCTGAATCGGTAATTTTGCGTAGGTCAAAAACAATAATAGGTGTTTTCTTCTCCTTAGTTGCTAAACCGATTAATTTATTAAAATCAAGTTCTACCCCTGGAACTGCTCGGACCATTAATGCATTTATGTTACGGGCCAATTCCTGACGTTTTGTATCAGATATGAATTTATCAATAGCCAATGATCCTATTTTTTCAAATGGAGGGTCTTGAATCTTTTCGATTAAAAGATCCAACCCAACAACATTCTTTCTTTCATTTACCCATACGTGACGAATTATGTTGTTTAGATATATAACACGGTTATCAGTAGAGGAAGATGTACCTATCCCAACACGAGATAACAACAATTGAATTTTCAGATCTAAGGCACTCAAAACCGCATCAGGTGATTCTTCCATCATTTTACTATAATTCTTAGGTTTTTCAAAATGAGGTGTAAGAGAAATTTGGACGCCGGCGGCATTTTTAGGAGTAATTAAAACTGTAGCAATTTTATCTGAATATTCAGCTTCAGCAGAAAGGTAATCATCACCAAAAGATTCTTCCAGTTTCTCTTCATACAAATTAATCCAATCTTCTGCGATTTCTTCAGGATCTCCTCCTCCACGATCTTCAGCTTCGACTTTAGCATGAATTATCAGTCTATCTTTGGAAAAATCCCCTAAGCCTATCCCTAATGCTCCAATATCTCCCTTAGGATCAATTGCAATTACTGGGATACTGGATCGAATAGCTTCTTCAACTATTGACTTACACACAACAGTTTTCCCAGAACCACTTGCTCCTAACACTGCTACATGCGTCAAAAAGGCCGTAGAGGGTAATTCGAATCTTTCGCCATCATCTAAACGTCCAAGAAAAAATTTAGGATCTGCCATTTTCTTTCCCTGTGTTTGATTCTTTGAAAATGAATTAAATTAATAAATGAATCCTTTAGATCACGGAATAAATCGTATTAATCTATTATGAAAATACTAGGAAATATTTACTATTTTGGAGTTTGATGATGTCTTCTGCAAAATTTCCAGTTATTAAATTAAAGGGAAGCCCAGAAGATATTGGTTTTAAACATGGGGATATATTAAAAGATAGAATTCATTCTACAGTCGATTGGTATAAAAAGACCATAGGGAGAGATGAAAACCAACTATTGAAGATATCTTCTAACTTTAAATCAGTAATCAATCATTTTAATCCTAGTTATGTAACTGAAATAGATGCTATCGCAGCTGGTGCAGACATCAATCCAGCTTGGATTTACATGCTGAATGCTCGTTCTGAAATTATGAACATTTTTCAGAATGAATGTACAGCAGTCTTTTTCAAGGCTTCAGCTATTTTAGGACAAAATTGGGATTGGGCTCAGAACCTAGAGAACTTAGCTGTCATTATGAGAATGGAAATAGAAGATAGACCTGATATACTCATGATGACCGAGCCTGGTATAATTGGAAAAATAGGATTTAATTCGGATGGAGTAGGAGTCTGTTTAAATTTTTTAGATTCTGGAAGGCCAACTCAAGGTGTTCCAATTCATCTCATCCTCAGAAAAGTGTTAGAATCATCAACTATTGATAAAGCTGTGAAATCTATTGATCCTTTTATGGCAGGTAAATCTGCAAATATTCTAATAGGGGACTCTAAAGGGAAATTTATTGATATTGAATTTGCAAATGATAAAATATATCGACCTTTGGCAGACAATGATATTTTCTTACATACCAATCATTACCTGGAAAATGACGAACTTAACCATGATAAAGAGAAATTAGCTAGTTCTTTCAATAGGTATCGAACAGGCATGAGACTAATACAAAATAGACACCTACAATCGGTTGATGATATGAAACAAGTCTTATTGGATCGCTCAGAGGAAGATCTACCAATCTGTCGTCATTACGTTGAAAATCCCGATATAGGTACAGTAGGAACGATTTGTACAGTAATCATGGACTTAAGAAGGCTACGGATGCACATCACTAGAGGCAATCCAATAGCAACTCCATTTTCAGTGATAAATCTTATTTAGGGGATTCTTCAGGATTATCACTATCGTTTGTATTTAAAGTGGGATATTAAAGCAAAATCTGTGATGTTATTCATATGACTGAATATTCTATTGAGGTATTTGACCCTCCTAAAGTTGCTGATGAAGAAGTTTGGGACAATCTCTACAAATTTTACTTAGCGTTCTTCAATGACATGTATCCTAATGATCCAGTCACTCCCAAAGCACGTCTAATAAAATCATTAAAAGACCCACATCCTCATTATCATATTAACTACTGGCTGATTTTTACTCTTGATAAAACTATCATTGGCTGGGCCAATAGCTATATTTCGAAAAAAACAAACCCTGCATACGATACAAATAAGCATATAGCAGAATGTAATACTATTATATTGAAAGAGCATCGTCGTAATGGATTAGGGACCAAACTTTTACAGAATCATGTTAATTTAGCAAAGAAACATAATAGAACTCTTATACAGTCTGGGACAACTGAAGAATCAGGACATAACTTCCTCAAAAAATTTGGAGGAAAAGAGGCCATTCAAGGCTCTGAAAATCGTCTGCAAATGAAGGAAGTAGAATGGTCATTGATGAAGCAGTGGATTGATGATGGGCCAAAAAGAGCCAAGGGTGTAACTCTCGAACGGTTTGTTGATGTTTCTGAAAGTGATATTGAAGAGTATTGCATTATTTATACTGAAACTATGAATCAACAACCTTTTGGAGAGCTTGAAGGCAGAGCTAGACAAACTCCTGAATCACGAAGGTTAAGCGAGGAGAGGATCCGAAAAAGGGAAGGTAAATGGACTACTCTAATTTCAAGAGAAAAAGATGGGCCAATTAGTGGTTTAACGGAAATTATTTTCTTTCCAGATAAACCTACGATGCTCTACCAAGATCTAACTGGAGTTAAAGAGGAGTATCGTGGACGAGGTCTTGGCAAATGGCTGAAAGCATCAATGTTATACTGGATTAGCAGCGAATACCCAGAGGTCAAAACAATTATCACTGGGAATGCAACGGAGAATGCTCCAATGCTATCCATTAACGAGAGAATGGGTTTTAAGGAATATAAATCTGGGACAGAGTACAAGGTTCAGGTTGAAGAACTTGAAAAACTATTAGCATAAGTCAATCTAGTCGACAGGATTTTCCTTCTAATCCAAATATCTAGCCAATATTCCTCATTTCTTTATTTTCTTCCCTCTAAAACCTTTGGGAGAACATTGCTAAAAATCATTTTTTGCATTCTAACTAGATTTTTACGAATAGAATCTTTCATTAAAACAAATAATATTCATAATACATATAATTTAAGATAACTTAGGACGCATTATTAGCTTCCCTAGGACTCTATCGAACGAAAAATGCTTTAATTCATCTCAAAACTCGTGTAAATGGAGAGATGACAATCTACAAAGCGAGATTTTGTAATAGATTACTATAAGGAGATACGTATTAGTGGTAAATATTGGAATTTTAGGTGACATGAATTGCGGGAAAACATCAGTATTTGTACGATTTATGAATTCATTAGCCGCCACTAATGAGAAAATTATTTCTGGTTCCCCAGGAGGCCCAGAGATGTACACCACTCAAACTGTAGATTTCATAAGATTTACCCATAGGGGATTTATTCATGTTTTATACGGCACAGGTGGTCACACTACTCCTATCACTGATTACTACCGTGTATATGTCTTAAGAAATGCTAACCGCTTTCTATGCATGTTCGATTTGTCTAAAGACTTAGAAAGACAACTTAAATTCTACGAGAATCTCCAAATTCCTACCAAACAAGTCACTATCTTTCTTAATAAATTTGATTTAGCAAATGATAATTTTGATGATTATAAAGAGAAAATTGAAGATTTTTTCATCAATAAGCAAAAAAAGCTTGTCAAATTTATCCTTCCTACTGTTGCTATTAAGGTTGAAGACGGTCAATTCCAAAAGGAAACCCAGAACTGTTTAACTGGTATCCTGGATCTGTGTGAATTTGATAAAGATTCTTCTGCATTTGATGTTTGGGATGGTCAAGGAGGGTAATTTAATGGAATCAGATCCGTTCGTTAGATTAGTTGATACTTTATCAGTAATCGAAAATCAGGATCGCATTCTATGTTTAACAGCGGTTTATATCGGTCAAAAGGCAGACAAGAATACTATTCAGGGCATCACAGACATTCTTTCATGTCTATTAGGAAAAGAAGATGAATACACAACCACAAAAACTCGTGGATTAATAACCTCACTGGTAAATGGTGGGATTCTGGAACGTGAACGTGAAAAAGTTATTAGCTCAACTAGAGTATCTTTTCATTCTATAAGTCCTTTAGGTTATATTGTTCTCGCTTATGTTCTTGTAACTTATGTCCTAAGAGAAGATCCATCTTCAATTGCATGGGATAACGCAAAATTTCAAGATTATGCTGATTCAGAAGATAAGCTTGTCCTATTCATTATTAATACACTGCTTGTTCAAATTCCGAGTACTAAACGTATTCTAACATCTTTACAATCTGGAAAGGAGCCGCGGAGGATTAAACTAACTAAACCTCTTTCTTTCCCCGTTTATAAAATTTTTAGCGGAAAAAGTGGTTACAACGTCTTTAAACTACTAGAGGAAGTAATATGGGATCATCTCCAATTTAATGTCGGATTATCCAAGACCGAACTATCAAAAAACTTTTCAGGACCAATTGGTGGTTATCTGAATAAACTTTCAACCTTCTTCATGACAGAAGAAAATTGGGGTAAAAATAAACGTTTCAAACTTTCAATTCGAGGTGTTTTCTTACTACCTGTTTTTGCCTTATTAATAAAGTCGTTATCGGTTGATAAAACTATTTTCCAGTCATTGATAATTACTAAGCTAGATGAAAATGATAATTTATGGATTCGTTTCACTCAGTTGGGACACTCGTTTTTTAAAAACGTCTTTAGGATCTCCTGAAGTAGAAGAGTAATCTACTGATATCGGAAAGGACAATCTAAATGATTGAATTTTTATATTTAATTTATTGCCTAAAATAATGAGCATTATCAAATACATTGAACAGATTATTACTAAGTAAAATGAGGTGTAAATCCTTATCATATTTATATTGTAGTGATTAAAAGAATTAGATGAACTGAATTGAGAGAAAAAAGAAACCATACTCGGAGCGAAAAAATACTATTATCCAAAATACCACCAAAAGAACTAGAGTTTATTGAAAAACTAGAATCACAAATAGGACTGGTACATATAGGTGAATCAGACGATTATGGAGGTATTCGTATAGAAAATAGTCACATTGCAGGAATATTTTTGGAATATAGATCGTTGACTGAAGTACCTGATTGTATAAATAATTTAACAGAATTAAAAGATGTAATTCTTGATAATAATGACTTAATATCGTTACCAGAGAGTTTAACTAAACTTACAAAGCTTGAATATCTGTGTTTGAGTGAAAATAATTTCATGTTTCTTTCTGATGGTCTAGGTCGATGGTTAATCGAACAGGAGGATGCAGGGTGTGAAATTACTGGTATTTCTACTAAAAGAATAAAAACACTATGGGAGATACCACCCGAAGAAAAAGAGTTTATTCTGAAACTAGAAAAATTTACAGGGTTGCTACCTTTATGGCAAAATGATATAGAGAATCGTCCTCCAAGTGCGGGAAAATCACAGGTAAGTTTTTTTTCAGTAGAAGATAACCATATAAATATTGTTAGAATAAAAGATCATAATTGTGATGGTCATTCAACAAGTATACTTGAACCACTCTCTTACATAGGGAATCTCAAGAATTTAGAAGAATTGACAATTGCTGGCTACAAATCTGAGTGGTCAATGATCCAGACCATCATAAAGCAAAAGTTTCCAGACAGATTCGTGGTAAGATTCTGTGATTATGAAATTAACTATATTATGGAAATCTGTTTCTTTCCCAAGGATGGACTTGAGGGATTGGATGGTATATTTGGTTTATCTTACAAGGGTAGATCACCTCAAAAATATTATGGTGGGATTCGGTGATAAATAAAACAAAAAACAGTTATGTATTATTTGAAAAATCAGAAAAGTACTAAATAAAATCGCTAAAAAGTCCAGACTAATTATTTCTTCTTCAGAATCAGTCATATATTTCTTTCAGTTAATTTTATATCTCGAATGATGAGTAAGTCACCATCGGGGAGTAATGACGGAGCTGACCCATAAGCATTTAACTTCTGAGCCAAATGTTTTTCTATGATAGCGAATCAAGAAATACACTCGTTAGAAAACGGACTCCGTCACTATCCCTCACGGACAGTCCAAGTTTTTAAAACTACCCATCTGACCCGTATTCTCAGAAAACACATTCACGAGACAGATGCCGACAAAAATCGGAAAGAATTTAGCTGCGAACAGTGGATTAAAGGTCTTTCCTTGATGCAGATTCAGAAATTCGAAGCGGTACGACCCTTTGTGCGACAGCTAGAGCAAAATAGATCCTGGCAAGCTATTTGTGGTTATCAAGGAAACGTACCCACTCAAGG
>NJBF01000001.1 GCA_003144275.1 Candidatus Heimdallarchaeota archaeon B3_Heim
TACGACTTCAATCTTGTTCATTAAAATTATGGTTTTTGTCGAAGTTAGCTATTCAATAATTCCGACAGATTCGAATTAATCGAAGAAAACTAGTTTTAAGATTTTTGCACATCTCTGTAAAAAAAAATATATTCCAGAACTGTGATATTTTCTTTAAGTAAATATTGGAAAAACTCTTTTGAGAATTCCAAGTTGTCCTCTCACGACCACAAAATGCAATATTTGTGATTATTATGCAACTATTACTTGTACACTCTCACGGATTTGATTGGAAAGTTACCGATAAAGCAATTAAAAAACCAGAATCATCTCAAGATGTAAAAATGAGCTATTCCACATTAGAATCTACTTTAGTTGTTTTTATTTCAGTTGAAACGAATGATATACCTGATATTTCCAATGTACTTGCAAAAAGCTGCACCGAAATCATCTCTGCACTGAAAGACATCGGTGAAAGCAATTTGATTTTGTACCCTTGGGTTCATTTAGCTAAAACTCAACCAGCTAAACCAGATGCAGCTTTATCAACATTAAAAAAGATAGAAACGACTTTACGTTCAAAAAGTGCTGAATTGAACATAGTACGGGCACCTTTCGGTTATTATAAAAGTTTCAATTTAAATTGTAAAGGACACGCGTTAGCAGAAAGATCTAAAGAAATACTCGGACAATCAGGTAAGGTTTCATCTGAAAAAACGGCCGAGGTAACAAAGGCCCTTACTGCGGAACAAACGGCTCGTTCCACATTCCATATTCTCTCTGTGGATGGTAAATTGGCTCCTTTCGACAAATTTAATTACAAAGGACAGAAAGAGTTCGAACTATTTGTTAAATATGAAACTGCGAAGGATAGAACTGTTAGCACCCCTCCACTGCATGTAAATGTCATGAAAAATCTTGAACTGGTGGATTATGAGGACGGTTCTGATCCTGGGAATTTTCGGATACTTCCAAGAGGCTATATAGTCAAAAGGTTAATCGAAGATCATGTTAACAATATGGCGGCTCAATATGGAGCAATGATTGTAGAAACACCACTCATGTATTCATATGACCACGAATCTCTGAAAAAGTATCTAGAACGGTTTCCAGCACGACAATATGTTGTACAATCAGGAAATAAGAATTATTTTTTGCGATTTGCAGCCTGCTTTGGGCAATTTCTTACCATGTCAGATGCCATCATTAGCTACCGTCAACTTCCGTTAAAAATTTTTGAAATGGCAAAATCTTTCAGGCGTGAACAACGAGGAGAGCTTGCTGGACTACGTAGACTTAGAGCTTTCACCATGCCTGACTTGCATACAGCTATAAGCGATATTACGATGGCTAAAAAAGAGTTTGATGAACAATTTCGTCTTGCATACCAATATATGCAAGATATTGAGGTTAATATTGAAACTGCATTCCGTATGACAACTGAATTCTTTGATGAAAATAAGGAATGGGTAATCTCCCTCATAAAATTATTAAAAAAACCAATTCTGCTCGAATTGTTTGAAATAAGATATGCGTATTTCATTTTAAAGTTTGAATTTAATGTGGTTGATACACAAAAGAAAGCTGCAGCACTTTCCACAGTTCAAATTGATGTTGAAAATTCTGAACGATTTGATATTAAATATACGGATTCGAGTGGCAAAGAAATTTATCCATTGTTAACGCATTGTTCGCTTTCAGGATCCACTGAGAGAGTCATTTATGGAATCATTGAGGAACAAATTAAACGTTCTCAAAAAGGATCCAAACCACAATTTCCATTATGGTTATCTCCCGCACAAGTAAGAATATTACCCGTATCTGAGGATTACCTTGATTTCACGAATACAATCGCAGAAGAACTCGAACAAAATGACATTAGAGTGGAAATTGATGATCGAGACTTATCTCTTGGTAAGAAAATTAGAGCTGCGGAGAAATTATGGACTCCCATTATTATTGTAGTAGGAGAAAAGGAACTTAAAGAAGGAAAAGTGAGTGTAAGATATCGGTTCAATAATTCGCAAGAATTTCAAGCATTAGAAGAAGTAGTCGAATTTATTCAAAGCCAGACTCAGGATAAACCGACCTATTTTCGAGTTTTTCCAAAGCTGGTTTCCCATCAGCCAATATTCTCCCGAGTAGTCTAGTAGGAGTACTTCAGAGTAATTTCGAATACAACCAATAAAATAGGTTTATTAATAATGCACAGAACTCTTAAAACAACCGCTATAAGAAAACTGTTTATGTATTTGAAACCCTCTCTGTTGAAGAGTAGTGAGTTTCTCAATAAATTTTCTCTTTAGCACTTACAGCATCTGATTCAATTGATGATTGGTTTAGAAGATGCCAACTAAATTATTTGGTCGAGAAATCGAAAATCAAATAGCCTTTGTCGGCCTTGCTAATGCAGGAAAAACAACATTAGTAAAACGACTGAAAGGGCATGATGATTTAGCAACAGTCCCTACTATGGGTATGAATATAGAAACACTAAAGATTGGTGATCTTGAAGTTATGGCTGTGGATTTAGGTGGACAGCCTACATATCCTACTAGTCTTTGGGAACCATTTGTTTCAGAAGCATCGGGAGTGGTTTTTGTTTTCGATTCAGCTGACAGAGACAAAGTTGAAACTGCAGCTAAGTGGCTTAAGAATGTTATTCAATGGGCGCCAGAGGATTCTGCATTTTTATTTTTAGCAAATAAACAAGATCTTGATGTTGCAATGTCTTTAGATAATATAATTAAAACCCTTGAACTGGAAACTGAAATGGCACAACGCCCGCGAACATTTGGGGTTTATCCATGCTCTGCTCTCACTGGAGAAGGCGTTGATGAACCTTGGCGATGGATGAGCGAGAGATTTCAAAGTAAACTAACACAAAGAAAGTAAAGAGGTATCTTTAATGAGTTTCCTTACCAAACTACGCTCGAAGTTCGCAAGAGAACGATTAACGGTGAAAATTGCCTGGTTAGGGCTTGATCATGCAGGAAAGACAACAATCGTCAAAAGAATTACCTCTGGTGAATTCGATGATAGTACATTTCGTACACTTGGTATGAATGTAGACGAGTTCAGCTCCGGTAATGTTAGATTTATATCTTGGGACATCGGTGGCCAAGAAGCCTTTCGTGAATCCCTCTGGGAGAGTTATATGGCAGGTTCAATGGGAATTGTTTATGTAATTGATTCAGATGACCGACAACGTTTTGATGAAGCTCAAGCTGAATTATGGAAGTATGTCTTAAATAACGATAAGGTAGAAAACATCCCCATTCTGGTACTTGCAAATAAACAAGACCTTGAAAATGCTGCTTCAGCTGGAGAAGTTGCTCGCTCCCTTAATCTTCACAAAGTAACCACACATTCATATGCAATCGTACCTACTTCAGCTAAAACAGGCTTCAATGTTGAAGAAGGGTTAGAATGGCTTCGACAGCGAGTTACTGAAAAAATAGAAACTCTCTGAGAAATGAGAGAATTCCATTATATTATTTTTTCATAACCTTTTTATCCGAGACAAGATTTACTCTTTCAGTTAACGTTATGAATAGCCGATGTAACTTTGTTAGATCTAAGTTCTTATTTATTCTGGAATAAATACGAATAGAAGGGTCTTCTGACGAATCGATAGAAATACGAACAACAGATTCACGAATGGCGTATATCTGTTTAAGAAGCGGTTTATCTTTGAGGAAGAAGTCGCCCATCCGTTCAGATGTTGCTTTCATTAAGAAGAATTGATCTAATAGTTCAGAATCAAGTACAACGTCTTTTAACTGAAAAAGTAAATCTTGATGTTTTTTAATTTGTCCTTCTTCATGATTGGGGATAATTTGTATTTTTGTTTGTAGTTTCCCTTTTTTCGCATTTCCTTCTAAAGCAATGTAGTCATTTGCTCCTGAAAACCATGAGATTATCACAGACAACATTAAATGACGCTCTTCCAACGCAAACACGACACGAAAATCTTTGAATGGAATTTTAGATGATTTTTTATATTTAGGAAATAATAGGCCACCATTGGAGGTTATTTGATCAGTTACTAAATCATCAAATTCATTAGAAAATATTTCGAGAAGAGCATCCTTTGATACATTGATAATTTTATGATTCTTCCTCCTACCAGACCACAACAGGTAAAAAGTAAAAAATAGAACTAATCCTGGTCCTAAAAATATTACCATATAATCTAGAAGCCCGTATTGCTCAGATTGAAGAAAGAATTGTCCAATGAAAAGAAATTTTTCCATAAAAGAGTCGTATATTGCCATTTTGAATCTCAAAATGACCTTCTGATTCGATGTTTAATATTATTTGCTTCGATCTGATTTCGAAATTTTTAATTTCAGATTTATTCTTAGTTCTCAAGATATATCTAGGTAGCTGGCTATTTCTCTATATTGAAAAATATCACTTTGAGAATTTCCAACGACTTGGAAAAACTTATATTTGGCGATTCCATCTTCACTAACGTCATTAGGATCAACTACCAGTGCTACTGAAAGAGGTTGAACTAATTGAAAAGAGTATACATGAGTAGTAATATCAGTTTGTGATAAAAATAATCCATATCCAGGATGTGAATGCCACCAACCCACACAGAATTCTGGACCCGATAATTGATCAAAAACTTGAAAATCCTCATCAGAAAAGGATACTGAATATTCATCTCCCTGGGTTACATAAATTCCCTTTGATATCATTATTTCTTTTGAGCGAACTTCAATCCCACTGAGCAAGCCAATAGCCTCTTTTGGTTTGGCTTCGATAGAATAATTGGTAATTTCTATAATTGTTTGCTGTGATATGGTAACAGAAATTGTCTCTAACCTCAATCGAGACATCTCGTTGTTGGCCTGATCTGAATGTAGGCCGTCAATTGATTGGTCTGTTTCGTCCTCATTATCAGAATTTTCAGGGGGATCTTTATTTGTCATTAGAATATGATTCCTTAGCTATTCAGTAATTCCAATTCCACCCAGATTCAACTTCATTAGTAATACCCCAGCAGACCTAATTGAAACAATAGGAACTAACTCGTCCCATGCTCTTTTGTCCATTTAACAGCTTTCTCCCAGAAATCATTGAAATTGGACTGCATGGATTTTCCAGCCTCTGGATTGAATGGATCGCCAGGATCAACGAGGTATTCTGGAAATTCAGAATCACCTGAACTCTGATAGACATCAAGCATCATTTCCATATGTTCAAATACACTAGGTAGAGTTATGGTCTTTTTCCATCCACCAAGCTCACCTATATTGTTCCAATTGATTAAACTAAGACAAACATTAGAACCCCATTTCCATCGAGTTTCACCTATAGCAATATTGGGATGCCAAATTGGTGTAATAAAATTAACAATTGGAGGTTTGAATGGATATTCAGGTGGTAAATCAACGGTGATTTTCCATTCCCCGTTTTCATACGGAGTGCCTTCTTTCCCTTTTATTGTAGCAGAGTAGTGATGAAGATCATTATCCACTATTAGCCACTTTATGGTAGCACTTTTTGGGGGATAAATCTTTAGCATTCGCTTAAATTCTTCCCTTAATCGTCTGGAATGTAGATCAGACATAAGCATTCTCTCCTAGTTCATTAATCAGGTGGTATCCATTAACCTATAAACTTACTCCATCAATTTTATTTAAAGCTGCTGATTGTCGGGTTAGAAGGAAAGCCATTATGAGCTAGTTTTTTAAGGTCAGTTATCAGAATGAACCTGCAGTAATTCAATATTCTGGAAGAAAATAGCGAAATTTCTTGTTATGTTGGAACACAAGAGGCTTAGATCATTACTAAATGTGTGATTAAAGACCTCCCTTGTGCGCTAGTGATATTTTGGAACCTCGCATGATTAATTTCTTTCAGAAAACGTAGGTGAAAATGAGGTAGAATTATGGCTGATATCGAGACAGAAGTTGCCCAGTGTAATGGATGTGGTGCTCCTCTATCAGGAAAACCTTCTTCTCTTCGTCCCGTTCATTGTGAATATTGTGATTTGACAAACTATCTCAGGAAATCACAGGGAATAGCTCCTGATGAAAGTTCAGTAAAGGAGGAAGTGGAATCTGAACATTATTATCTTTTATATCAAGAATCCCAGAAAATACTGGAAAATTTTCCTGGGGAATTAGCGGGAGAGGAAGTAGGAAAAATTCGTATTAAAATGCAAGTTGGACAGTATGCATTTCCATTATTGATAGTGCTTGATGATTTACCAGAAAAACCCTTTATCGATGGTCCAAATGTTCTTCGAGAAGTAATCAACTGTGAGATTAATGACTTAAATACTATGAAAGATTGGATACCCGGAACGAGTTCGGTATTAGATGTCTTAGAAGAAATCTACCAGATATCTGAAAATCAACTTCCTCAAAAAATGGAAGGCCCTTCAACTACAAGTGAGTCAAGAAGTACGATTAAAGAAAAAAATCCCCTCATACGACAGATCTTGGAAAGTTATGATGCCACGCCAACAAGAAAAGAAATTAAAATTAACTTTTATGCACAAACAGGAGAAGTTATTCCATTCACAATCAAAAGAAAAAAGAACTATCCGATAGGTCTCGAAAGTGAAGTTCTTTCGAGGTATCCACTTATCCGCGGACCTTTAGAGGATTATGCGAAAGGTCGTATTGATCTTATTACTGTGTTGGCCGAAATTGAACGCTTATTCTATGTGTAGAGACAATCAGAGGTAAAAAATTATGAATAATCGAAAAAAAGATGTTGTCTGGGACTCAAACGTTAATTCCCAAGGAACAACATCGGATAGTATTGAACGTATGATTAAAGTCCGTTTTAAGGACCCACAACTTCCACCAGATCAAAATATCCGTGAAAAATATATTAACATAAATGGTACAGTTTTTCAAGCAATTACAGCAGCACGTGACGCATTTAATATTCCTGAAGTTGTACCAATCGCACTACTGTTTAAAGGTCGAAGAATGAATCCATCAAACAACCTTGTTTCGTACAATATTGAAGATAACGCCCTTCTAATGATAGTACCTGACCAGATAAAAGGGGGGTAATCTCCTCCTATTTCTTCTTATTAAGGGAATTTTCAATGAACTCACATCTCCCTTATTCAAAATTTGATCGTCAAGAGCGTCTTTCGATTTGGGACCAGAGTCTCATTGAAAAAAGTTGTGTGTTAATAATAGGAATAGGAGGAACTGGGGGAGAAGTGGCCAAGAATTTATCTTTACTTGGGGTGGGAAAATTGATTTTGGTAGATATGGATACAATCGAATTTTCAAACTTAAACCGCCAACTACTATTTTCAAAAGCAGATATTGGTAAGAATAAAGCAAAGATAGCTAAGAAAGTAATTAAAAAACGGTATAATTCCACTTTGAAAATTGAGGCGTATAGTGATCCCATTCAATCACTGCCTTACAGAATTTTTGAGGAAGCTGACATAATTGCTGGGTGTGTTGATAACTTTCTCGCACGACAATTTATTAATGAAATTGTTATAGAATTATGTTTACCGTTAATCGATTCTGCAACCGATGGTTATTTTGGCCAGGTACAAAGTGTAAATCCAAGGAAAAACGCTTGTCTGGCTTGCGATTCTCCACTTCCTCCAGAAGAGACTCGCCTTCTATCTGCACCCTGTACCCTTGTTGGAACTCCAAGAATCAAAGAACATTGTGCATGGAAGGCCCTTTATGAATTTCATACTATGAATGATCGGGAACCTGATGAAAATTCCCCCGATGATGTTCAGGAGATTACAAACCTAGCAAATAAATTCGCTACCGATCACCAATTCCCACTCTTTGATACCAAAGAGATTATTCAACTTGTATTATACCACGTACCTAGTCTAATTACTGTTAATGCGGTAACTAGTGGAATTCAATCGCAAGAAATCATAAAAACTCTATTTATCAATAAAATGAAGCTTTTTAAAAAAAAGGATCAGAAGGAATTCAAATCTCTTATCCGTGCACAACGATTCAGAATTCCTGATTTAACTATTTATTCTGCATTAACAGGAAATATTAGTTCTTTTAATCTTATCAATGATCCAGATTGTTTGGTGTGTGGTAATTCTTCAATTTACCACCAAACTCCAGTAACAATAGATGTAAACCCAAAGTTGAAATGCAAAACGATTTTTACAATATTAAAGCGTAGATTCAAGAAAAATTATATAGGTTTTAGAGGAAATTTCATTATTCCAGCGGAAGCATTAATAGAAAGTATTCTTCAAGACGGGGATAGAATAACCGTTAGTTCACTAGATGATGATAAAGAAAAAAGAATAAGAATTAGATTTAATAAGAAGAACGGCTAATCTTCATCAGTGGAAGGATAAAAAATACGTACCCTTTTTCTAAGCTTTGGTTTTATCGGTTGAATGGATGGATTAAGATAAGGGTCTTTCAGTCCAAAATCTTGACTTTTTTCTTTCGTAAGTTTGCTGTAAATTTGACTAGATATTCGATCACGAGAAGTTTGACGGGATTGGGGTTTTTTGGTACTAAATTTTCTTGGTGAAGGTACAGTTAATCGAATGGTTGTTCGTTTTCCACATTTAGGGCAATACCACGCACCTGTGACAGGTTGTTCATTTGAACGAGGAATGTATCCACAAAATTGACATTTAAATTCAGATTCTCTCATTTGGTAACATCACACAAGATAATTACGTTGAAATTGGATAAGATTTCCTTATACATGAAATAATACTAGACGTAATAATATTTGAATTAAATATTCTAAAGGTGAATAATATAAAAATGTCTCCCCTTTCATCGATTTAGCATCTCTTGGTTGTGCATTATGTTAAGACGAAAGAAGAAGAAATGGCTAGAAGCAGTTTCTACGGCACAATCACCAATACGGATGGAGGATTTTTCTTCTTCTACTGATAAAATGAATGTTATCGCCTTTTTATATGAAAAAATCCAACAACAACAATTGGATGGGCTTTTAGACTATAATCATATCTATTTCATTCCGAAATCACATATCTACAGAAAAATTCAACAATTGCTAGACACACAAGGAATGGTTGATATATGTGAACTAATAGACCTAATGAATTTACCAGGTAATTTGCTTGAGCCTATTATCCATGATTACGTGCAAGAAATAGACGGTTTTTTTGATTTAATCAAACGAAAATTCTTTACACGATCAGGAGCTATCTCATTCATTACTAAACTTCTTGGTAACACTCCCACGCATGATCTTGAATATTTACTAAATCAGATATACTGGACAGATCACCAATTAGAAGCTGTATTAGACTTAATGGCGCAAAAAGATCTATTCAGGGGTTATATTGACCCTATCAAACAACGTTTATACAACTTCAAATCCCTTCGTTTTTCCCTTACTACTCCGAATGAAGGATCGATGAGAGCCCTATCCCGATTCATAAATGCATCCTTCCAAATTTCTTCAGAAGTTTCTTTAATAGACATTTCTCGCCTTACAACGCTACCACAGGATGATCCATTGAAATTTCTTGAACTCTTTGAGAATCGTTTGAGTTATATTAGTTCTAAGGATAGAGATTATATATACTCTACAATCGATATTGTTTCGCAAATTATATGGGATATTTATGTGTATGAAGAGATACCTTTGGATTTCTGGGTAGCCAGGTTTGATCTTGGGTTTGAAGCCTTATCTGATCTATTATTAGTATTAAATGAAAGTTTTCGAGGTAGCTTATCGGAAAAGTTTCTAAAAGGTATTTCTTTGATTCATTGGTTCGAACAAGGAATTGATATTGAAGGATTAGCTACAAAAATAAATATAGACGTCTTGAGATTGTTAAAAGAGATAACAACTATAGCTCTTCGTTTAGAACTTCGTTTGGTGGCAGGTGATTCAATAAATCCGTTTCTAGTGAAAGGAATCAGAGATTTAGAGATATTTTGTCAAATAGATACTTCCTCATATTCCAATCCTTCAGTATATTTTGAGTGCCAAAATTGTAGGAGGGTAATGTGCTCAAACTGCAGAAAAATTGATAGCACCCATGAATGTCCGTTTTGTGGAAATATTTCTGCGTTTATTATCGATCTACCACGGAATTGTCCTACTTGCCAATTGACCTATGCTTATTCATATAATCTTGAAACAACTGAGGAGTGCTATTTCTGTGAACAAGGTCCATTGAAATCTGGATGGTTTACTTCAGAGCAAAAACCCCTGAGTCTTACCCCTACTGAAAATCAATTGGTTAATTTCATCCAGAATCATCATTCTCCAATAATTCCTCTTCAACAAATTATTGATTTTATTAGTCAATCATCAGATGAAGTCATAAAAATACTAGAAAAACTCATTACTCACAAAATCATTGCAGGAACAATTAGTATTCAAAAATTGCAATTGAAAATTAAAAAAACTTATGTTTCGTTTGAATGTGTGGTTTGTAATTGGATTAAAACCGATAAAAAGAAGTTTATCTGTAATTTGTGTAAAGCAGAAGTCTGTGAAAATTGTTATCAAGGGATGGAGTCGGTTGGAATGGTTGATTGTCCAGAATGTGGATCATCTCTTGAGTTAGTAGAATAAATTAGTTATTATAACGATTTTTCGGCTTTTATTTTTGCGAGTTTTGATGAATATTTATCGGCTATTTCTTTATATCGTTTTTCAGAGATTTTACCTCCTAAAAACATCTCATCAGCCTGTTCGAGCATTAATTCGAATTTTTTAATTTTTTCTGAAACGTCATCAAATTGATTTCGCTCTTCTGCGAGTTCTTGTTGAGTTTCAATAATTTGCTTTTCAATCTCATATGTAAGTAAGGTTTCGTACTCTTCAGGCACTTTAAATCCACCAATATCTAATCCTACTAGTTCTAGTCCCCATCGAGAGCTTTCAGGACCTAATTCAGATCTTGTTTGAATTTCTAAGCTTCTTCTTTCTTTTAATAACTCAGGTACAGTGTAACGAGTCATAACATGTTTAACAGCTGCTATCACCGTCTGTTTCACCCAATTTTTAAGCTCATTTCCACTATAATACTGTTTATGGGAGACTACGTTCATGATAAAATTCCTTGGATTCACAATCCGCATCCGAGAAATTCCCCAACATCCCACCATAACATTGTCTGAGGTGTAAATACCAGGCGTTCCCCATTTAATGATAAATTCACGTTTTGTAACCCATATAATTTCACTTCCAGGATGCTTCGCTGTTTTTTCCAATTGGTAAATTCCACTCCCAGCAACTCCAACTAGCACCCCTGACTGTAACAACACAGCATTTTCTGGTTCTTTTACAATAAAGCCGTCAATTTTTCTAAAGTTATCATTTTCTTCTGCTTTCACTCTATGAATTAACGATTCACCAAGTGAATCATCAAATTTTGAGCTTAGAATCGCTTTTCCCTTGAATTTCTTGGTACCTATGTGAATTGTATCCCCTATTTTACGGAATAGTCCACCAAATTTGTCTGTTTCCGCCATCGCTTCTACCTACCACTCTTCATCTCCATATAACCCTGGAAAGTAATACTGATCTCCTGAATCAAGTGATGACACTTTTCGAGCAACTTTTTGATTGACAAGACTATCTAAGACCCTCATTACTCGTTGTTGATCCCATTTAGTATGAATCATAACTTCCTCAAATGTTACATATCCTTTATCTATTGCTAGATTAAATATGTTCCGGGCATCTTTTCCAAGAGCTACTGGTGTAAACTCGACAATTTTTATGCCAGATTGCTTGGAAACTCCTTCAATTAACGATTGTTTAGTTAGTTGTTTACAGGCCTTTTCTAAATCTTTCAATGAAAACTTGATATCTGGAACTTGATTTTTCAGAGAAGTATACAAGTTTGCCATTGAAATATAACCACCTGAACTTGCTCTAAGAGTTTTTCCTTGTTCAAGAATTAAATCAGCAAGATTGTCGACAAATTTCCCTTTCCCAAATATTTTTGGCTTTTTTGTTGCATCTAACGCAGTTATTGTTAGTGTACGCCCTTCTTTTCGGAGTAACTCTCTCTCTAATTGCTGAATGCGGGAATCATATTTCTTCTGTAAATTCTTAATTCCCTCGGTTGATACTGGAGCTCCGTTAGCCAACTTATTTTGAACTTGAACTACCTCTTCTAATCTCGTTATCTGTTCACGAAGATCTAACAACTCACTGCGGAGATCTAATTCTTTATTCCCAAATTCAAGATCATCAATTAATAGTTTAGACCGTTCTGTTATTTGGTCACAAAGAATAGTTGCCAGTAGCTGCGCAACACGGATTTCCCCACTTTCCTTTAAATTGGCCATTTTATTATCAGAGTAGAGTATTATATCAGGCACAGTTTCGCTTAAATACCTAATCTCTTCAAATTGTGTATAAGATTTAATTACTAGATCTGATATGTGTTTAGCTTTCATTGCAGCGGTATTACTTAATTGATTTAGCGCATTACTTGCAGTTTGAAATTTTTCTCTCAAAATAAGGGTCACCACACTTATTTTTTTCTCAAATAAGAGATTAAATATTAATACATTTGATTTTGATCACTTAAAAGTGTCAAAATCCGTTATTCACATTTGTAACGATTTTAATCCTTTTAAAGGTTTATGTTTAGGTGTGTTTAGAAAGATCTAATCGTAATTTAGAGATTACGAAATTTTCATACTTAATCTCTGAGCCTGCAAAGTATAGAGAAGGTTATGTGCAGCAAATGAACATTGACATTGCAAAGCTAATCTGTGATTCTGTCCCTCTCTCCTAACATGTTTTCAATAGAATTTCACCTTGGAAAAAAAAAGCAAGTTAAAAAAAACTAATTATTCACTTTTCTTTACTTTCTGAGCCATTAAATATGCCCCTTCCATATCACGGTAATAATGACGCAATTCTTTAACAATTTTATACTCTAGAGACTCATACAATTTTACCGCAGCAATGTTTGACATCCTTACTTCGAGAAAAAGCTCGTCTGCTCCATATTCTCTCATTGCTTCTGATGAAGCATTAATTAGCTTTGTAGCAATTTTGCTTCTTCTATATTCGGGTAGAACAGCTATACTTACCGTGTGACCCTTTTTAGCCCGGTGAAAAATTGAAAAGAGACTAAGACCACTTTCAATTCGACCCATGGTGTATCCGACAATGATTCCATTTACTTCAGCTAGAGCAAATCCTTTGGGGCATTCTGAAAAAATAGTACGGAAAAAACCCTCAGGGTAATTTTCAGGTAAACATTGACGATTTATATCTATAACATTGTCTAGATCTTTCAGTTCGAAATTACGAATGATTACCGATGTCTGTTCGGTCATAAAACACCCCTATCTTTAGCTTCCTGTTTCATGCGGCGACGATATTCCGCATATTTGTCGTGAGGTGAAAATTTTGGTGGATAAGTTGTTCTAAACCTGTGATTACATAAATTACATACTTCAAGAGATTGGTCTACTGTATATCTGCATTCGCATTTTCTTAGTAAACGCATTTGAATCCCAGAACAGTGTTACAGACGATTTATTTTCTTTCAAATGAAATTTCTACGTCATTGGCCTTAAGGCTAGCTTGAACTTCCTTTTGAACATTTTTCCAAACAGTTTCAGCAGTTTTCCAATCCGCACTCTCGATAGTGCATCTATAATCAGGAGGAGAAATTACTTGCATATACAAATCTGAACCTTTATGTTTCTTCTTGAATGATTGCGTGTATTTTTTGAAGAAATTAGAAAGAACAACGGCTCCATCTGAATCATAGCAAGTAACTGATATTTTTCCAAGTAATCGAACTGTAGGAGGTTGTAATTCCTTAACAGCTAGATCATAGAGGACACTCGCAACCTTTTCAGGAATATCGATCTTGGTCAATATTTTCACAGACTTCTCACGTAGTAGGAGTAAAGCTTCGTAAATAGAGCCATAGTTAACCATCAAGATCTTTTCAACACTTTCTGTTTCCGTTTCTGTCTTCTCACACGCAACGGTTACAATACCTCTTGCACGACTTTCCTGTTTGAGCTCCGTGAGTTTCGTACGTCGTTGAGGCTCAGACACTCTCCGAATAGACATATCTATTTCTCCCCGTGCAGAGTCTATCCTCAGTATCTTAGCTACAACTCTCTGCCCTTCACGAACCTGACTTCGGATATTCCTAACCCATGTACGGCTAAGCTCTGAAATGTGTACAAATCCTGCTTCAGCTCCAAGGCCTTCATAATCAAAGATCTCAAAATATGCTCCATGAGGAGTAACCTTTGAGCATGATCCAACTACCAATTCTCCAACAGCAGGAAATTTAGATTCCATATACTATCACCTATTATTTGTTATCTAAGATTTCAATAACTTCTCCGAACAATCGAGTGATTCCAGAACGAGGTTCAGCAAGAACTTTTCCACAAACACGACAATTAATGTGTGTCGTGGCATGAGAAAAGATTTCCTGAACATTACCACATTCACAGGAGATTTTAAGGAAATTAGATCGGGGTTGAGGAATATATTTTTTCTTCATAATAATTCACCAAATTTTTACCCATCAGGGGTTTCTATTAAACGAGCAACTCCACGTGCCACCAAAGCAGTTGCATTTTCTAAGGGAACTTGTACGATGTCGTTCTTTTCTAGTGGTCCGTAAGATACATCATCCAAACCTATGAACGCTTCAACATTAGAGAGCATTCTAATAATTGAATATTCTAACATAGTAGTTTTTTTTTCACTAATCTCCTGAAAGGGGTCTAGGACTACTGTAGAATTTTCAAATTGGTCTATTTCGGGTGAAACTCTTGGAGTATCTAAAATGTTTGGTTTCTCAACGCCAATCGTTTCAATCGAGAGTCGCAGATTATTCGCTATTCTACGCTCTCCCCAAGTTAAGCCGCTTTCATCAAAAAAAGTATGATTAATAACCAGATTTACTATCTTGATTAGTCTTAAGTGCACTAAATCTTTCCTGAGAAATATGATCCGATCTAAAACGGCATTAGCCAGAGTCGTATTTGCTAATTGTTGAACATCTTCTGATAATTTTGCCAGTAAACCATCGAGGGAAATATACAAATCCTTGGGAATGTTACAAAGCGAAGAATTCAACTTCTCATTTTTCCATAACAGAATTAAATCATTGTAGTCCAAAAAATCTCCTCTAAGGAATGCCTACCTTTTCACGAAAGATTCATGCTTCATAATCCCTTATAAGTAAAAATTATCAATAGGTAAAAAATCTAGTGTGTGAAATATCTATTTGGCTAATCTCCGATTGACTTAATAATGCGATTCAAGAGAAAGGAAATTAAATTTTACGTATTTCCAGTTTCAGTGCATTTTGGCACAAAAATTGGGAAATACCAATCAAAAGATGAAGCCACTGGTGGGAATTTCAAATAATATTCCGAGAAATACTATTTTTTGAACCCACGACATCCTCCTGTTTGTTTCTCATCAGAATAAACTGGGAGTAATACCAAGGAGGCGCTATAACCGTGCTTTGCCGAGATGATCGAAAGAAAATCTCATAAGCCACAGTGGCAATTTAGTCTTCTGATTACTCTGGATTTAATTTATCCAGAATTCTATTAAAACTCCCCTGATGAGTATTTTAGAATGTTTTTACTTATGTCGTAAGAAACCCAAATGACATTAACTCACTCAAACAATAGAAATTTCTTTCAATATACTGAACGAAGAGAAAAAACACCTGCTACAATGAAATCGGTTTGGATCAGACTGCGATATAGGAAAATCATTTTGAAATATTCAATTTTCAATTGAACTTTAGGTGTAAAAACAAAAAGGAAGATTTAAGATACTGAAATCGCGGTTTCAAGATAGAACAGAGTTCTTGATATGAAGAATGTGTTTTTCTAGTATGAACTGAATGGCTGGTACACTGACAATGCTGGAATCATCACTGACCCTAATTCTCTTCTCAATCGCATTCCTTCTATTATTTCTGGGAGCCTATCAAGATTGGAAAACACGAGAAATAGTGGATTGGATTTGGATAGCTATGATTAGTAGTGGATGCATATTACATATTCTACAAATTATTTTATTACTGATGAACAACTTAGATATCCAATCTTATCTTTTTAAGTGGTTATATAACATTTTTATTGCTTTAATTTTAGCTGCCTTTCTTACTTTTTCTGGATTGGGAGGAGAGGCTGATAGAATTGCTTTTATTGCTATATCTTTCGTTTCACCTGTTCAGCAACCACTATTCTCCATCACAGATCCAAAATATGATATCATCTTTTCCATCACTCCTAAAATTTTAGGAACATTCTTCAACGCATATTTACTGGCCATAACAGTTCCAATCGCCCTCTTATGCTACAATCTAATACGAAGAAACACAATTAGAGAATTTTATACAATATCAAACCAATCTTTCCGAGTTAAGATAGTATTATATTTCATAGGTTACCCTCGAAGTACTCAGCGTATTTCGGAGGAGATAGATAAAAAACCGTGGCATTTTGATTTCTTAGAGACTTATGATGACGTAGCTGGGTGGAAGTATATTTTCCAAATGCGCCTTGAAACTCCAGAAGCTGATCTTTCTAGAAAAAAGGAGATTGCCAAAAAAACTCAGATTCATAACAAAGAGTCAATATGGATTCAACCCTCCTTACCCTTCATTGTATTCTTACTATTAGGCTTCTTATTAGAGATACTACTAGGTAATGTCATTTTTGTCCTTACAGCATATTTTGCATAAATGGTAAATGTATTTCTATATAAATTTCAGCGTATAACAATAGCTATCTTCTTTTTTCTGGGTTTCAATCGCTATAAACGAAATTGAAGAATTTTGGCTGTTGTTACATTCAATATTAACACATAAGTTTTCTTATCTTTCATAGATTAATAAGCTAAATTTATTAAGAATTAATCTAGCATTGGTATACGGAGATAAAATTTATTTGTTTTTCTCTGAACTTGGAAAAAGACAACCAGGAGATTGCTAGCTTGATAGATCCACGAAGGTTTGACAGTGTACTCAGTAAAATCATAAAAAGTGAACCCGGTATCCGAAAAATTATTCTAGTCGACCGGACTGGTCTTACGATTGCTCACGTTTCCAAGTTTAGTTATGTATCTGTTGATGTTGATGGTATTGGAGCAATTGCTTCAGCTGTATTTATGGCATCAGCAGAACAAGGATCTAATCTGACAATTGGCGGATTGGATATTGTCACTTCAGAATTCGATACTGGTAAAATATTCGCGAGCGCTTGTGGCCGGGGGATTTTGACAATAATCTCAGATGCTGAGGTTAATATCGGAATGATCCGCTTACTCATGAGAAAGGCTAATGAGGAACTTAGCTCAATCCTTGATGAGTTTTTAGCTGGACAACCATCTCGAACCTTCTCAGGAATTGACTCCAAAGCACCTGAAGTTCGTACTGGACTTGAGAAAGATGAACTTGAAGCCGCGCTACGAGAGCTTGAAAAATTCTAATCTAATTTCCTATCCTCCTAGTCAGTGAAGGAGTCAAGTTGATTGCGAAAAGACGCAGAAGGTCGTCATAGATTTAAAATAGTATTTTATGGCCCCTCTCTCTGTGGAAAAACAACAACTCTTAGTTGGCTCTATCATAAGGTTGATGGTTTAGAAAAGGGGAAATTTACCCAACTAGCTGATCCACATGGACGCACGCTTTTTTTTGATTTTGCACCCATGCAAGCTACTACAGGAGTGGTTTTTGACGTTTATACTACAGCGGGACAGGAAAGACATAAACACCAGCGTAAAATAGTTATTCAGGGGGTAGATGGCATCTTATTTGTTGTTGATTCTTCGTCAGATCAGCTTCAAGAAAATATTGCTTCCTTCGAGGAGCTTACAACTCATTTGGGGGAAGATTTAGGCACTACAATTCCTTTAGTTATTGCTTTGAACAAACGAGATGTTGAGGCTGCACTACCACGATCAGAGCTAATTGAAAGATTAAAATTATCCAATTATCCAATTTATGAAACTGTGGCTACTACGGGTATTGGGATAAAGCGTGCTTTCCAATCATTAGCCCGTGAAATATTAATGATACAATTATACGGAACTAAGACATCTCAGAATAGTTAGCTTTTTTTCTGAATAATTACAGTCCATCCTCTAGTTTCTATTACCTCAGAGTTACTGTTTAATATAGCTTTCAAGGCTGAAACTGCTTCTTGACGTGAATTGAAAGGAGAATTTTTTAGAAACTTTATTTTAATGGTTTTATCCTTTTTTAATCGGTTATTAAGTTCATTAAGAAAGGAATCAGATAAACCGTTTTTTCCTACTTGTAAACTTGGCGACTCTGCTCGGATATTCCGTACGTTTGGTTGATGTAACTTGGACATGTATTTCAAAACCTCTTACTTTGGAGCGTTTTGTTAAGTTAATCTTATAGTTTTGCTATCTAAACCTTTAGTTCAATCTAATTTGTTATGATACAATAGAAGGAATTTCTCCTCGTAATATCCACATATTAGGATCTTATATTACTTTGAGTAGAAAGAATGATGTTAGTAGGTTTATTCTCCTTGTACACCTTCTCATTCGGAAAAATCTCGGAATTAGAAATATATTTATAGGAGATAAGCTTAAATTCACATGTCTAAGCAAAGATATGTGCGGAAATTTGTTTACAAGGGTGTAAGAATGTACATTCCCGATACTGATGCAGATCTACAAATGCATAAAGAAATAGTCGAAGTCTTGGAAGCATTTGTTAGTAAATTGCCAGCTATAGACTTTGCTAGCGTTGTAAGTCTTGAAGGACTTCCCATTTCCTCTTGGCCTCCTAAACTTCCAGGTGATTTGGATGATGTACGAATAGCCGCAATGACTGCGGCAATTCTTAGTTTAGGCGAGAGAGCTGTCATGGAAACGGGGAAAGGAGAAATGACACGGATTCTTGTTGAAGGAAACGATGGTTACCTTATTTCAGTTCAATCTGGTAGTAAAGCAGTATTAACTGCTTCAGCAAACCGATCAGTAAAATTGGGCTTAATTTTTCTTGATATGAAACAAGCTGCAAAGAAAGTCGGTGAAATACTGGGTTAATTCCCGGAGAAAATCCAGAATTTTACTCTTTTCATTCTGAAAAATAGGAAGAAGAACAATGTTTGTTGTCTGTTACCTAATAGAGCTTATTCCTCATTGATTGGGCCTTTTGATAATAAAAATCGTGCAGAACAGATTCATTTAGCTCTTGAGCAATTTCCGCTGCTCTTTCATAATATATCAGAGCAGAGTCATAATTCTCTTTAGTAGCTTCAAGATCTCCAAATTCCCCATAAGCTATCATTAGATTATATTTGTCCCCCGACTTCTCAAAATATTCAATGGCTTCTGTCAGATAATGGGTTGCTTGCACATCACTAGATACATCTCCCAATTTAAGATTTTGGCATAGTACTTTAGCAATGTTGATTTGGGCAATTGCTAAGTTATGTTTATCATTGCGTTCTTCTGCATGGCCACGCGCAATATCAAAGTTTTTAAGTGAACTATCATAATTAGCTAAACGATAATAGCATTCTCCAATATTCATATACGCATTCACAACGGCTTTGTGAAAATTAGCTTTTTTGGCTTTTTCTAATGCGTTCTCAAAGACCGAAACTGCTTCTTGAAAATTATTTTGCTCATATAATATTATTCCCTCGGTTGAAAAGACATTCTCTTCAAGCATTGGGTCACCTAATTCCTTAGAAATCCGTCTTACGACTTCTAATAGTTCCTGTGCCAGAGTAGAATTCTTTGCTTCAACAGCTTCCTCTAGCTGAGCAAATGCGGCATGAAATTGACCATTCAAATCGGCAAGAATTGTGAAAATTTGTTCTGCCTTTTTAAAATCTGCTTTTGCCTTTTTTTGGATCAGTAGATAAAATTCTTCTACCTGCGTCAAGCAGTCTCCACGGTTCTTCCCCAATTATATCTGCAATCTTCCTCCACTCTTGCTTAGAGATGCCGCAAATCACGCTTTTACTTCGCCATTTTTGTGGAAATTCAAATAATTCATTAACCAAGTCTAATAAAAGGTTATTATCTCCCCCTGCCTGAGCTGCTACACTTTGAGGACCAACAGCGCGAAGTTTGAGATCTCCCTCTGAAAATTCAAATAATACTCCGAGAGGAACAGATTTCTTCTTGTCTTCTCCCCATTTTCTGCCAACAATTAATAGAAAATTCTTTGATGGAAAATCAATATCTTCACGACTGACTGTTTTCAGTAAAAGCAACCAGTGATAGTCTGTATCGAAAAAACTCGAAATTAACCTACCCTGAAATTCGGGATCCCAATCAACCAGATCCTCAACATCGGCTAATTCGATTACCTCCTCCTGACCAGCCCCTAAAGCAAAATGAACTTTCCAAATGACCATTCGTTCTTCACCCTACGTTCATAGTCGCGAGACACAACATCATTATAATTCTTACATTGATCAACTTAAATACAATTCTCAATTAATTTGAGGTGCTTTATCAGAATACATTGTGACTACTTGTTTATTTTAACCGTTGGATGTATATCTATCGAGCTCTTAGTCGGTTTAAAAATTTACGAAAAATTGATTTCACAGGTTTTTTTTCAGAAATACTTCTTCACTTCTAAGGCTCAGGATCATCTATAGCTAGCTTGCTCGTTCGATACTTAGGATGATATTTCTGTAATAGCTTTGGAGGAATTCGTTTTAATTCCTCTTCTGGAAGATCCGATAATAAATCCCAAGCCAGTTCCAGTGTATCAAAAATTTCTCGTGATTCATAATACCCTTGACGTAGAAATTCGCTTTCAAAACGATCTGCAAATCGTAAATACTTCTTGTCGGTAGCACTTAAGCTTTCCTCACCAACAACGGCTACTAAGTCCCTCAAATTTCTTCCAAGGGAATATCCCGCAAACATTTGATCTGCAACTGGCTTATGACACACATGAGTCCGTCCTCTTCCGATTCCTTCACGCATCAGTCGACTCAGACTGGGCATTGGATCAATAGGAGGATATATTCCTCTTCGATTTAAATCTCGATCCACAATTAGTTGGCCTTCTGTAATATACCCAGAAAGATCAGGAATTGGATGTGTTATATCATCAGAGGGCATAGAAAGGATAGGGAGCTGTGTTATTGTTCCTGAATGACCTTTTATTCTTCCTGCTCGCTCATAAATTGTAGCAAGATCGGTGTACAGATACCCTGGATATCCACGACGGCCAGGAACTTCTTCACGTGCAGCAGAGATCTCACGTAAAGCCTCAGCATAGTTTGTCATGTCAGTTAGTATAACTAAACAATGGTAATCGTATTCAAAAGCTAGATACTCAGCTACTGAGAGTGCAATCCGCGGAGTGATCAATCTTTCGGCTGCTGGGGAATCGGCTAGATTTAGGAAAAGTATTACTCGTTCAAGAGCGCCCGTTTTCTCAAAATCTTCTCTAAAAAATCGTGCTTCTTCAGTAGTGATACCCATTGCTGCAAAAATGACCGCAAACTCTTCATCTTTGCCTAAGACAGTTGACTGACGTGCAATTTGTGCAGCGATATTATTATGAGGTAATCCACTACCGGAGAAAATTGGTAACTTCTGACCTCTAATTAATGTGTTTAAACCATCAATGGAAGATATTCCTGTCTGAATAAATTCTCTAGGATACTCACGAGAGTAAGGATTGATGGGGGCACCAGTAATATCTAATCGTTCTTCCGCGAAAATCTGTGGTCCAGCATCGATAGCTTTTCCACTTCCAGAAAAAATTCGACCAAGCATGTCTTGTGATACTGCAATTTTAATCGTTTCACCCAGAAACCTAACGGAAGTTTTTCGAGTATCGAGACCTTGGGTCCCTTCAAAAACTTGCACAACTGCAATGTCTTCTGCGGCTTCTAGAACTTGACCAGTTCTTTTTTCTCCATCTGGAGTGAGAACATGCACTAATTCACCATAAGCAACTCCTTTAATGTTCTTAACGAATAATAAAGGACCAGCTATTGAAGATACTGTGGAATATGTGATGACCGAGGAGGGAGATTCTTCAATCATAATCTATACACTTCGTTTCTGTTCTTATCGTCTGACTTAGTAGTTGATTAAATCATTTTTGCTGCTAAATAATTATTACGTAAATTCTTTAGCTCCTCAACTAGCTTTTCAATTGGAATTCTTGTTTGTTGCATACTATCCCTGTCCCTAATAGTAATATTTTCATCCTCAAGAGTACCAAAATCGACGGTAACGCAAAAAGGAGTCCCAATTTCATCATGTCTACGATACCTTTTACCAATTGATCCACCATCATCAAAATTAACTGTAAATCCTTGTGCTCTTAAGAATTTAAATATATCTTGCGCTTTTGCAAGAATTTGGGGCTTTTTCTGTAATGGAAAAACTGCTACATCGTAGGGGGCCAAGCTTGGGTGAATTTTCAATACCACCCGTTTTCTGTCATTAACGGTTTCCTCTTGATATCCATCAGCAAGAATCGTTAATAAAATACGCCCAAGACCAACAGAGGGTTCTGCAACGACATATGGTACATAACGTTTTACACCTGTCTCATCAGTCTCACTAAAGTGAAGTTTTGTTTTAGAATGTATTTGATGCTGCTCTAAGTCATATTGAGTTCTATTTGCACAACCCATTAATTCTTTCCAGCCAAAATTATATTGATACTCAATATCCCAAGTATCTAAAGCGTAATGACTCAATTCTGATTCTAGATGTTGTCTGAATCGTAATTTATTACCGTTTATACCCATTTTATCCGTAAACCAGTTATTAAAAGTCGCTAACCAGTATGCTTGCCATTTATTTTTGAAAATTTGATCATCCCAAGCCTTTTGAATGCTCATTGGTACAAAATCGTCAGAGATTTTGTCCGTCTGTTCTTTTCTTGAATAAATATTCACTTGTGTTTCAGTCACATCCTCAAAAACGGGACAATCGTTGGTCTTCTGGGGATCTGTAAAATATTCAAACTCCATTAATTCATATTCACGTACTCGGAATAAAAAATTACGGGGAGAAATTTCATTTCTAAAAACTATGCCCGATTGGGCAATACCAAAAGGTATCTTTACACGTGTAGAATCAATTACATTTCTGAATCCAGAAAAGATTAACTGAGCATTCTCCGGTCGAAGATAAGCAATTGATGCTGAATCCTGAATTGGTCCCACCTGTGTCTTGAACATCAAATTGAAAGTTATTGGTTTTCCCAACTTACCTCCACATTCTGGGCAGATAAGTCCCTCTTTTAGAACGAGTTCCCTCATTCCTTCGAGATCTAGATGCTCAGACTGTATGTGTAATTGATCTTCGACTAAATGATCAAGTCTGTGTTTTTTCTTACATTTACCTTCGCAAAAAATTAAGGGGTCCGTGAAACTTGACAGGTGTCCAGAAGCTTCCCAAACTTTCGGATGAGTAATGATGGCACCCTCATATCCAACAATGTCATCACGGTTTCTAACGAACTCAGTCCACCATGCATCCTTAATCCGATTTTTGATCTCCACACCTATAGGCCCAAAATCCCAGAATCCGGCCAGACCCCCGTAAATGTCACCTGTACGATAAGCGATACCAGTTTTATTCGCAAATGCCATTATTTTTTCTAGAAACTGTTTTAAATCCTTATCTAGTTCCATTTTCATTACCAAACTTAATTCATTTACAGGTTACTTATTTTAAGGGAAATTAATGCAGATTTTCTTATTGAATATTTACGATACCTCTTTAAACATGTGTTAAAGCGATATTAGCACATTACACTACTTAGGAAGCAATTTCCTTTAGTAATTTAAAAATATCTTCTGCAAGATCAAGAATCGAGACAAAACTGTTTAGAAGTTTCAAATTGAATTCTACAAAAATAATCAGGAATTACTTAGTTGGTGACTTTTTCCCAGTAAGGGACCTTACCTGCCACAAATTCTCGCATTATAACCTTAGCAGCTTCAATATAATTCAATTTTCCACCCTTAAGTATTAATCCCCTTCTTTTAGCAATATGATCGAGTATCTCTTGATTACTTTCTTCTCGTGAAGGAATATCATACTTCTCTATAAATCCCTTAAAGTAATGCAGTCTTATTCGATCAAGAAAAAAATTAACAGTATCAATCGGATCTGGTAATTTCCCAATTTCATATGCTCCCAGAAAAGCTTGCAGATTGATATCAGGAATATCGAATGGTACCACTCCTGGAGAGTCATAAATCAAGACTTTGTTCGAAATTCGGACTATTTGCTTATGACGTGTCACACCTGGTCTTTGACCTGTTGGTGCAACATGTTTTCCTCGCAAAATGTTTAATAAACTACTTTTCCCTGTATTTGGAATACCTACCAAAGAAATAACGGTTTCTCTTTTCGGAGATAAACGTGAAATTTGTTGTCTTAACTTTTTGGTCCCTAATCTATTTTGAGCCGAAATGTATACGGTAGGAAATTCTTTATTCAGAATTTGTTTATTATTTTCACAGATATTTCTTGGAACAAGATCACACTTATTGAGTACAATTATCAAGGAGCATCCTAAAGTTGATATATGCTTTTCAATGGAGGATACTCGAGTTAGATGGGGGAATCTTCCATCTACAACTTCTAAAATAACATCACTAGTCCTTATAAGCTCGAATACCCAGCGATTTTCTTTTCTACGTCTCATGAATCTAAGACTCGTTTCTTTTGTGTTATTGAGATAAGTAACGAAGAAATATATTTGACTTTTTATGTTCACGTCAGACTTGTAAGGAGATGATTACCTTTAAATTCGACGATATTACCTGTAATCCTAGACGCACTTAAGCAAAGCATATAATTTATCAAATAAATCCATTCCCTTTTTTAATTCAGTATTCCAATTTTAAAATTTTCACCATTCCAAAAAAAAATAATTCATATAATAACAAAAAAATACTCATGTCAAAAGCAATATTATTAGAAGGAATAGGGCAAAGAACATTACTAGAATCATCTTTTATTCGGAAGATCCTTTTTCTAGTAACTAAATCTTGATACAAAACATTTATCACCCTATTTCGAGGAAAGTATTGATCATGACAGCTGAAAAAGACTACCTTGCTAGCTTAAAACGTGCACGAGAGAACCTGCCCGCTCACGTGTTTGAAAAGTCTCGTTTTGAAATTCCACAGGGTGATATCTTTCAAGAAGGAAATAGAACGTGGATCACTGATTGGAATCGAATCCTCAAAATTTTAAATCGTGAAAATGATGCTGATCACCTATCAAAACATTTAGCAGGAGAATTCGCAACCTCTGCGACCGAGGAACGAGGCCGTTTATTTCTGCAGGGCAAATTTTCAAGAACAATGGTCAATCGCGAGTTAGCAGCGTACGTCAAAGAATTCGTTCTGTGTGAAGAATGTGGAAAACCAGATACAAAACTTGTCCGAGAGGGAAGAATTCTGATCAAAGTTTGTGAAGCTTGTGGTGCCCGTGGAGCGGTCAAGTAAACACAGTTCTGAACGTGTGTTTTTTAAAATTCACCGTAGGGATAGAACAGAAATTCTTGCTATCTGTGATGAAGCCCTCCTAGGAAAAGAGCTGACCAATAACACTACTAGAATGAAAGTTCCAATTGGCTTTTATAAGGGCAGAGATATCTCTCAATCAGATGCCTTAGACTTAATGCGAAGATATACAAATATTAATGCTTTAGGATCCGTTCTTGATTTAGGTATAAAAAAAGAAATCATAAACGAAGAAGCAGTGATATGGTTTAACTCCGATGATGGTAGAAGAATTCCACATTTACTTATTTTCTCATTTCCTCCAATTTAATTGTGTCAGTGATGTTTATGTCTCCACAATGCATTGCGTGTGGGGAGAATGAAGAATTCTTCCAGCATTTGTGTCAATCATGCTATTTGGAATCCAATCCAATCTTGAAAAAAAAGAAGGATTTGGAATTTGTAGTATGTATGACTTGTGGTTTGCTTGCGTCCAAAGGCCATTGGACCAAATTTTTCATGAATGACTTGAATTCATCAAAAATCTATCCGAAACTAGCGAATTTCGTTAATCAGGAATGGAAATTCCATTATCGTCCAAGTAAAATTGAAGTAAAACATACTGAGCAGATTTATAATGAAGATGATGAATTAATTTCTGTTCACGGAATGGTTGTTATTTCTGCTAGCCCTGACCCTTTTGTTCCTTTATCAACTATTCAAGAGGATTTTGTTATTAATATTAACTGGGGTGATTGTTCTGATTGCCAAACACGTTCAAGTGGTTTATATATTTCTAAGATACAAGTAAGAGCTCAGAACGAAACTACATCAGAAGAATTAGATAATTGGGGTAGTGAAATAGATAAAATAAGTAAAGAATTCCCCCTTTCGGATGGTAAAAATCCCCTTTTCAGATTAATTCAAATTAAAAATGGTCTTGATGCTCTTTTCCGTTCAAAATCAGCAGCTCATTCTGTGGGAAGAATTTTCGCTAGAGATAAAGGTGGCCTTATTCAAGTAACGACGGAATTTGCTGGTTTTGATAAATCTAAATCTAAAGAATATCCGAGGAAACAGGTTGTATCGGTTGCATTACCCAAGTATCGAGAAGGAGATTACATTCTAATCGATAAACATGTATTCAAAGTAGCTGGATATTCAAATTTCAAAATAGCTTGCTTAGATGTCATGAATAAAACTCTAAGAAGAATGTCTATAAAATTATTCGATGAACTAAATCCAAAATCGTTAGATATGAATTTTGAGGAATATCAGATAATTCACTTTGAAACAGCAGAAAATTTAGCTGAAATAATGAATTTATCGAGCTATGACAATCAATTTGTCGATTCAACTGAACTACAGACCTTCTCAGAAGGAGATACCTTTTGGGGAATAGTTTATGAAGGAAGAATTATTCTGAAAGATCATTCCAAATAGAAAAGTGGTGGGATTCATTGAAAGTTGATGAGAATCTGAAACAATACACCAATAGTATTCAGGTTGCTTCAAAAATTATCTCGTTTTATGAGAGGAAGCAAGTATCGTTAAGAAATGCAATGAAGATGTATCCAAAATTCTCGAGTGATGAGGACCGCTACTCGTATTCCCAAGTACATGCATTAGTCTTTGAAACTGTTCGTTTTCAAAATATTGCGAATCGGATAATTCACCAGCAGATACAAAATCAATTCGCACAGAAGATTCCAGTAAATGTGAGGAATATTCTGAGAATTGTCATCTACCTTGTTGTCTTAGCACCGGAAAGTCCACAAAATCAATACTGGGATCTTTCTTGTCAAGATTTATTAAAATCACTTGATTTACAATTTTCAAAACACATTTTCTCTGATTTAAGCAATTATTTAAACAAGTGGAAGTTGGAAATTCTTCTTGACACAATCAACGATAAAGAGGAGAAACTTGGTGTACAGTTCGCACATCCGACTTGGTTAGTTCGTGATTTACTTAACTTCTATGGATTAGAACTGACTAAAAAAATTTTAGTAGCAAATAATAAAACATTGCCAGTGTATCTGAGATTGAATCTTTTGAAATTTGAGAAAAGTACGATTATTACTCAATTATCCAATGAAGGAGTTTCTATCGAATCAGATCCTATTCTGAATGATGTTGTGAAGGTTAAATCAACAGAAATCCCCCTACCTCGCCTACCATCCTTTAAAAACGACTTGTATTATATGCAAACAAAAGGTTCTTCTTTAATATCTCATATCCTAGACCCGAAAAAAGGAGAAAAGATTCTTGATGCATGTGCCGCTCCAGGAGGAAAAACTACACACTTAGCCACTCTTCAAGGTGATTTAGGATTCATAGTTGCGACGGACAATCATCATCGAAGAATGCAAGAGTTAGTAAGAAAAATTAATGTTTACAATCTGAAAAGCATTCATCCAGTACTATTTGATATGAGAATAGACAGAGTATTTCGAAACACTTTTGATAAAATTCTTCTCGATGCACCATGTTCAGGTTCTGGCACATTTTCTTCTCGTCCAGATGCAAAATGGAGAATAGATAGGCATCAAGTCAAATGGCTAAGTAATCTACAGTATTCTCTTCTGAATAATGTTTCAAAAATGTTAACCAAAAATCAATCTTCATACTTAATTTATTCCACTTGTTCCCTCCTTCCGATGGAAAATGAAGATGTGATTGAGCAATTCTTAACGACAAATCCTGATTTTGAATTAAAATCACAGAATTTGTACATCGGAACCCCAAGTCCGAAATTTCCACTTGCACAACGGTTATTCCCACATATCAATGAAACTGAAGGATTTTCAATCTTTAAAATTGGTTATAAAGAATTTAACTGAAGAATTCCATTAGGTTGACCTGGCCTGTAGATAATTCTTCTAGATCGATTTCTAATGCTCCTATTAATTGTTCAAAAATAGTATCGATCATTGATCTATAAGCTTTTATATCAATCTTGGATTTTTGTGACATAAGTTCTAAAGCGGTGACTCTATCGGAATTTTTAGTCTTTACAAATCTAATAAAGCGTCCAGATTTTATGAACTCAGCTGGCACAGATTTATTTAGCGGTTTATTATGATGCTGTTTTTGAAACATCTCCTCCAGCTGCCATGCTGCTTTTACATGTTGTGCATTTACTAAGTACTTATGTAAAGGTTGTGTCATTTGCATAGAAATAGCAAGATCGTCATTTGAGTATTTACCTTTTTCTAATTTTCGATACACGCCACCAATATACTCTTTAACACGAGCTTCTGCAGCATAAAACTCAGGTTCCGATTTGACCTCTGATAACTTCTTTAATACATTTTTAAATGCTTTCTGAAGAAATTGGGGAGTATTCCGTTTTTTTCCCATTAATCCCTTTACATCAATCTCTGAATTTGGATAAACACCAAAATAATTTTTCTTGCGTTGAGAAAGAACTACATAACGATAGGTCTTTTCTACTTCAAGACTTACTCCTAGT
Source organism: Candidatus Heimdallarchaeota archaeon B3_Heim (assembly GCA_003144275.1). Classification (GTDB taxonomy): domain Archaea; phylum Asgardarchaeota; class Heimdallarchaeia; order Hodarchaeales; family Hodarchaeaceae; genus Hodarchaeum. Next base: position 28,909 of record NJBF01000001.1, read on the forward strand.
GACTCTTGACTCCAATTTATTATCTCTTGAATTTGCTCTTGTGTTGGGGATAGAAGAAAAACTGAGTCTGTATCTCCATAAAGAACCTTAATGTTTAAACTTTGAGCTTTGGAAATTGTCCGTTCAATAGAATCTCTTCCGTAAGCAGTAGTAGCATCAGCAACAGGAAGACAGTATAAGAGAAAACGATCACTTCCCAAAACACCGTAAGATGCATTAATTAAGACTTTAAGGCTTCTTTCCAGTATTTTATAATAATCCTGCTGAATTGACTTCTTTTTTGATTCTGGTTTCAACCATTGAACTCGAACATCTTTTATGAAACCGATAGTATCAGCGATAATTCCACGTTCTTTTTGACACACCCAATAGTTAGTTTGTGGAACTTTATTTTGTTTGCATTCCGAATGATTACATAAAATTGTTTCATAGCTTAAATTAAAGGCACTTATGATGGAAGGGTAAAGAGAAGCAAAATCTAAAACAGTAACATCAAAATGAAGCCCTGGAACTGGATCAATCACTGTTGCTCCTTTGTATTTTTTTCCCTTGATAATTGCTTCAGAACTTCTAAACAAATTTTTTTCTTTTTGAATATCCGCTGCATTGGGGATCAAGTATCGTCTACGACGATGTTCTGAATAAAAAAGACTCTGTACCCAATTCGATACTGCTGTTCTTGTTAAATCGTCAATGGGAGTACGTGTCACACGAGAGAGCACAAATATCAATTTTAGAGGAGTATTATTATCAAATAATATAAGATCAAGAGTTATTTTCGCATCTCTTGCACAATAATGAATTAACTCCCATTCTGTAAGTTGAGCAATCTCTTTTTGAAGTTTAATCTTTCCTACACCCAATAATGCTGATGCAATTGCATTTAGATTGGTTTCCTGATATTTATTTCCAAAAGCATATGTACGAATAGCCACATTCTGATAAAAACGATATAGATCAAGATGAATCCCTTTTTTTAGAGTACATTCCCTATTCCGCCTATTCCATATAATAGGACTAAACGTATTGACCTTTAGTTCTCTTGCACGCTCATTTAAGTAAGGAAAATCAAAGTTATCTCCATTAAAAGATACAATAATTGGATAATCATTTAGGATCTCAAAAGCTCTTTTTATTAAATCTGCTTCATCTTTAAATCGAACAATATCAATTGATTGAGAATCATTATCAATTTCTTGACCTTTGTCTACCTCTTCTCTCTCCAAAACGAGCGCAAAGGCACCGTTCAAATTATCAGAGAAACAGATGCAGGTGATCCTATGCCTTGGATCAGACGCTTGTGGAATCTGGTTTTCGGCATATTCGGTTTCGATATCACAAGATAAAATTGGGATATTGGGTATTTCTTGTGTGAAGTCGAAAACAAAATTATTCAAGAGTCCTTCATATTTGTCTAGGTGAGTCATTACAGTTGTTGGAAGCGTTAGATCAGAATTTTGAGTATCAGGAATGAAAAATTTCTTTTTTTCTGCATTCCATCTGTATTTCCTACCTGGAACTAGTTGTTGGTCATAGAGCCAGTTACGATGATATTTTATTCTTGATTCCCAAGTTTCTCCTAATATCTCTCTTACTTTCGGAACTTCACTGGGAGTAGGCGTGAATATTTGTGTAAACGTAGAATCTACATTGTGCAGTAAATCACGTTTTTCAATAGTAGCAAGTCGCTTAATGGTTCGTGAAGATATATTCCTTGCCTTAATATCCTGAATTGATTCCCTACTTAAACAATACGGTTCATGGTCAAATGGATCTGTAATATACACTATCTTACCTTTCTTAATATCAAGAAACTTTATTCCTGCTCCGTTGCTCTTTGCATCATAGACTGTGCTTAATAACAAATAATCTTTATTCGCTTCCAGACCAAAATTATTTCCAGGTTCGATTTTACTCATCTAGGAAACTCCTAGGTACTCTAAGACGCTATTGAATGACTGTTAACCTAATAGTTTATACTGAGATTACATAACTTTTATGTTTTTATCCTGAAACACCATTTCATTTTTCACTTAAAAAATAATTAAAAGGAAATTTTTTAATTCCTTCATATATATTCCAATCTAACACTCATAAATCAGTTTGAGGAAGCAAATATTGGTCAAGATGGAAGTGAACACATTTGTCTCAAGGGGAATTAAATGCTAAAAAAATTGAAACTTTGACCAAAGTAGCTAGACTTCTAGGTGATCAGATTCAGGCTCAGAGTAGAGCAATAAATAAGATTCAAAATGAAATTGATTGGATAAAAGAATCTCTTAAAAGAATCATTAATGAAGAATTACCTGTAAAAGCTGAAGTGTTCCAAACAGAAGATGAAATCACCCCTGAAACCCTACAAGCTCAGGAACCTAGCGTAATTTCTTTTTCAGAAGAAGAAGGAGATAAGACTGCATCAAAAACTAAAAAATTACCTTCTGAAAAAGAAGAACTTAGACAGGCATTAAAGATCATTGATAATCTTTAAAAATAACTCAGTGAACTCTTGAAGAGTCTCGAGAGTAAAATCTAGCGTAGAATATAGCGTACAAGTTGCTTAATATCTAAGGGAATCCCTTCTTTATTCCCTAATATGGTATTAGTGTAAGATCCGATTAGATCGGACCATTCCCATCTATCCAATTGGTATAGTTCTTCTTCTGGGGATTCTATCACTTTAATGATCCGTCTATCAACATAATCATTCAATCGTCTTTGCAAATCCAATCTCTTTTCTGCAGGAATCCCTAGGATTTGGCTAATCTTTTCCTTTGATAGTGGTTGGTTGGTTCCCAGAAGAAAGAGGATCCAATTATCAGGAGACGCTAACAACGCTTTTACCACAGGACGGAGATCTATATCCATCCCAACTGAAACACCACCTGCTTTCATCGTGATTTCTTTGGTAACTTTGTAGCTTAGCTCTTTACCCCCATCACCTTGCTCTTTTAAATTCACAAGGCGTTCTTTTAATAGATTAACTTCCTCACGAAGATTTGCAATGTCAGATGTTATTACCATACTGTCAGAGCTTTCTTCTAAAATTTCAGGTGAAACTGTTCCCCCTTCTCTCAATAGATTCTTTAATTCTTCATTTTCCTGCCTTGTATCGATTAATATTCTTTCAAATTCTAATAATTTCTCAGATAAGTCTTCAGCGAGTCGTTCATCAATTGCCCTAGACCAAGAAAGTTTTTCGTGAGTACTTTGTGTTGTCCCTACAAGCTCTACTTCCAAATCCTCCTTGATTGCTTCTAATTCCTTTATACGCGCTTCTTGGCTCAATATTTTGTCTTTCAGCCTGTTTACTATCGATGCAGTATTTAAAATGACCTTGTTATCATCCACATTTGGAATTCGATAAACGGGTACTACACTTCCCCTATCCCAAATTGATGCGGTTTCATACCTAACCCCCAACTTCTCAATCAACTTAGCAATTTCACGAGTTTCATCATTATATCTGAACATGAATAAATTTTCCTCGTCACCCTCAAACCTGTATAATCGAGAGAACTTCAGCCATATTGTGACAAAATCCAAAATATCCTGTTCATCTTTACATTTGGAGACAGAAAGGATTATTTGGGGAAAGCTGGCTTGGAATTCTCCAGTAAACGCTTTAACAACCGCAGAGCAAAGCTGTACAGGAATTTTAACATAAAAACCTCTTTGATTCTGTGCAAGTTCGCCATCAGGACATAAGTTCACATCAAAAACAGAATCAAATGTTTCAATAAAACTCTCAATTTTTCCTCTTTGATCAGTTTGGTAGGTACCAGTCTGAAATACATTCTTGGATAGTGTAAATAAGCCGAGAAGCTTAGCTAAAGAATTGCTCTTAGTTTTTACTGGAAGTTTTATTGGAAGCTGGCTCTTTTTATTCCCTATACTAGTGACTGTGAAGGAGGTCATAAAAAGTTCTCGTTCATTTTCAACTAATATGCGAAGTGTTGACAGAGGGATGGTCATTTTTGGATTTGAACGATATCGTGACCATTGTGTTCGACTTACAACTGGACCCAACGCTTTTTGCATTCTACTATTTTGGAATACGAATCGACGTCCAGCTAATGAAAGATTTACTCGGGCCTCGTCTGGAAAGTTCTTTAATGACAACCATTCCTCGATTTCATGATCCATATCAAGTCTTGATCGTCTCTTAAAGACTTCTTCATGTAATTCTAATTTTTCGGACTCCAAATTTTGACCTCACCCTGAAGGTGATCACGGTACTATTATGATCTTCTAATCTTATTTATTAAGCTAACAAATTCTTACTTGAATGATAAATGTTTCTTTTCTGATGTGTTTATAATAACTAACTAAGACTGCACCAGTGGCACAGTCATAATTTTTATGGCTGAAGAAATTCATTTGAGGTAGTTTATGATGATTAGTCTTTACTTGGCATTATTAGATCCCATTTTTGACCTATTCCTGCTCATTTGGACATCATTAAATGATATCCTCATAGATCTTGTTGAGACTTTTGGAGTTTGGGGGCTTATATTCGCCATGGTTTTTCAATCCATTGTTGCTCCAATTATATCTGAAGCAGTATTGACTGCAGCAGGATTTGGGTTTTATAATGCCTATGGGAACGAAGGTTTATTTTTAGCTTTTATTGGAGGGTTTATTGGTTCTCTCCTTGGAGCAGTAATCGCATTTTATATTGCACGGGGAGTACAATCATTATTGAGAAAGAAGATAGTTGATGTTTACGGAACTAAAAAAGAGGACTCAGATTCTGAACTTAATCAAAGGAATCCACGTTTAACACGATTAGCCAATTTCCTTGCTCGGTTTATTGATGAAGATTCCGAATATTTTTTAGATTTAATTGAAAATCATGGTTTTCTGTTCGTATTAATTGGACGCCTAGCTCCATTTATCCCCTTTGATGCTGTTTCTTACGGGGCTGGTTTTACTCGGATAAGTTTCTGGAATTATTTTATCCCAACAATTATTGGAACGATTCCTAGGGTCTTATTTTATATTTATTTGGGTGCAGAGTTAGTTTCATGGGCTGAAGAAGATTTAAATATTTTCTTTCTAATCCTCTTAGCCTTTTCCCTAATAATATTCAGTTTATATATGATAAGTATGCGTTTCCTAAAAAATAGGATCGGAAGAAAACAGGATATCGATAAATCTCGTAACTAATTAAATTAGTGGAAAAAACGTCTTAAAAATAAACATCAGGGAGTTTGTGAACCCCCTCCCTTGCCTGAAAATCATATCGGCTATAAGTGAATATTTATAGACCTTATCACATTAGAATAGCGTCTACGGTCCCACTTTGTCCAGGACGAGAAGTTACACGAGCTTTTCCTTTATCAGTTTGAATAATAGCTCCCTTGGTAATGATTTTTCGTCTAGCAAAGTCTCTATTTGCGGGATTAGCTTCTACATCTAGTATTTCTACTTTTTCAGATGTTTTTTTATCTGGACGAGAGAGATTTGCGTATTTATGAGCTAACAGACGAATTTTTCGATTTCCTCCACGTGTTCTTATCATCTTACTTCTTTGATCGCTAAGAACTGTGAGCGCGGGTGGGCGGGATAGATCCCGTTTTTTCTTTTTAATCGCTGTGTGATAACGTCCACCGCTGGGTTTACGAACGGACCGTTTTTGTGATCGTGCCATTAATATCTCCTCTGATTGTTATACGCAAGAGTATATTAGAAAGCCATTTATGTGGGCTTCTTCAATATTTGGGCAATCTTAACTTCGCTTATATCTTTCCTCTCTTTGTCTCTTCTTCCTGTCTAGATATTTTTTCGACTTCTTACGCTTTATTTTCTCATGGGTGACTATTTCATCATTTATCTGAACACGTTCGTAAGCCGCTTTACTTGCAGATATAACAATCCATGGACTTTGAGTTGAGCCAATCGCTTCGACTACCTCTCCAAGGGATTTTGATTTCCCTTCTATATCAACAAATGCTTTGGATCCTATTTTAGGTAAATTTATTCCTTTCAATTGAACAAGTACTTTTCCTTGTGTCTTAACAGTGCATTTACCGATTCGCATGGATGAGGGTGTCATAAGATTTCCCGGTTAACGTGAAATTGTGAATCATCTTTCAATATTTGCCTTGCATTTGTTAATAATCTCTTGTTGGTTTTTTTGCAGCAAGTAAGAAAGAAGAAAAACTAAATTTATTGGTTTGTGCTTCCTAAGTAATGTGGAGAAAACAAAGTATGAATTCTTTTGATGTCATTATTATTGGAGGAGGGCCAACAGGTCTTTCTACTGCCATTACAATCGCAAAAAAAAGTGATCTCAAAGTCTTAGTCTTAGAAGAGCATTCTGAAATTGGAAACCCCCTAGCTTGTGGTGAGGGAATTTCCACAAAGAAGTTATTAACATTAGAAAATATGCCTCGGGTTTCCCAAGAAATTGACGGTTCGATATTAAAATTTCAGAAAGAAGGATCCTTTATCGAGCGTGAAATTATTTCACAGCGCTTTTTTTTTGATACAGCGGGTGTAGCTACCTCAAATCTAAATACAGTAACAATTAATCGTCCTTTATTTGATAAGCTCCTCGCAAAAGAAGCTGAAGAGCACGCAGCAACAATTCAATTAAAATCCCAAGTCTTAGGAATCACGAAGAAAGACCAAAAGTTGGAAGTTAAAACTCAAGAAAAAACTTTTTCGGCTCCACTGGTAATTGGATGTGATGGCCCATCAGCCCACAGTGTACAGATGATGAATTTGTCACCACCAACTGAGTATGTACAAGGGATAGAATATAAGATTGAGGGTGTACATACTGATGCATTAGATTTCTATTTTAATTTTAGAGAGTTCCCTAAAATGCATTATGGGTGGGTTTTTCCTAAAAAATCACATACAAACGTTGGGATTGTCACTGATACAGCTTCAAAACCGAAAAAAATGCTAGTAAAATTCGTAGATTATTTAAATAATTCAAATATGAAAAAAAGCGAAATTCTAAAAGAAATTGCTGGAATTATACCTGCTAGTGGCCCTATTCCTAAAAAATATTGCGATAATTACATGGTAGCAGGAGATGCAGCAGGAATGACAAATTCTATTTTTTATGGGGGAATTGCTATTGGTATTCATACAGGAATGCTTGCAGGAGAAACTGCAATCAAGGCGCATGAATCTCAAAGATTTGATGATGAGTTCCTCTCGAAATATCAAATACGATTGGATTCTTGTCCATATTCGGATCCAGTGATTCAAAAAGCTCATGAACTATTATATAACAAATTTTCACCAGAAGATATTGAAACATTTGGGTCTTTTTTAGATGGCTGGGACATAACAATGATTTCTAAGTTTCAAAAAATAATTTTACTGTTAAAAGCGTTGAAAAAACCTTCCACGCTTAGACGCATCAATGAGATTCGTACAGTTGCACATGGCTTTAGTAAAAGCCGAGACTGGGGATTCTAACTAGGATTATGACCAGAATAGCACCTTTACATTGTTAAGTCAAGACTTAATAATCCCATGTCGGTCAGTGGAAAAATGTCAGAACTCGTCAGAAAAAGCCAGTAATAACTCAAATAATACATACGAGGAATCTTAGAAATGAAAAGTAATGCAAAAGCCTTCATTGCCTTTAGTATGGGAATAATTCTCCTTGCAACGGCAATATCAGAGGGTCAATTTGGAGACATTGCTGATTTGATAGTAGAAATCACTTCAAGTGCAATTGCAGGTATTCCAACACCATAGGCGATCAAAATGACATGGCACAAGAAAGGCAAAGCAAATTTGACAAAACTCCGTCTTCTGAGGACTTTTGTCCAATTTATTATGTTTTTACTAATGAATTTATCCTTTTTTTTAATTGGTGCAACTTGGCTAGTTTTACCAGTAGTAATGCCCAAATCAATATTCACCACTTCAGAAGGGGCATTTGATCTCCTTCAGCGTATGCTTACTACCGCTATTATTCCATTAATTCCACTGGCGTCTTTTTTCTTGATTGGAGCCGTTTTTGGAAGGATGTTTTGCTCTTGGGGATGCCCATTCGGTTTATTTCAGGATATAATTGGTTTCTTAACCTCTAGATTCAACAAATATGAACCTACAAAAGATACAAATGATAGTTATAGACAGATAGGGGAATTTATTGTTGGAGGATCTGTTTTAGTATCAGTTGTGATTGGCATTGGAATAGGATTGGGTGATGCAGAACAGGTAAAAGCATCTTTTGGGGTTTTTTCTGAGCAACCTTGGACTGCTTTAAGCCCCGCGACTTTCTTGTTTACGGTGATTCCTTTACTCTTCTACTGGGGAACTATTGATACCTTTTTTAGTTGGGAAACGTTTGTTCAAATAGATATATTTTTCTGGATCCGCTTTTTAATCTTCGCAGGCGGGTTAATACTTATCATCTACGTTCCCCGAGGTTGGTGCCGATGGTTTTGTCCTGTAGGAATTATCATGGGCCAATTAGGCAAGAATTCTATGATAGGCGTTGGTAGAAACATCTCAAAATGTACCCATTGTGGTATATGTGAAGATGTTTGTCCAATGGGTGTTCGAATTTTATCTCATCCTCCAGAGAAAGTTCGAAGTGAGCATTGTACAAATTGTCTAGATTGTGTAGCAGCGTGCCCTGAAGATGCTATGGAAATTAAATTCCTCTAAATCAGGACACAAATGCTTTCTTTAAACGGAAAAGATTCTTCTTAACCCCAACGAAGGCGATCTATTTCACGATCTTTCTTCAACTTCTTCTTTATCTTTCTGTAGTGATCGCTGCATAAATGTGCTTTCGTTACTTTATCTTTAACTGATAAATTCAGTCCAGCTTCTTTAATTGCAGCACCAGCTTTTTCTTTGGAAACAGTTTTCTTGCTCTCATTTGAGCAACCTTCTACATTGCAATTTTTCTTTCCTGGAATTTTTCTCACATCGCTCTCAAAATTCTTTATCATAAATAAGGGGCAAGTTCAATATGACCAGGACTAGGTTGAAAAGAGAATTTGGCATATTCTAACTCTGATAGTGACATTCCAGGAACCTTTATTATCTGAAGAATGTCTGTTGGAGAAGGTTCTTTGCCATCAGAAGTCTCTTTTGTTAACCTAAGCACTCCATCACAATAATGTTCCACAGCTTGTATTATACGAGGAGAATGAACATCTCTGTGAAGTGTAAGAATGCTTACAATTCCCATTTCCTTATCAGTGGCTATCTTATGTTGTAAAAACGCCATTGGCGCTTTAAGACTTTCTGATACAAGTAGGATTGTTGTTAATGAATCAAGAACACCTCGAACAGGTTGGGAACGAACGTGCAGTAATGCTCTTCTAATTTGATCAGTTACTTCTCTAGGTTGTGTAATATCACGAATAACATTTTCTCCTGCAGTGCTCGGTCTTCCTTCAGAATAACCAAAAGGATTTGAAAAAGCGTCCAAGAAAACAAGTCGTTTTGTTTCAAATGTAACTTCAGAAATATTATAGGGAACAAATAGAGGGGAATAATGCGAGAATAGATGCTCTGTTGATAAAATATATCCATATTCACCTGTTCTTAATCCTTCAGACAAAAACTGTACAAGAATATGTTCTGTATTTATACCTACTTCATCTTCCACCAATATTATGGATCCACGAGGAACCCCTCCACCTAAAGCGTCATCTAAGAGCGGAATTCCAAATTTAGCACGATCTTCCATTGACATTTTCAAATCTCCACACTATTCTTTGCTGATCAAGTAATTTAAAAATCTGTAAATATCTGATAGTATGTACTTTTTTCTTTGTTTGATGCTCAGTCTTTTTCATTTTCGATGATTTAAGAACTACCTATATCGTGACCTTAAAAGACTGTCTGTTTTATTTACCAGAATGTTGAATATATTTGGCTTAACAAGAGGTAGATTAATTATCTGGCAATTTATAAATAAATTTACCCAATTGCTTACTTGAGGTTTGGAGTAGACTCTCTGAATCACTAAAATAAGGAATGATGCGAACTTAACAATTGTCGGAGTCAAATAAGAATGAAGATTGAATTTATTGGAATACAAACGAAAATCATTACTACAAATGATAGAGATATTGTCCAGTTTGTTAGAAACGCACTGAGGGAAAATGAATGTGAACTTCAGGATAATGATTTTGTAATTATAGCTAGTAAAATTATTTCAACAGCAGAAGGGTGTCAATACAAAATTTCTGATATTAAGGACATTAGACAAGAAACTTATGAACTAGCACAAAAATCTCGACTCGACCCCCGATTTGTGGAACTAGTTTTTCGTGAATCAGATGAAATAATTGGTGCAGTACCAGGTGCAGTGCTTGCATTAAAAAATGGTATTCTTCAAGCAAATGCAGGGGTTGATCAGAGTAATTCGGGTGGTAAGGAATATTACATAACTTTACCTAGAGATCCTGCTGAAACTGCTAATAAAATTCATTTACAACTTGAAATCGAGTTGTCTGTCTCAATTGGAGTTATCATCGCTGATTCGAAGACCCATCCTTTACGTAGAGGTACATCTGGTTTTGCCCTAGGTGTCGCAGGATTTTCACCTATAATTGATGACCGAGGAACAATAGACCTTTTCAATCGAAAAATGAACATAACTACAAGAGCTTTGGCTGATAACCTTGTTTGTGGAGCAGAAATATTAATGGGGGAATCAAATGAGCAGATCCCAATAGTTATCGCAAGAGGATATGAAAAGATGCCAGTACAAACAATAATAGATGTTTATGAGAATAATGAACAGATGAAAATGGATCCTGTTCAATGTATCTATATGGGCCCGCTCTGGAAGAAATAATTATTGAATGGGATTAGAAATGCAAATAGTTGGTGAAATTGGAGGTATCTGTTTTGGAGATGGATATAAGACAATAGTCATGGGGGTCATGAATCTTTCACCTTCTTCTTTTTACAAAGGAAGTATTAAAAAAACTCCAAACGACATTCAGGAGAAAATTCTTGAGTTTGAAAACGAAGGGGTTGATATAATTGATGTGGGAGCAATTTCTAGTGCGCCCTCATTTATCTATAATTCTGTTGAGGATGAATCGGAATCTGTGGAATTAGAAAGATTAAAGGTATTTTTTGATGTAATAGATGAAATAGGTTGCAATATTCCCATTTCTGTTGATACTCAATCCCATAAAACAGCCAAATTTGTGTTAAAATCCGGTGCATCCATGATTAATGATATTTCAGGTTTAAAATCCGATTCAATGATGGCAGATACAGTTTCTGATTATAACGCTTCCTTATCTGTAATGGCTTGCCAATTTCAACCAGGAGATGTATTTAAAATCCCTGATATAATAAATGAGTTGGAAAAAAGCAAAGAATTAGCAGTAAACGCTGGTATTTCACGAAAAAAGATAATAATAGATCCTGGATTAGGAGCTTGGGTACCAGAAAGAAATACAAAAAATGATTATATGATAATTAAACATTTAGAGAAAATGAGAGTTATAGACCAGCCTATATTGGTCGGTATTTCGCGAAAATCGTTTATTGGGGCTGTAATAGGGAAAACTTCCGAAGAACGATTGTGGGGATCCTTAAGTGCTACCTCCATTGCTATTTCAAATGGAGCTCACATTGTTCGAACACATGATGTTAGAGAAACCAAAGATGCATGTTTAGTAGCTGATTACCTAAAATTCCTAGATGAAAAAGAAACTTCTTATAAATGATTCAGAGATTGAATATATGATACATAATCTTAAAACTTCAACGTAGGTTTACACTTTGACCAATCTAGATGAATTCTTTGGGGATAATCAATCCCAAAATGTTGATGCGCTAATCGCAGTAACCAAAAAATTCTTTGTGTTTGTTTCACAATTGGCAGAAATTGTCGATGATCTGGAAAGAAAGTATGCTGAACTGGGTAGTAGAATTAGTCAGATTTCCCAACAACCTTCGGCTCCACCTCAGCTTTCTGCTCCAGGATTAACCCCTTCACCCCCTGTTTCTCAACCAATTGCTCCATCAGTTACTCCCTCCCCACCAACCGCGCCTCCACCAAGCTTACCTACTCCACCAGCGTTTCCAACTCCTCCATCGCCAGTACAAGCTCAACCATCAGAAGTACCTACACCTATTTCCGCAAACGCTCCCCCACAACCTGCTACACCCATGTCATCACCATCTAGTCTTCCACCCTTACCTGGACAATCACCTGGCCCTCCATCACCTGGTTTAGCCCCACCCGCTGTAGGTGGACAAATGGGAGGCGCACGGCCGCCTGCACCTCAGGCTCACCCATCCCCAATGAGTTTGAAAGCTCAAATGAATATGGAATTAAAGGAAGCCTTTTCTCGAATACGTAAGGGGTGGGATGAAGAGAAATAGACAATAATGTTTGTTATTACGTTCGTACACCATACAGCAAATTTGCTAACTCTCTTAGGTGTACTATCCCTCTTATTTCATATTCAAAAGAAGGAATTTCCTGTAAATCGAATTCATCATATAAATCTTTAATTTTGCCTAAATTTTTGAGCTGATCAGTATATCTATTCATGCAGTAAGTACAGTCAGGATTATCAGGTTGAAGTTGGTTAATGTATATTCGTTTAATAGGAAAAGCAACCTCAAATAATGTACGAATTAATCTTTCAGTTTCCCAGATTGCCATGACGGTAGGAATTGTAACTGCGACAAACTCTGTCTCTTCATTGTTGCTAAGATGAGTTCTCGCAATCTCAACCTGATCTCTCAATTCCTCTAATTTATCAAAAGCATCCTGTTCATCAAGATCTGTTCCACCACCAATAAGAGATTTAAATCCACTCATCAGTCCCCCAATACGACGGCGCATTTTTATCAATCGAAATAACCAATTTTGGGTCAATTCTGGTAATTGTAGAAGTTTTAATGTGTGTCCAGTTGGCGCGGTATCGAAAACAACAATATCATACTCGGGGTTCTGAATAAATTCTAACAACTGGATAAATGCGACTGTTTCGTCAGTACCTGGAGGGGAGAGAGAATTAGCATCTCCATCTCCTAATAATTCGTTGAAAGCGCCTGTTGGATCTTGCTGGCTTATCATTTCTGAATATGTACTCATTGCCTTATCAGTACTCAGTTCAATCGCCCATAAATTATCAACATTATTTACCTTTACATAATCGTCTCCACCTATCTGTTGATCTAAACTATCAGATACAGAATGAGCTGGGTCAGTTGAAACTAATAATGTATTGTGACCTAAATCTGCAGCTCGGATAGCTGTTGCTGCGGCCATTGTGGTCTTTCCAACACCCCCTTTCCCTCCAAAAAATAAAAAATGTTTGCTAAATATTGAATTTGACATAAAAGGGGAGGTTAGGGAACTAAAACAAGAATCTTTTGTTGAGAACTAATTTCGAATGAGTCCTCTAGAGCTTGATCTCAGACAGGGTTTTACATCAGGGGGTGTTTCTTTTGTCTTTCAAAATGAATTTATCTTTTCTGATCGGTCATGTGAACACAAATGACAACATTTGATATCATTTGTAATAACCCTAAGATTTAACAAGACTTTCAAATTGGGAATAATTATACCTATTTTAGGCGATATTTATGTGGGCTGTACCTAAAAGGTCTCAACTTGCTAGAAAGATAATTATAAGCTTTGTTTTTGCTATCCTCTGCTTTAATTTTTTATCAGTGCAGGTTCAGGCATCTCCATCAAAAACAATAAATGTTTCTAACACATATCCTAGCATATTTGTTACCAAAGTTGTTGATCTTACAGAAGTTACATTAAATGATTCATTTGTTGTAACGATTACGATTAGGAATATAGGTAATAGCACAGCATATAATGTTACCTTTATTGATACTTTAAACGCTCCTTGGGTTTTTGACGTGGTTGGTTTGACAAAAATTTCTTACAGCTGGATTGAACCTAATCAAACACGTATATTTAGTTATATAGTTACTGCCCTATCCTTAGGAGAGTTTCAACTTCATTCTGCACGAGTTTACTACCGTATATCCGATCTAGCAGATACTGAGTTCCTAGCTTTTAGTAATTCATTGGATATTGCTGTAACTAAGGCAGAAGAAGATCTTTCGTTGGCAGACCTCAATTCTGCTATAACCTTCTTACTCATTCTATTTATTCTCAACACAATTCTTACATTACGATTTGTAGCACCGAAGTTAAATCGAAAGAAACCTTGATTTTACTTTTAGGGTTGCTAAATCGGAGAAAGAAAAATGGATACTCCCGTCCCAGCTCTATTAGTGGATAAGCATGTTATTGTTTGGAATCATGAGCTTGGAAGTTATATCTATCAATTAGGTTATTTTGGATCACCAGTTGGGATAAGAAAACCAAAATCTCCGAGATTTGAACGGCCTCTTGAACTAACTTTACTGGAAGCTGCGTTTCTTTTAAAAAAAAATATAATTCGAATCTCCGAGAATGATCAAGAGATCTCTCATGATCAGTTCCTAACGATCTGTAAAGAACGTTTTGCTAAATTTGAGGATTTATACGCGGTTTATAAGAATCTGCGGGACAAGAGATACATCGTACGCCCTGGACTTAAATTTGGAACTGATTTTTCCGTATACCGCAGGGGTCCAGGAATTGATCATGCGCCATTTCTCGTCTCTATCTTTCCAAAAGAATCGACTATCGAACCTATAGATTTAGTCAGAGCTGGAAGATTAGCCACGTCAGTTCGCAAACGCTATGTTATAGCCACCGTCTTATCAGATCAACAAATTAGATATTATGTATTTCAGTGGAATAGACCATAAACCAGCAAATTACTCAAACGCGATTGAATAAATGCCGACTTGAGGTTCAAAGAATTCACCAGACTCCAATAATTCTGTAATTGCATCATAAATTTGCGCCTCATCAATATTTGGTAGTTTTACAACAATGTTGTCCATTGTAACACCATTTCCTTGGTCTAATTGTTTGACAAGCGTTTTTAGTTTATTTTTTAAATCTTCTAGTGATGCAACACCAAGATCAATTCCTTCAACGACCGCAGATTTTACTTTGATCTCTGTATCAATGTGTTGGCGCTGTTGAACAATTTTTAATTTGTGATATGTAAACCAATTATCATCCTTGATATTTTCTACAATATCAGGAGTAATAAAAACATCTACTGTATCGTCTCGTTCAGAAATTTGAATTTGCCCAAGTATTTCGACTTTATCCCACTGAGAAATAGATTCGATACTACCATCCCAAGCTTTTACCATTGTAGCTCCACTCCCGTCTTCAGTTTTTAATCCAACATAATTATTTTCTCCCTCGTATTTCTCAGTTACAACACCAACTATCCATATCCGGAACAGAGTTGATCCATCAGCAGTGATTAAACGCCAACGTTCTTCACTATCCTTTGTAACTTCTGCACTATTTATGTTCTGAATTTTGACTCGTTTATAGGGAGATCGTCTTTTCATCTGTATTCTCTCATATATTCTGAGTTTATTCAACCCAAGACTTGTTAATTAGATCAAATGATACGTAGTCTTCATTTTCAAATAGTACACCTAACTCATATAGTGCCCTTTCAGGTTTATCTGACGAATGAACAATATTTTTTGTTAAATCAATACCCAAATCACCACGGATAGTTCCAGGTTCAGCTTCAGGTGAGTTAGTCGCTCCCGCTAATTTTCTTACGATCTTAACGCAATTTTTTCCTTGAATTGAGATAGTAACTAAAGGACCTGAAAGAATAAAAGATTTCAGTAGTGGATAAAAACCTTTTTCAACATGAATGTCATATAATTTATCTACATCATCCTCTGTCAATTTAATCATTTTTAAAGCATTTATCTTTAAACCCTTTCTTTCAATGCGGGAAATAATTTCTCCTATTAAACCTCTCTGCACTGCGTCTGGTTTAATTACCAATAATGTATTTTCTGTCATTTTTTCACACGATTCCTCAGTCACTTCGAGATTCATTTGAAATCTTATTGAATGGGAAGAAATGATACTGGTCTTATGAAGATACTGTAAAGGAGAAGATGTTATCTTTTTACTGGTTATTGTCTTAAATCAAATTAAAGGTCGAACTAATTAAATAGGGTACTTGTTTTCAACTATAATAACAAATTGGCTTTTTTTGATAAATTAAATCACATATCACTTCTCGATTTAAAATCTAGAAAAATAATAGTATCACGTAAAAAATGGAAATCAATAATAATATCACGTAAAAAATGGAAATCACTTCGATAAGACTTAATTCTCAATACAGGTCAAAGGAATTTCTAATATTTGAATTTTCGTTATTTAAAATGAAAGGTGGAAATAATGTTCACAACTTTTTTGGATTTAGAGCTCATTGAACAGCTTACCCTACTTGTCGTAATTGGTGTTGCCATTATTGCGTTTATCTACTCATGGTGGCTACGTAAAGATGTTCTCAGCCATGATAAAGGGTCTGAAGAAATGCAACAGGTATGGGAAGCTATCAATGAAGGAGCAAATGCTTATCTGAAACGACAACTCAAAACAATTCTTCCTATAGTGCTAATTCTTACGATAGCGCTGTTTTTCAGTGTGTACCTAGTTGAACCCACTGAAGCAGCGAGAGATGAATTTGTTGGACTCGATCCAGTACTAATGGTTGCAATAGGACGTACTATAGCATTCATAATGGGAGCATCGTTCTCAATGATGGTAGGTCAATTTGGTATGCGTATTGCAGTTCAAGGAAATCTAAGAGTAGCTGCTACAGCATCACAGACTACCGATGAATATGGTAACCCAATAGATGTAGGACAGAGATATAGTAAAGCTCTTTCTGTTGCTTATCATGCTGGAACTGTTACAGGGATGCTAACCGATGGTTTTGGACTATTGGGTGGTACTCTCATATTTATTATCTTTGGACAGGCAGCACCTGATGCGTTACTTGGTTTTGGGTTCGGTGGAACCATTCTAGCTCTATTCATGAGAGTTGGAGGAGGTATTTACACTAAAGCTGCTGATGTAGGAGCAGATCTCGTTGGCAAGGTCGAAAAAGATATTCCAGAAGATGATCCTCGAAATGCTGGGGTCATTGCTGATTTAGTTGGAGATAATGTAGGCGACTGCGCTGGTATGGCTGCAGATATTTTTGAGTCGTACGAAGTAACCATTGTTTCTTCCTTAATATTAGGACTAGTGCTTTTTCATATAGATGGACGAATCGTTTGGATTATGTTTCCATTAATAGTCCGAGCTGTGGGCGTAATCAGTTCGATTGTAGGTACTTATGCAGTCGCATTATGGAAAACACCTGATGCAGAAAAAGCTATGTTCCAATCCTATGAGATTTCTAGCGCTATCACGATTATTACTTCGATGTTCATAGCTACATTTTATGCTGGTGACTGGAGACTCGGCTTCCTAATAGCTGTAGGAGTCTTACTTGCAGTCTCTTTCAATCCAATTACAGCTCGTTTCACTGCAAAAGCTGGAGGACCAGTTGTAGAGGTATTTGAATCAACTGAAGGAGGGCCAGCAACTACTATTCTAAGCGGTTTAGCATTAGGTTATGAAAGCAGTGTATGGGCGGTTGTTGCTATCTCTATATCTTTCATTTTTGCGATCATAACTTATGCGATTTTCCCTGATAATACAGGATTGCCCCTTATTGATGGATTATCTAATAATCTGACTGTTTTGCCAGAACATGTAGGGGAAGCTATTCTTTACGGAATTGCATTAATAGGCATTGGTATGCTCTCTCATACAGGGAATAACGTTGCAATGGATTCCTTTGGACCAATTAGCGACAATGCTCAAGGTATCGCTGAAATGACTGGTATGGACGAAGAATCGAGACATGTCTTAGAAGAATTAGATGCAGTTGGAAATACTACGAAAGCGATTACAAAAGGTGTCGCAATCGCGTCTGCAGTTATTGCTTCGGTAAGCCTTTTTGCATCTTTTGTAGTAGACGTTGGACGCGTTGCCACTAATTTGGGAATTCCCAGTCCGCTCGCAAATGGATTACGTATCAACATACCCGCAGTATTTGTAGGTCTTCTTATTGGAGCTGCACTTCCATGGCTTTTTTCAGCTTTCAATATCAGAGCCGTAAATCGGGCAGCTGGTCAAACAATCCGAGAAGTTCGTCGACAATTTAAAATTCCAGGGATTATGGAAGGTACTAAGAAACCTAATTATGGAAAAGTTGTGAATATTGTAACGGCGGCAGCTCAAAAGGAACTGATCAGCTTAACAATAATTGCAGTCAGTGTACCTATTTTCATGGCAATATTCTTTTCAATCGCCCTTGGACAAGTAAACAATCCTGGTTTAATCGGGTCTGGTGTTGAAGTACTAGGTGGTTTTCAAGCAGGAATAATTGTTAGTGGACAATTATTAGCAGTTTACATGTCTAATGCTGGTGGAGCATGGGATAACGCCAAGAAAGCTATCGAAGACGAGCCTAGAGACTTAGAAAAGAATACAGGTAAGGGATCAGAACGTCACAAGGCTGGTGTCGTTGGAGACACAGTCGGTGACCCATTGAAAGATACAGCTGGTCCAGCGTTGAATCCTATGATAAAAGTAATTAACCTGATTAGTCTTATTATTGCTCCGCTGTTAGTTCAATCTTCTCAGGATTCTACACTACAGATGATTTTAGCAGCTGTCGGTGCATTACTTTTCGTGGCTTTTGTCTGGGCTTATTTGAAAAGTTCCCGAAAATCGGCAATAGTTTTTGACACTGAAGATGAATAAACTTCAAACTCCCCTGAAGTATTCATCCTCCCTTTTTTTTCCTTTTTTTATTGCTTTAGTCAATTCTCGAAACATACTCTCACTTGGAAAGACTCAATAGTCTAATAAACAAAGCCTTTAATGATTCTATTTTCGGTATAGCTGAACTAAGGTCAGTGGAAAGAGGTACTGGATAAATGTATTATTTGACTCAAATCCGTGAAACTATTCGAATTCCCCCCAATAGATTTGGACAACCTCTAGAGGAGGTAATTCTGGATATCTCAAGAACGAAGAATGAAACTACAATTGGAGGAGATGTGGGAATGATTGTCGCGATTTTGTCGGTAAATGAGATTTCACCTGGTAGGATTGTACCTGGTGATGGAGCAACTTTTCACGATGTAGAATATCAGGCGATTTCTTTTCGTCCTTTAGACGATGAAGTAACTGAAGGTGAAGTAGTTGAAACAACTAAATTTGGATTCTTCATGCGAATAGGGTGTACTGATGCTTTAGCACATATCAGTCAAATCGCTGATGAATATTTTCAAATGTCATCCCGTTCTTCAGGTGTTTTAGTAGGAAGAGAATCAGGTAGAACTATCAGGCCTGGAGATTTGGTCCGAGGGAAAATTATTACTGCTACTGTAGACCATGTAAGTATGAAGATCGCAGTAACCATGAAAGGCGAGGGTTTAGGTTTGAAAACCTGGATTGACGAAAAAAAAGAGGCGGTTTAATTGGTAAAAATCAAAGCTTGTAAGAAATGTAATAGCATAGTTCATGGAGAGGAAGTTTGTCCAATTTGTAAAACGCATAATCATTTATCAAAAAGCTTCGTAGGTATGGTCATTATCCGATCACCCCAAGGTAGTAAGATCGCGCGAAGATTGAATATAAATCGTCCTGGAAAATATGCAATTAAAGTTCGTTGAGGGAACTTATTGTGGGATATAAACTCCCAGTTACACTTCGAAAATCATTTCGAGCCCCCATTGGAGAATTATTCATTGGAGATCATTCTATATCTGCTAAAAATGCAATAGAATATATAAAAAAGATCAATAGGGGACTTACTATTGCTATTGGGGATGTCTGTGCAAAATCTCTCCTTAACCAAGGGTTCCATCCCAATATCATTGTTTTTGATGAAAAAACACAACGTACTAAGAAAATTTCACTTGATCTTAAACACTATTCACTAAAAGATGTATACAATCCAAAAGAATGGATCTTGGAAAGCGCAATTCATGAAATAAAAAATGCAATAGCTTTTTGTACTTCCAACAAATGCCGCATAGCAGTTAGGATTGACGGTGAAGAGGATCTATTAATCATCCCAGCGATAATTTCTCTACCTCTTGGAAGTGTAGTGATTTATGGACAACCTCCTGTTACCACTGAAGAAGGCATTGTGGTAGCGTTAATAACTTCTTCCCTGAAGAACATAATCCAAGATATATTGAGAAAATTCGAATTTCATGAGGAATACATAGATGGAAATCACCATTACAGAAGAAAAACATAATCCCCTCATTGGCCGAAATGAAATTAAGGCACTAATTACTCATCTTGGTGAGATCACACCAACCAGAGAGGCAGTACGTTCCAAAATTGCAGCACAATTAAACTTTGATCTCGATCGTGTGGTAATTCAGAATATAATTGGTCATTTTGGTGAACCAAAATCTCAACTAATTG
This sequence comes from Candidatus Heimdallarchaeota archaeon B3_Heim, assembly GCA_003144275.1. Taxonomy (GTDB): domain Archaea; phylum Asgardarchaeota; class Heimdallarchaeia; order Hodarchaeales; family Hodarchaeaceae; genus Hodarchaeum. Next base: position 49,295 of record NJBF01000001.1, read on the forward strand.
CTCATTGTTATGATAATTCTGATGATGTTTATGTTTTCGAACCTAAATTCCGTCTTAAGAGAAATAAAATCATCTCAAATGATCAAAAAGAGGGTTAACTAAATGCCAGTTCGTAGAAATCCAGTCCAATCATATTACAAAGTTGATTATAAGAAAGGTACAATTAAGAGAACCAACAAGTTTTGCCCAAGATGCAAGGGATCTTTTTTGGCTAAACATAAGAATAGAGCATCTTGTGGACTGTGTGGTTATACAGAATTTTAATCTTTAGATCATGAAGCTAGTATGGCATCTACTGAACCCATCATTTTAGGGCTTGAAGGGACAGCTCATACAGCTGGGGTAGCTGTGATTCAAGGAACTCAAATCCTTGCAAATGAATCCGCAACATATTTTCCACCTCAAGGTGGAATTCATCCACGAGAAGCTGCTACCTACCTTGCTAAGCAATTTCCCATCCTTCTTAAAAAAATATTTCAAAAATTACAATTCAAACCTGATAAAATTGATGGAATTGCATTTTCTCAGGGTCCTGGCTTAGGTCCATGTCTTAGAACTACAGCTACTGTTGCTAGAGCAATTTCCTTAAAACTCAATAAACCACTTTTAGGAGTAAATCATTGCATTGCTCATGTGGAATTAGGAAGAACCATTACTCCAGCAAACGATCCGCTTGTTCTCTATGTAAGTGGAGGAAACACGCAACTAATTACTTTCTTAAATGGGAGATATCGTGTCTTAGGAGAAACTCTAGACATTGCTATTGGAAATGCATTAGATTCATTGGGAAGAGAAATGAATTTACCCCATCCTGGGGGTCCCCACATTGAGAAACAAGCTCAACAAGGGAAGAATCTTCTATTACTCCCTTATACGATAAAGGGAATGTCGTTCTCCTTCTCAGGTATGGTAACTGCAGCAAAGAAATTGATTGCCAATCACTCAACTTCTGACATCTGTTACTCCTTTCAGGAGTATACATTTGCTATACTGGCCGAAGCAACGGAAAGAGCCCTTTCTTGTACAAAGAAAGGTTCAGTATTATTGACAGGAGGAGTTGCTGCTAATGTCCATTTGCAAAACATCATAAAACTAGTTGCGAAAGAGCAAGAATCCTTATTTTATGTCGTACCAAGAAATTTAGCAGGAGACAATGGGGTTATGATTGCATTCGCAGGTACTCATCTATTAAAGACAGGAGAAATTATCCCTATCAAGAAAAGTCAAGTTAAACCTCGTTGGAGAACTGATCAAGTTCAAGTAGGATGGATCTCATGAAATTAATACAAGCAGAAAAGATTGCGAAAGGTGCAGAAGCAGTTATATTTAAGGGAACATTTCTTCAAAGTCCTATTGCTATCAAACATCGCTTACCAAAATCTTATCGCCATCCAGATATTGATAATCGTATAAGACTTCACAGGTTAAGATCAGAAGCGAAAGTTATGACTAACGCGCGAAAAATTGGAGTTAGTGTACCTAGTTTATTCGGGGTCGATATTGAGGATCATATTCTAATTATTGAATCGCTAAAAGGTAAATTGCTATTCGAGGAGATGAATTCATTACCGATAGACAAACTAGACCCAATTTTCGTCAATCTTGGGCACCAAATTGGCCTTTTACATAGTAACGATATAATTCATGGTGACTTGACTGTATTTAATGTTCTTATTCAATTAGAAGATAAACCATCTATAATAGACTTTGGGCTAGGCAAAATTTCTAATGAATTAGAAGCAAAAGCGGATGATCTGCTTACTTTTTATTCAACTTTAAAAGCAATTCAACCAGCTTCAAATATTCTCTTCAATACATTTTTAGAAGGGTATCTAAGTGTGTATCCCGAGGGGAAGAACACTTATGAACAAATGAAAAAAATTCGAAGTCGTGCACGATATATCGCAAGGGAAGATCGCCTTGAATAATCATATAAAATTGGTGGAAAACGGATGAAATTCAAGATTTTTCATGAAGATCAAAAAATATTAAATCAATGTGAGAGATTTATAGCGGGATGGCATGGATTAGGGGAAATAGGATATATTACTGTTTCTCATATAATTGAAAATCTCAAGTTAAAACGAATAGCCACTATCATGTCAAGTGGAGCTCCTCCATTTATTTCTGTTCAAAACAGTCAATTGAGGCTTCCTTTCGAAATATATGGAAAAGAAGAATACGATTTTGCAATTTTCATTCCTCATCTACAGCCGTATCGTCATGTACAAATTGAATTTTCTGAAAAAATGTCTGAATGGATCCTAAAACAAAAAAATTTGTCTGAAGCATATTTCATAGGCGGGGTGGATGCTCGTTTAAAATCATCAGAGAACGAAATTCAATATATTCCGACAAGAGCTTTTTTAAATTCATCAAAGCTAAATTCAAATTTCATTGAAGAAGTACAGACGAATTTACTTGATCCAGGGCTATTTGTTGCAGGACCTCTAGCTATTATGCTCGGATATCTTGACATGAGTATGTTTCCTGCAGTAGGACTTTTGGCCTATGCACAGAGAGAGCGCCCCGATCCATTAGGTGCTGTTGCTACAATTAAGAAACTTAATTATATTTTAAACATTGACATTGATACAAATGAATTAGTGCAAAATGCTCAAACAATAGAAGAGGAAATTAAACGACAATTAGCCCCTATCGAAGAAAACGAACCTGACAAACTTGCTACAAAACGGATGTATACCTAGAATATCTCAATTTGAGCAATTAACGTCCGTGACGTCGTTTTCGAGATTGATAAGTACGAATAGCTCGCCATAAGTCGATTTTTCTAAACCCTGGAAAATACACATCTGCAAAATAAAGCTCACTATATACAGATTGCCAAGTTAGAAAGCCTGACAAACGTTCTTCACCTGATGTTCGAATAATAAGGTCAGGGTCAGGTATCCCATTGGTGTATAGATGTCGTTCAACTACTAATTCATTAATATCTTCTATGGCCATTTCATTTTTAGCTATTTTTTCTGCTATGGATTTCATTGCATCGATCATCTCTGCTCGACCCCCATAACCAATAGCAATGATAAGTGTTGGACCAGGTTTATCGGTTTGAGAACTTTTTTCTGCCCTTTCTATTGCTTGTTGAACATTCGTCGGTAATGAATGGGTTCGTCCAATAACTTTAATTCTCACATTCCTTTTCTTGAACTCAGGATGATCAATAAGTTCCTTAAAGGTGGATTCAAATAGATCCATTAACTCATTAACTTCATCCTCTGACCTCTCGAAATTTTCTGTTGAAAAGGCATAGAGAGTGACATATTGAATTTCTAGATCCCAAAACCACTCTAAAATTTGTTTGAGCTTGTCACGTCCAAGGCGGTGACCAAAAGTACTCGGGAGCCGTTTCGCACGCGCATAACGCCGATTCCCATCCATGATTAAAGCAACATGTGTAGGGTGAATGCCTTCTTCAATGCCGCCTTTAATTTGATTCCACAATCTACGTTCATAGAGCTTATATAAAAGTGAATCAAATCGTAAATTAACTTTCAAAATTAAAATCCAGCTATTTAATGTATGAGGATTTCATTTCTTAAAACATTCATTCAATAATATATATTTCTTGGATCCAAAGTTCCGCAAGTTTATCAATGGATCCAGTTTCTTTCATTTTTGATATTTGAAAAATTAAGTAATCAAAAGAGAACATCATAAATGGTGCGGGGGGTGAGATTTGAACTCACGAACGCCTACACGACTAGGACCTCAACCTAGCTCCTTTGACCTGGCTGGGAAACCCCCGCGTGTTTGCTATATTACCGTACAATGATCATATACTCTTTAAAGGGTAATTTGAATTCTGGCAGAACTTTTCCCGAGAATAAACGAAATGTTAGCCCACCAGAGGAAAAGGAATAGATCTTTTCTTTTCCAACTGGCTTTGTCCTATAGCTAGTGGCATTTAAAGCTACTTTAGCATCTTTAAATGATGGTTTCTTTTTCTTAGCTGCGGAAATAACTTCGATCTGGAGATTCTTTGCATCGTGTAAATCGGCTATTTTTGAAGGAATTTCAATTTTTCCTCTGAGACCCAACTTCTCATCTCTAAAATCTATTAGCCACAGATTATTATCTAAATCTTCCTCTAGCTGAAATACTTCCGCATTTATTATCATGTTCATTCCTACTCTTCTGAAGCTTGATCGCTTGCATATCGGTTAAAAATTGCCCGAACTCGGTCTGCAACTGGTCCTGTTCCTTCAACACCTGTTTCAGAAACTTTCACTCTTTCAAGAACTACTATTAATCCGGCTTCATCATAGACTTTCACGTCCCCAGGACGACGAAAGATCTGTTCCAGTTCATCTTTCAACCCTGAAAGATCAAATGGGGCTTCTTCTAAATAAATCTCTGCTATTTGGTCACCATTTAAGCAAATACGATGAATTTCGTTACTATCATCATCACGCTTGGCTTTTATTAGTACACAGGTTAGAGTTTCTGGTGATAATCCCTTAAGTTCTCCAACGAATTTTTTCCCATTCTTGAGAATAACTGCTACTCTTTTGTTGTTAAATGCAGTGATTTCTTTTTGAAAAGTTCTTTTGGCTTGACCGACCATGGACATGTAAAAGCCTCCTTACAAAACAAGCAGACATCGTTATTAGTAAATCCTTTAGATATTCATCCAAAATTTGCTTTGTAACGGTAATCTGGCTGGTTAAATGTGCAATTATCTTGTATATATATTTTTTCTGAAGTCCTGTTGAGAATATATGGAGTATAAGAATTCATTTTAAGGAAAACCAACATTTTTAATTGATAAACGCCTTTCTGAGTCTAAAAAGTAAGTATCAAGATCTTTGCCAACGAACAAGCTACTTACATCTGTTCAACAGTTCTAGCCTCTATAAGAAGGGACCAATCAAGATTTAGTTTGATAAGTTTTTCTAATTTCAGATCTAGTTCATCCTTTTGTCCAAAAGCTAAGGCTATATCTCCCGTCTTTATATCTACAAAAGTATCCTCATTGAAAGTAAACTTATATTCAGAATTATCATCAGATAGGATTACATAAGCATCTACTTTCTCTTTTACCTTGCAAAAGAATTGAAATTTTGTTGTAGCAGCAATATTGGCAAGAGACAAAATAGTTATCTCCTCATAGGGTCTAATTGAAGTTCTTTTCATCGTAATCCTCTCTTGTTAGCTGATTCCAGTTTTATGATTGAAATAATTAATATTCCTCATTCCTAACAAATCAATCTTTTGGGGGTCATCCTTTCTTAACTGAAAAAACTCAGCTTCTTTAAAACTTTAGGAGAGTTCTGCTTACACTGAGCCCAAAATGACTGGAGTTAATTTTAATGGAATTTTGTGAATGTGGAGCCCTTCTTGTCCCTGATAAGAAGACGGATGGAACCATCGTAATGAAATGCAATTCATGTGGGAAAACGATAGGTGCTGACTCTAAGTCTAATTCAAAAGCTTTCGAGATTAAACAAACCATAAGACACTCAGATTTAGAAAAAACAGTCATTATTGATGATGAAAATGAAGTACAAACTATGCCCACAGCAACTGCAAGCTGTGAAAAATGTGGACATCATGAAGCTGTATACTGGCAGCTTCAAACACGGAGTGCTGATGAAGCTTCCACTACATTTTATCGGTGTACGAAATGCAAATTTACATGGCGTGATTATGGCTAAAAGTAATAAATGAGGTTATGCTTTTTTTATGATCATAACCGCATGCTTCTTCTCAAAAGCGTCAATAGTTGAACTTTCGAGTACTTGTAACCCAAAATCGTCTTCTAATACTTTCATCTGATTGGAAAACACCTCTTCTGGTTCAAGAGAAACATCAATACTTTGAGATTTTATGGCTATAACACCTACTCCCCCTGGCTTCAGGTACTCTTGTGCATTTCTACCAAAAATTGTTGCTTGCTCAGGCTGGGAAACATCTTGATATATAAGATCGACATCAAAAACATAGGAGGAATACTCTTCTGGCCTTCTAGCATCAGCAAGAATTGGAATCATATTTGAACGTTCTTCTGCAAGGCGATAAAACTTTCTCATGACTTTTGGAGAGAATTCGACTCCATATATAAACCCGTCATCTAAAATATCAGAGAAATGAGAAGGAGTTGTGCCTGTAGAGACCCCCAAGTAAAGGATATTTTTTCCTTTCAGTTGTGGAAGAAGTTTCATTCCCGATAAGTAAGCTGCAGCAAATTTTGATCGAAACGGATCCCAAAGTCTATACTCCTCGTTGTCAACCTTGATTAATCTCTCGCCGTACACAGAAGTCCCAGGAACTTTGTTTTGAGTGGCGAGACGATTTTTTTGATCAATTTTTAACTGGTACATTCCCCGAATCATTGTTTCTTTTACTTGCATTTTTTCACCTTGAGATTACTATAATTATCAATCTTTCTTCGTATACCGTCGTTTTTTATGTTTTGAGTCTTTTCTTGGCCCAGATTTCTTTGATCCTTTTTGATACGGTTTTCCGCGCTTTCCTCTAGGCTTATAGTCTTTTTTCTTCTGCTTTCTTGTTCTCTGCTTCTCTGAAGGCTCGGGGAAGGATTCCTTTATCTCGTCTATTCTTTTCTCAAGATCTTTTAATAACGTTGGAGCAATAAACTCGCCACTGAAAAAGTCAACTCGTGCAGCAATACTCAATTTTCCCGCTAATGCCCTAGCAATTTTCCCTCTCTGGTGCATTTTTGCAGAATGAATGAATTGAGATTGAAAGATGACACCATGTTTCGGAGGATCTTCTCCTGATCTTAAATGCCTGAATAATGCTTTTTCTGCACCTAGGACTTGAATTGTTCCTGAAGATCTTTTTGCTAGATTCTCCAAACTCCCTACAAGGGAGATGAGACGAGCTCCAAGCAAACTTCCTACAAGTAATTGTAAGTTAGGAGCTACTTCCTTCATGCTTTCTTCAATGTATTTTTCTAAGGTTTCTTTGGTGTTAAGGATTTCCACTCCAAAGGATGCCAAATTGGATATCGGATTCATATCATATGTTGAAATTTCAGCACCAAGAGATTTTTCTGCAGCTTCGTGAATTAGTTCTTGTCTTCGTTCAGATAGTGAAACAATTTCATCGGTTGCTATTTCTGACCGAAGCTTTCCCTGCATTTTTGATACAAGTCTTATGTATTGATTATTATCTCTCACCAATTCCTGTAATTCTGGAAAATGAATCCCATACCATTCCGATAAGCGAGCAAAAATCAAGTTTAAAATTGAATTAATATCATCAATACTATTAATTGCTTGAGCAAGATATTTATCCCTAGCTTCTACGTTCTCCCGTAAGAGAGTCTGAGTATGAACAAGAGATTTCTTGCGCATTAAAGAGATAAGATCTGTTGGACTTGCTAGATTTAATTTTTCAACAAGATATGCATTTATATTAGTTCTAAATGTGGAAAATTCTCCTGTACTTGCAAAACGAACCTGGTCATATCCAATCTCCCGTAAATGGTCAACTATCATTGCATTATCAGAAACAATTTCTTCTGTTATGTCTGGTAAGGCCTTTCGTATTTCTTCCTCATGCTCGTGAAGAAAAACTTTGAACTGATGAGTTAAAATTGTTTCAATGTTTGTAAACATAACGGAATCAAATATCTTTGTCGATTCAGAAGTCATCTCTCCAAAGATAACCCCTGCTGCTGATACTAGTACGCCTTTCAATTTTACACACCCGATTATATAATTCATGCAAACCTATTCCCAGATATAATTCTTTCTTTCAAAATCATTAGTTACTGTAAATCAATCTGAGGAGGAAGAACTATCTCTACTCTGTTCTAATGTAAACTTTGGGTTAGAAGATACTTATTTTATCATGAGTAAAACCTATATTGAAATGCTTAAAGCGAATACTGGAATAGAAAATGATGCGACAAAAACCCATAAGTATCAAAATTCCTGATCAAATACTCATTCTCATCGATAACTTCGTACGCCTTGGCCAATATGAATCAAGATCCCATTTTTTGCGTACGGCTATTGAGGAGTTGCTTAAACAGGAAAGGGAAACTTGGGATAAATTAGTGGATCAGATTTCACAGAAAGAATAACTTGGATGAATTATGTATTCATTTTCTCAGGAAGAAAAGCGGCAACTTTTTTTTGCGAGTATTATTTTTGTAATAGTCGAATTGTCAATACTTGTCAATCCAATGAACCTTTTGGATCTTATAATTACAGGCACAAATGATACATCTAATCTCATTGAATTAATATTCATTCTTTGTATTTCAGGAATTTTAATTCTCCCATTATTCGTATTGCACGAATTAGCCCATAAATATACAGCTTTAAGATATGGATTTCCTGCAAAATTTCATTTGGATCAAAATATGGCCGCATTTTCACTAATTACAGCTCTTTTTCCTTTTAAGATAATCGCACCTGGTGCAGTTATTTGGTATGGTAATCCTTCTGACAGAATTAGAGCCAATGTATCCATAATGGGACCTATAGTGAATATCTTTTTAGGAGGATGTTTAATAATTATTTCAACACTTATCCCCCCTTTGTGGGATTCTATCCTAGTTTTCATCAGTAAAGCTTCATTTGATATCGCCCTCTTCAATCTTCTACCATTCTCTATCTTAGATGGAGCAAAGGTCTATAGATGGAATCAGGAGGTTTATTACGTTTTATTCGGTTTTACAGCTTTTATTTGGCTTTTTCATCCTCTGGGTATATTGAGTGGTATTTAACGATGAATTCATTAACTTTACGAGAACAAAGTTCTCTAGGGATAGCATTCGGACTTATTCTGTCCTTATTACTCTCATTTCTCTTATTTTCTGGAAGTAATGAAGCACTGCTCCTGATATTGTGGGGGATAATTGCAGTAGCATTCTCAGTAATATTCGCGTATTCGTTTGTTTTTCAATCAACACCCTCCCATTCTGAGATAAGGGATTCATTCCATTCATCTTCAGGAATGGATTCATTTAGTCCGAGAATAATTCCTCCTTCCAAAATGAGGAAAAAAACACAAATTGAGGGGCAATGCAGTCAGTGTGGATCACCTACTTTGCTTGGATTTACTTGTTCTTATTGTGGAAGATATTTTTGTCCAGATCATCGTCTTCCAGAAAAACATGAATGCACTGGGCTTTATCACAAATAAAAACAGATTTAAGAAGAAAAGGCATGTACAAGTTCTGATATAAGAAGATTGAGCATACCTAAACAAAGAAACAAGAAGTAAAAGGCATTGAACAGATAAAAACCTCCAAGGGTACAATACTTAACGAAACCAAGAACGAGAATGAGCATATAGATCAATTCCACTATTGTGAGTTTATCTAATGGAATATGATCATGGATTTTTTGGCGAGACGAATCAGCTATTCCTGATAAGTTATATTTTGGTGTTCTTACAAATTCTCCTCCTTTCTTTACAAACCCCGTGAGCGTTCCCACTGCCATTCGTACAACTAAACCTCCTCCCCAAAAGAGGAAAAGAGGGATAAGGAATAAATCCCACCTTGCTCTTTCTGCACGAATAATTGCTGATGCATAGGCCACAATTCCACAAACTATGGCAACTGTAAAAAGGAGTCCAAAAATAGAAAAAATCTCTGTGTTGAACGAAGGGCTGAATATCAACAAAGTGCTAGTGATTGTATTAATTACTATCATAAAAGGAATGAAATATTGGGCTAGATGAAATATGCCTTGTATTTTACATACAAATGAGCAATTAGGAGATAGAAACAAAAATAAAAGAAAATTTTTCCTAATATTTTGTGAAAACCCCTTAGACCATCTACTCTGTTGGATAATCCATGTCCGAAGAGTTGGGGGGATTTCTTGATTATTAACTACACCAGTTAAATAAACAAGTTCATAACCCTTCATTTGAGCTCTATAGGCAAGATCTAAATCTTCAGCTAAGGTATCTGAGGACCATCCTCCGCTTGCATCTATCGCTGCTCGTCTCCAAATACCACCCGTTCCATTAAAGGATATATAAGCACTTAAACACTTCCGTCCGATTTTTTCAACCCAAAAATGACCATCTAATCCAATGGACATCGCGCGTGTGAATAATGAATAATTGAGATTGGAGTACCCCCACCTTGCCTGTACGGCTCCAATATCATTTCTATCCTTGAAATAATGGATACAATTATGTAAAAAATTCGGATTAATTACAAAATCTGAATCAAACATTGCAACAAATTCAGAATTATCTTTACTTAATCCATTTCTTAAAGCACCTGCTTTAAATCCATCTCGTGTAGATCTTCGAATGATATTTACATTAAATCCTTTTTCTTTTAAGCGTTTGATATTTAATTCAATCAATCTTGAAGTATCATCTGTGGAATCATCAAGAATTTGAAATTTTAAACGATCTAATGGATAAATAATATTCTCTAAATTTACTAGTGTTTTCTCTATTATTTTTGATTCATTATAAATAGGTAACTGAATAGTAACAGAAGGAAGCTCCAATTCACTATATTTCTCTTTAGGAATGGGATCCTTCCAATTAACAGACGTAGTTGCAAGGAAAAAAAAATTAACAGGATATGGGATAATGATAAGAGCAGATATTAAATTTAAACTTAATATTATCAAGAGAATTATATCCATCTTTCAATTATCCTATATAATACTTAGGTTATCATTTTTTTAGAATTAAATTTTTCCTTATTTTATCGTTCCATTAAATTCAGATTTAATCGAATATATTTTATTAAACGAAATTTGATGTCTTTTAGCCAAAATATTCTGTAAAGCTAGTTGTCCCATCTAGCATATTTTCTTTGCTTCCCGATACTGGTTCAATCATTTTTTGCAACTATATATTTTCTAGCAATTTTTTTTGCCAAAAAATACATTCACAATGGAGTTAATAATTATGCCTATAATAGAATATTTTAGGCATTCTTGAAATATATTAACAAATATTGAATGACTGATCTTTATTATATAACTGAAAGCTTCTAAGGCTTTGTTTCTAATATAGCTATAACATATTTTTTTAGGCATATATTCTCAGATTTTCTGGAGATTGAATTTAAACAGAAATTTTTTCAAAGATCTTTAGTTACTTAAGTCTCGATATGAATTTAGTCACCAACATTGGTTATTACACTTCTATAATTTTTTTCAAATTTTCACTGAAAAAAAGATCTAGTGCAGATGAGGCGTACGCCTTTTAATGTCTGTTATATAAAAAAAGATTCATCACCTATTCTCATCAATTTCTTATAACGTGAATCTTTCTTTATATTATTTAAGTCAGGATCATCCTTTGCTTCGTCTTTTACTTTATGATTTAATTCAATTGCCTTAGTTAGACAATCGATACTTTCCTCAATTTTCTTCTGCAATGCAGTGCAACATGCAAGATTATACCAACTCATATACACTACATCCTTAAAGATTGCTTTATCATATAGGGAAATTAATGAAGAATGATCTACGTGATGTTTAAAAGTCTCTTTAAGTTTGTAATGTTCTTTTCATCCTTAATTAAACGTGGTGGAATACTTCTTTGAATTGATCCAGAAATACCCAATAATGTCTCCATATCTGGTGAAACTGTATGATATATTCTACCTATCTTATTCAATTTGGGTTTGCTGATAAGAACAGCTTCTTCTAGTAGTCGACTGTTCCCTTTTTTACCTATCACGATAATAAGATCTTTGGAATGATGGCTTCTCTTGATATGGGCATTATTAGAAAAAAGTTTGTGATGACTCTTAGCAACACTTCTATTTGTTTGACTAAAATCAATGACTTTATCAACTGTGAAATAACCAATTATATACAGCGCTTCTTTGTACTTGTTGGTCTTGTAAGGTGTTAAACCTGCATAAAAAACGAGTAAATCATTCTCAATTAGATTCACTAAATAATTCCTTTTAGAAGTTGGATCACCATAAGTGAATGTTTCGAATTCTGGATCAAAATGGAATTTTCTAGATGCAACTTTTTTGGGAAGATAATCTGACAGAAATTTACCAGACCTTCCTATAGTGGTTATAAAAGTTCGATTTTCAGCTGATTCTTTTTTTTCAGAAATTGGAATGTATTCAAATGATCCATCATTAAAAATTGGGGCTAAAGCTCCATCAGTACCCTTGTCAATCCCGATTCTAAGGAGCATAGCCTTCACGGAGTAATCCACCTTTTACAATCTTTCTTCTGAAAAACACAGGTGTTTCCTCGTAAAACCTTGCATGTCTTTCGTTTTTTTGGATTTTGCTTGTCAAGTCTTTTTATATTGCTTATGCATTCATCAATAATGTTTTCATGTCCCTTGAAATGAGTTAAAATCTTATCAGAAACAGAAGACGATATTTTCTTGTGACGGACGCGTTTATATGTATCTGTTACCATTTCCAGAGGTAGAGAATCTTCAAAAGAGAACAAGTAAGTCTTTCCCTTCAAAGCATAATGAGAAGAACAGTTAATAAAATCTTCTTTCACTATATATCCGACAATGTACCTATTTTTGTAGTAATTCTTTAGATTTTTGTTCCTACACATTGTAAAAAGGAATAAGTACTTCTCATTGCTTCTTAAAAGTGGAAGAATGTTTTTATCCTGATAACAGGGATAAATATAGTTTTCAGCTCCAATCTCGATATGTGGTTCGGTTTTATGACCTTCTCCCTGTTCATTCAATACATCTCTAACAGGTAAATCCGAGGAAGGAGAATGATAGAAAAATTGGAGTCGTCCTTTTTCTTCAAGATTAGTTATCAAATTAAAGTCATCTTCAGGTTTCCTTTTCCTTAACGGTTTTGATCTTCCATTTGAACATTTTTTCTTGGTTTTAGTTCTGCAGGGCATTTTCAATCAGCATATATCGATATTTAATCTCTTTTTAATTAAGAATCTTCACAGATATACATTTAATACCCGTTTTTTCTTAATGTGATCATCTGGCAAATTTTTTAAGAGTGATTCAAGCAATTGGATTAGCGTATTAATAATTGAATCATCAATACTTGTTTTGTGGATATAGTAAGAATCTAAAGAAGTGAAAACTGTAGAGAGCAATTTATTATATTCCCAAAGAGTATTTTTCATGTTCACAGGATAATTTTTCACATCATCAAATTTTGAACCCTTCCAAGATAATTGAGAAGGTTTTCCAGTAGTTACTGCAATTTTACAAAGCTTTTCTACTATTTCAGAATCCAAATCAAACCCCTTTTTCCCATTAATGAAATTGATTATATTTCAGTTGTTAATGATTTAATTTATTTATCATTCTACTCTCTAGACCTGTAAAACTTGTTTCAATGCAGATAATTATTACATCTCATTAATTTAAGAAGGATTATATCATTTTTATGGAGTTTTATATCTCAGAAAAAGAGGTCTCCATTTCCCTTTTACTTTATCATCTAGAATTCGGGGTGGCTTATCTCGCCATAAGAAATGAGGAACATTATTACTACATCTATCGGGGAAAACAACAATTGATTGAGAATTATTAAAACCAAGGGCACATTTTTTGTTTCCATATTTTTGGACAAATTCTTTTACATTCTTTAATTCCTCATCCTTAAAAAAAGATAATAATTTTGAATTATCGTCTAATTCCTTAAAAGAAATCACATTAACAAAGTTCCTTTTAAAATTTGATTTTATATTCTTTATTCCTTGTTTATAACCATATAATGTAATAATATATATTTTCACCTTTAATCTATTTCCAATACCTCTTTTATTTATGAGGTCAGTCAGATAGGTTTTTATTTGATTACCTGATCCAATAGAATCTTCAATGAAAAAAATAGAATCATTCTCTTGAAGTTTAGTTTTCTCATCAAATTGTCTATAATCTAAATCACAATTCCCACTAATATAATTTAGAAGAAGATCTCCACTCTTGAGTTTTTCACCCTTTTTTATAATTCCGAGTAGTGGTTTCTCGTTCTTTTTTTCCTTATTCATTATATTTTCTATCTGAATCACTGCATCTTGACAATAATCCCATATCTCCCTTCTATGTAATATTATTAATCGTTCGATGACGTCTAAAGCAGTATCTTGTTCAGTAAATGGGAATAACTTGATAAAAAGCGAGAGTTGACCACGATAAACTCCTTGGTATGCAGAAATTTCATAAATCCTATCTGCAATTTTATCTGTTTGATCTCGGTGTCGAAAATACTTTAATGCTCTTAACATTTCCTCAGAAGTGTTCTGTTGTTGTCGATGGGTTGGCAATAAACTCCCTCCTAGGATAACATTGATACTAACTTTTTCTTTGTAGGCCATTCATCTAACATTTCTCTTGACTTATCTGTCAGATTTACAAAAACTATTTTTCCTAATCCATCAGTCACAATTCCGTGATTTATTACTGTTTGTTTGTCAATAGGAATTAATTGTTCAATTATTTTATCCAAATCAGAAATGTTAATCTTTATTTCAATAAAGAGTTTTCTCTCTTCATCTACATTGAGAATTATGTCATAACCCGATTTTTCTATAGATATTGAATCTTTTCCCCATCCTGAATTTTCTAAAGATTCTATCACTGACTCTCTAAGGATTTTCTCTGATTCTTGTTTGGAAATATTGAATATAATATTATCTTCTAGTTCAAGGATTTTGTTGTAGTCGAGAGCTGTGGAACTTTCAATTTTCTGTAAGAAAAAAGGAGGGATTGGAATTAAAATTTCGCGAAGATCTGTTATGTTAATCTGTTTAACAAAACCTTTAGCAACACGTTCTAATTGTGGGAAAAATAATTTATCAGCCAAATTACTTACTAAATAACTATACAAATATCTCGATTCTACCTTTTTACTTTTTATTACATAAAAACTGTTTGAAGCAAACGCTGGACAATCAACTTCATTTATTAAAACTATTTTCCTAAAATCAAATCCACGAGGTATTAGAATATCTCCTGGAATAAGTTTTTGTTTTTCCAGATCTAAATGAAACCATTTTTTCTCTCTTTTTGTAAAATTAAGATCTACATAATCAGTGATATTATGAATTTTGTGATTATGAACATTCCTAGGTCTAACATAGCCGTATTTACCGTCAGTTAGTAAGTACTTCTTTGGACAGAATAAACCAAATTTGATATTCGCCATTTCGCCTAATTTTATGGTAGTATAAGTTGCTAGCTCCTCTTCTAGCCTATTATACGTTGGATGGTAATAACTTGGGTCAAAAATTTCATTTTTAATCCTTCTAGATGTAATAAAAATTCCAGGATCCTCAATCTTTTTATCGGATAAAATTGAATTTAATGAAATTTCTAACTCATTCAAGCTGGATACAATAGAGAATTGTGTTTTGTTTCCTTTATCTGATAGTATAATAATTGATAAATTGATAAAACTCTCCTTATGGAACTCGATTTTTGGATATGACACTATTCCGTTGACACAATAATCGTTATTGATTTTTTGTCTTATTGGTTCTGTACTTTTTAACAGGAGTAGACTTTGAGGAACAATAAACAATAATTTACCTTTGAATTGATAATTTTTAATTTTATCAAATGATTCTGCTAGTTGTTTTACTTCCTGTCTTGATATTCTACGAAACCAATATTCATGGGGATATGGATATATAATTATTATATCAAATTCTTCTCTAATACTTGAATATCTTTGAGTCGCTTTATCCTTCTGTCTTAAAAAATCACTAAGTCTGGGAAGTCTCTGAACTGGAATCCCATAAAGAAGTCCAATATTCATTTCCGCGTAATCAGAGATACTTGAAGTAATTCTTTCAGTAAAATCATCAAAAAATAGCTTTAATCTAGCAACTGCTTTTTCTAATTCCTTCATTATATCCCCTTCAGATATTTCCAATATTAATGCAATCTACTAAAAAAATTCTTCCTATAATAGACTATTCTAGATATTTTTTAATTATCAGAGAAAAATGCAAAATACTGTATACGAGAGATTTATATTATGAGCGAATCAAAAGGAAGAGACCAACATGATGATGAGCTGCAAAAGCTAAAAGATACATATATGCTTATCAGTCTATTTTCGATTACAGTTGGTAATTTTGCCAAACTTGATTATTTTAGAATGTTTGAAGGTTTCGACAGGTTAGAACAACTTACAGACTCATTACCGATCATTTCAATTCCTGATTCAATTCCTGAAGAACATAAAAGGCCATTGTTGATATATCGATTAAAGAAAAACCAACCAAAATTATCTGACCTCACAACACTAATCCGTTCTGCGGTTTCAATAACCGATTTAGGCCGTAAATTATGGTTGAATTCAACAAACAACTTAATTCAATCGTACCTCGATTATTTTGAGCTTGTCTTTGAGAATTTGGTGGAGCCAATTGTTAAACAGCTTGGCCCTGAAGTACCAAAATATCATTATAAACATAGTTATCAATTTCAAATTAATTGGGTTCAACAGTGGTTTAAGAAACATAACTTAGATCAGAGTTTGGGGTTATTTATTGAAAAGCTAAATGGATACTTACGTAATGCTTTTGTTCACAATATTTATTACGTAACAAAAGAGAGTATAATTTATTTTGCCTACAATCCCAAGACTAAGGAACTTAAAGAGTGTGTATTATCACTCAAAGATTTTGGAAACGATATTGCTATTATCATGTTATCTAAACTTGCTTTTTATGTAGTATGTGGATTGAGATTTTTAGAAGTAACCCCTGAGGAACTACGAGAAAACCTAAAGAGAAAGGAAGAAGAAAATTGAAATTCGAATTAAAAATGCTATCAAATCTTTTCAAAAATCAAAATTATCTATCTAGATCAGTATTATCACTGAATCGTATAACGCTGGTTAATTCGCATACATTGCATAATATCAAAAATAAATTCGATCTTAAAGACATTTATTTTGCTAGCTTACGGTATAAAGGTTTAAGCGCATCCAAAGTTACCTTCCCAATAGCAATTAATTGTCTTAATGAGACTCTAAAATTTCCTACTATGAAAACGGAAGATGAGTTTAATGCTAACTCCGTTGGCCTTTTTGCATTCCCGACATGAACACCTCCTTTTACATGTGCTTCATACTTTATTATATCTTTAACCGTTAATATTTCACTTCTAATTTTCATTATTGGTGTGGATAAAAATTCATCTATTTTAACGTCTTTAAAGACGTTAGGTGTTCGGGAAGAGGGAGGATACAAACCATCTGTACACTCCAAAAGTCAGGTTCAGGAAATCCTAGAATTTTGTAATTACGGATTCCTATTCTGAATGTGATATGTAATCTTAATCTTTTGTTTGTTTTATGTATTAAGGCTTCCAATAGGAAAAGTCTAAGAATTGCAGATGTTTTTAGAATTTTGTAAGCATCTTTTGAGGAAATATAATTCTCTAAATCCTCATAGTTCCTTTTAAAAATATATTCTTCTTCAATAAGCCTTAATTTTCTCACTTTCCTTTCAATATCTTCTTAATTGTATGAACGATTCAGTATTATTCTTGACACGAACAGATTCTTATTAATCTCAGGGAAAGCTAAAGTTAGATTTAAAAGGACTCTTTTCGAGTTTATACTTGATGATATTCATGAGATGAAGACTATATGAAGATCACTGTTCCAGATAAGATTAAAATGACTAATATTCCACTTATGGGGATCACAGAAGCGGATATTCTTAAGACGATCCAAACACCTGAATCCAAAGAACGATTCCTACATATGGGATTACAGTTAGAATTCCATTTGAAGAATATCAGAAAGGGTTATTTACTTGTAGTGACCAGAAATGAAGGTCAGGATATATCAGTAAGTGAGGTCTATCTCATTAAAAGAGTTTTTATACAGCAACTTAATACTAAAAATCCGATACAAGTGTTAGAAAGCTTTATTGACAGATTTGGCCTTGAAATTCGTATCGACCGTGAAACTGACAAATTCTTTATAAAAAAAGCCGTTCCTTTGTCACCAAGTGTTGATCCTACCCGAGCAGTAACTATAATTAATCCAGGCAATCATGAATTTTGGCTTTGTCAATATATCCAAATAAACCGAAGTGGTAACTACTTGGTACTTCAAGTAGCAATAGTTTATTGTATAGATATTACAAAATACAAACAATGGATTAGAGAAATGGGTTAAATTTGTTGGAAGATTTATGCAGGGAGTGATTCAATGTTTACTGATAAAGATCGTACAGAACGTGAAGGCGTTAATTTTGTAGCCCAGATTGTTAATGAAATGGGTTCAATATGGAGGGAAACAACACAAATAGATATTGGAATAGATGGTGAAATAGAATTAGTAGAAGGGAGAAAATCATCTGGATTTTATTATTTTATTCAAATTAAATCAGGTGAAAGTTATTTTAAAAATAGGAGTGAAGTCGGCTTTTCCTTTTTCCCTCAAAAAAAGCACATAGAATACTGGAGAAAATTACCACTCCCTGTGTTAATTATTATTTATTCCCCAAAAAGAAAAAAGGCTTATTGGAATGTTTTTCAACGTTTTTCTTCTGATAAATCAATCCATTTCTCATGGAAGAGCGTTTTTAATAAAAACACTAAAGAAATTCTCATTAAAAATTATCAAAAAACTGACGCATGGCATAAATATCAAAAGAAGACTAATTTAATCTCCGATATGGAATTAACGGTATTTAATGCGAAAATATCTTGTATGCAGATTTTAAGTCAACTTCTCCCAGAACCAATACGAGATAAGAGACAGCCCAGCTCTGCTCAAGTAGAATCATTCATTTATAGTTTTAATGAGATTTTTAATTTCAAAACGATTAATCTACGAATTATTACATCTGCAGACCTAAAATTTGATAAATAATTCGAGTTTTCTAAGGGAGAAGGGCATACAACGGTTAATATACATGACATCCCGTTTATTCTAGAAAAAGGCAGGGTTTATGCTCTCCTGCATTGGTTTTCGTTTTACAGGATGCTATTATTCCTCTTTGGTCTCAAACCTGAAGTTGAAATAGAATATTATTCGGGATTGATGGATGGAAAGGAAATAAATATCTTATATGGACAAGTTGTATACAAAATAGAGATTGTTAAACCGAGTATTAAATTTAATAAACTTATTCCAACAGGGATACAAAGAGGGAAAGTTAAAATATCTGTTATTACTGATAATTTTAAAATCGGTGCTTATGATAAAGCTTAGTTCAGTTTTTAATAAAAAATTTTATCACATATCAGTAATTGATAGCTCAGTGAAGAAACGCAAATTTAACGACACTTTTCTAGGGTTACACTTTACGAAAGAGATGTTTATCGTTGGTTAATGAACACTTTTCCTTTTCTAGGCGCTAACTTAGATGAAGCGGACGGATTCGCTGGTAATTCTGATTACATTAACTAATACCTCCCAAATGATTATCACTTTTGGTAGCATGGAAAAAAGATTATGTTCCGCTGTATATTAAAAAAACATAATTTCTGATATATGATATTTTATTGTAAATACAATTGATCCTCCCATGTAGATATTTTATCAGAACCTCCCTCTTTCGTCTTCTTATCAGAAAACTGTATAAAACAAGGAGAAGGGGTGATTCGACCAATAATTAATGCATTACCTTGATTGAACTCTTTTGCTTTATCGATGAAATGAGAAGGAACATAACTAAAAGTATCTTTGATTACATCTAAATTGGTATTACTTGCCATTTGGAGTAGTATTAAATTACCACATTGAGTTAATATATGTTCGTGAATCTTTGAGGGTATTTGAGATGATATTATCATATAGATTCCATATTTACGCCCTTCTCCTGCAATCAATTTACCATATTCAAGAGTAGATTCATTACCAAACTTTTTAGGTTTATTAGGAAAAAGATGATGAGCTTCATCTACAACTATAAATGTAGGTTTGTTGTTTATCTCTTTTTTGGAATGTTGACGCCAAACTTCCTTAAGTATCTTATTTGCTACCAAATTCCTTTCTTTATAGTTAAAATAAGATAGATCTATAATCGAGTTTCCTTCATGAGAGATTAAATCATTTATACTTGTACCGCTAGACATAAAAAGTAGTGATTCATGAATTTTAGATCTTTTCATACGAGTTGTTAATATTGGGTTAACACCTGTGAAAATATTTATTATTTGTTCAACACTTGGATTATTTCGTTTATTAAAAATTTTGAACGCTGTATTTAGATCCTCGAAGAGTTTTGTGTCTATTATTGGATCAATTTCTAATAGTTCTGCAGCATCAGATACTTCAAGATCTTGAAACTTCAAAGAAAGTGAATTTTTGATCCGTGAATCATTAGAAACTATATTAAGTTCTTTTGTTTCATTACGAAGATGAAATCTATGAAATTCATCTGAATCCAAAACTCTGAAATTGAGTGATGAATGAATATAATTGGAAAAATTCTTCTTACAACGCCTCTCAACTATTTTAATTTGTTCAGTATCAGAGTCAAAGCTCGAATCACTCTTATCTATCAAAATCTTGAGTTTTGTTTCAAAAAGGAAATGCTGATCTTTATCTAAAAATCCTAAAAGCAGGTCAAAAAGAATTTCTTTGCTTTTATCTTCTAAATGATAAGTTGAGTAAGAAAAAGAAATATTTAATTTATGCCTATTTTTCATATATCAAGTATATTCCAATCTCATCTTTAGATAAATTGTGCAGAACGAGTAAATAGTAATTAAAAAGGCTATTGATCCTTAACTATTCTCCAGGTGTTATGATTTGGTAAATGACTTAATTTCGACTCTTGAAATGTCTATCGCTGATGTAAATGCAGATTATCTTGGAGTAAAAAGAATAATTTTGATGGAAAACGCTGGAAGGGGGTTAGCTGAATTTATATGGGAAATTTGTAACGAAAAATATTGTTCATCTATCGTTATTATTGCAGGGAAAGGCGGGAATGGGGGCGATGGGATGGTTGCAGCACGTCATCTCGCCAATAAAGCTAAAGTTTCTCTTTATTTAGTAGGGGCAAAAGAGGATATCAAGAAAGATTCAACCCGAAAAAATTGGAAGATTCTAGAGAATCTATCACATTCTATTAACGTAAAGGAAGTAAGCGATCCTGTAGATTTAAATAAAATAAATATCAGTAAAAAAACAATAATTGTTGATGCACTATTTGGAACTGGAGTTCGTGGAGAAATTACTGGTCATTATTCCAAAGTTATCTCCTATATTAATTCATGCGAAACGAAAGGGGCTATTATAATATGTGTTGACACACCCTCTGGAATCAATCCGAATACTGGTCAAAAAGCCAATATTTTCGTTAAAGGTCATTATACAGCAGTTTTTCATAAACAGAAACAAGGTTTAACAGCAGAGAATTCAGGCAAAATTAAGGTCATTTCAATTGGAATTCCTCCAGAAGCAGAATTTATTGTTGGTCCTGGAGATCTTTTGGCGCTTTCTAATAAAAAGAAATGGGTGAAAAAAGGAGATCAAGGAAAAATACTCGTCATAGGGGGAAATGAAAAATATTCTGGAGCCCCAGCTCTAGCAGCTATGGGGGCCCTACAAGCAGGTTCAGATTTAGTGACAATAATTGCTCCTAAACACGTTTCACATGCTATTCGTTCCTACACTCCAGAGTTTATAGTCGATAGCTATCCATCCTCCCACCTAACAACTGAATCACTACCTTTTCAACAAATGAAAGAAACTGATTCAATAGTACTAGGGCCCGGATTAGGACGTCATCCTGATACGCAAAAAGCAGTAGATAAAATTCTTAAATTCACAAAAACACATGATATTCCATTAGTTATAGATGCAGATGCATTACATCTTATTAACCGATCTCAATTGTACTCAAAGGTTATTCTTACACCTCATGCGGGAGAGTTTGCAGTTCTAACTGGAATCACCTTACCTTCTGGTTTTTCTTCATTTTCAGAGAGATTAAATGCAGTATTAAAAGCAACTAAAGATTCTCCCGCGGTATGGCTAGTTAAGGGGCCATGGGATATCATATCTCGTTCTGAGAAGTATAAGATTAATAAATCTGGTGTACCTGAAATGTCACGTGGGGGTACTGGAGATATTCTTGCAGGTTTAACCGCAGGATTTGCAACCAAAACAAAAAATCTTTTCTATGCAGCCACGATTTCGGCATTTATTAACGGGAAAGCTGGGGAACTTTCTCGTAGGGATTTTTCCACATCAAATTTGCTAACAAAAATACCCGAAGCACTGCAATCTAGTTGGAATTTTATCTCTGAAGATTAGTTCGAGAACTGCAAACTATCTGCTTCGAAAGCATCAATTTCCTCAAGAATTCCATATATTTTGTGGATCGATTGGTAAACATATTCTTCCTTTTTTGCACCCGTGCATACCAATTTTCCTGATTGGAAGAGAAGAAGTACTACTTTTGGTTCTTGCATTCGGTAAATTAGACCTGGAAACTGCTCAGGCTCATACATAGAATGCTCTAATAAGAGGGCCGCTAATTCAAGATTAATTCTCTTTCCAAGGGTTCCTGATGCAACAATATTCTGAACAGTTATTGTAGCTTCATGTTTCACATTGTGCCCTGCTTGCCGTAATAGTTCAGAAATGACCTCAACAGCTTCCTGGATCATTTCTACTGATTTAGCACCAGTTACAACAAGTTTTCCAGAAGAAAAAACCAGTATTGAGACTTTAGGTTTTTTGATCTTGACTACGACACCTGGAAACTGCTCAGGAATGTAAGAAACTTGGACATCTCCGGGGGGACGGCTTGCAGCTCTTTCGAGCTTAATTTTACATCGTAAATCTACTGAAGCGACTACATTTTGAACTTCAGCAAATAAATCATCTTTATTTGACTCATCTGACATGAAAATCACCATGGTAATAAAATTAAGAGCCACAATACTTTGTGAAGAAAAATTAAGGGAAAATCTATTCTTCTAAGATTATATACAGACCCTTCTACTTAGAAAAAACTAAACTTATAAGCATTTATAAGGTTTATAAGCTAAGTTCAATTTTTTTCTGGAAAGTTTCCGAATGAATGCTTGGTAAACTGACTTTCCTATATTGAAACTAGGTTATTAATTTTCAAATGATATGAATTATTACTTTAAATATTCTCTGTTGGTAAAATTATAGATACAAATAGATTTTCTAAAGAACAGCTTGTTTATAGAAAAAGACTTAGGAGATCAGGAGATCCTTCCTGTAGATTTCAATACTCAGAGAAATTTTCTTCCGATTTTAGCAAAAATACCTAAGAAATCGATTTCTTTTCCAATACTTATTTAAAAGCCTATCCATTATATAAAACCCATTCGAGGTTTCAACTGGAGGGCAAGTTGTTTGACGCCACCTGAACAAAAATGTCCCGAATGCGGTAGTAACGATATTGTAATGGACATGACAAAAGGCACTTCAATTTGTGCATCATGTGGACTTGTTATAGATTTACAAATCGATTTAGGTCCAGAGTGGCGAGCTTATAATTCAACTGAACTTCAAGAACGCGCTCGAGCAGGAGGCCCCATCACTCCGCTTAAAGCGGAAATGGGTTTACGAACTCAAATCGGAAATATTAGAAAAGATATTTCAGGAAGGACTCTTCCATTTTCTTCACAAACTAAGTATAGACGGCTTTCTCGAATTGATAACCGAACAAGAAAATCAGAAATCAGAAATTTACGCTTTGCCTTAAAGGAATTAAAACGAATTAAAAGTCAACTTGAACTACCAGAAGATGTGGCTGAAATGGGAGCCATGATATATCGTAAAGCACTGAAAAAAAACCTAATTCGCGGGCGTTCGATTGATGGGATGATCGCAGCCAGTTTGTACCTTGCCTGTCGAAAAAAGAAACTCCCCCAAACATTAAAAGATATCGCTTCAGTATCTAATATCTCTTCCAAAGAATTAGGCAGATGTATAAGAATTATTCTTCAAAAATTAGATTTAAAAGTTAGTCCAAGCGATTATTCCGCGTTGGTTCATCGTCTTGGAATTAGTCTTCGTGTTACCATGAGAGCTCGTCGACAGGCCGTAAAAATATTAAATATTGCGCGATTACGAGGAGCTACGGTTGGTAAAAATCCAATGAGCCTAGCAGCTGCATCACTATATATCGCAACTATACAAACTGGTGAGCGCCGTACACAACAAGAAATCGCTACGGCCGCCAAAATTACTCCTGTTACAATCAGAAATCGTTTCAAAGAATTAGTAAAGATTATTGATGCTGAGTCGTCGAAGGATGGTCATGATCCTCTTCAATCTTTACTTGTTTAGAAGGATAAAATAGAATACGATTTTATGATACATCTTCAACCGAAGATACTATTCCATCCTTAATGTGGAAGATTCTATTTGCCTCTTTTGCAATATTGGAATCGTGAGTAACAAGAATCAAGGTTTGATTTTCAGTTTTATTTACTTCTTTCAGCAAACTCAATACAGATTGTCCCGATTCCGTATCCAAATCTCCAGTAGGCTCATCAGCTAATAATATTGTTGGCTTGTTGGCAAGGGAACGCGCGATTGCGACTCTTTGACGTTCTCCTCCACTTAACTCATCTGGTTTATGATCTTTGCGCCTCAACAGATCCACTTTTTCGAGTAATTCTGTTGCTCTTTTCACGCGTTTATCCTTTGGTATTCCTGCTATTAACATTGGTAATTCGACGTTTTCTAATGCCGTCAGGACGGGAAGTAAATTATAAAACTGAAATATAAATCCTACACTTTTTCGTCTAATTTCTGTAAGTTGTTGTTCGCTTGCTCTAGAGATATCGCTTCCTTCAAGTAAAACTTGTCCAGAGGACGGATTATCTAATGA
This sequence comes from Candidatus Heimdallarchaeota archaeon B3_Heim, assembly GCA_003144275.1. Lineage (GTDB taxonomy): Archaea > Asgardarchaeota > Heimdallarchaeia > Hodarchaeales > Hodarchaeaceae > Hodarchaeum. Next base: position 74,053 of record NJBF01000001.1, read on the forward strand.
ACCAATAATATTGAGAAGGGTTGTCTTCCCACAGCCGCTAGGACCCATTATGGAGATCATCTCTCCCCTGTTTATTTTCATATTAATACCTCTCAAAGCATCGACCCTCACTTCTCCTAAGATGTAAGATTTCCTTAGATTTCTACATTCAACAACTATATCTTGACCTGATGCCATTTAAACCGCCTTCAACTACTTTTTTAATTCAAATAATATTGTACAGTAGATTAATTGGTCAAGGGAGCGATTCAATTACGAGTTATTAACATTTTTATGAAGGAAAGAAATTTATTATCTCGTTACAACCAAATTCCTACGATCTGACAATTCAAGTCATCATATAATAAGTATTGAAAACTTGTCGTTAGAATAAGGGCTTATCGGGGTAAAAACTTTATAAAAAAACAAGAGAGACTTTTCTTTTAATGACAAAAATTGATTCGACAGTAGAAAAATTACTAGAAAGACCAATGGCAAAAAATATCATGAAACTACTTGCTGACGAGGATCTTTCCATACCTCAAATAGTAAAAAAAATGCAGAGCTCAGATATTCAAACAATTGTTGCGTTTTTTGCTGAATTACAGCATTTTGGACTAATCGAACTAACTGATCTATCTTCGAGAAAATCAGTAGAAAATAAACAAGAAAAATCTCAGAATTTACTTGATTTTGAAATTTTAGCTCCAAGAGCGACTCAGTTCCCTCCATTAGGAATTTCTGTTAAGGAATATAATCTGCTATGGGATGATTTTTCAAGAGATAATGGTCAAATCAACCTTCAACAGCTAGAAAACTTAACTTTTACCGTTCCTAGCAATTTAAAACATCTTTTTAAAACTGAAAAGCCAAGCAATATTTAGGAATAATCGAAATTATTCCCCTATTAGTATTTCTGATAGATGAAACTCATCTCTTCATGAAGGAAATTAAGAAAAGTTTTTCACTATTAGTTAATTTAGCTCCTAACGGCATTAAATTTTTACTCTTTCAATCTTGGGGTTAATCTTGATATATAAAAGGAAATAAATGATAATGTTCAGACAAAACGCTGTTTTAAATGATTTTGTGAACTTTCTAAAAGCGCGTGGTAGATTTCGAGATATTGAATTTATCGATAATAGTGTTCATGCGACTCCACGAATTCCAGATTTTCCTTCGATTATATTTTATATTGAAGAAACACGTTCTGAACCAAAACAACAACTATACGTTCTTGAAATCCATGGTAATGAATCGAGTGTCATGAATCGGGAAATTCGAGAATTTTTTAGTCTGAATAAATTGAATGTTCAGAAAATTCGCTCGAAATTTCATTTGAAAACGGATACTGAGGATGGTATCATTTGTGAAGTTACAGGAATTGGTTCCTCATTTGATTCTTTTTCTGACCAAATGCAAGAATTATTTAGTACCGCTCAAGTAGTACTAGAAAAAACACAAAAAACCTTATTTTTTGGTTCAGAATCAGAAAAAAAGGAAATTATCAAGCCTAAAAGACCATCACAGATATCAAATTTATCAAAAATTATAACCAAACAAAATGAACCTACAATTTCACCAGTAATGCCTGCTATTAGATCCAAACCTTCTCCTGAAACAACTACAACAAATTCTGAGCGGATGAAACATTCTCCTGTTAAGAATGAAATGGAAAATTCAACATCAACCGAACGCCCAACGGACGACCCCCGATCAGTTGAGGAAACCAATACACCCCGAGACATTGTCTATATTGAGAAAGAAGGAGAAAATTTTAATGAGGAAGATTTGTTTAAACCACCACCTACTAGAGAGATCAAATCCGTCCCCGATAATCAGGATCCTGAAGGGGATTCATTTCGGATGGAACCTCCCGATAAATCTTACTCGAACGATGTCGTCCCATATTTAAAACAAACAACTGGATTATTTAGAAAGGATAACTGGGAAGAAGATCTTCCAACAGAAATAGAGATGGAAATCCTAGACCGTACCTTCGCTCGAATAAAGCATCGAACAAAACCTGAAATCTTAGCTAAGGATTTAGATATCCCAATAGAGGAAGCAGAGAAACATTTGAGGAATTTAATCTCTAAAGGACTTCTCAGAACTCAAGTTGGTTGGTTTATTATAAAGAAGAGCCATTTGCCTTTCTTTAAGAAGACTTTTTCAGATTCAAATCGAAAAAAGAAAAAGAAAAAATCTCCTCGAATCTCTCGGACTGGTGAAGGTCTCACTTCAGAAGAAATAGCAACGATAAAAGCAATTAAATCAAGGCCAAATCTGAAGGCGCAATCAAACTTGTTAACTCGTCCAACTGGATTAAAACAGAGCATTTTAAAGGAAGTTTTACGAAATTTAGTAGACAAAGGAATCCTTAGAGTGTCCTATGGATGGTACATTCTTAAAGATAAACATATTTTAGAACAAAAGAGAGGAAGTCTAAGTTCAGATACTTCCACTCCTCCAACACCTGATTTAAAGATCCCGAAGGGGTTTAAACTTTCAGATTCAGAAATCCAGGTCATTCAGGCATTATTACAACGCCCTCAATATAAAGCACAATCAAATCTCCTAACCTCTGAAGTCAAATTATCAAAAGACCAGATTAAACAAGTTCTTAGAGACCTTGTAGAAAAGGATATCTGTAAGGTAACTTATGGATGGTACACTTTAAAGAATCCTGACCATTTCTTAACATAAGAAGAAGTGATTATTCAACCTGAAGGACTGTACTAGTAAGAAGATTAACTTTCTGATCTTCTTTGTGTTGTATGCTAGCCATGTTATTCGATAAACGAAAAACAATTGTTTTAATGATCTGTTCTTTTTGGATAATTGGTTTACCTATCAAAATTCTCTCAGCATACAAAATAAAATATAAATTCACACACCAACGATCATAATTAGAGATAGAGGAATGGAAGTGCTCTGAAATGACTAGTAATACTGAATTATCTAAAGATCCTACTGAACAGCAATCAAAAGAGGAGAATATTCCATTAAAAACAGAAAATACCCCCTCTCCAAAACGTTTTCATAATGATAAATTAATGATTTCAACTCTACTGATTGCAACTCTTATAACAATTCTTATTTACACGGTTCCAGATTGGGTTTTTTTGGAAATACCAACACGTAATATTATAAGTGAAATACTTGCCTTTATCGGAATTGAAAATATACTAATACCAAACTTGGATCCACAATACAGTTCAGTAATTCCAGATTTTTTAAGAGGTGGAGAATTTCCCTTTCTTGAAGCAACCACACAAACGCCAGGAATTCACATTCCATCTACAAATGGCGATTATTGGATAGTTAAAGCATGTACAGGTATGCAAGCAGGAGGATTGCTCTTAGCTATCATCATGATCACTGAAGCTACCTGGAAAGCTAAGATACGCGCAAGTACTGCATTCTTCATTGCATTATTTATAGGAAACACATTACGAATCACATTCCATCTCTGGTGTGTATCATTCTTAGTTACGCAATTCAATATGGATTCTGAAACGGCATTTTATTGGGCCCATGATGTTTCATCCAAAGTAATTGGTTTTTTTGGTACCATCTTCTTTGCTTTACTCATTGAAAAAATGGATGTTCCTATCATTGATCAGTTTGCAGATTGGCTTGACTGGATGTGGTGGAGATTGGAAAACGGTTTCTTATTTTTCAAAGGATTGATCGTATCTGATAACAATTAACATTTCCAGTCGTAAAAAAATTGAACTAATTGAAGTATATTTTACATTCGGATTTTTTTTAGCTTGATTTTAATTTGTATTTTCTTCTATTTTGGTTTGGGAAATTTCAGTTATCTCTCATAGATAGTAATCCCGATGTAAAACTTCTTAAGTAAATCTGGATTGAGATTACTTGTAACGTTGATCAAATCAATCTAGGCATTTATGACAGGAGCTTAGAATATGAGTGTTAGAAAACAAAAAAAACGTGATGATTCTCCGATGCCTGCCACTGGCGCAGGATTAATTAGGTTTTATTCCGAATCGGATTCACCAGGGTTAAAAATCGGCCCTTATTGGACTGTTGGAATAGCGATCGCATTTGTAGGACTAATTCTTATCCTAAATTTATTCCAATAACAACAGATAATACATTTTTTGTCGAGTTTCTTTCTACATAATTCTTTAAACTAACCAAATAAAATATGAATTGGCTGAATATAATGAAAGACAAGATTCCCCTTTCTGAGATAATGACTAAAAAAGATGATCTTGTTACAATGAGAATTCCTGGTAACAGAGATTTATTAATTGAAGCCATTCGTAAAACAGGTTTAAGTGTCTATCCTGTTCTGAGAAAAGAATCAGATGAATTAGTAGGAATTGTATCTAGATCAGATTTATTCAGAAATCCAGATGAAACACAATTATCCTTACTTATGAAAAGAGACGTTATCACATTAAAGTCAAGTAACTATGTAATTGATGCTGCAAGGATTTATGAGGAAAATGTTTTCCAGAGAATTCCCATAGTCGATGATAATGATGATAAAATCTTAATAGGCTTAATCGCACGAAATGATATTATTAAGAAAGTAGTCCTTAAAGCTAAAATTCAATTGGACGTTAAAAACTACTTTAATCCAAATGTTACAACAATATGGGAACAAACACCAGTGAATATCGCAGCGATGATCCTTCGTGTTAGCCATCAAAAGGGACTTCCTGTTCTAAATGAATCTGGTATGACAGGAATTATTTCGCAGAATGATTTTCTCAAAGTAGCAGAAATATTAGATTCCCAAAGTACAAGTCGGACAGGTCATGGTGCTGAAAATGATGCTTCATCTTGGGATAGTGAATCTATTTTGATTATTGGTTCCAAAACTCTCACTCTTCCACGTAACATGAAAGTATGTGATATTATGGAAAGAAATGTCGAAGTATGTTATACTGGAACCACTATTCATGAAGTTACTAAGAAAATGGTTCAGAAAAATCTTGATCAGATGCCTGTGGTAAATGTAAGTGGCGAAATCTTAGGAATAATCAATACTCGGGATATAATTCGAGCGTATGTTCACGGGTATGACAAAATAAAAAGTTGATTTTTCTAATTAACTAAATATGGTGAGATTTGACCAGTACTAATATCTACTTTCATCTCAAACCAAAAATCACAATTACTGAAGTTAGAGGTTTATTATGCCTATTCGTAGATCAATCGCTATACCTGATTCCGCAGTAAGTGATAATAGCGACATACGTTCTAAAACTGAAAAGCTCTTTCAGTTAAGCCGAATGGCAGCAATTTTTCAAGTCCAGAATATCCTAATATACCATAACCCTCTATTAACACCCGCTCGTGCGAATCGTGAAAGAAGAATTATCACACGAATATTAGAATATATTGAATGTCCCCAATATTTACGTAAACGATTGTTTCCCCTATCACGAGACACTGTGGCGGTTGGAATACTTTCCCCTTTAGCAATTCCTCATCATGCGAAAACTCGTGACTTAAAACCTAATGAAATTCGAGAAGCTGCCATTTTTTTGAATCAAAATCGTGTTGTGGCTGATGTAGGTGGTATAGAACTCCTAGAGGTCGAGGGATGGAAAAAATCCTTGAAAGAGAAAACGGTTCGTGTCACAGTAAAAATAATTAAAGCCAATGGAAAATTTAAAGCTTCTATATTAGCTAATCATCCAATAGAAGAATATTGGGGATATACAGTTAGTTCGTATCAACAACCATTAAGTAAGGTTTTATTAAACAGATCTGAATACAAAATTGCTACATCCAGAACGTGTGAACGATTTTCTTCATTCAGACGAAAGCTAGATCTCAAAAGAGATCTGCTAATTGCCTTTGGAGGACCTTACAGTGGAATTCCAAAAATACTGAAGTCAGAAGGGAAAAAAACAAGTGATGTCTTCGACACTTGTGTTAATATTTTAGATAATTATGGAACACGTTCTTTGAGACTAGAAGAAGCAATGATGATCATGTTTAGTCGTCTAGAGAATGATTAATTCAATGAATTGCTATCGAATATCATTCCCGAAATCTTTAAATTTCCTTCTTATTTGATTTAAACCCGTATGTAAATTGTGTACAATATCCTGACTATACTGCGGGGGTTCCCTAGCCAGGTCAACGGGGACAGACTCAAGGTCTACTCTCTTTACGAAGTAGAGGAAGAGATCTGTTAGTGTAGACTTTCGTGAGTTCAAATCTCACCCCCCGCACTATAGTGAAAGAATGTTTCAATAGACGATAAGAGTAACTCCGAAATCTCCTTAAACTAAGACATTCGGGAATTAGTCATAATTTCCAGAGAGAAGAAGCAAATAATATATTTTGTGCAATAAAATTCAAAACCCAGCCAATTTAGAGGTATCTAAATGAGTACGGAAGAAATAATTCCAGGAATTACACCAACTCGTATGCAGTTGCTTGAACTTAATCAGAGATTGGAGCTAGCAACAAAAGGATATAAACTACTTAGTGAAAAACTTGAGGCCTTAACTGGGGAACTTCTCACGTCAGTAAATGTCTATAAGGAGCGAAGAGAAAAAGCACTTGAAAAAACAAAACTCGCCCAAGATGAGTACAGAAAATTGGAGCTACAGATTGGAACAACCGAATTAAGAGGAGTTGTTTCAAATTTCAAACAGGTTTACCATTTAGAGAGCAAAAAACGAAGCTTAATGGGTATTTCCGTTCCTATGTTTCATCTTGTTGTTCCTGAATCTGAAAACACAAACATCGCCTCTTATTCGTTGAAACGAACATCAGCCAAATTTGATGAAAATTTGTTTTTGTTCAAAGAAAGTCTTCAAGCAATAATTCAATTATCAGAGGTACAATCAACTATTTCACGTTTGGCAAAAGAAATTATTGAAACTAAGAGACGAGTTAACGCTCTGAACTACATAATAATTCCAAGGATCGAGGCTACGGTCAAATGGATTAGATTAACATTAGCCGAACGTGAGAGAGAGTCTTTTGTAAGATTAAAAAAAGTAAAGAAGAAAATATCTGGATAGAACTTATTTTTATTCTCTTCTAATTCTTCCTCTCCTAGGACCAGTTCTACGAGCGGCAATTAAACCGACTTTTCGTCCTGGGGGAGCATTTCTAGAAACTGTTGTAGGTTGTCCAGGTCCCTGATGAGCACCGCCACCAAAGGGGTGTGAAACAATATTCATGGCTACTCCACGCACTACAGGGAACGCTTTGTGGCCTTTTGCCCTCATAAAAGATCTCTTTAATCCAGCTTTTAAAAACGGACGATCAGGTCTACCACCAGCAGAAATGACCCCAATCATGGCGCGGGCATTCTTATGAACTTGCCTTGAGTATTTTGAAGGTAGTTGGATAGTTGGTCCTGACTTAGATTGACCACGAACTTGACCGTGTGTCCCTGACGCGCGACAAAGTGCTCCTCCATCACCAGGTCGCATTTCTATATTACAGATCCATATACCCTCTGGAATTTTGTGAGCTGGAACAATATTTCCTACTTCTAGCTCTGCGTCTTCACCTTGTTCGCATTTTTGCCCCACATGGACTCCTTCTGGTGCAGGAAGAAGGCATTCATCACCATCTTCATATCGAACGAGCATCAATGGAAGACCTCGACCCATCTCATGGATGAAATCGACTATTGTAAATTCAATTTTGCCTGTTGATTCATTATCCTTGATAGGTAAATACCGTGCTTTACCTCTTCTTCTATGCGACAATGCACGAAAAACTGGCGATCCACGTCCACGTCTTTGTACTAGTATTCTTTTTCCCAATCATGTCACCTACTTAAATAATTCCAACTTCTGTTGCGAGATCTAAAGCACTATTCTCCGGCACTAGTTTAATGAATGCTTTTTTCGTACCTTGTGGTGTAATAAGAGTATTAACTTTCACTACAGAGACCTTATAGAGTGATTCGAAAGCATTCTTGATTTGATGTTTTGTTGCACGCCGATCAACAATGAAAACAAGAGCATTTTCGTTGATGTTATCCATTTTGTTAAATGCAGATTCTGTGATAAGCGGATATTTAATAATATCATGGGGATGATTGAATTTCATTTTACTCCAACCTGGGTTTGTTAGTTTTACTAAATTAGTTGTTCTCCAATTTTTTCAGGTAATCAATAGCGGATTTCGTCCATATTGTAAGTCGTCCTGCATGTGTTCCAGGAGCAAGATGTTCAGTATTAAGTTGATCAATAAATACAACATCAACACCAGCAATATTTCTAGCTGCTTGGAGTATTCCACTGTCATTTGCTACTACTAACAACACCGATTTACCATTCTTATATTTTCTTCCACGCCGTTTACCCTTTCCTGCACGTACATGAGAATTTCTACGTTTTGCTTTTGCTAAATCGTATGATAATCCTAAACTTTTGAATGCTGTATGAACATCTTTGGTTTTCTTTAATGACTCAAGATCATCAGTAACGATGAGAGGTAAATAATTTACTTCCTCTATAATGTGTCCCCGTGATTCAACAAGGACTGGATCAGATGTAGCCGCGATAGCTGAATTTTTTGCTAATTTCCGCTCTTTCTTATTAACTTTCTCAGAGAAATTTTGATTGGCTTCTGGTGGATGGGTACGTCTCCCACCAACTGCAAATGGTATCAAAGCTGCACGACTTGCTGAGTGAGTTCGAGAACCTTTTACACGTGGAACTCTAGCCGCACCACGTCCTGTTCCCCAGCTTTCTGCCGACGTACGTTTTCCAGCTCTAGGATCGACACCATAAGGAATCTGTCTATTTCGACGGCTTGCTAGGACAGCTCTCTTTATTAAATCGGGACGAAATGACGTTTGAAAAACTTCAGCTAGTTGTATCTTTTCAACTTCTTTTCCTTCAATGTCAAAGACTGGTACCTTTGTAGATTTCATATATTAAACCCAACTTTATTCTTTCACTAGTTTTTCGCAGCAGTGCTGATATAAGTAATTTGTAAATCCTCAATATCGACAGGTTTCAATCTTATTGGATCTCTTAATCGTATCAATCTTTTTGCAGGACCAGGAACGCTTCCATGGATTAAACAATGACGAGATACTCTGCCATAGCGTTTAAATCCATTAGAAGGTGTAACTTCCTCACCATCTTCTCCAATTTTTAATATCTGCTTATTATACTCAGTTCTGGTGAAATATCCTAATTGACCAGCCCGAGGTACGGTCCACATAACTCTAGCGGGATGCCATGGTCCTATACACCCAACAACTCTTCGGCCTTTTCGAGTTTTTCTAGGTAAGATTTTAATACCATGTCTTTTAACAGGCCCTGCAAATCCTTTCCCTTTTGTAGCTGCATTCACATCTACGAAATCACTCGTATTGTACACATCGTCTAATGATATTTTTTGATCCAATATCTTTGTTGCGTAATCAAATGCTTCAGCAACAGAACCCCCAACTTTAATTTCAATTATATCTGGTTTTTTCTGAGCAAGTCCTGCTTGTCGTGGGAGTGTGTGTGCGAGTACTCTAACTTCAGCGACTTCATTCAGTGATTGCTTCTCCAAACTGATAGCCTGTTTTTTATTTTGCTTGCTTTTAGGGACTTGCAATCTTAATCCAAGGTCTTTTTCAATTTTCTCGCCCCAAATTTGGGTACGAACTTTTACTTGGTCCGTTACGGGATCTTTAGAGTAAGTCCTAATACTAAAAATGCCAATAGGAGGTGTTTCAATCACAGTTACTGGAACAAATTGCTCTTGTTTATAATATGGAGATCGTCGATCTGTATTAATCATTGCAATATGTGTCATTCCAGCTTTGTAACCAGCAAAACCTAATAATCTTGACTCAGTAGATGATGTCCAAGTTCTTATACGAGATGTGTGACGAGTTGTTTTCTTTCGTCGATATCCCAGAGATCCTCTATGTGGTGCATGTTTTTTTCTGTGACCCAAAGTTTACGCTCTCCTATCTCTTGATAAGTTTGAATTTTCCTCAATTGAGGATCGTATATGTTTGTAAAAACTAATACACGTCCACTTCTTGCTTTTTCGTTGGGGTTTTTTTGTTTTTGTTTTTACCAAGTGTTGTTTACTCTATTTCTTGTTAGGATTTAAGGATAGAAAATCACTTGGAAGGTAAATGGTCAATAACAATACAAAATAGAACCAGAAAAAATTGAATTTTCCACTTGTTTTCAGAAAAAGATCCAGATTAAAAATTATCAGACTAATTAATAATTTGGATCTTTAGATCTTTTATTCTTTGGTTGTATTTATTTTAAAAAATAATTCCCAATATGTATGAAATGAAGAGAAATTATCAAAGGATCAGAATTTATGTCTGAAATCACATTTCTCATTTAGAAAAAATAAACAAGTCATGGAATTAGGAAAATTGACCATAGAACCAACAGCCAAAGACGATATGCCTCCATCCTTATCATTTGACATGTCAATGCCTCAACTAGTAGTAGAAAAGCCATTAGCATCAGAGATTTTTGAAAACGGGTATTTTGGTCATTGGACATCAGATAATACGCTCTGCTTAGATCCTGAAGAAATCTTATTGCTTCTTGATAGAGGGAGAATAGTCTTAAAATTGAGTGAATCTGATGAAAATATTGCATCTGAGGATCTAGTTATTCATTTTACAAATCTAAATCCAAATTTTTGGAGTCGCTATTTGGTGTATAAGGATTTACGAAATCGTGGTTATGTGGTAAGCATTGGAACTCGGATTACAGCACCATTTAGAATATATTCAAGAGGGGGAAAACCTGGGGAATCTGCGAGTAAAACAGTTATTTATCCTATTCCTGAAGGTGAAGATGTTAATCTTGACCTTCTTGATCAAATCGTAAAACAAGCAAAAATTGATAGAAAAAAGTTATTGCTATCTGTAATAGACAGGTTAGGTGATGTAACTTACTATCAAGCCTCCCAACTAGAACTAGAATATAACAATTTAGAATATGAGTTTAGGGACGAAATTTCTCCTCCTAACAATAGTGAGAATGGTGAAGAATAATGGATGGGAGATTTATTTTTGAATCTGAGGATAATCGTTATGTTCCTGATACCTCTGTGGTCATAAACGGAGGATTAAAAAAACTACTCGTCGATGACAGGATAGAGCCTGGTTCTACTATCACCATTCCGATTGCGCTTCTTGCCGAACTTGAAAATCAAGCGAATCTGGGAGAGAGAGTTGGTTTAATAGGTCTGGAACAATTAAAGTCTATTAGAGCTACATGTGAACAAAAACAAATTTCTTTTACCATGGGGGGAAGAAAACCTCGTCAATTCGAATTAGGGGAAATTGATGCCTTAATACGTGAATTGGCATGGAAGGAAGGTGGAACTCTGATTACTTCTGACAATATTCAAAATTTGAGTGCTCAATCAATGGGTGTTAAAACCCTATTTATTGAGTCAAGAACTCTAATACAGTATGATAAGCGATTGAAGATTGATCAGTACTTTGATAATGAAACTATGAGTATTCATATAAAACAAGGGACAAATGTATTTGTGAAGAAGGGCATACCAGGTACCGTTAAGTTTATACAATTCTCCTCCGAAATAATCACGAAAGAAGTAATTATTAATTATGCTGATGAGATTCTTGAGAAGGCAGCTTACTTTCCAGATACTTTTATTGAAATTGACAGAAAAACATCAACCATTGTCCAATATGAAGACAGACGGATTGTAATAACTCGTCCTCCATTTTCTGATGGTTGGGAAATTACTGCCGTTCGACCATTGAAACGAATGTCGTTAGAAGAGTATGGCCTTTCATCCCGTTTAAACCAACGTCTTGAAGAAAAGGCAGAAGGGATTTTGGTCGCAGGAAGTCCTGGAGCAGGAAAAACAACTTTCACACGTGCTTTAGCTCTTTTTTATTCTGATAAAGGAAAAATCATTAAGACTATTGAATCTCCGAGAGATTTAGATCTCAAAGTAGAAATTACCCAATATTCAAAGAACTTCGGTACCCACTCCGAAATTCATGATATTCTGTTATTATCTAGACCAGATTATACCATTTTTGATGAAATTCGTGATCGTGACGATTTCCGTTTGTACACAGATCTACGTTTATCTGGAATTGGGTTAATAGGAGTTATTCACTCCAGTACAGCGATAGATGCAATACAAAGATTTATTGGGAAACTTGAATTAGGAATAATTCCTAGTGTCCTTGATACGATAATATATATCGATTCTGGTCAAATACAGACCATTTTGGACGTAAAGATGACGGTAAAGGTTCCTTCAGGGTTAGTTGAGAGTGACCTTGCTCGACCAGTAATTGAAGTGAGAGATTTCTTAACTGGAAGTGTAGTATATGAAATGTACACATTTGGAGAACAAACAGTTGTAATACCTTTGCAAAATACTGATTATACTACAAAAGAAGTCAAACCTGAACGTTTATCTGAGATAAAAAGTATCGTAGAACAATATACAAGCCAATCGGTTGAAATTGTTCCTAAAGATAGATATGGGCATCGTTTCGAAATACACGCACATAAAGAAGATATACCTATTGTGATTGGGCAAAAAGGAGTCACAATTAAGAAGTTAGAACGAATCCTCAATGTTAAACTTGATGTGAATAAATCTCATAACTTGCATAGTACTGGTTTAGGCCGCCTAACGCGTCAAAATATTGCTTTTCACAAACGTACCATTACCATTAGTTTTCCTAAACGAATTAAAAACCGAGAAATTCGTTTCTTTTTTCAAGAATCTGATGATTCCTCCCCTGTCGAATTTTTTACAGCCACTACATCTAAATCAGGAAAAATTAAGCTCGCAACCAATAGTGAAATTGGGGAAATCTTCCAGAAGGCTTTCAAAGATGAAAACCTATCTTTACACTGGAAATGAATCTTAAAGAATGAAAAAAGAAGTTTTCCCTCTCACCTTTCTAATTCTTATTCTTCTTTGAAAATTTCTCTTAGACGACGGAGTTCTTTCAGCATTTCACCCCGTAATTCTGCGATGCTGGTGGACCTTGCATCAGCGATCAAATCGAGAGGAGAATCACTTGCTTGTCCAGTAGGCATTACAGGTTCAGGTACTGTCGGTGATGGGGGAGGAACACTTGCTGAAGGCATTGGGGGGGAAGTCACGGGAGGAGTGGATGGTGGGGGAGGAGGAGAGGTTGGAAGGCCAACAGGTTGAGATTGTACTGACGGCACTTTTGGAATCGCTTTTGGTGAAGGTGTTTCACCCAATACAGAATCAAATAGAGCACCAACCTTATCAGCTTCTGGAGTCCCAGGTTTTGCCTTTCGAAGGCTACCAATTTTTGTTTTGTAAGATTTGATTCGTCCTTCATAGTGCTTTACTAATGATTCATACACTCTAGGTCGAAACTTATCATCCCTTAAAGCTTCTTTGAACTGGTTTATTAGGTTACTTTCATTCTTACTCAATATGTCGAGATATGTGACCATTTCCGTTGGAGTAGTTTTTAAATCAAGGAAAGAATCGGTAGAAATATCTGATGTCTGGAAATCCCCACTAACTTCTTCTGTCTCGAAGTAAAGTACTGAAGTAATGAAAATCATTGAAACTAATGAGAACATTGTTCCGTACATAAACATTACATCCCACGAGTAACCCAAGAAAGTATAGTCTAGATTTGACAAATTGAGCAATTCTTGTACTTGGGAAGATGATGATAAAACAAGCATAAATGACATTAATGCCATAAAAAATCCGATTAGTAATGTTAGGAACCAAACTAGTTTTAATTTATCTAAAATACCACTAAATTTTCTCGAACTGGAAAGAAAAGCCGCAGTTGAGAGCAATAATAAGCTTCCAAATGAATACAACACATACCATTCAGTATCAAGAACCAAACTTGATTCAAGTATATCAATACGAATAAGAAGTGAAAGAAGAACTATTACAAATCCAATCACAACTCCAATTAGCCAGAGTATCCTTGTATTGTCGAGAAAACTTCGAAAACGTTGACTAGCGGATATTAATGAGGGAAAAACACCTAAAATTAGGAATATACCACCACTCAAAAATAGAACATCCCACGAAGTACCTCCAATTAGTGGTATCGCTGTGAGTAAATCATCGATGTAATGGCCATATGCCAACATAGACGCTATTTCTAGAATCAATCCTATCGCTATTAGGGATAAATATAGAAATTTGAGATTCCATAAGCGTTCACGATCACGAACACCAAATAATAGTGGTAATAAACTCACACAGAAGACTACACCAGAAAGAATGAAGTAATCAAACCAAATGGTAATTTCTGTGTCAATCGCAGTTACAAAACCACCATAAACTAACAATGAATAAATAATGCCTAAAATACTGATACTGAATAAGAGTATTAAATGAGGATATATCTTCTTTACACTCATTTTCCCTCTGGCATCCATCACTGACAATGAAGGTAAAGCCGTTATGATTGTCAAGTAAAAGCCGAAAGCAAATAAGATTTTATAATCTAGACCTATCAGCAATCTATCTGCTGAAGCTACGCCAGAATAGTAGAAAAAACCTAGTACAATGCTGAAAATACCAATTACTGTAAGTGTGAGAAGTCCTCTTGACGTTTTTACAAATGTTTCTCTCAAAAAATAAATCTCCTTATCACAAGTTCAGATAAATCTGTTTAGGAATAAGTCTAATACCTACTAATATAAGTCTAGTCTTATATCAAATATTGTTGCTTTGCCGACAAAAAGTCAGTATTTAGAATAATTTCAAGAATTTCGACTCCTTCTTGAGTAAATGAAGCATTTTTCGATTTATACCGACAAGGAATTATCCTCGCAAAAACTACTATCAAGATAACTAATAAAATTACAATTTTAAACATAAGGAAATAGTTTTTTGACCAAATTATTAAATAGATCTAATATTAAGGCTTTTAATAAATTAGATTTTTATGTTATCAGAGGTTTTTTAGGAAATATATCAAACTTCAAGAAAAGATCAAAAGACAATATTAGAATTTCAGAAAAATGATGGAAAACTTCATCCTAGAGTTTAGTAACTCCAGAAAAGCATATTAAGAGTATGCAGATATCAAAAGATATGATAAGAACGATATAATCTAATAAGGACTAATTAGAACCCGAATTAAATAGCCGGGGTATTCTAGTCCGGCAGGAAGCATGCCTGGAAATATCATGATAAGGATTCATCCTTTCAACTATAAAGCATGTGCTCTTTGAGCTCGAGAGTTCAAATCTCTCCCCCGGCGCTTAATTCTGAATATTTCAGCCATCTAGATGTAATAATTATAAATTGAAGATATTTACAGCAATTATTAGGAAATCTTCTATTTGAAAATCTCCTTTCAGAAGTTGGAGGAAACCGTTGAGTTCACCTGCATCAAATCTCGCAAAAAGCCACAATCTAATGAAATCGCGATATGTTCGTAACCATAATATAGGGTATTCAAACTCCTTTTCAACCAGAGGAGAATAGCAAAACGGATAACCCCTTAAAGTGTTTGATGTTCAAACTATTCATTATTAAACAAATATTAGTAGGAATGAATTTTGGAGTATAATCACCAATTAAGGATTGCAGGAGCCGATTGTCCAGGAAATTGGCTTGTAGCTCATGCTATTACCAAGATACGTGGAGTAGGCTACCGTCTTGCTACTCAGATTTGCCATAAAGCTGAAATCGATCCTGAAATGCGATGTGGGTTCTTAACTGAAGACGAAGTTCAGTTAATAGAGGATGTTATTACAAATTGCTCCGCCTTCGATATCCCCGCATGGATGTTAAACCGTCAGAAGGATATTGAATCAGGTGAAGATTTGCATATAATAAGTAACGATTTAATTGATATAATTAGGCTTGATATTGAACGAGAGAAAAAGACCCGATCTTATAGAGGAATTCGACACTACTTGGGTCTCCCTGTCCGTGGACAGAGAACAAAAACCTCTGGCCGTGGTGGAACCACGATAGGAGTGTCAAAAAAGAAAGTAAAGCAATAAGGTGAATAAAATGGGAGATCCTAGAAAATTAAGAAAAAAACTTGAAGGTCCTCGCCATCCATTCAATAAAACACGTATTGAAGAAGAAATGCAGTATATGGGGCGGTTTGGGCTCAGAAATAAAAAAGAAATTTGGAAGGCTCAAACAATTCTTCGCAAATATAGATCAAGAGCTCGTGCATCTCTTGCTTTACCAGAGTCCCAAAGAGAAACAGAAAGAAATAATCTAGTTAAGAAATTATTTCGTATGGGAATTATGGCAAACGAAGAGGGATTGACTGATGATGTTCTTTCTCTGAATGTAGAACAATTTTTAAAACGAAGATTACAATCTATTGTTCACGAACTCGGTTTAGCGAATACTCCTTGGCAAGCTCGACAAATGATTTGCCATGGACACATTGCACTTGAAGGCCGAAAAGTTACTGCTCCTAGTTATCATGTGAAACGTGGTGAGGAAGAATCAATAACTTTTTCTCCAAGTTCTCCCTATAATGATTCTGCACATCCAGCTTTGAGTGTACCCGCTTCAAGAGCTGTTAGACCTCCCCCCTCGGAGGAAAATTAATCATTTTTGAACAAGTTGGTTATTAAATATGTCTAAAGCAAATAAAAATCCTTCTACTGGAGTTGCTCATATCTTAAGCTCTTATAATAATACAATAATAACTTTGACTGATATGACTGGCGCTGAAACCATTGCTAAATCTTCTGGCGGACAAGTTGTTCGTGCAGATCGCAACCAATCATCTCCTTATGCCGCAATGAAAGTTGGACATGAAATAGCTAGAGCTGCTAAAGAAAAAGGGATAAGGAAAATTGTGGTCAAAGTTAGAGCCCCTGGAGGTTCTGGTGCACGAAATCCTGGCCCAGGTGCTCAAGCAGCTATACGAGCCATTGCACGTTCCGGATTGCAAATCACACGAATTGAAGAAGTAACACCCATCCCTCACGATAGTACAAGACAACGTGGTGGAAGACGTGGACGTCGTGTATAAGGTAAGAAAAAGCTGTTAGGTATTTTTTCTCCAAGTCTGTTAGGAAATTGAGCTGAAGATTTTTCTCCTCAGGAATTCTTTCAACTCGGAACTCAAACTTTCTTCCAAGATGAGGGATAAGTTTCTTTTTCCATAAAAACAGCAATGGGTTTCGCACATATCCCATTTTTTAAATCCGCAATTTTTTTGCTTGTCAATATACTTCTTCCAAAAGCTACTAGTTCTCCTTTCATTGTAAGGATCGCCAGTAAAGAATTCTTATCAATATTTCTTGTGAACTGAATTATACCAGGAAGAGTTAGCTGGGCACCGTGACAAATTGCATCAACGGCTGAATCCCGTATGAATATTTTAGGTAAATGAACACAAATCGCTTCTATGGGTTGAATTATTTCACGAATTAGACTTTCATCGTCATTTTCATTATAATAATACCACGCATCAGTCAAATCTTGTAAAGTTCTACTCATATTTTCAGTAAATGGTCCTGTATGAGTACGTCTTAATTCATGCATATGTGCCCCAGTGCCTAGAATTAACCCAATATCATGACAAAGCTTACGAATATAAGTCCCTGCTTCACATTTAATTCTCAGTAAGGAATATTGAGATTCAAGATGTTCAACAAGCTCGAGTGAATAGATCTTTCTTACGCGTAATTGCCTTTTAACATTACTTCTAAGTGGAGGAGTTTGATAAATTTTCCCTCGAAATATTTCAAGTACTTTTTCTACCTCATTCTGTGTTCTAGGTTCATGAAGTTTCATAATGCAAATGTACTGCTTACCTGCAGGTAGTAATACTTGAAGTGATCGAGTTGCGCGACCAAGGGCGATAGGTAAGCATCCTGTGACGGCAGGATCAAGTGTACCACCATGACCGGCCCTTTTAATCCCTAGGATATGTTTTACCCACGCTGTAACTTCATGAGAGGTGGGATTCGCAGGTTTATCAAGATTTATTATCCCTAGTTTTAGAAGTTCTGCAATACTCCGTTTTTCTGGAGACAGACCATAATCAGGACTTGTATGGTAATTTGCAACCTTTACAAAAAAAGGGGAAGTCATAAAAAGACCCCAAATATGGAAAAAGAAGATTCAGACAGTAATCTGTATAGGTTCTTTAATCGTTTCAAGGAGATCCGCTTTTTCAAGCGCTTTTTGTATTGCATCATCTTTTGCTCCCCGTTTGATACTAATAATTGTATCTAAGGGACGAATGTGCTTTATATTACAGCGACGTCGTTTAACAGCGGATACACCACCACCGGAAATCAAAACAAAGTTTTGATCAACTAAATCAACGATCACTGCTTTCATTAGCGCCTCGCGTCCGGCGGTCTTTACAATAACTCTACCAACTTCAATCGCAGCCATCTATATTCATTCCTCTAGTTAGAATACGCATCTTTTGAGATATAAGCAGAAAATGTACACAAATCTTTGCATGAACGGATGGGTGCCTTAAATTCTGCCTAAATTCAAGTATGGCCTTTTTTAAGTATAATTCATATAACTTTCTAACTGACAAAATAGCTAAATCAAATTAGAAGTGTCGAAATAAGCCCCTGAGATTGATAAATAGATCTTATAAGGGAAGAGTATTAATTCCCCTATTAATTCATCGGATCAGTTAAAAACACCTTAATTTTACTATCTTACAAAAAATAAATATTAACTCAAGCCCAAAAATAGCTATCTGTAAATTATTCTTAGAATAGGAGGAAGTTATTCAAAAATTCTTTGATATTTCCTTATCTCGTGAGTATCTATTCTCTTTTAGTGTTTTAAGATCGTCTCCAGATGATTCAGTCTATCTCTATTTACCATTTTCATGAATGATTATTTATTAAGAATGGATGAAACAGTCATAACTGAAGATTAGAATCACTCCTTTGTTATGGTTCGGGTTTAAAAGCTGCTGTGGCTTAGTTGGTAGAGCGACAGACTCGTAAGATTCATAGAAGATCATGATAACTCCGAGATATCTGTTGGCCGTGGGTTCAAGTCCCACCAGCAGCTCTAATTCGCTATACATCTTTAAGAATTCTGATCTAACCATTTCATCTTAAAGAAGTCTGTAAAAGTGTAGATAGGAAAATCCGTGTAATGATCGATGATCTCAGTGATTTGTACTAGGGTATTCTTTTGATAATTTCTTACTATCTCTTTCTGATTCTCTGTTTTGACTAATGACTCTAATTTCTGAAAATAATCATTGGTTCGTGTCTTCCATTCCCCCCTAGATCGTCTATCGATCCGATAGATGATCGGTGTTTCGATTTCCTCGATAATAATACCATTCTGATGAACATAATGCCAAAATACTAAAGGAAAGGAATAGCCAGCGTGATCCATTTTTGAAGGAAGACTTCGGACTCTATATCCTTTTAACCCACAAAAAGCATCAGTTATCTGAATATCAAATATTTCGTTTATTGTTCTAGTGAGAAACATATTCGTAACATATCTATCTACAGGAACTTTAGTATTATCTTTCCAGAACCTGTACGTCAAATACCTACTTGTTGAAATTAGATCAAGTTCTGAATTTGTTGCCAATTTGTCAATTATCTCTTTAATGGTGAAAGGAGCATGCTGTAAATCAGCATCGAATGTAATTAACACATCATACCCTTTCTTTGCTTCCTTAAACAAAGTGAGGATTGTGTTTCCATATCCTAGTGGCCCTCGCTCATGGCGAACGGTTTTTAGTCGATAGCTCAATGAAAGCTCTTCGTATATTTCACGGGATTGATCTGTACTTCCATCATCAGCGATAAGAACATCTACCTCGTAATTTTGACACTCTGAATGTAAAAACTTATAGAGAGAGACTAAACATTCATGGAGATATGCCTGTTCATTGTGCAGTGGAATGCCGATTAGAATTTTTATGTGGAATCCTCCGACATAAGGAAAGGTAATAAGGGGTGATATAGTGTCAATATAGAAAGACTAGGAGTTAGCTTATCAATCATTTTGATAAGTATAAAAAAACACATTCATAAAATCTATCTAATGAAGTGGAAAAAATTCTGGTAAAGGATTTTTTTTCTTTGTGAAAGATGTCTATAGGACTAAACTTGTTAAACTGTTACAAATGGTTAATAGTAGGTTAATAAGGTCATTATAATCAATATAAAGCCGTTTATTTATTAGTAAAGTAAAGAATCTTAGAAATAGATTTTATTTGGAATGATCCTGTCGATAATAAGTTCATTTCAAACTGAAGTTTTCTGAAATCCTTTTAAAACTTCTATTTCTCGGGTAGAATAGAGTGTTCTAAGAACATGGTGACAAATACGTCAATCAGATAGGAGAATGGCAGATATATTGACTGAGTTTGATCCTGAACTTCAAGAGATTTTGAAAAGGAAGGCTTCATCTTTAAAAAAAGACGCATCTTTCTTCAATGAAGTGAATCAAAATGGAGTCACTCACGTTGACGATTCAAATATTGATAAGATTATTCAATCCTCTCCTCTACCTGTCTTAGTAGATTTTTCTGCTGATGCATGGTGCAGACCTTGTCAGGTAATGGCTCCAGTGTACGAAGAATTAAGCCACGAATATGCAAAAAAGGTTGTATTTCTTAAAATTAACACTGATCACAACCAACAAGCATCTGGTAGATATCGAATTTTTTCTGTACCTACTTTTATCATGTTTAAATCAGGTGAGCGAGTAGCGCAACGAGCTGGCGCAGCTCCAAAAGCTAAATTTAAAACATGGATTGAGGAGATTTTATCAAGCAGTGCCTAATAATTTGAAATAGCATATAATGAAATACCAAGTAGTGTGAAGTATTTTGAGAGAAAAATGGAAGAAAAAACGGCTGAGAAAAAGAAAACGTAAAGAACGAAGAAGGAAAGGATAATCCCTCGTCTATTTTTCTGCAAGATATATGTCCCTAGTGATGATAAGACCTAAATCTTGCCACGATTACTTCTTTTGAACCATAAGGTGTGTTCACAAAAAATGATCATTGGTGTGATAGGATCAAGGGGAACAGTACCGACTGCAAATAATGCCACGACGTCATTTTTGGTTGACAATAAATTTTTATTTGAATGTCCTTCAGAAATCGTTCAGTCTTTCCATAGGTTCCAGAAGAATTGGCTAAAAGTAATTGAAACTACAAAAAGCAGTGAACTTGAGGCTCTAGGTAGGCCAACTTTCGGTAAGATCTCACATATTATCCTTTCTCATCTTCATTTTGATCATTGGGGGGGACTCCCTCACATTTTACATCGCATTATGCTACTAGAAAGAGAAAAACGAGAAACTGAGCCATTAAATCTTGTAATACCTAAAGGTTCCACAATTCCTTTACAACAACGCATGAAACAGGCATTCTCGCTTGATGACTCAAGTTTTCCACTCCTAGATGATGAATTTCTATATAGGTTCCTTGCTATAGAAGTAGGATCTATTATAACTAAAGTTTTGAAGATTAAAGTGATTGAGGTTGGAGAAATAATTACTCCAGAATCAGGATACACTCTTAGCTGTGAACATAATTTTCATCTTCCACAAGGATCTGTTGCTTATAAAATTTCTTTTAACAAAGTGAAACTTGATGTGAAAAAAGCTCAACAATTAGGAATACCCTTCAATTCAACTCTCAGACAAATTGAGGAAAGTAACTACCCTATACAAATTGAAGGAAACTCCATCAAACGATCAGATATTTTTCGGGATATAAAGGTTATTCTTGGATATTCCGGAGATACTGCACTTAATCCTAAAATTCTTGATTTTTTTTCCGATTGTAACGTGATCATTCATGAAACGACTTATTTAGATTATGATGATAGTTATCATCTTGACCTACACACTGACCTTCAATCATTAGTTGAGGCATTAGTAGACTTCAAAGATTTATTTCTCCTTTTACCCATTCATTTTTCAATCCGTCATACTTCTAAGGAAATTAAACAAGCAATAGATCGAATTAAGAAGAAAAACTTCATGATTAGTAATACGATGACCACATTTATTATTCATGTGGATAATGAATCGATTGTTGCCTTACATGATCATTTTTGTCCGACAAGGCAATATTTCTCGTATTCGCTGACCTCTCTCTCTTACAATCTTAAAAAGCCTCTCTCTCTTACTTCTTCAACCATCCTGTCCAGAACTATTTGCCAAATAGTTGTCTGACAAATTTAGTCATGAAAAATCGAGTTCATGAAATACTTTCAAACCAAAGAGGTAAATTTGAATAACCAGCTTCTTTTGCAATTTTCCTTAAGAGTTTTACAGTTCCTGACCCATATTGAAGTGCTTTTTTAGGTTGATTGGAAATTTTTGCCGATAGTCCAAGATTTTCAGCCAAATTCCTAAGAAGAGCTTTTCGTATTGGTTGATCTTTATTTCCTATAATATGTTTCCTTATTGGTATAGATTGCGCAAATTTAATCACGGTGGGGGAAAGAAAAGGATATACTAAAGTTATTCCAATGTATTTTGCAATCTGTTTCTCCATTATCATCTGATCAGTGACAAGTGAAAGTAAATCATTATGCATCATTTTACTTACTTCTGCTTCCTTAGACTCTCTGTACAGCTCAGCGTACTTCTTGTATCCTCCAAAAAGTTCATCTGCTCCCTGCCCTAGAAAAACAACTCTGACATTCTTCTGAGATAAAAACTTCATACCCACAAATAAGGGAATCGCAATAGCTAGCTTCCCTACATCAGAAACCACATTCATCTTAAAAATTCTTTCAATTGCCGAATTAACTAAAGAAGAGTCTAACAAACAGACATTAAGTTCAAATCCTAATTCTCGACCCCCATTCAAGGCATTCTGGACATCATGGCTTTCTTTAACTCCAACTGTGACTGGTTTTATTCTATTTATACCTATTTCTTCAATTAGAATCTTTATTATAATTGAGGAGTCGATTCCCCCGCTGTAAAGGATACCTACCTCTTCAATACTAAGATTTTGATGAATAAAATCACTTAGATAGTCTTTTAATTGATTCAAGATAATTCTCCACCAGGGTCACTGACAACAAATAGTTTTTTGATGGTTTCCAATGTAAAAAATGAACAACCCTCATTATATATCTATGACGCAAAAAATTTATCACTTACTAAAAATTCTAAGAGATTCGATTATTAGATACTGTGGATAAGTGTGAATATCACGTGTCGAATTCCATCCCCAAAAAAGGTTTACGAAAGAAATATGAGGCTGTTTTCGCCCCATTTGGTAAGTTCTTAGCGAACACTTGGATAACTCCAAACATGATTTCCATCTTGAGTGTTGGAGTTAGTATTTGTAGTTGTATTGCGTATTCTTTGGGACCTTTGATAGGAGCAAGCTTAGGATTGTTAGTTGGTACTTTTATGCTTGGTGTTTCTTCATTATTAGATATGATGGATGGAAGTCTAGCAAGAGCTAAGGGGATTGCCGGCCACTTTGGGGCATTATTAGATCGGACTTTAGATAGACTTTCAGAATTTTTCTTTTTGTTGGGTATTATGATTGGAGGATATGTTACCCCAGAATTGGTATTTTTTTGCTTTGAAGGAATGATCCTTGCAAGCTATGTGCGTTCGACTGCAGAACTTCGTGGTGGCTTAAATATGGATTCTACCAAAGGTATCTTTGAAAGAAAAGAGAAATTAACACTTTTAGCCATTGGCTGCCTTTTAGAGATTCTAATCATCGAAAATATCTTCTCAGGTCTCTGGTCTTTCACCAATTTTGGCATTCTTTCAATTATTGTCTTGATAATTGGTATTGCCTCGAATATTTCGGCATTTCAGCGTCTCCTCTATGCCCGAGATTATCATGCTACTCTCGATATAAGTAAGTGAAATCTCGAAACTAGGCTAGAATTTTCGTTTGGGGTTCTTAATCTTGATTTTCTTTTTGCAAATTGGACAAAACCCACGAATTTTCAGCCATTCTGCAAGGTGTGAATAATGTGCGGGTGATCCACACTCAGGACACCTTACTAATCTAGTTATGTCAGTAACTTTCGTTCGACATACTGAACAGTTCTCCTCAACTCTTTGATCAGTAGGATAAACAGATTCAGCTGATAGGGAAGTCGAACCGCCAGATAAAACAGCTTCGATATTCTTCGCACGAACTTGGAATGATTTTGCAGCTTGCTTTGATTTCACTAGTTCTGCAGCTTGTCGATAAAGAGAAGCTGAGTAGGTAGGATTATGTTCCTCATTAGCCAAAGCAGCCTCTGCGTATACAAATCCAGGTACTTCATCACCAAAGCTTTCGACAAGTTCTTCATAGAGAGCTACAGATTGATTGAGATTTTTCTTTCTTAAGAGATCTCTAGCCGAATCCAAAACCTTCAATCGTCTATCAAATTCTTGTATTCTCTCTCTTATTTTTTGATTTTCGTTTTCAGTTTCTCCCTCGTTTTCCTCGGTTAAAGTACTTAATAGTCCATTTGTGATACTTAAGGAACGTCTAACTTGTTCAATGTCTCCGCTTGCGAAGCTTTTTTGAATATCACGAATATATCGATTTAATGCTTTTTTTGGATGACTCGTTGTAGAAAGATATTCTTTGGCTAATGAGTCAAAACCCTGCTTTTTTAATTCTGAAGCGGCTGCAATCAGCACAGTATTTGCTTCCTCTTCAGCTCCCATTGCTCTAAGAAGCTCTGAAGCCTCAATGAACTTTTGATTGGAATAAGCATGCCGAGCTAAATTCCTTATTGCTTGGTCACGATCATGGATAAACTGTGAGTTTTGATCAATAACTTGGATTGCTGCTGGAATAAAATCAGTTCCTCCAATATCGATATAGACTTTTGCTGCTGCAAAAGGTTTTCTGGCAAAAATATATGCTTTAGAGGATTTGTGAGGATCGTTCTTTGCTCCATAAATCCGAGCCAGATTAAGAAAGGCTCTTTCGATGTTTCGAGGAGTAAATTTTCTTTCCATACTTCTGAGCGCTAAAATTTGAGAAGCTTCTGGTGTTCGCATTACCATATCTGCTGCCTGACGTATCGAAATTTTTGAATATATTTCCAAAGCGTCTAGATATCTTCCTTGCTCTTCTAAATTGATTGCATTTTGCACTCGTTTACCTTTAGAGCCCCAAATCTTACGTAAAAATATTATTACGACCCCAATTATAATTAGATATATTAATGTATCCATTTACGAAAATTACCACCGAGAAGATTAGTCAATTTATCCAGATGCCTGATTTCAAAGGTCTTGACAATTTTCTACAACGTATCGTTCACTGAAAGACCTAACAACCTAGATGTGGTGCTTTGTATAATTATTTACTTTCAAATTTTTAAGATTTTTCTGTTTCGGAATATGTGATTCCAGTTCCTATGTTTGCGGACGAAATCCTAGCATGACTGTATTTCTAAACGTGAATAAAAAAGTTAACCGAACTATTTCGATAGAAATAGGGAGCTCTCGTTTGTATTCAGCATTTTCTTTGGGATTTGTACAATGAGGCATTCAGTCATGATATCTGGAAGACATGCTTCTATTAATTCTAAAATTGGAGATTTCTATTTGTCAAAGAATAGAAGGAAAAAATTATGTCTTCTTGGCAAACATTCTTCAATCAGCTTACAAAAACATCAAAACAGGACATTCAAGCATCTTGTGACATTATATGCCAATGTGAGAAAGGGAAATTGGTAGCTATAAATGGTTCTAACTTCAAAACCTATACCAATTGTTCTATGAGTTTATTTTGCAGTATCATTCAGATAGACAAACATCGAGCTAAAACCTTTAATAATAGAATAACCATTATTCCACGGAAGTCAGGAATAGATGAAGAAAATCCCAGTGATAAGATAATCTCACTTGATCATTTGCTAGAGAAAAAGGAAATTTAATCTGATCAAATTTGTCCGACAAAAGAATATTCTCATTTTCACCGCACTCTCTCTTTGAAAACCTTGAAAGGCCTCATCCCCTCAAATCCTTAAGAATCAGAGGTGATGAACAAAATATAGCTCAGTGTTTCTGGAATACCTCCCTCGTAACTAGGTTAGACGATTTACCCGTCAAAGGTGAGGGAGGGAAGATCAGTGGTTTCAGAAATTCGAAGAATCAAGAGAGAATGCCATCCCCCTAGTAACAAGTATTCCCTCGAAAACTAATTCATTAGTTGAATTGGTTTTTTCCGGATAGTGGATGTGTGACTCATCCTGTCCAGAATGCGGTTTTACTGCATTGTTTGACAAATTTAGTCATGCCAATTTAATTATAAGCCCCTTCAAATGGCTCCTGAAATCTTCTTTATGGCTTTGATCAATAGACCGTTGGCTTCTTTCCACTTTAATCCTGTTTTTCCCAAGGTTTGGCCCCAAGTTCTTCCTTGAAGAATTCTAGAAATCAATAGCATTTCTTGAGATGAACTTAACTTGATATCTAAAGGTGTTACAAAATACGCAATTGCTAACTCTTGCAGTACGTCCACAGCTAATAAAAAATTCAGATATCCTGCATTATATTTTTTCAATCTGTAATTTCCGCTCTGGGTAATTCTAACCTGGTAGTCTGGAATTGAAACACACGACTGCATAATTAGAAGTACCAATTCAGGCTTTAGCTCAAATAAAGACTGTTTCAATAAATGAATAAACTGAAAGAAGAAATCACGAGAAGTTTGTTCAATATGTACTTGTGCTTGATCCGAAAGTGATTTAACAAGAACAATATTCCATTCCGAAGTCTCAGGAGATTTTATTGGTCGAATATGAATAATTTTGAATCCAAACTTCTTCCAGAATTTTAGAAGTTTGACTGTTGCTCCAAAACTCACCCCGATCCAATCAAGTGTATTATATTGTTTGAGAATTCTCTCGATTGCCATTCTCCCTAAACCTTTATTTTTTAATTCAGGATGTGTGGCGATTCTAACAATTCTTAAACCCTTAAGTTTCGCAAAATCAGGAGAAAAATATCGAATTCCGATTGCTGGAATAAGATCTCCTTCAATAAACTGGCCTTCATCAATTTTTGAAACAGTATTATCAGGTAAAGCTCCCTCTTTGGCTAGTTGACATGCTAGAAGAATAGAATTATGTCTATCCTGGATTGAACCAGTAAGATATGCAAGAAAATGTCGATATGAATCTGCAATCAATAACAGATCATTAGGTTGATTTCTATAATGAGAATAAATTAACAATCCCATTACTTCTCTTAGTAATTTAAAATTTCTTTCAGAAAACAATTCTGAAGGCTCATCGAGGGTTAATAATTTAGCGTTGTTATTTAGATTATTGAATTCATCTATTTCAATTGATGGCTTCTCCACCTGTAAGAGGAATGTGTTTTTCAAGAGTTCTTCAATTGAATCACCTTCAGCATAACGAATTGGGTTAGTAAGTGTATATACTTGATGCTTAAAACGGGGTCGTTTCTTTATCATATTCAAGATTTTGTGTTGGAAACTCCTTCCAGTACCCTCATAACCGTGAATGGTTGATATTAGAATCTTTTTATTCTTACTAAAAAGAAATTCAGTTAGTTTCTCTTGTGGAAAAGCGGCAGCTTCATCAACAATTAAGATATCTGTTTTTATATCCTTTGAAATTTCTTCTGGATTACGATATTCTATCTTGCTCCCCTTAGTAAGATATATCCCTACTATTTGATCACCTGATTTCTGGATATGAAATTCTTGGTCATTCTTTTCTAAGCCTAAAGACAGAAATAAGAAAACGCTTTGGGTTTGGGAGACAGTCTGAGCAGTAATTGTGACCCGATACTTTTGTGATTTAAAGTTAATTAATGTGTAAGCTATGGCTAGACCTGTAGCAGCGGATTTTCCTCTTCCACGATCAGCAACAACTACGCTTATCTTACTTGAATTACTTTTCTCTCCAAATTCTTTAGCAAGAGAGAGGATTAAATTGTACTGACTAACTGAAACTGGGATTTTTAGGAGTTCTTCTGAAAGAATTTTCGTCATTGAAATTGGATTATAATGAGGATAAAGATCTTTTTCCTCATTAACAGCCGTAATACAGTTAGTACTGGCCTTAATCCCTTGAAGAAATCTTTTTAGTAAATTTGACCTTTTTGAATGAATGAATCGGTGTTTATTCACAGTTTTAATCCACAGATCATATTTTTCTCCAATTAGTATGATTATTCCTCCCCCAAGTACTGTTTCACTCAATAAAATCAATTTATTTGGATCAAATTTCTGTCTGAGGTCAATAACTATGAAATCATGTGTTAATCCAAGTAAAGAGCTGACTTCTCTAAGATAATACTTCTTCACACTAGGAAAATATTTTGCTTTTTTAACTATTCTACCAAAAATCCTGTCTTGAAATAATGACTCTTCTCCAATGATTACACCCCTGATGGATATTTGATTTGAATTAACAAGAGAATCAAAAAAATTTAGTAAAGAAGCAACAGCTTTCTCAAGAGAATCGAAGAGAACAAGAGTTCTAGAGCTAATCTCGGATTGAACACGATTTTGAGAGAAATGTTGCATATTAATACTTCTCTCATTCTACTTTAATTTTTGTGACCCGTTTCTTCATCGTAGCAAGTATTTCGTTACAAACTTCAAGTGCAATTTCATGTTCTGTTTTTATCGTTTCAACTTCAGAAACGATTTTTCTTTGTTCTGAATGTGAAATTCGCTTATCAAGTAGTTGTTTAATAGTGTTTAAGCGTGGAAAGCTACTACAGATATGAGATTGATTACCTCTTACTTCATCAGTTTCTGATTTCTGAATAAACTTTGCCACTCCGGGAAAAAGTGTGTAATATAGCCGAGGTCTTCCTGGACCTTCTCCAGGTCGTTCTTTTCCTACGACAAGATTTTGCTTCTTTAGAACATCAAGATGTCTTATGATGGATTGGGGATGATCGTTTAATCGTTTAACAAGATCATTAACGAATCCTTCCTTTTGAGCCAATTCTACTAGCATTCGTCTCCTCGTGCGATTTGAGAGTAAATGTAAAATTTTATCAATTCCTTGATAGTTTAAGGATTTGTTACTTTCTATCTGATATGAGAGGATCTTTAGAATTAATTCTATCTCATCATTTGGATTATTACTCATTTGCTTAACCTCTTAGACAAAGAATTGGGAATCAGTATGTAGAATACTCTTATCTTCAGGAATTCTTTCTTTGGAAGCCTGAAATGTGTCTTTAAAGCTGGAAACTTCCTTCAAAAGATTTGAAAAATCATGCTCAATTTTAAAATCGTGTGTAAATACTTTTAACAATTCTAATGCAGAAACAGGATCATAATCAGCGAAAGAATCAACAGTAAGCAATTCAATTGGTATATTTTCAACATTCGAATAATATGTCAGAAAAGAGCTGGCTGCCTGTCCCATCATTGTGAAATCGGAATCAATATTTTCTTTAAACTCTACCCCTGATTTTGATGAATTCACCTGATGGACTTGTGGGACTGATGATGCATCACGACGAAAATTATGCACCCCATCAATTATGATAATTCTTGAAGGGTTTAATTTTAAGTAAAAAGACCATAATTCATCGGCAAGCTGATAACTGATTACATCAGGAATTGCAAAACTGCTAGTTGTGAGAATAAAACGGTTGGATCCGATTTTGACCTGAACCAATGAAATTGGGAGAAGGATATCTTCATCAATAAGTTGAATCATTTCATTGAAGTAACTAGAAAAGGCACCAGCCAGTTTTAAGCTCTTTTGACTAAGTGTTTGTAATTCTTTTGTGACGGTTTGTGCAACTGCTCCATAATATCCTAATAACTCTAAAATTATAATCCCTTCAGTGTTATCTGGTATGGTTCTTCCTAGAAACCTTAAAGTTTCTTCTTCATCGGCCTTTTCTAACCATTCCTCAATTTCTTCGGTTAATTTCTCAAGATGCATTAAATCACGTCCATAAATAGTTTCATAAAATATCACCTTAACGATGTTTCGAAGATGTACGAATAGTGCTTACTGCTTTCTCAAAATCATCCATTCTTATTTTTGGTTTTTTTGTTTCAGTTAAATTTTGAATTTCTATATCAGTAGGTATTTGATTTTTCTCCTTGATTTGAGATAAAAATCGTGAAGTAGCATAAGAAGAAGCTAAATTCACAACGCCTTTCAAATCAGCTCCACTAAAACCATCTGTAATTTCTGCTAGAGAATCTATAGATATTTTAGAGTCTAATGGTTTGTTCTTAATATGAATCTGTAGGATTTTTCCTCTCGCAACAGAATCGGGTAATGGCAGCGTAATGATATGATCGAACCTACCTGGTCGTAAAACTGCAGGATCTATCATATCAGGACGGTTGGTTGCACCAATAACAATTATATCCACAATTTCTTCCAATCCATCCATTTCAGTAAGTAGGGTGGTAACTAATCTTTCAGAGCTGGGATTAGATTCATTTCGGACAGGGAAAATCGTATCTATTTCGTCAAAAAATACTATGCATGGAGTAGTCAATCTCGCTTTCCGAAATATTTCTTGAATTGTTCGTTCGCTCTCTCCAATCCATTTTGAATGGATTTCAGCACCCTTAATAGAAATAAAATTTCTTGATGATTGATTGGCAACTGCTTTTACTAACAAAGTTTTTCCTGTACCTGGTGAGCCTGTTAGTAATATTCCTCGGGGTGGTTCACTTCCCATGTACCTATATAATGAGGGAAAAATTGTTGGCCACTCAATTGCCTCACGTAATTGTTGCTTTACCTCATCTAATCCTCCTATATCATCCCAAGCTACAGTGGGAATATCTATAAGAACTTCTCGCAGTGCACTCGGTTTTATCCCCCTTAGGGCATTTTCAAAATCTTCAGCAGTTACAGAAATTTGATTCAATAATTCTACGGAAATCGATTCTCCCCATACAATTTTTGGGAACAGACGTCTTATCGCTTTCATTCCGGCTTCTTTCGTTAAAGAAGAAAGATCGGCGCCAACAAATCCTTTAGTGTGTTCAACAATCTTACTCATATCGACATCTTCAGCCAATGGCATATATCTTGTTTGTATTTCGAGAATAACTTTTCTAGCCTCGGATGTTGGAACTGGAATCTCGATCTCCCTGTCAAATCGTCCAGGGCGCCGTAATGCAGGATCAATTGAATTTGGTCTATTAGTTGCTCCGATAACTATCGTTTCACCTCTCCCACTTAAACCATCCATTAAAGATAACATCTGTGAAACAACACGACGTTCTACTTCTCCTGAACCTTGATCATCCCTCTTAGGTGCAATACTATCAATTTCATCAATAAATATGATACTTGGTTCATTCTTTGCTGCTTCATCAAATATTTCTCTGATTTTCTGTTCACTCTCTCCGTAGAATTTTGACATGATTTCTGGCCCAGAAACATGCATAAAATGAGAAGCTGATTCACTAGCAACTGCTTTTGCTAGTAATGTTTTTCCAGTGCCAGGTGGTCCGTGTAATAGAACACCTTTCGGAGGATTTACTCCCAAGCGTTGAAAAAGCTCGGGATAACGCATGGGTAGTTCAACCATTTCTCTTAGATTTTTGATTGTTTCATCTAATCCTCCAATATCCTCATAGGAGACCCGTGGAATTGCTTCGCTTTCTGTTTGTTCCTTAAGAGAAGTTGATTCTTTCGAGTCGATTATAATTTCTGTTTCTTTGTTCACTACGACTGATTCACTGTCTGGCTGGACCTCTACAACTTTATACTCAAAGATATTGTCCATAGAGCCAAACCGCATTTGATCACCAATTGAAAGCGCTCGTCCTTGCAATTTCTGATTGAAAAATGCTTTGGCATTTCCAATTGTATTTGTTGAGGTAGAAAGTAGCGTAACTGCAGTCGCAGTAAGGGTTACGGCTTTCCGAATAGTTACATTATCATCTAAATGAACACCTGCATTCTGTCTAGTAATTCGATCAATTAGGATGTTATCCAGTGATTCAACACTAGTATAGGTTGGCCATACAATTGCTGAAGTTTTTAACGAATTCTTTCCCTCTACTTCAATTACATCTCCAGATTGTAAACTAAGTTGACTCATAATTCTTTTAGCAATACGGGCAATTCCTTTTCCTACATCACGGTATTGTGCTTCAGCAACTTTAAGCTGGTATTCATCAGATTTCACTTTTCTTTATCTCCAGTCAAAGTTGCATAGATTGCACTAAGCGACATTAATTTTGGTACCAGATTGTTCTAAACACTCTTCTTTGGTCAGTTCAACCTCAAGAACTCCATTTTTAAATTTAGCAGTTGCAGATTCAGGAACAATTGTACAAGGAAGATCGACTTCTTTATAATACTTCCGACGGTGATCATCTGACTCGGCTTGTATTAATAGACTTTTTTCTGTGGCAGATAGGTCTACATTCTCCTTTTTTACACCTGGAATTTCAGCAATAACCCGTAGAACTTCTGTATCCTCAATAACATCAACAAGTGGTTCACGTTCGGGAGAAGTTCTATATTGGCTTTTTCCAGATTCTACTTTCTGTGGAGTATTACCGAACCTTTCGATATGGGGACGCCCATCTGGACCGTTCGTCATCCGAAATCCCCATACAAATCCTGGAGTATCTTTAAGGCCACCTTTTGGGGAAATGAAGTTAAATCGCCGTAATAGATCTTCGATAAACATGTCCATTGTATCGAAGACATTTTCAAAATCAAACCCCGCACCAAACTGATTCATGAAATGGTTGATAAAGTCATCAAAGGGGTTTTCATTTCGTCGTCTCCGCCTTGGAAAGCGGTCATCATCAGCATTATTATCTCCTGTAGAGTTAGGCATATCACATCTCTTCCTTTACTTCTGGATTTATTTGATTAACAATAATAGGAAGTGATTTATAAATTTATTCACAAGGGATAATTTTATTCACAACTAGTGATGAAATTAAATATGTCTCGAAGTAACGAATAGTGGAAGAATTCTTTCTAAATATTGCTAAAACTCTAAAAATTTTGCCTTAATATGGGAATATAGTCATTAAAATTCTCTAATCGCAGAAATGAAATTTACCCTTTTTCGAATATTTTTTATACCTCTCACCCGCATCTACCAATATACAACAACAATAATTGCTGAATTAGATTCCGAGGAACCTACAATGGAAAGTCCGAGATCTGCAGAAGAAATTCGAAAAATTGAACTAAATCTGGAAGAATTGGTTACAAAATTCCAAAGCAGAGTTCAATTAATACGAGACGATTTAAAATCTCTAATAAATGAGCTCGAGTTATTAAGGACACATATTGGAGACTTAAGAAGGACGTCGAATGAACATACTAGAGAAATTTCCGATTTAACAAACGATCAGCAGGCTTTATTAAACGAAGTGGCAGAGATCGAAAAAGAGATTTCTGTACATGAATCGAACCTGAATTCACATAATGAAAAACTCTCTCAGTATCAATCCCGATTAACGACTGATAAAAATCTCCTTACAGGATTGGAATCTGAAAAATCATCATTATCAACAATATTAAAAACTGATAAACAAGAACTTCTTACTTTAAAGGATAACTATGACGAATTACAGCCAAAATTTGAATCTAAAATCCAAATAATTCAAGAAAAGTGTGAGCGTTTAAAAAATGACAAGGATATGCTTACATACAAATTTAAGGCAATACGAATATTGAGTCAGTCTTATTTACAAACTCCAGAGGTAAATTTGATAAGATTCTTAGCAAATAAGCCAAATCCCCAATCAACAGTGGTTGAAATTCGATCTGCTCTTGGAATTGACCCTGAATCTTTGAAAACTATCTTGAAAAAACTCGCTGAACGAAATGTTCTTGAATTTGATTCAGCTGTTGACACCATTGAAGTGAGCGCAAAGATAGATTTATTCGAGAAGGAGGTATAATTAATGGACACAGATACAATCCGTGAGAAATATATCCGCAGCGAAGAGGCTCTAAATCGATTGAGAGATGATATTTCCCAGCTTATTTTCACCCGTCTACAAGATCTAAAAAGCACACAGGAATACCTTGAAACTTTGATAAAGGAAAAAGAAGCTGTTGATGCTGACATAACTGCACAAGAAGCTAAAATGGCCTCACTCAAAGATGATATTGAGAGTAAGAAGAGTTTAGTTAAGAACTTGAAGCAAAAACAGGCGCAGGTCATTGAAGAAGAACAAAACAGAGAAATACGAACTCGTGAAATAGATAGAGAATTACAGACTGTTCAGGTGAATTCGGAAACAATCAAGAAAGAGATTGAGAATGCAAAATTGGATGTAGATAATACTAAAATTTCCATTTCTGATTATGGATTAAAAATGCAAAATCTAGAATCAAAATTGACACAAGAAATTGAACAAAAGAAACAGGAAAATACCCTCCTAACTCAGGAAATAAGACAAATTCAAGATGAGAACGGAATTCTCTCATTTCTTTTAGAAGAATCAGCGGAAGATATTCCCGAGGTAGAAATACTAGCCGAATTAATGAGGAAAGGTAGAATTACAATGGATCAACTCAAAAAGTCATTAGAGGGACGAACTTCTCCAGTTATTATAACTAGAACTATAGGACGTATGATGGAAAAGGGATTAATTACTTTCCATGAAACAAATGATACTTATAGCGCTGCATAAATGGAAAATTAAAAAAAACTAATGTCAAGAAATCTGGCAGGTATATCCTTTATAATCTTGCAGATCTATTAACTTAGTCTTAAGGTGAAAAGGAGTTTTGATCAAGAATTGTGGGATTTTCAGAGGGAATTAAAATCAGGAAAACTTCAGTGTACAGCATGTCCACGTCTATGCCAGCTCATAGATAATGAAGTGGGTTGGTGTGGAGCTCGAGTGCGCAGAGGGATAAAAGTTGAACCCCGAACTTATGGACTAATACATGGAAGATTAGCTGAAGATCCTATAGAAAAAAAACCGCTCTACCATTTTTACCCTGGGAAAAAAATCCTTTCATTCGGGTCTTACGGATGTAATCTTGGCTGTCTACATTGTCAAAATTGGCACATTTCAATGCAAAAAGAGAAGAGTGATATATCTAAACTTATTAAAATTTCTCCAGAAGAAATTGTGAATGAATGTTTAGCCAGAAAAATGACATTAATTGCTTCAACCTATAACGAACCAATGATTGCTTTTGAATACGTGCGAGATATTGCCAATCTAGCCCATGATCACAACATAAAAATGGTAGTTGTTGATAATGGATACATAACAAGAAAATTGGCTGAAGCTCTTGCATCACATATTGATGCTGCCAACATCGATATTAAGGGATTTTCTTCAGAATTTTACAAAGAAATATGTGGCTCACCTTCCTGGAAACCTGTTTTGAGGACATGTGAAATATTCTACAAGCATGGAGTCCATCTAGAACTTACTAATCTTGTAATACCTACAAAGAATGATTCCGATTCCATGATACGTGAGATGTGTGAATGGATTTCTGAAAACCTTAGTCCATTGATCCCTCTCCATTTCTCCGCTTTTCGACCTGACTATAAATTAAATTCCTTGCCACATACACCGATAAAAACTTTAGAGAAGGCTATTCGAATTGCTAACGATGTTGGTTTGAAATATGTTTACATCGGGAATGTTTCAGGACATAAAGGCAATCATACATACTGTCATAATTGCGAAAAACTAATTATTAAACGGGAGAGGTATAATACAAGTGTTATCAATCTGAGGGGAGCTAGTTGTTCCTCTTGTGGAACCAAACTCCCTATAATTGTTGCCAACGAGTAAAATATCATCCGACAGGCTTAATTTTATAGGGTATTTGTTCAATTTGATCTTCTAGAAGTGTAAACGCAATTAGTTTATTTGGATAGGCTCCAATAAACCATATATAGGGGAAAGGCCATAATTTCATAAAAGATTTATCTTTCTTTGAAGGGAAAAGATGAGCCTTAGCTGGATGAGAGTGAAAAAATCCAAGGAGAATTTTCTCTTGCTTCTGGAATATATCGATATATTTTACTAAAATTCCGTAATCAATGGAAAAACTATTTGGAGAGGAATCTAAGTTTTCCATTTCAAAAAAATGATCAACTCTTATCTTTTTTCTTGTTATTATTCCAAATAAAGCTCCCACCTGCTCAATTAAACTCTTTACTTTAAGAAGATTAGTAATTGCGCTATTTACCTCGTTCATGATTTCTAATTCAGGTACTAGCATCGTTAATTCATTTTTACTCTTCAAGAATATCATGTGCTGTTAATATCTTAGCTTTAAATCCAATCCTTCTCAATTCCTCTGCATATCGTTTTTGTGCATTAGGTTCTCCATGAATTGCATAGATTTTTTGTGGTGTAGAATATTGAACCATTTGGACTAGCCCTTCTAATGATGAATGCCCTGAAAATTGAAATTGTTTAATTTCAAGGTCTAACGAAACATCAAACACCTGGCCAAAACCGTTATCTAGTTTAACGTTTTTCTCACCGTTTGCAATATCTGATCCCATAGTTCCCTCAACTTGATATCCTACGATATATAATCCATTACGTAGGTTGCCTCCACCCATTCGTAGATAATCATAGACTGGTCCGCCTTCCATCATACCTGATGTTGTTAAAATTATACTTTGCTGGTCTCTGGTAATCAGGAGCTCCCGCTTCTTTGATCGTTTTGTTTTCATAGCTACATCATCTAATACTCGAATTCCCTCATGATCAAAAGGAGTTCTATATCCTTTATCCTTGAGCTCAATCAGAATGCGAGGAGAGACCCATTTATCATTCATATACCGCTCATAGATGGCATTCATATCAAGTATCATACCATCAATATAAAGGGGAAATTTGTGAAGGAATGAATCGAAATCGCTTGCCAAATACGCTTGAATCTCTTGTGATCGACCGAGAGCAAAAGAGGGAATTATCGCTTTTCCGCCTCTTGAATAACAATTTAGTAAAGATTCCGTTAGATTTGATGTGACCGTTTTTCGTCCTTCGATCCGTCTATTTGCATTTGTGGTCTCTGTTATTAATATGTCAATAGGGTCATCAGGATCTGGAAATTGGATTGGATCATGGTAGGGAGTTTTCGCATCATTAAAATCTCCCGTATATAATATTCGGGTTCCTTCCCAATCAAGGAGAATATATGCACTCCCTAGTATATGGCTAGCATCCAGAAATTCAGCAGTTATCCCACTCGCAATCTTGAATTTTTTACGATAATTATGAGTTTCAATTTTCATCATTGCAGTCTGTAGATGAGAGATACCATAATGATGGGGTCCTTCAATTTTCAAATGATCTTTCCAAAGGATCTGAACAATATCCTTTGTTGGCGTTGTCATATGAATAGACCCACGAAATCCAGCTCGATAAAGTGCTGGTGTATATCCAGAATGGTCAATATGAGCATGAGAAATAAGAATTGCATTCGTTTCATCAGCAAATCTGTCAACATCAGGAGCTGTGGAAACACGGCCTGTTCTTCGGGGGTGTAGTTGAATCCCTGCATCAAACACCACTCTTCGATGATCGCTATCTGAGATCATCACACAAGATTTTCCCACGGAGTCAGAAGCGCCGAGTACACTAATTTCTAACATCTTACATCAAGTTATTTAATATTTGTTTTCTGATTTTTAGTTATTTTCTGTCCTACTGACAGTTGAGCACATTGTATTGCGAAAACTACTCATTATAGCAATGATTGAGCAGTACTAAAAGAACTATTCCGTGACGTAAAACACTTTAAGATAGAGAATATACTTCATTATTTGAATTATGATGATATCAGACCTTCAGGAGATTTCAATTTCTGCAATTCTATTAGGAGTAATTATACTCTTTTTAGGTTCCTTCCTTGATATTCCAGATCTTTACAACATAGGATTCATCATTTTGGCGTTAGGATTTATTTTAATCATCATTCAATGGATCGCGAGTGGAGGTGTAGTTGAAATTTTAAATTGGCTTCCTATTATTCTCATATTTACCATTGTTACTTCTTTAAGTAGTGATTTTGTTTCTCAATCAAGTACGACACAAATTTTAACTTGGCCATCCGTTGTAATCGTTTTATTTGTTATAGTTTTCTTTGTCCTCTTCCAAGGTGGAGATCTATCTTTTTTAATGCAATTTTTACCTGTTATTATTGGCTTTAGCCTTCTTGGCCTTGTTTTCGGTCAATTATTGTGGGAAGATGCTTTTAGAGGTTTGGCATACAGTGTCGGATTCTTAGGAATTGCTATCTTGCTATTATGGCTTAACGTGAGAAAATCGCTACAAAAACCCCCAGTAACAGGTGAATTATCAACAATTGTTGGAGAAAACGGTGTAGCTATAACTAACATCTCTCAGCAACATGGAGGAAAAGTAAAAGTTGGAACAGCCATCTGGAGGGCAACAAGTGACTCTTACATTCAGGAAGGAGAAATCATTCGTGTAATAGGGACTGGAGTAAAAAATCTAGTTCTAGAGGTTCAAGCCAACAAACCTTAGGATTCATCTCTTTTCACTACAACATTGGAAAATTTTTTTGAAATAAAGGGAGTACCCTTTTGATGACTCGTAATTTTCCATATACTTTTAGGGTAGGCATTTTTATATTCCTAAAATGTTGTCATGGTAAAAAAACATTGGGCCGGTGGTCTAGCCCGGTATGACGCTAGTCTCACACACTAGAAGTCGGTAGTTCAAATCTGCCTCGGCCCACCAATTTTATCATTACAATCCTCATAAGAAACATAGGGAATTGAGCGAACTACTCAATTTCGTAACTAATTACCTTACATCCCAAAGTATTTTTGTATTAGGTACCTAAATTCTTTTTATTTAATTCAGCAAGTCTATGAATGATGAATATTCACAGTAAATCCAGACTTCCGATTTCGGATTGGGGCCTTATTATCATTTTCGTTATGATTTATCCGTTAGCTGTCGGTGTAACTTTAGTTTATTTCTTCTATAGCTATAATGATAGGACTATCCAATTACTCTTTTTGAACATCATAATGCTCATATTTCTGGCCGTTTTTCTCTATTTGTATCGATCAGCATTCCATAGACTTGACATATATGCTAAAAAAGTCGATTTCTATCATTTTACTCCCTCTCTGGCCGATTTTTTTATTCATTTGATTAAACAAGTTTATTATGTGCTTTTTCTTGGATTTTTGCTTAGTATCATCATTGAATTCTTGGTTTCTGATTCTAATATTGATTTAACAGTGTATTTGGGATTCTCTATTGGCACTTCTCTTATTTTAGAGGGATTTTTCCTAGTTATTCGCATGCGAAGTAAAATCTCTCTAATAAATACAGCTCAAGAATCTGTAAAAGATGATATCATAAAAGACATAAACCTAAATCATCCAGAAAGTGAGAAAATTAGTGAATATCGATTTGCTGATATTCAAGTACCATCCTTATTCCTTTCTGCGGGAGTAACAACCTTTGGCATAAACAATTACATTTGTTTAGTTTCTAGATATTTTAATTGGAAATTAAATGACAAAGAATTAATCGCAGTCTTATTACATGAAGTTGGCCACGTCAAGAACAATCACATAAGGAAATCATATATGATCCTTGGAACAGAAGTAATCTTACGCTCGATTAGGATCTTTATTGTAATACTCGCGCTTCTAATTTTTTCTCAACAACACGAAAATTTTGACATAGATCTCTACTCATTACTTTATCTAAGCTTGATTCTTAGTGTATTCCTTACATCCGCGTTTTTAACATTTTTTCGGAAATATCGGATATACTTAGCTGAAATCTGGGCTGATGAGTATTCAGCAGATAAGGTGGGTGCACTGGAACTAGCAAGTATCTTACGGAAACTTCCAGAACTTATTCCTTCCCCTTTAGTCTATGATCAATCCTCTTTTCTAGGATTCAGAGTAAATTTATTGAGGAATTCGGCAAAGGATCTTCGAAATGTGAATAACAAAAAAATCAATCAATGATATTGATTTCTACTTCATCTATTCCCATGGATGATAAAAGGGAAGATAGAAATTCTTCAAAGAAACATCCGCCTTTTTCAATCTTACAGAAATAGCATTCGTTGCAATATAGAAAGTACTTGAGATCTTCACGCTTCACATGTTCGCCGTCTAATTGCATGATAAGTTGATCTATTCTAGCTAAAACGAAGTTCTGGCCTTTGGATAATGCCTGTTTAAAGGATTCATGATGCTTCTCGAGCAAACGATTCCCAATTTTTCGTCCTAATGTATCCAACCCTTCCTGTAAGTATTCTTCTTCTGTGAGCAATCCATCTTCGAGTAAAAAAAGGAGAAGAGTTATTTTCTTTCCAAGAGGTAGGAGTATCTCATCTGCGTCTTCAGCAAAACTATCAAAGGTAGCGAGGTCTACAACCTCACGCTGCCACATTACCTCGGGAAATTTAGTGAAAAAACGTTCTAGAAGATGATCAATTTCTTTTTCACACCATTGGGGATTTATTGTTGATTCAATAAAAATAACAAAGAGTAAAGGTTGTTCCCGTTTTTTAAAGAAAAGAGAAACTTTGGACATTTGTAATATATCTATAGCGTCATTCTCCACTGCAGTAGCGTAATTATATAATGCGCTAATAAGCCCAGATCGAAGGATAATGTCTGTTGAATTTCCGGTCTGATATTTCCTATGAAACAAAACCGTTCCTGATTCGTGAATACAGAGAAATTCCCTGATTATCATTTTTCATTCCTCATTTAGCAGAGAATTACTCTTATGTCAAATTAAATCTTTAAGAATCAAACACTTCTAAAATATAAGAATATATTTCCTTTTCAGTGCCTTTCGAAATTTTTTGTAACCGTTGTACAATTAATTCTGGAGTCGATCTTGCATATGTATAATATTTGGGTGTTCTATCAACAATTAGTTCCAAGTTCTCTGAAAGGCCCTTTGCCTCAATTCCATCAATTCGTAACCCTTCTTTACAATATTTACTGATTTCTTGAGCTAAGTGAGTAACAAAAATACCCACAGAATCGGGAGATCGTCCTAACAAATCTAAAAATGCTGCAATAACCCGTGCAGACGCTCCAGGTTCAGAAATACTTTCCATTTCATCAGCTAAGACTAGTCTAGAGTTTGGGCTCATGATCATTTGTGAAAGAGTTCTAAGAGTTGATTCAAACGCACCAGCATTCATATGTCCAGCTGATTTTCGGTAGTAATGTAATTCTTTAAATCCGCCAATTTTTGCCTCATAACATGGAACTGGAAGACCCATTTGGCTAAGTATGATAATGACTGCAAGGGCTACTAGTAAGGTTGTCTTCCCACCACTGTTTGCTCCTGATAATAGGACAATACGTTCTCCATTAACTCCATTGGCAATTTTTCCAAGTTCTCCCAAGGCATAGGAGACTGATTCCACTTTCAACTGTCCTTTCAGTTCTTGTTGCGCTAAGAATAGATTTCTACCTTCTTTAACGTATAAACCTGTTCCTTTCCCTTCAACAAATTCTGGTAAAGCTAAATTATAGGAACCAGCAAATTTACCAATCATTAAGAGATAATCTAATTCCAGCATACAATGAAGTCCTTTCATTGCTACGTCTTCATATCCCTTTAGTTTCTGAGCTAAATCAACTTTTAACTCAAATGCTTTACTTGAGCGCTTTTTACGTAAATATTCTGTGAATCGATTTTTAATCTCATCTTGAGGGTCGATAGGGAATTTTAACTCACGAGGAAAGATACCATTTAAGTAATCAGTATCTTCGTCCAATAAATAGAGTTTAGAGGATAGTTCATTCTCAGCCTTATTTATAATTTCTTCTACAGCCAAGTATAATTCATCATCCAGATATTCACGTAAATCCTTACGACTGGAGTTTGCTGAATATCCTTGCCCTTCAGCAGAGAATCCTTTTAGCAAAGCGAGGACTTTTTCACCTTCCAAATGAATAGTTG
The DNA here is from genome assembly GCA_003144275.1 of Candidatus Heimdallarchaeota archaeon B3_Heim. GTDB lineage: Archaea > Asgardarchaeota > Heimdallarchaeia > Hodarchaeales > Hodarchaeaceae > Hodarchaeum. Next base: position 115,865 of record NJBF01000001.1, read on the forward strand.
TATCTTGTAGCATCTTTTCTAATTCATCATTCAATTTCAAAAGGACTTCTTCTAAGACCATTTCAAATGATGTCTCTGCGTTTAAAAGGCGTGAAAATTCCTTGTTGAGGCTAGAACTTGGTTCACCTGTTTCTTCTAAATTTTTTAACTCCTCACCCATTTCAACCAGCATATTGAGATTTAATTCTCCAATATAATTAGCTAACTTATCTGAGGGGAGCTTTTGAAGGAGCGATGCAAGTTTTGCAATTGTTACCAGAGTATTTTTGTTCTGGGCAAAAAAAGTCAATGTTTTTTCTGGAAGTATTCTATTAATTTCATGACGTTGAGATTCAGAGACAGAAATTATGTTTGGGAGCTCATCATCTAATGCATAATCATTACCAATCCAAATTACTTCATCCGATCCAGCCAGAGTGTCATTAATCTTTTCATAATCTTCTATGAATAATATATCACAATAATTTCCTATTATATTTGAGAGAAGTTCGTTGTAGATGCTTTTATCAGTAGTAGCAACAGCACGCGATGCAGTATCAATAGAATCGGAGTGTTCCTTTAATGGAGTTAAATGTCTTAACAGTGTATCATATTCAGTAAGCGAATTTGCGGATTTTTCAATTATTGTGTATAGTTCTAACCCAAGTCGAGTGATTTGTTGTCGATCAATGATTTTTGCTAATGCTGTAATGGGGAGGGGAAAGTATAAGTAAAGTTTTGATCGAGAATAGAAGGTATTACCAAATTTTGAAATTAAATCTATTATACGATTATATATCAAAATAGTATCTTCAGTTTTTAGAAAATCCTGAATCTGTTCCCCAGTTTCTTGGTAATGTAGATTTCGACAAAGGCTGAGGGCAAATCGTTCACCTATTCCATCAATAGAGGAGATCTCGGCAATTCGTGACCATCTTAGCGCGTTAAGAACAAGATCTTCGCTTCCAAAGTACGAAACGAGTTTCTTTTCACTGGAAGGGCCAATTCCCCTAATATCACGAAGTTTTATCGCGTTCAAAACTAGTACCTCTCTTTTCGTGTCATAAAGGTTGAGGAAATATCAAGTTTATATTATTAGTACGGTTTTTTCTTAAATTTTTGTGATTTCCTGCGCATTTGCTAGTTCAATAAACTGGTTTACCTCATCAAAGGAACAATGATCTGAGTAGGGAAAATAATGGACGTCTAATCGCTTTGAAACTAATTCAACAGCCCAGCCTGTTGGTGAGATCCTCAAGGAATCAAGCAAGCGGGCTTCTGTTTGCTGATCTAATCCAGTGAGATTTTCAACCCTCCTTCTACTCTCAACACAAATTCCAGAGTCTGGATCATCAGTAAAAATGTCCCAACCTCCACCTATTTCTTTATAAATCTGAACTTTTTTTTCAGGAGCGAAAATTTTCACTTTCAAGGCATCACTTATTGTTTTCAATAGTTTTTCCTTTCCTATTTGGTACGCAGCAATCCAGATCTCCTTATGAGGATAATTACCATCCGCTAACATAAGGGATAATATTTCGGAGATTAATTCCTTACGAGAGGGAAAATTATACCTTGGCATGTCACCATAGGTATAATCTACCCATAAATGATCCGCACCTTGAATAAGCTCTAATTCATCTAAAATTGGTTTACCGAGGCGAAAATCACCAGTATAGACTTCTTTCCTATTTTCCGATGATTCAATCACAAACATCAAACTACCTAAACAATGGTTTGCATCTATTGCGTGTATCACAAAATCATCAAAATCTAGAGATTGGTTTGTACCTATAAGTAAGCATTTCTCTTTTGGAATTCGGTGAAGAACTTTAAGGGCTGCAGCAGTTTCTTTCGAGCAAACTATGGTCGTGTCTGAGGAAGAAAGCACAGATTTTATTCCTGTAGTGTGGTCACTGTGAGCGTGGGATAGAAAAAAATAATCTGATGATGTTGCGAGTTTCTTTCTTTGACGAAATGGAAATTCATCAAAATAACTATTGGCTAATTTAGAAAAAACCATTGAAGTACCCCGAGAAAACTGTAATCCTAAAATCTTCTCTTCTTATTCAACAAATTACAAAATACAGAGGAATTAATTAATTTTAGGATTAAAGGTTTGGAAGTTCTCTACGAATTCTTTGACAAGTGATGTGTTAGATAATCTGGAATATCAGAAGGTTAATGCTGAAACCTTAAAACGCGTTAATAAATTCGTGAGAAGAAAGCAAAAATAGATAGAAAGGTGTTTGTATCTCAAGGCGCTTTTTCACCAGGGGATATTGTTTCCGGGTTCGGAATGAGACCGGGTGTGACTCAGGCCCTTTGGCCGAAGAACCTTCAGCTTTCCGATTTTCCCGTAGGCGCGAGCACAACAGTACAGATCGGAACGGAGCCTGACTTAACTTTCGGCAATATCTCACAGGTTAATTCATCGCAAGATGTCTGTTTGAGAGATTACAAACCAGTTGGGGCTATTTCAAGAGGCTTTAAATATTTAGTGGTAACTCTTTTCATTAGCTTTTATTGGTAGGATACAAAAAGATCATCGGTAAATGTGCTTGAAGTACGGGTAAAAATCTCTAATTTAAATATTTAATAGGTATACTGGATCTTAGCATCTGAAAATCGATGGATATAAGCAAATGCAATTGATTAAATGGAACGTTGAATACTTAAAAATTGTTTCAGAGTTAGGACTGAACATTGAGGAAGATATTCACTCTGCAAAGGAATTAGAATCGATCTTATTAACGAATCGCTCATTCAGATCATTTAAGTTCTTAAACAGATTAAATCAATTATTAAAACATCCAAATTTAATTGTTGGAGCAGGTCCCTCTCTTGAAACAGATTTAAAATACTTTGAGCAACATTTTAAATTGGAAAATGTTGTAACGATTGCTGTCGATGGAAGTTGTTCTTTTTTCCGCCAACTACAGATAATTCCAAACATCCTAGTAACGGATTTAGATGGTGAATGGTCAGCAATTCGTTGGGCAATTTTACACGGAGCTATTACTCTTATACATGCACATGGAGACAACGAATATCTCATTAAACGATTCTTTGAAGATAATGAAAATTTATTAGAAAAAACTAATGTTTGGGGAACTACCCAAAATATGTTAACCACCAAGTTATATAATTTCGGTGGATTCACAGATGGAGATAGAGCAATTTTTCTATCCTTTCACTTTCAATCACCTCTCATTGGATTGATGGGGTTCGATTTTGGGGAAACCATTGGTAAATATAGTACATTGAATCCTACGATAACGAAGGATCCGATTAAAAAACGAAAGAAGTTCAAGATAGCTCTATCACTTCTTGATGCGCATTATCATGATCACAAAGGGGTTCGGTTCAATTTAACTTCTTCGGGTGAGGAAATACCTGGATTCCCAAGGTTATCTCTCCAGGAATTTAAAACCGAGTTAATTGAATGGAATAAGACGCAAAATAAAGAGGAGTCTCCCAAACATTAACTTTAACCTCCTCAATGTTACATTCATTATTTAATGACTGAAGAAATTCCTTCATACTAATGGCAACAGTCTTAGCTAAAAATTCAGCTGTTACATTTTTGCACTCGAATAGCTTTACTTCGTCTTGTGGAAGAGAATAAAAACGGCTCCCGAACTGAATATCAAAGTTGTTTCCGTTTTCTTTAATCTGAAGGTCTTTATTCATGCTAGGAAGTAGTGTATAATGATCCCATGTAGAAATAATATTACTAAGAGATTCATCTAATGAAAGAAAATTCAATACCAGCCCATTATCATTTATATTCCCAAATAGTTCTATTTCAACATAATAATTATGACCATGTAATCCTTCGGAAAAATCCTCAGTCAACAATAAGTGAGAAGCAGAAAAATGATGGGAAAATTTATGTAATCCTATTGATGTTCTATTTATTTCAGACGGCAACAATCATCGCGTCTATTTTGATTATTCGTTCCCGTACCAGTCTCCGCCGCGCATATCTAGGAATGCGGAGATAGCTGCAGTAGTTCCTTCTCCAACCGCCACCGAAATCTGCCCCTGGCCTGGAGTGATATCACCACAAGCGTAAACTCGTGGAATATTTGTACGTTGGTTCGAATCCACCTCTATTAATCCATTATCGGTTAATTTTACTCCGATCTTTTTTGCTAACTTATTATTTGGCAAAATCCCAATAGCTACAAATACAGCTTTGACTCGTTTTTGTTGCTCTTCCCCAGTTTTAACATTCTTAATCGTTACTTTCTTCACCCCTGTAACTTCATCCCCTATAATTTCTGTTACTACTGAATTCCAGACTATTTTTACTTCTGAATTTTCTAGTATTTGTTTTTGGAGTGATTCCTCTGCTCGTAATTGATCTCGACGATGAATTAGTGAAACTTCACGAGCGGGGACTGTTTCAAGATAAAGAGCTTCTGTGACCGCAGAATTTCCTCCACCAACAACTATCACTTTTCTCGTCTTATATATTGGACCATCACAGGTTGCACAATAAGAAACTCCACTTTCTTTTAGTTTTTCTTCTCCTGGAACACCAAGATGACGGTGCGTTGTACCCATAGCTAGAACAATCACCTTTGCAATGTACGTATCTAAAGGAGTTTGAACTTCGATTTCAGGTCCTCCCACCTTGATATCAATAACCTCGACCGATTCTTTAATTTCAGTACCAAATTTTTCAGCCTGTTTTTTAAGCCTATCTGCAAATTCCGGTCCTGAAATCTCGCTAAAACCTGGATAATTTTCAATAATAGGTGTAGTGTACGCTAATCCGCCAACTATTAACTTATCTAGCACAAGCGTATTCCAGCCCATTCTGGAAGCATAAATTGCTGTGGCCATACCTGCAGGCCCTGCACCAATGATTATCATATCATATTTCGAAGAATCTGTGCCCACTCTTTGCTACACTCCAATTTAGTAACAGATAATTGATATTATATTATATAGATAAATGAATTATTATTAATCTTTCGTGATTACAAAAATACTTTTTCTTTGATTTTCTATTAATATAGCAACGGAGATTGTTGAGAATTATCAATTAATTGAGATTTGCATCACTAAGTTGATGTTAATTCTATGACTGGATTTGCTAATCAACTTTGAATTCAAATGGTTATGAAATGAAATACACACCCATTTCATTTTACTTGGTAAAATAGTGAAGACATTATAAGAACGCAATCAAACGAATTCTAAAAACAGTTCAATGCCTTACAGAAACAGAAATATCTTACTAAATTGATCACAATCTTAACTCTAATAAATGGAGTACCCAGTAGAATAATTGCCCTCTGTAAGAATGCCCTTAATTCAAAGTAAGAGAAAAAAACTAATTATTTCCTCCCGAAAAATTATAATTAGGAAAAAAAGTTGGTTGATTTACCAATGAAGATTTTAAAAACCACTACTTCACAAATCACTTTTATTTCAGATGTTACCAAGAATAAAATTCATGAGCAAGATTATATCATCCTTTTTGATAAAAATAAATCAACTAATAAACATTTATTAGCACAAGTTAGTAGATTATCTCAAGAAAAAGCGAATGAGATGAAAGGGATTGCATATATTCTTGGAGAGTTTGAAATGGATGAATTTCGCTTATCTACATGTCGAATTCCTGTTTCAATGTATGCTGAGATATCTATTCCTCCTAAAGGATTGGTTTCAAGGATTATTTCCTATGATGGAGAAGATGGCATATATTTAGGCGATATTATTACTTCTCCCTCTACAACTGATCCATTCTTAATATCACCCCAATTTTTAGAACGACATGTTCTCTGTGTAGCCAGTACTGGAGCTGGTAAGTCATACAGCATTGGGGTGTTATTAGAAGAAATTCTTCTGAAATTCAATAACGCCTCAGTCCTACTGTTTGATGTTCATAATGAGTATTGGGGGTTAGGATTAGAAAATACAGGAAAAGAAATAAAAAACCTTGATCGAGCAGGATATACCCCACAAGGTTTCACTGAAAAATTAATGGTCTTTGATGAAGATTCGATTGGATTAGGTACTCATTTTGATCTACCAAAGATAAGAAGACTATTGGAAATATCAGCAGCTCAAGAAAATGTTCTCACAAATCTGATACAAGAACCTGAGAAACTCGAGGACATTTTAAGAAAAGTTAAAGATGCAGATATCCATACAGGAACTCGTGAGAATTTAATTTCGAAAATTAACATTCTTCAAAAACAATCTGTGTATACGAAGGATTTAGGTGTATCCTCTCTCGTACAGTCAAATCAAGTGTCAATCATTCGATTAGATCAATATACTGATGAAAAAAAGCGTAATATGCTGGTAAATGAGCTGCTTACGCAAATTTTTATGATGAAGGTTCATGGAAAGATACCAAAAGAACAAGAGATTCTTATTATTATAGAAGAAGCACATAGATTTGCCCAAAAAAGTGACATACTTGCTAGAATAGCACGTGAAGGTAGGAAATTTGGAATATACGAAATATTAATTTCTCAAAGACCAGGAGATTTGCCAGATAATATAATTGCGAATATGAATACCTTAGTGGCTCTTCGGATTAAATCTGAGAAGGATATTACAAAAATACGTTTAATGGAAGGTATAAATACAGATACTGTCTCAGTTCTCCCTCATCTCACAAAGGGAGAAGCTCTTATAGTGGGCCTTCAAGATGGCATCTCAAGTCCTATTAAAATTCAAATTCGGGCACGGTTAACCAAACATGTTGATCCTCAAGAGGATTCCATGCCTGATTCGATACCCCGATTCGATTCTTCTCATCCTATCAGGGAGAGGCAATTATCAAAACAGGATCCCCCAAAAGATGAGAATAGCTTTGAATTAGATTTAGCTCCATCACAGATCACCATGAAACCAATAGATTACAAGGATTTAGTAAATCTTCTTTATTGTGAGCATATAATGATTACACACAAGCTCACAGGTATTTGTTTGTATAAATTTGGTACTTCAATGCTGAAAGTTGATCCACAATTAGTTTCTGGATTTTTAACCGCAATTTCAAGTCTCTTTACAGAATTGAAGGACGAAGAAATCAAAGATCGCACTATAATTAGGGATTTTTCAGAGGAAATCGGTGATCGGACTTTTAAAATAATAACTATTGAAGGAAACTACTCTGTAACCTCTTTAATATTAGAACGTCCTCCAAAATTCGGTAAACGTTTGAGAAAACGAGGACGAGAATTTGTATATGCATTTGAAAAAAAATTTCATAAGCTCCTCACCAACTTTTTTGGAGAACTAGATCCATTTGAAGCAGTCATTGATGATTTAGATCAATTTCTAGGTTTATCATTATTAGGCCCACTCAAACTTAAGACAGATAGAGAAAATGGAATGAATGACAACCAGCTTGTCCAAATTATTCAGGAACAGAGCAATAAATTAGCAAATTCAGAAGGATTATTCATAAAAGAAATTGTCAATCACGGCCTTATTAGTTCCAAATTCAAGTACATAGAAATTTTTAAAAATCTTCTAAACCTATTCAGAGAGGATTTATTAGTTCCACTAGATCCAAACCGAAGATTACCTAATTTTGATCGTAACGATGTATCTGATGAAAGTGATATTGTTACTGAATACAAAAAATCGATCTTACAATCCCTCCAGGAAGATGAACTCCCCACTGAATCTCTTTCTAACCAAGCGGACGATACAAATCCTGAATGGGTAACACAAATAGTAGCAGAAATCCTTGAGAACAGTTTACCAGATCAGCTCAAAGAGGATATATTAATCCGAGATATCATCTTTGAGTCAAATATTAAACTAAAGGACAATACACCTAATACAAGTGTTTATTCTAAACCAGAACTAGTTAAAAGCTTAAATTTATTGTCCAAGGCTGGTTTCAAAACAATTACAAAAACTACTAATCCTTTGAAAGGACCTAAATTTATTATTTCATCAGGAAGTGCTGAATTGGTCGTATCGATATCATTGTATAATTCAAATAAATATCTCTGCGTCATTGCACAGCTAGATTGAACGATAAACCTCACTTGAAGTGTGTGTTACCTTTTTAAACTTGAAAGGAAGAAAAAAATGAGAAGGGGGGGTTTCTGAGACGAAAAAGTCATGCTCCTGGGAAAAGATCTTTTATAGTATTTGTTTCTCCTGCAAACGCATCTAAGTCTCCTAACCACTTAGGAAGCGTCTTCTTATGCCTCGTTTCAAAGTCGTTCAAAAATTCACCTAATTTTTTACGTAATTCGGTTGAGGTACTGTCTGCAAATATTGCGGCAAATACCCAATTCGCATATTCGATTGTTAGAACAACATCACCGTGATCAATAGTCTTGAGGAGTTGTTCGCTCCGAACAGCTTCTTTTGCGAATGAAGTAATAGCAGAGAACAACCCAGCCACCAGTGCTGGTTCTACTTGCGATTCTTCTGCAAAAGTATGCGAAAGAACAGCACGTCCATCCAACATCATTACGTGAAGTGAATCGATGGTTGCTTCTTCGAAAGAATAAGAGAATTCACGGTGCCAGAGGGTTATGATTTGACTAAAGGATACTTCAGCATCATAGGTAACCTCATCGAGAATCGAATGGACCTCACTGATAGAGATCCCGATATTCTCTGTTAACTGAGAAATAGTTAGCATATGACCTGTAATTGCATTTCGGATCACTTCACCTTTCTCTGAATTCATCCATGCTTTTGAAACTAATTTCTCAGTATCTTCATCTTTAGAGGGAGTAGCGGCAATCAATAATATGTCAGCTTTCTTTTCTAGCTCACCCACACTCGGTAATCGTGTAACATCGGAAAAAATTGATTTATACTGAGTTTTTTCCTCACCTTTCTGTGTTCGTACGTGGAATTGTTTTCCTGCAAGGAATAAAATTCCCCCGTAGACGAGGATGACAGCCAACGGATGAAAGAGATTAAAGGGGATAGAGAGAATTTGGAGAAACTGACCTCCCGATCCTTGCCAAATCACAGGTATTTGTCGAAGTTCAGGTAGAATGAATTGATACCCCCCGAATGTCCCACCTTTCCAGACTGCGGTTAACCAATTCAAATCAATGTACCCCAAAACGGATGTTGCCTGTAGAAAAGGATACACCAGTATTTCATTCTGATAATTAGGATATACATCGCCAACAGAGAAACCTAGTATAGTATACCAACCCTCATTGTACCAACCAAACAAAAAAAGGCTCACAGATAAGATTGAAAGGTAGGTGACGATGCTTGTTCCAATGACGCTCCAATTCCATCTACGAATGACTAAGACTAATGTAGCACTCAACAGAAAACTTGCATAATTTTGAGTTAACCAAAAGAAGGTCGCGTACTGAACGGTATCAAAATTCGTGAAAATATTCTTAACAATAACTAAATATGTTAAAAAACCAACAGAGAGGAGAAAACCAACCAAAATACCAGAAACCGTTCCTTTAGCTATATTTATCCTGTTGAAACGAGCTGTTGTAATTTTAATAGTTTTAAAGCTTTCTATAAGTTTAAGCAATAGATAAATTGAAAATGGTTCGAATATATCTAAAAAGAGAACGAAAAACAATGATACCATAATGAAATAGACAATAAAGTACGACACCACAAATATCTGATCGAAATATTGTACGAGGAACAAAATGACAGCCAAACCTGACATAAAAGCTCCAACAGTAGATAAACTTTGAACCATTGTTACATATAATTGGTTACCTAAAAATTTACCCTTCCTTGACAAATGACTGGCCTTTATTAGATATATACTGAATACTAAAGTTGCTATATAGGCAAAATATATTTCTAAAAACCACCCCATCGATGTTCCTTGGAGTAAGCTTGGATTTTCAGTCTCCCCGAGGAGTTGTAAAATTGTCATCAGAAGAAACAGAGTTATGGGTAATATCGCAATTAGTACCTTCAATAATTCTCTTTCATTTTCCCAATTCTTTGCTTTTACTCGTTTCATTACCTCATGAAAGGGAGAAGTCTCGAGCTCAAATTGTATCTCCTGAAATCTCCGAGAAATAGATCTTACTTCCGAGAGTTGGTTTTCTAAATCTTTATTTTCAGCTTCAAATTCCGTAAGAGCAACGTTCTTTTCATATGCCTCTGATTCGCCAGCTTTCTTCAATTGCTTTCGAAGTTGTGAAATCTCATTTTTATTGCGTTTTATCAGTTTCTTTATAGGAGATATCTCATTCCGCTTCTCAGTCCAAGTTTGATAGAAAAGAATTGTCATGGATAATATGGGTGAGATCCCAAAGACAAAAGCAAGAATTACTATAGGATAACTAAGGTAGATAACTATTGAATTGGCAATATGTCCAAATAAATACTTGATAAGAAGTGGTATAGGCGCAGATATTGCTCCTTGAGTAATTACCGATTCTGAATCCCATAAAGTGGTCCAGCCTGATGTTCCAGCTATGGGATAGTATTCTTGATCAATGAATTGATTCGGATCTGGTACAAACGAATTCAAGATACTTGGAAATATGAAATAAGCGATATAGAAGACAACAAAGCCGATATAAGCACGATTATAAATTATTGCTAAGAAATTTTCTGATTTTCGCCTTGTATATAAGTACGGAATAAATAGAACTATTAGTGGGGTTAAAGTTAATACGATAGAGACAAGAAGGTTCATCGGATTTGTTAGGGGATCAATACTCGTCATTTCATCACTTCAATTAAAATTACTTCACTATTAATTGTGCCTACTATATATCATTTGGTTTAAATTTTACTATTTAAAATCCCTTTTCAAAGGATCACAGGAGAAATAATCATGGTGGATAAATTAGTAAGCTATTAATTATCCTTAATTTTAAGAAATTAGATGTATATTGATTGATATTTGAAAAATTAATTCTCAAATGATTTTTCATCATCATTAACTTTTTTCAGAAGATCAGTGGCCGTAAAAAAGGTTTATTTTAATGCTCTAATTGTCTGACAAGAATCTCCCTCAATCAAATCTTTATTGAAAGGATTTATTTAATAAATTTATTCATGGAGTTCCTCTGGCACTATCTCATATGTATGTTGACCCCAGACATCCTTGATGATTAGAGGTAATCGTAAAATATTCTGTCCTATCAGTGACCAATTCTTCTGTTTAACCAATTTACGAATTAATCTAACATAACGTGATGGATTTATTAGGGGGGAATTTGTGATAAATTCAGCTTTTAAGACAAGATCGAAAATTTCCTCTGTAGTAAGCTCAGACGTGCCAAAACTTCTATCATTATAGGAATAATACTGATCGGGTTTTATATTTCCATTCGATACGGCCTGCTGCCAAAAATCAGACCCTATTAAATACAAAAAAGGAAACGGTTGAGAAATATCAATTTTTGCGGTACGGCAGAAGTCAATTGTTTTTTGTATTTCCTCAACTGATTCGTATGGCCCACCAACAATAAATGTAGCAATAATAATCAACTGATATTCATCAGCCAAGTCGAACGCCCTAGAAAGTGTATGTGACCAATTACGAGGATTTCCACTAATCTTTTTGTACATATCAATCATACGTGGAACAACTGATTCTAATCCAACTAGGAGCCCTGTAGCTCCTGCTTGTCTCATCAAACGGGCTCCCTCTTCGTCAATATGATCTGCACGGGCCAATGACCAGAACGGTATATCAAGTCCTTCTTTAATTTTTAATCTCAGGACTTCTTTGGTGTGCTTAGAATTCACCTGGAGGCTGTCATCGATTACGACGATATTTTTGTACTTCAATTCGTTTTGAATTATCGCAATTTCTTCAACAATTTTTTCTGGAGATCTTTGGCGATGAGCCATTGTCAAGACGGATCTACTACAAAAACGACATTTCCGCCATGAACAGCCCCGTACCCACTTCATACTTGCTGAATCGCCTATCCAAATATTTGTCATTCTGTTGTATTCAATATGCCTGACAAAACTACGATCAGGAAAAGGTAAAGCATCAATATCTTTTATGTAACCTAAATCATAAAACTTTTTTTCAGGATTGCGGATAATATCCACTATCCTTTGTTCTGCTTCTCCTGCTACCGCAATATCAATATGTGAACATTCTAGAAGGACTTTTTCTTTAATGTAGGTGACATGAGGCCCTCCTGCTAAGGTTGTGATATTGGAGTTTACTCTTTTAGCAATTTGTAAAATAGAATAGGCGACTCTACGGAATGGTGTCATAACTGTGACACCTATATGAGTAAAATCCCCGTTAGCAATGAGTTTCATCATTCTTAGAGGTGAAAAGCCCTCTGCAGAAAGATCAATGACAGTTACTTTAATACCTTCTCTTTTTAGAATAGTTGCTAATGTTAGAATACCTAGAGGTTGACAAAATCGCTCCACGTTTCCCCATTTGTCAGGAGGAAAGACAAGTAAAACTGATTCTACGGACATTCTTTACGATAACTTCCTTATTTTCTGAAGTTGTGAAATTTTGCTATTTTTAAGAGAAAGACAGAAAACCTACTAACATCGGAAAAAACGAATATAAAAGGATACTGGATAGGGAAATATCCAATCACACAATATCAGCCGATCTAATTAATAAACCAAAAATATAGACAATTCAAAAATAAAAGGAACATAAAAAAAGAAGAAAAATGAGAGACGAAAACTATCGTCTCTTGCGATAAGATGCGTAAAATAGTGGAATTGCAATTAATGCCGAAAGTAATCCGAATCCTGGAATATTTGTTCCCGTAGTACTAGTATCTGATGGACCATCGGTTGTTGTCTCTTGAGTCGCTGCTACAGCAGCTACTGCTGAATAAGAAGGATCATGAACGATTTGTCCACCAACCCAGTCTCCAAACTCAGTAACTGTCAGATAATTGGAAGCATCAATTGCATAGCTGGGGGGACTTTGAAAACCAAGTCCATTGATAAGAACATGTTCTGTAAAGTCTTCATAAAGTCCGTGAGTCAAGTCGAAATATTTTCTTGCGAGGGAGGTCGTTATGTGAGCGAGCCCACTATGAGGTTTTGCTACAATGACTACATCACGATCTACATCTGCATTAAAACCCAGTTCTTCAACACCTTTTAATTTATACGTATCCTTATTTTCAAAATCAGTTTTAAAATCATCTTCGGCGGAAATAGAGTTACTTGTTGAGTCCCAAGTCCCAAAGTTTAGTCCATGAGAATTTGTTTGTGTAACTACAGCAAATCCAAATCCATTGGCGTCATTGATTCTTTTCTGAGCGTCATCCGACGGATAAACTTCTACGTTAAAGGTTGGTGAGAGCTTATCTGGTAATGTACCAAGCAGCGGCAATGAAAGGTCGATACCAGGAAGTTCTATGTCATATGTGAGAGATTCTTCAAAAGAGTTAGGATATTCAGTCGTGTTAATTCCTTCACCAGAATTAGTAATAAGCCAACTTACCTCACCAATATTGTAAAGAGTATTGATATCTGTAGAAACTTTAGTAATTGTTTCAGTTTCAATTGTTTCAGTGTATTGATTCCAGTTTACTTGATAATCAAATGATAGATAATCAAAGACGGTAACTGCATCAAATCCAGAGGCCATCGCTAATAATTTTGATATATCAGTTTGAAGAAGGGCAGCAGGAATAGCTGACAAAGGATTGTATGCGTCCCTCTCAACTCGTTGCCAAAAAGTCATCACATTTGTATAATTAATTCCAAAGTGGATTTCTGTGTTACTTACCACGTCGAATTTTGTATGTACATCATATTTAGGTATCGGATCGCCTCCACGACTTTGCACAAGGGTATTCAATGCATCTGTTAATTGTCCGAAAGCTAATGTATAACCAATATAAATCTCGTCACCTGAATTAATGACTTTATCTTCAGGAGTAGTTGAGTAAGCAATTAATCCCATGAAGTTATTTGAAACATATTTTTCTGCATGCTGATATGTTCCAGAGTTATCTTTTTCAAGATTGGTCCAATGTTCTAGTAGTTGTTGAAAAGGAGTGGTGCCATTAACAGTTACAATTGACTGATCACTATATCCTAATGTATCAAGAGCGGCCATTGTTTGCGAATTTAAAATATCACTAAGATAGAAGTTCATTTCAACTTTTTCCAATCCTGTAAATACTACTTCAACCCCTGAAGTATTAATATAAGACATAAACACAGACGCGTTATCTTCAGGAAAGAATGGTTTTAAAGGAACGTCAATGGTTTCATAAAAATAATCTTCATCAAAAGAATGAGTCAAGTTGAATTCCTGACTGGTTGCTGTTGCTGATTGAACCAAAGAAAAACCAAGGACAAATATTAAGGCTAAAGATAATTGGACTGGTATAATTTTTGGATTTTTCATTTTTTTTCACCTAATATTTTTCGGTCAAAATATTATAAAATACACTCGAAAAATAATAACCCTTTCCTAATAGTTAAAGTTAAACAAATCGAGTGCTTGATCTAATCATAATACACTAATTAATGTTTATAAGAATGTTCGAATCGATATTCCGCAAAACTCCTAATCACTTGATTTTCCTAATTAAGTTCGAGAACTTCTCATTCTTACCCGAAATACTACAAGTATTGCGAGAGAAAATACACCTGGAAAGAGTGAAAAATATGAGATTTTAGATAAACCAAGATCTAAGTTATTAGATTTTAGTATCGCTTTTGAAAGTGATTTTATTTTAGTTGGATAACCCATCCACGATTCTATTTGAAAATCTTGTACATATTCTGCTGATGTGAGATACAGATTAGCTGTTTTAAGTAGTTGTTCCGTACTAAGAGATGTTGTGGACATATTTGCAACGAAACGTCTAACGCTTTCAGCCACAAATGGGTTCAAAAGAGAAGATTCCTCTAAGAACAGGATATTACCACTTAAACTAGGATGTTGAGTTAATGCAACTAGTTTGATATTTATAGAAGTCAATGACCATTTCTGAGTTTGAAGATCTCGCTGGAGTGCATAATCATGTCCTTTTATATGATTTATGAATAAGAGATCTTCATTTTGTGTAATTGTAATATTATCTTTAGCTGTGATATCAGATTGTATTAGCTCCTCTCTTGATGTGTTACATCCATCAATTTTGATCGAGGAACTCTTCTTTGATTCGAAACCTTCCAATACACCAAGATTGTGGGATACAAGAAGTGAAAGAGAGGCATGGTTAAATAAAGTCATTCTACTGTAAATATCATTTCCTTTATACCATGAAATCGTATCATTAACACGAATTAACCCAGGATATTCTTTTTCGATGTGTTTTTCAGTAGTTTCATTCCAAGTCAATCCTGAAGGCAATTCTTCATTTATAATCAAGTTTTGGATAGCTCCAACATTCATTTCTACTTGTGTTTCCACTCCTGAATTAGTAGATGTCGAATATTTCATTATTCTCGTAGTAAAGCTTATTGATTCAAATTCTATTAAAACAAATTTATCTGATATACTAAAACTACTTATCTGTTCGATATTAACCCCATTTGTTTGAAAGAGATATGTTATATTCGAATATGTTGTAGTAATTGTCAATTCATTGTTGTTTTCTTGTATCTCAACCTCCATTGGAATAATACTAGAAAATGTAGGGATGTCAATAGTCGTTGTATGACCATCTATTGAATTTTGAACCATTTGACTAGAGTTCAATGAATCTAACAAAAATTCTAGGATTTTTAGAGGTATATTCGCATATCCTACTAAATACTGGTCATAAATAAAGTTCTGTCCATCTAACTTTAGAGCTAGTCCCAATAAGTCTTGAGTGAGAATCACACTCTCGCCTGAAGGTAAACTAAACACTGACAAATATTTGAAATATGGAAGGGATGCTTGCCATTCTACCTCAAAGGGGGTAATAGATTCAGTTCTCTTGATACTTTCCACAGCTATGAAAGCAGATTTTATTTCGTGAGAATCATGGCCGATCATTGTAATATTATTGTCTATTTCAGGATCGAGATCATTCTGAATTGGAAATTCTTCTCCTGTAATTAAATCACTTAGCAATTGTAAAGATTCAGCAGATGGAGTATTACTGTTATAATCGAATTTAATTCCGAATAACGAATTTTGATAGAAGGGATCTAGTTGCTCAAATTGAAAGTCAAGACTTTTACCAATAACTCCCACATTGAAAGATGAGATGATTATGAACAAAAAAATAGTAGGAATGCAGAATCGAATGATAGAGCTTCTGTAACCCATTTAGTTCGCCTCCAGTACCTTATCCAAAGATTCTACTCGATTCGGATTTATAATGTAAGAAGAACGTTTCTTTTCTTTAATTATCATAATTATTCCTAAATCAGAAAGCCTTTTGATATGATGTTGAACACTCGAATGATGCACATTTATTTTAGAGGATATTTTTGACAAAGAAAGTGGCTTACTGTTTCGTAATAATACTTTACAAAGCTCTTTAGCCACTTCACTTTTTAAAGCTAAGGCTATTTCTGATATTTGCACCGACTCTTCCCCTGTTAAATAGAAAATATGATATTTTCCAATTTTATGATGTGTTACTAGATTAAAGTCATCTAACGCTTGTAAATGCCATAAGAGAGATGAAATTCCACATCCAAGAGTACGCTGTATTTCTCTTAA
This sequence comes from Candidatus Heimdallarchaeota archaeon B3_Heim, assembly GCA_003144275.1. Lineage (GTDB taxonomy): Archaea > Asgardarchaeota > Heimdallarchaeia > Hodarchaeales > Hodarchaeaceae > Hodarchaeum. The sequence continues at coordinate 132,426 of NJBF01000001.1, forward strand.
ATGGGCTCCTTGTTCTCCCTTCTCTTCTAAATATCCAACTATTTGCATCCGCATTTCATTATCCAATAAATCATCTTCATTTAATCTTCTTTTCTGAGGAGAATAGGCGATATGTGCAATAAAGAAGAAAATTCCTATTGTTGCTCCTGTGATCAACTCACGAATTCTTGAAAGGATACCAAATTTTATCAACCCAATGAACGAGAGAACGAGTCCAATAGAGATAATCCCAACTGTAGCTAACTGCTCAAATCCTGTAAACTGAAACATTCCTGGGGGATTTGACAATGTTTCTGTGGTTAAGAGAGCAATATCTCCTAAGACATCTATTAAATCATCAGCAACAGGATAATTTATTCCCATTAATCTAAAATCATTTGTATCTTGAGAAAGTGCGACACTAGGACAAAAACTACCTACAATCACTTTGTTTCGAACTAACCATAGACCCGATTTAAATTTTGAAAGATAAGACTCATTTTCAGGATGGTCTATTTCAGCTAGTAATACTGTTTTTTCGTGTAAACCAACCCAAGAAGAAGTCCCAGTGAAATTATATGCTAATTGATCGAGTCCTAGGGAAGGAAGCGTTTCATTAATAATATGAATATTGTGAACTTGAGAGTTTTGATTTATCGGATAGACTTCAGGCCAATAGCTTGTTATACCCAAATTCTGTAATTCGGTGCTAGGCGTTCTGTCAAAGAACTTGTTTAAGACGAATAATCCCTTTCCACTTTGAATCCAAGTAACTAAGTCACCTAAAAAACCGAAATCAATAGGTAATTGTAGTTCATTGATCCACCAAATAGCCCTTACACTTTGATTGTCAAAATTAAATGAGGAATTTGACAACACAGCAGTTATGTTATAGAAATCCACATTGATCTCTGCATTCAAGACTAGTTCATTGCTAAGTCGTTTATCGTTATCTGAGCCATAAAAGATTGTAATTTTAGGGAGTTCTGCATCGGTTGTCATAGAAATATGAGCTAAGGATGCTTGAAATGTCAAGGGGGAAACCACTACAAAGAATAAGAAGGTAAGCATTAGAAATTGAACTTTGCTAGAAAATCGTCTCACCATTCTTGAAAGCACCTTTAGACCAATTTAGTTTAATTATGATAATAAGTTATCCGAATCAATATTCCGCATCTAGAATCTGGGAGACAAATTTTCATTTCTTTCGGATATAGTATCCAACTCGATTTATTAAGCTCTGACAATGTGAAATGAAATGCTTAAATAATATACCAGAAATATTATTTACGCTAATTCCATCTTTTTGGAAAGAGAATCAAAATAACTCACGGAGATAATATAAAAATGAAATTAATAAAATTATATCGAAGACGAAGAGCTGTAAGCCCAATTTTAGCAGCTATTCTTTTAATCGGACTCGCTGTCGCTGCAGGTGCTGTATTGTTCGTAGTCGTATTACCTATGATAACATCATCTGGAGAACTGAATTTTGGAGAAACAACTTTATCAGATATCGACGCTGATGGTTTCAATGATAAGCTAGTGTTTACTTTAACGAATAAACTATCAGATACAGTAGCTATATCTAACGTTGTTCTACAAGGTAGAACTGGAGCAGGAACATGGACTACTTTTACAACTGAAGATAATACAACAACTAATTTTCCGTTTAATATAGCTACAAGCCAATCAAAAATTGGGATAATATTTACTTTTGATCCAGGAACCTATGATGAAATACGAATTAAAGTTGATTATTCAATTGATGGTGTAGCCGAAGATCCCCTATATAGTGCTGCGTATGATGTGGCAGTTTAATTTATAGAAAATCCGATCAATTTTCTTCCTTTTTTCTTTTTTCACAATTATTATGAGATAAATACCATTTTTTCCCTTGTATAAAGACACAGGTCACATTCAACCCAGTCTTAATGTCTCAGATCTGCTTCTTACGAATTTATTAACAGCCATTTTCCCATCAGTCAAGACTTGACGTATATTAATTGCAAAATCATCCCAATAAGCAATTAATCTCTCTCTTTGATCCTTAGTTTTTACCATTTCTGTTATAAGAAAAAAGGATATTTGATAACCTTCTTCTGGACTTCTAATTACTTTAACATGAGGACCAGGATTTCGCCATAATTCATTCCGGATACGGTCAAAAATGAACTCTTCTACAGGATCATTAAATGTTAATTTAAGTGATATAATTGCAGAATTCCCTTGTTTTATCATTATCCCATTCTTAAACTCAACGGTCTCTCGTTTTACGTTCTCACAGCATGGGTGATCTGGATCAAGAATGCAGTTCGGTTCCATACCCGACGTACAAGGGACTGGATATAGTTGTATTTGTGATTCGTCTAATGTCAATGTAAACTCACCAAATATGACAAATTTCATCATTAGGAGAATAGAAGTGTCATTAGGAGGTGCCAGATTTTAAGTTAATAAAATTGAGGAGGGAACCTAAGAGTACCCCTTATGGAAAAGGATGTTTTATTTCCCCCGAATAAAAAATTAAAAGTCTCGAGTTTTCAAGAGCTTCATTTTAGTGGAGCTAACCAAATAATGCATTAAACCTAACTTTACATTTGAATCTGTAATTAACACTAGAATCGTACTTTGTACTTTTGAAATTATTCCTAAACCAATGGGAGTTTGGACATGAACAAAATCAATCTGATCCCCCAAATTTAATTGAATACACGCACTTGAGAATGTACTAACAATTCCTGCTACCATTGCTGATACAACTGTCTCTACTTCATCTGATATAGGCAGTGTTCTCGCAGATAATATGGGAAACCCTTCCTCACTTACTAACAGAACTTTTTTTACACCTTTTACCGTTCCAAGACCATCAATGATTTTTTGAACTTTGTCCATTGAATTATATCCGTTATTATCTCCTAATGTCATATTTTCAAAAGTGGCCATGATATCACCTTTTAGATGCTCTACAATGTTATCATATTTTTTACTTATAATAACCCAAAATCAAAATATTAGATCATCACAATTGATTGATCTGATCTAATCATGCTAGATGGTTTTATATATCAATAAAAGTATTAATAGCAAATATATTCGAAACGTCGTATAGATTAAGCAATATTTTGTAATTATCAGGCATAAGATTAACAAATCCTTAGTTGGTACTATTTCTTAACAATTAATAAGAAATAAAGATGAATGAACCTATTGTTCAGAGAATTAATCCTTAAATTTATGAGCAATACTCAAGTCCAAAGAGAAGCTTTTATTATCGCATTCTTATCCGAGGCAAATAGGCAAAGAGGTTAATGGAATGAGTGAAAACATAAAAATGCAACGTTGTAATCCTTGTCAAGTTGCAGTTATGCCAAGTGAACATGGAACAGCTCGTTTTCCCTGCCCATCATGCGGAATGATACCAATCATTCGATGTGAGCGATGTCGAAAACTTGGAAATCGCTATATTTGTCCTAATTGTGGTTTTTCTGGACCCTAATTCTGTATTAATCAACAAACTGATATTTCGTGATTTAATGATTCAATTGTTAAGATGATCTGCCATGTCAAATGTACTAAGTATCTTAAAGGTAATCCCTACTTCTCCAGAAGCAAATCGTGAGGAACTGTTAGCTAAAGCGAAAGGTGAACTATCTGAAGGACTAGAGATAGAAATTCTAAAATATGAAGAAGAACCTCTATTTTTTGGATTAGTAGCGATGAAACTTTTTGTAAAGACTGTTGATTCAGATGAAGGCAGTGAAGTTCTTCAGACGTTTGAGCAAAGGCTTATCGATGTAGAAGAAATTGATAATTGCGAAGTAGAACTTCAGACAATAATTGATTATTAAATAGGCATTTTCTTTTTCATCTCCGTCTTGGAGGATTGATTGGGGGAAGATTTCGTTGAAAAAAATTATTCTACTCGTTGTATTTTTGAATCTTCAAAAGAAAACTAATATTAAATATAACAATTTTGAATAAGATTAGCATAAGAATTCACAAGAAATCTGTGAGTTGGCGGATTAACTTGGCAAACGAAGTAGTACTGAAAGTAGCTGAAGCCAGACAAAGGGACGTAGGCCGTGGAAAGATTCGAATGGATGATATCAACATGAGAGAGATTGGAATAACTACTGGCGATGTTGTTGAAATCCGAGGCCGCCAAAAAACAGGTGCTATAGCTTGGCCTGCTTACATTGAAGATCAAGGAGCTGGTATTGTACGCATGGACGGGATCATTCGAAGAAACGCCAAAGTATCTCTAGAAGAAAACGTCCGTATACGTAAAGCCCAAATCAAAGTTGCTAAAACAGTCAATATTGCACCAACTCGTCAAATATCTTTAGATTATGGATTTGAAGCCTTTGTAAAAAGAAAACTACTAGGCTATCCTGTTTCTAAAAATGACACAGTACTTATTCCAATATTAGGTCGATCTATTCCATTCGTCGTTAATTCTACGACTCCTGCAGAGATTGTACTTATTACTGATACAACCAAGCTCAATGTTTCAGAAAAACCGATTTCTGAAACAGAAACCAGTATGCCAGGAGTAAGCTATGAGGATATCGGAGGATTATCTGATGCAATTCAAAAAATTCGAGAAATGGTGGAGCTTCCTCTAAACCACCCAGAACTCTTCAAGAAATTAGGAATTGATCCTCCCAAAGGAGTATTACTACATGGTCCTCCTGGAACAGGAAAAACCCTTATTGCAAAGGCAGTTGCTAATGAATCTGAAGCGCATTTTATTCCCATACAAGGCCCAGAAATTATGTCCAAATTTTATGGGGAAAGTGAAGCCCGCTTACGAGATATCTTCAAAGAGGCGGAAGACAATGCACCCAGCATCATTTTTATTGATGAAATTGATGCTATCGCTCCCAAAAGAGAAGATGTGACGGGAGAAGTTGAAAGAAGGGTTGTTGCCCAGATTCTTGCATTAATGGATGGCCTAGAAAGTCGAGGAGAGACCATTGTGATTGGAGCCACAAACCGCCCTAATGCTGTTGATCCTGCATTACGAAGACCAGGGAGATTTGATAGAGAAATTGAAATTGGTGTACCTGATCAAAATGAAAGACTGGAGATACTTCAAATTCATACAAGACGAATGCCAGGTATTGAAAAAGTTGACATCAAGAAGTTAGCCGTTATTACACACGGATTTGTAGGCGCAGATCTCGCAGCCCTAGGCAGAGAAGCTGCAATGAGGAAATTACGCGAAATTCTTCCTGATATAAATTTAAGCGATGATACAATCCCACCAGCAGTACTTGACAACTTGGAAGTTGAAGACCGTCATTTTGGAGATGCTTTAAAAGAAATTCATCCCTCTGCTATACGTGAAGTATTCATAGAAGTTCCCAATGTACGATGGACGAACATTGGAGGTATGGACCAAGTAAAACAGGAACTTATCGAAATCGTAGAATGGCCATTCAAACAGAAAAAGAATTTTGAACGAATTGGCATCCATCCACCTCGAGCGGTCTTGTTATTCGGTGCTCCTGGCACAGGTAAAACTCTGTTGGCCAAAGCAATTGCCACGGAAAGTCAGGTAAATTTTATTAGTGTTAAAGGTCCCGAATTGATTTCTAAATGGGTAGGGGAAAGTGAAAAGGCAATCAGAGAAATATTTAGAAAAGCTCGCACTGCAGCTCCAGCTCTGATATTTTTTGATGAAATTGATGCAGTAGCGGCAAAACGTGGATCATCTGGCTCCTCTGGCGCCAATGAACGCGTAATAAGTCAACTCTTGACAGAACTTGCTGGTATTGAACCTTTGCGTGATGTCTCTGTTTTAGCTGCAACAAACCGTCCTGATATGATTGATCCCGCTCTTCTCAGACCAGGACGCTTTGATAGGGTCGTATATATACCACCTCCCGAAGAAGATAGCCGGAAAAAGATCTTAGAAATACATACCCGAGATATGCCATTAGGAAAAGATGTGAATTTAGATCGATTAGCTAAAGAAACGGAATTTTATGTAGGAGCAGATCTCGAAGCCATTTGTAGAGAAGCGGGAATGCTCGCATTACGAGAGAACTTAATGGCTGAAATAGTGTTATGGCGGCATTTTGAACAGGCGTTATCGAGTGTCCACTCCTCTTGTACACCAGACATGATGAAATGGTATAAAGATCAAGAATCGCAATTCAGACGACGAGTAGGAATGGATGCACCTCAAACGATTCCACTCTTCGGATAAGAGAAAGGCTAAGTGTTAATTCGAATAGTTAAATAATTGTTTATCATTACTTGAGAAATGGCGTTAACAGCCATAAAGTTCACAAAATCAATCTAATTTTCGAGATTTATTCCAAAAGGAACGATTAAAACAAGGTATAGTGACATTTAATGGAATCACCAAAGTACCCATATTGGAGACCATTTCCTTTAACTTTTTCAATAATGAATATTGTCGAGCGAAGAGAAGGGATTCTGTTAGAAGATGATTTAGTTCGTCTATTAGAGTCAGATGTGGGGGAATTTTCTGATCGAGAATTGAATCAAGCACTAATGAAACTAGAAATCGAAGGATTAATTCATGTCCAAACGATAAAGAAAAATCAAAGAGTAATTAAACGCATTAAAAAAGGGAACAGATTCCTTACAGTGGGAGAAGACTAATAGATACTAGCTATTTTTTAATTTCAACCCTAGTTTGGCAAGTAATTGGCATACAGGGCAGGTTTCTTTTGTAGTTAACTCATTACATGACTTACACATGAAGGTAGTTGATGAAACCTCAGATTTCGTGAAATATTGCGATAATGAGTCGTGTACATTGATGATATTTACCAAGGTACTGGGACGTTTCTTTTCCATCTCTGATAAAAATGCACGGATGTCGTTTCTCATTGCAGTAAATGCATAGGGACAGGGTACTGAATGATATTCCAAATTGTTCGCATGGGCATAAAGTACAATTTCGGGTTCAGATATTTTAACTAATGGACGAATGCGAGGTATGAGTGAAGGAAACTTTCTCACTGGAATTCTAGAAATTCTTTTAAATCTCCCTGAATCTCCCCGAAGAAGATTCATTACAATTGACTGGGCTTCATCATCTAAATTATGAGCAGTAGCAATTTTAGTTATTTTTGCTCCCTGACTTCCATAGTTCAAAGCTCTTCGGCGTAAAATACCGCATAATGCACAAGCAGATAAAGAAATTCCCTCCTTCTTACTCTTATACACGATTTCGTCTAATGTAGCACCATATAAATCTTCAAAAGATACAAGGATATGTTTGAAATTATATTTCGAGGAGATTTTCTTTGTTAATTCTAGAAAACCTTCACGATATCCTTCTATTCCTTCATCTATTGTAATTACTGTTACTTGGTTCTTAGAATGACGATTTAAGATGATTTTTGATAACATATGTAATAATACAGTACTATCTTTGCCTCCTGAATAGCCTAGACCAATATGATCCACTTTACTTAGCATCTTGTATTTTAATATAGATTTTTTAACACGATTTTCAATCAGTTCAAGGAAATGCTGCTTACATAGAATTTTCTTTGTCATGGGATCCTTAGTATATGGTGGATCACTACAACAATTCGATTCCTGCATATCGATACAACTGTGGACTATGTTTTACGCTCAGAAACATGCAAATTAACAAGGGGAGGACACACTTTATCTGCGATTACTCCTCCATAAGTTATCGCTTTCTTTGATAACTCTTCGACATCTAACTTTGAAAATGCGGTTACTTCGAGAAATAAGCTTATCTCGATATTTAATTCTCCCTTTTCAGAGGTTTCTATCGATATATCGATTTCGTTATGCCCTAACTCTTCCCCTGCTTCGGTAACTAAAAAGTTGTGAATTTCCTCATATAAGTAGTCAAGTAGATCATCGGGATTTATAATGGGCAAAGAATTTCAGCTTGATTTGTTCAATGTTAGAGGGGAACGGATGTAAGAAGATCATCCAAGATCTTGACTTAATTTCTTCTGTAATTCCTCAAAACGTTCTACATTTTGTTTTTCTTGAGAGGATAATCCTTTTTTCTGAATTTCAAGGAGTTCTCCTTTCTCAGTTAACTCTTTTAAAACGTTTTGAGCCTTTTTTGGAAACATGACGCCTCCAACAGCTTTCCAGACTTCAGTATCTCCTTCAAGATTTTGTAACTCTTTTTTTGTCACCCCTATTTCTGAAAGGGCTCTCTCAATTTCATTTAATTGAATACGGAGATTTTGTATATTTTGTTCAAGAGTCCTATATCGCACCAGTTGTTCTTGTTGAGCGGGGGAGAGTTCAGGGAGTGTCATTTTTCTTTTTCCTCTGATATTAAGTTCATTTATTCTAAGTATTTACAATTTTCTTCGGGATAATTTGAATTAACTCGCTTACCAAAGTAATCCATTTCAGCATGGAAGAAATGTTTGCTTTCGCTGCCGTAATATCTTGTGAGTTAACAGTCATAATTAACGAATTCGTTTCCAATCTCAACAAGATTTGTGATCTTTCAAAATGGTGATCATTTACTTCGGGAATTAATGATTCGTAGATGAATTTGGCTTCTTCTGGAGAATCAAGTTGAATTACAGTCTCTATACTAATCTTACTCTCCATCATTCTACCTCTTGCATAATATTAATTACAAATGAATAGAGAGGCGTACCATTATTTGGAACAGTCCTAACTACTTCCCCATGGAGGTTTCCATTAGAATAATCACTGAATTTAATTTTAAGAGTCGATTTCGTCTGTTTACTTTTCGTCTGACTTAGTAATGGATTTAAAAAATTTTGAATGCGTTCCTTTAAAGAAATTGGAATATCTAGTGGATATTCGACTGAAATATAGTTGCAATCCACTCTCGTTTCTTTTTCCCCCTTTCGAGGAAAATTGAAATTCTCTAATTTAGCATTAACCTCAAATTGTTTGGGAGATTGTATGAAGTCATAACAACTGAGAGAGATTGAATCAATTTTCTTAGAGCCGTGAACGATGAGTAACTTGTTGATACCCATATTCCAACAGAGATTTTTGATTTCTTTTAGACTTAATGAACCGCGATTCATTCTTTTAGATAAAGGAAGAGAAAATGACAATAATTTACTTACACGGCGTAAAAAGTGAGAAGGATTATGAGATGTTGTTATCAAAAGAGTAAATAAATCCTCATTCTCTTTTTTTGCCATAATTCTTCATTTTTACCATAATCTTATGGGGGTGAAATTCCCCTTAAGAATCAGTTTGAGTAGCAAGGCGTTTAGCTGTTCTTTGAGCAATTTTGCCTCCGGGGGTTTCTGGAGCCCACGATCCACCTGTGTATCTAAATCCACAGAATTTACATTCCCAAATTCCGATAGATACACGTTTTACTTTCAGTGAGTCGCAGGAAGGGCAAACGTGAAATCTCTTTGATTCTTGTTCAATTTTTTTAACTCGTTTTCGAATTGTAGCTCCATAGCGGGTACCGAAACGTCCAGTTGAACCTACTTTCTTAGTCCGACCCATTTTACCACCAAATCTCCAGTTTTAAGTGCCTGTTTTTTACTTTTTCAAAGTTAGAAATCAAAATGATACATCTCATTCATTTCAGGGAATTGAGAACATTCTTCAATCTTTTCAAGTAGAGGTGCCACCAAAGAAGAGCCTTTATCCAAAAGTGTAACAAATTCTTCCTCGGTAAAGACTCCTGATTCTCCTTTCTGCATTGAACAAATAATTCCTTTATCGGTAATAGCTAGAGAGAAACGTGCATCTTTTCCCCTATCTTCGAGTAAATTAGGATCATAGACAATTGTATTATTGACTTTAGCGAATGTAAGGCAAGCAACAGATCCTTTTCTGGGAAGAGGTTCCTTTTCATCCAACAGAGTGACTTCTTCGAGATCTTCGTCAATTACAACCTTTTTCAGTCGAGTATTTGCTAGTGCAGCCATAGCACCAAGAGCGGCAGCATCGAACAAATTCCCACCATCATCAAGGATATACACATCAATAAAAAGGATCCAAACCTTCTTTCCAGGAATTACACATAATTTAGGATCCTTCATGGGTATAATTTTGCTTTCTCGTATACCACGATCGACAACACGAGCCAACTCAACTGCTCGGGGGCCGGGTGGACCACTTTCATTGGTTGGTGATGAGATAGGAGAAATTTCTGCATTTACAGTGATTACACCGTCATTTGGTGTGTCAGGAAAGGGAGTACCAAGTTGTGCTTTCACACCAGCAAGGATTACAGTATCTCCCCATTTTACCATTGCTGATCCTTCAGCCTTTTTAATAACATTTGGGATTATTTGTATTGGTCTACAATCCAATAAATTTCTTCCATCAGATCTTTTCCCTTTTTCAAGTAATTTAGTAACATATTGTTTTTCTAAAACTCCAACGATTGCTTCTGAACGCATGATATTCACCTATTCCTCTTCTTCTCCCAAATCATCTATAGATTCCTCAATTTGGGTATATTTGGCCAGAACGGCATCTTTTTGCATTTTGTATACTTCACCAATTGCACGAATTGCTAGCGATAATCCTTCTTTTACTTCATCAGTCGTGAATTCACCATCACATTGGAACAAAGTGATTTCCCCAGTATTATAATTCATCGCAACAGGCATATCACCTTGTCCATCCTTATCTTCGACATCAGATAAGTCAACAACCATTTTATCCGCAACTTTGCCCACTGCACAGCCTGTTACAAACCCCTTCATCGGAATACCTGCATCAGCTAGAGCTATTGACGCTGCAGTCAACGCAGCGCATCGGGTGCCTCCATCAGCGTCCAATACAGTAATATATACATCAATCGTGCCGTTTGGAAATTTTTCTAAAAATAGTACAGAATCTAAAGATTCCTTAATCAATTTACTTAATTCATACTCTCTACGTCTTGGTGCAGGGCTCTTTCGCTCGTTCACAGAAAACGTAGCTAGACGATATTCTACTCGAACTATCGCCCGATCAGGTTTTGCTAAGTGTTTTGGGTGCAATTCTCTCGGACCATATACTGCACATATTATTTTGTTATTACCCCAAGTAAGATAACAACTCCCATCTGCTCTGTCCAAAACACTACTTTTCATTGTGATTGGACGTATTTCATGAAGTTCTCTACCGTCTAAACGTCGTCCATCATCTAAAAGTAGAGATGTTTTATCTTGTGTCATTCATTTCACACCATTATCATAATTTTTTATTTTCTTCTTCTAAATATTCACGAATTCTATCCGTAAGCCCACTGGTATGAGCTTCTGCTTCAATTTTCCGAATTGCGCTAATTACTAGATTTTCCTTTTCAACCGAATTTGCAGAAACTACAATACGTCCATTTTGACCTACAATAATTTGAGCATTTGTCATATTTTTTAATAATTGAATCATACTACCCTTCTTACCAATTATCCGTGGTATTTTCACTGGATCAACATCAATTAATCTGCCGTGAGTTAATTTTCGAAGCCCTCTTCCTAGCATAGTAAGGACTGGATCTCTAGTTCTATCAAAATATGTGATTTGTGCCTTGATAATGTCTCCATAATCCAAAACCTGTTCTAAGCTCTCTCTGAGAGAATCAAAGTCGCGATCTAATACACTATTAACTCTAAGAGCACCAACGTAAGGGCCTCGTATATCGACGTTCCATGAGGTAAGCCCTACTCTAACAATTTTCCCAATAATGATATCTCCTTCTAACGGGATATAACAACCTTCTAAAGGGACAACACCAACACTATCTTTCCGAATTTTTACTAATCCAATCATGGAGGCTATAATTTCAGTTTCTCCGTTGATTTTTTTCCGATATACTCCACCCGCAACATCGACTCCAGATCCACGTGCGAGGACTTCACCTGGTACGACCAGCTGATTTTTATTTACTAAAATTGTCATTTTAATCACTTTATTATTATAATCTTATTCTTTCTATAACTTTAATTTCAGAACGACCCTTCGTCATTCCTTGTACCATCTCCATAAACTCCCCTTGTACTCCTGCTGCGATACTAACAACTGCAATCCAAGAACCATCCTTCTGCCATTCATCTTTTTCGATCTGACCCTTACGCTTAATTTCCCCATACGCTTTTCCAGTGAATTCAGGGGGTATCTGGACAGCTAATTTCACTGTCTCCATACTAATTGGAATAATTGTTCGAAGTTCAACAATAATATCCTTGATCTGCTCTTCAGCTGATTTTGTTGGATCAATCATAACTTTTGCTTCTTTCATGGCATTCTCGATTCTTAAAGGAGGATGTGGGGTTCGAGTTTTAGGATTAATGCAGGTTTTAGCAAGTAAATTGACTATTTGTTTTCTTTTTTTCTCAAAAAATTCCTGTCTTTGCTCTGCAGTGAGGTTTAAATCTCCTTTAACAAGGATTTTCTCTGCTATTTCGATAATATTGGTTGTTTCGAAACAGTGATTCAAAATTTCATCAGATGCTCGCTCGCCCTTACTAGCATTGTCAAAAATCTCATCCACTTCAAGAATGTCGTCTATTGTTATTGACTCATCAAGAAGTCCCATTTTGTATTTCAAAGCAAGTTCGGGATTAACTATCAATTCGAATCGATTGCCTTGAAATTTAGCACGTACAACGGATTTTCCTGAAAGATCTACTCTTCTTGTATCTCTTAACATGACTATTCCTCTTTGTTCTTAATTTGCTTGATGAGATTTAATATATCTATCGAGTTATAGTAGTTTAATTTTCGATCTGAACTTGAGATTATGGCAATCTCGACCATGTCAGGATCCAGTTTATCGTCAGAAACCTTTTGCAACGCTTTCAGTGCCACTAAAATTCCCTCTTGGAGTGTTTTAGAGATTTTACGATAAGAGTTCTCTAAGTCTTCCACAATTATTGGAGTTCCAGAACCAATAGCTGCTGCACGATACCCCCAATAACTTCCACTAGGTTCTGTCATGAATAATTGAGGACCGTTGATCTCATCAACCCCTGCAATTATCAGTGAAACACCGAACGGTCGAACTCCCGCATGCTGAGTATAAGCCTGTTTAACGTCTGCTATTCTGTGTGTTAAATTTTCAACCGTTATTGACTCATTATAAGTAATTTGATGAATTTGAGCTTGAACTCGAGCCTGATTAACAAGTATACGCGCATCAGCGGTTAAACCCGCGATAGCAACCGCAATGTGTTCATCAATTGCAAAAATTTTTTTTACCATTTCTTTTTCAATCAGAGTGGTATGTAGTCTCTTCTGTACTGCGAGAATACAGCCTTCCGATGTTTTAATCCCAATAGCTGTTGTTCCCCTTTTAACCGCTTCAATTGCATACTCTACCTGAAACAATCGTCCATCAGGGCTGAAAATTGTACTCCCTCTGTCATAACCTAATCCTTTTGGGGCAAACAACTCATTCCACCTGAAATAATTCCTTTTTTATTCTTTCTCTTTCAATCCTATCGAGTTTATCTCGAATATTTAACGATTCAGACGATAATTTTCTTCAACCAATTAATCACTTTTTTAGAAACCGAAGATTAGCCTTTTATTACAGATTTAGACACCTCAAGAATTTTCTCAATGAAGGAATATCTCTTAATCCTCAAGAAAAACGGAAAACTCCCTATACCAGGCATTTTACTTTAAATAAAGTTATATCCTTCCTCTATCAGCAGAAATAATTTTGAATTTTTATGAGATAATTCTGATAGACAGTCTGCATCTATTACAATAGAAAAGTACATTTGTCTCTGCATTTGAGTGACCCCTGTGATTGTTATTAGGAAAGTGATCACAAGTTGTTAAAAACTATTTAAATTATACATTTCTTCTGCTGATTTAAGTCGATTTTACATGTATTTCTCGCTAAAATGCTGAAAAGGTGTTATTTCATGGCTTACGAACCGAAAAAAATTGGTACTATCAAAGTAGGTAGATATATTATTGATCCAGAATCAAATGAACCATGTCGAGTTATTTCTATAGATAAAAGCAAACCAGGTAAACATGGTGCAGCTAAAGCTCGAATGATGATAGTTGGACTTTTCGATAATCAGAAACGACAATTAATTTCTCCCGTCGATAAAAGAGTAAATGTTCCTATTATTGAAAAAAATACAGGACAGGTAACCAATGTAGAAGCTAATACAGGATTCGTACACGTTATGGATAATGAATCATATGAAACATTTATAGTTGATTCTCCAACAGAAGAGAATTTAAAATCAAAGTTAAATGAATTATTTGCTGCGGGAAAGGGTGTTGAGATTGATTATTGGGTGGTTATGGATCGGAAAAAAATTAATCTAGTACGAGAAATGGAATATTAACTAGACGAACTGCGAAGGGGTTGACTAATTATTGGCAGAAGTATCACAAATTGGTATTTTCTCCCAGGTGCTCTGTGAAGAGACAATTGATATCCTTGACAAAATAATTTCACTTGAGGAAAGTAAAAAAATTTCTTATTCGTTAAATCCTGAACTTTTTCAATATATTGAAAAGAATAGACCACAATTAGCTCAATTTTTCCAAAAAACAACCCTTGAGGAAATGAAAGGGGATTGCATATTTTCAATAGGGGGAGATGGAACCATACTTAGAATAGCCCGGGTTAATCCTAATATACCAATTCTGTCCATTAATAAGGGTAGAAAAGGATTTATGACTGAAATTGAAGCAGATGAGGTTATCACATCTCTACCTCGATTTTTCCAAGGAAAATTTAGACTTGAAGAACATACTAAGATTGCAGCAAATATTGAGAATGAGATCCAAGCTTCTGCAATAAATGAAATTTTGATAACTTCGACTGATCTATTGAAACCTATAGATTTCAAAGTTCTGGTAGATAATGAAGTGATATCAGGTTCTTCAGCTGATGGTATAATTATTGCCACCCCTATCGGTTCAACAGGTCACAATTTATCGAGTGGCGGAAGTGTTATGGATCCTGATTTACAAGGTTTGATAATATCGTGGATTAATCCAATAAACTTAGCTATCCGTCCAGTGATTCTTAATTTTTCTCGAAATCTTGAAGTTATCTGTACCACAAGAATTAATCCAATAAAGATGGTTTTTGATGGACAGGTCAGTTTAGAATATACTACCCCTGTGAAATTTTCAATTTCACTCTCTCAGGAAAAGGTGCAATTTTATCGTCTTAGACATTTCACTTCACGATGGCGGCAACATCTTCATCCTGAAATTAGGGATTGAGTAAAGATTTGATTGATTACTCCAAGCTATTACACGTCCTTGATTCGACAGCATTTATTGGCTTAGATTTTCCTATTCTCCAATCAATTGAAGTGAAAAAGTTTCTAACAGCTCATTCAGTTATAGAGGAATTAAAAGACTTTCGATCGAGAATGAACTTTGATGTGATGCTGCAAACAAATAAGTTAGAGGTATCATCTCCTAATCCACAAAATTTTAGAAAATTAAAAACGAAAATACATAAAATTGATCCAAATACACGTCTTTCAGATACAGACATCCAAGTTTTAACCCTAGCATGGCAGGTAAAGGGAGTATTAGTAACAAATGATCTCACTCTGCAAAACATCGCCAAGCAATTGAAAGTCACAACCCGTGTAATCAGTGGAAAAGGAATCAAAGTAATTCGAAAAAGTAGCTTAAGGTGTATGAGCTGCAAACGAACTTTTCGAGTATCAGGTCAGCACTGTCCTGAGTGTGGGGGAATTTTAAAGCAGTATTTCTCTACAAGCAACTCAAATGACCTATTGGGAAAGGAGTGAATTAAAAATAAAAATTCATTGTAAGAAAGAACAGTTACGAGTAAAATTCCCCCAGGAAGAAAAAGATTTGCCAGAAGAATTAAAATCTAAAGAAGAATTCATGACTACGCTCGATTTAGCATCAGTTTGCTATGTAAAACGATTAAAGGACTCAGATGTTGTTAAACTAAAACTCAGGACAAAAAAACGCCTGTACACCTTCAAAACAACCCCCAAAGAAGCTAATCAAATAGTGCAGAGTTTAAACATCCCTGTAGAAGAGGTTTAAAACCCTCTGGATATTAATTCTCTTCTTCAAGAGGAAAAATTGAATTAGTTCTTTTTAAAATAAAAAAAAGGGGAGAAAGCTTTCATTGATGCTTAATGTGAAGCGCTTTATTCTTGAGACTCAGCTGAAATTGTTTCCAGTTGGGAAAGAATATTCCATATTTTAGTTCGAGCAAAAAGAGGACAATTCGGATCTTGACTAATTTCATCCAGAATTGAGATTGCAAAATTTGCCCGTACTTCAGGTGGGTCATCTTCTTGACTATTCTTACCTGTTACCGCCATATATGCTTCCTTAGCGGCTCTTCTGATGTTCTTTGGAACACTATGATCTGATGAGATTTGCTGCAACAACATCTTTGAATTTTCAATTTTATCTTCCATTTTTGATCACCCAGACCTTCTAATTGAATAGAAAATAGAAATACGTAATATTCTGGCAATATAAACGGCGTCAGAGCAAAATTATTGAGCTCTGAATTCCTAGATTCTCTGTGACGGCCTAATTAAGAAATCTAGAAAAACCTTTCTTTTCGCAAATTTCAATCCTCACCTTTTAAGTTAGATTCCCGCGATTTAACCTTTATGACTAATCCCTTATTTTATGGACAGAACTTGATTTACCAAAGAAAATGAAATGAGAGTATAAATGTGATTTTTTTCCCAAAGAAAATAGTATAAATATTTTATGAACAGCCGACCCCTTGAAGTGGAAAACTCTTTTCTAAAGAATTACACAGGAGAATCGACATAGTTGGAAATGGAAGCCAATGATTTAAATGGGTTTTTGATTTATGAGATCATTGCTAATAATGGAAGACTTATCTGTTCTCATTGTGGAAACAGAGTCATCTTAAATGATTTGTTTGATGAAAGAATTGTTATCGAAGTTGAAAATGGTTATATTGGACATATTAATTGCTTATTAAAATACATAATGAAAGCTGAGCCCATTATTTCTTCAGGTTTAGCAAATGGTCTATTTTCAGAGTCTCAAGTTAGACACGACCTATTATCGAAGCCGTTTGAATCTGTTATCTTGGATATAAGTCGAGCATGTTCGTATAGAAATTTGGCAATTTCATCCCAAGCAGGAAAATGTTCAAAATTTATAGCTGCAGAGACAAATTTAATAGAGATGCGAAACAATAACAATTTATCAGTTTTACTTGATTATATTGAAATTTCTATTCCAGATCTTAGTGACTCCGATATCAACTAGTAAGAGAGTACCCCAATTTAATGAAATTATATTAGGTGTGAAGAGAATGAAGGTAGATCTTTCAAATATTCCAGATGCAGAAATAATAGATGAATTAGCAAATATGATAGAAGATAAAGAGAAAATAAAGACCAAGAAAGAAGGAAAAACATTAATAGTGAAGGATCTTTCTTCTCGAAAATTAAAATTCTATACCAAAAAAGTTCTAGGTAGAAAGGACTTACCTGGAGTCTATAAAGTCGTTTCCCAAGGAGACCACTTTCTCGTTTATTTCCAAGAGCTCTAATTTTTCGCTCTGAAAACGTATTATAAGGAATCATCCTTCGAATGGGATTTTATGCATAAAAAACCTGAGAAGACCAAATGGGGAAGTACATTTACGGGTCCATTATCAAAGGGATGTCGACAGTGCATTTCGGGAGAAAAATTAGTAGTCCTAGTCAGTACAGAATGTTCTAGTAACTGTTTTTATTGCCCCTTAAGCAATGAAAGAAAAGAAGCAAATACCTCGTTTGCCAATGAACGCCCCTTTACCAATGTTGCAGATCTCCTTGTTGAAGCACTAAATATGAAAGCTAAAGGAGCAAGTATGACGGGAGGTGACCCTCTTGAAGTGCATTCTTTTAATAAAACACTTTCTTACTGCAAGGCTTTAAAAGAGCAATTTTCGAGTGATTTTCATATTCATGCATACACAAGAGGGAAGGATTTGAATAAGGAGTTATTAACAAGAATAACACCATTTCTTGATGAGATCCGTTTTCATGCTATTAATTTCAAAAAAGATTTTCCCATTATTCAATTAACGACTGAATTTGATATTGATGTCGGGATTGAGATTCCTGTGATTCCAACGAAAGGAATCAACCATTATAAGAAATTAATTCAGGAATTCGAGTCATTTATCCCTCAAAAAGATCATTTTTACTTTATTAATCTGAATGAACTGGAAATAAGTGAAACAAATTACCGTAATATTCTTTCTCATAAATTAGAAATTGATAATATCAATTTATCAGCTGTTAAAGATAGTTCTAATCTTGCAATTAAGATAGTGGAATGGGCTACCCAAAATACAGGTATACCAGTCCATTATTGTGCTCTTGCAACGAAAGATAATGTGCAACTTCCAAACAGATTATTTCGAATAGCTATGAATACCAAACTTCCCTCAGACGTTGTTGTGGAGGAAGGTACAGATAGAGGTCTGCTCATAAGAGGAGTTATAAAAGGGTCAGGCTATGATCTGGAAGAAGTAAAACAGTTTCTCGTATTTGAAGCTGATGTACCTGCATATTTAGTCCATATTGATTATCAAAACAATAGACTCCTTACCAATGCAGCATTATTAGAAGAAATCAGTGAAGATGTTATCGCAAAATTCCCAAAAATGCAATTAGGTATGGCAGAAGAATACCCTTCCTATGACAATTTACAAACAACTTTTATTCCTTTTATTTGATCCAAAGTATAGAGAATTGGAGACAATAATGATGGATTTTCCGGAACCTAGAGTTTTACAAACCCCTCCATACGTCCAACTCGCCATTGATATCCCCTTGATTTCGAGCGTAAGAAATCTATTCGATCAAATTGCTGAAATAGCGACTTCTCGTCTCTTAATAGAAATTGGTACTCCATTTTTGAAAAATGAAGGCCTACGTTCTGTGGTACCATTTTGCAGGGAATATTTTCCTTCTAATTATCTCATTGCAGATCTAAAAACATTGGATGTAGGAAAATTAGAGGTAAATTTAGGTTCTAAGATGGGTGTGAATGCGTGCGTAGTCTCGGGCCTTGCTCCGATTGCTACGATAAACAATTTTATAGACGAATGTAGAAATTCAAAAGTTGATAGCTGGGTAGATACATTAGGTATATCATTTAATGATTTTAGAACAAAAGTAAAGTCATTAAAATCTTTTCCTGATGTATTGGTTATCCACAGGGGAATCGATGAAGAGAATTCTGGAAAAAAATATTCTTGGGAAATAATTAAGCTGTATAAGTCTTTAGTACCGAGTTTGATAGCTGTAGCTGGAGGGATAACTTTAAAAAATCTTCAAGAACCCCTGAAAAATGGTTCTGATATAATAATTGTTGGTAGAGCCATTTATCAAGCAAAAGATCCAACGGTTCAGCTAAAAAAGTTCCTCTCTGCACTTTGAGACGGAAAAAAGGAACACTATTGTTATTGGTCATTCTATATTTGCGTGTTCAGCTCTCATGGATTCTTCTGTAATACCTAAATTGTAAGCTATTTGAGCTACACATGAATCTAAAGTAATCGCTGCTGCATATTCGAACGCGGGGATAAAAAAGTTCAAATCTGAAATTTGACGTAATTCCACACTTACTTCCTCATGCCTTCCCTCAATTTCCAGTAATATATCGCTTTTTTTTGCTAAGGTTGACTCTGGAAAAGACGTTAATCCGAGAATTTTCATTTTAGACAGTTTAGCACTTTTGACTCGCTCTAATGTTCTACTAGAAACGCCTGAACCTGAGATACTTATTAATAAATCACCTTTGTTTCTAAATCGCCAATCATATGCCGATTTGACGTGTATTCCCAGGTGACTCAGCCGTATAGAAGAAATACTGGCAATAACAGAATCTAAGCCACTACCAAATATGAAGAGATTATTTTCAGGACGGAGCGAGTAAGGCTCGATCGTATTAATAAAATGTTGAAGAGGGGTTTCATTCTTCCTTATATTATGTAAAGTTGAATCTACGGCTGTTAAAACTTTATTTATGCCTTCATTAAATCCCTTTACAGTAGAATCTTCTATTAGTCCAGATATTACTCCAAAACCAATCATCATTGTTGTCATTTCGAATAAAGTACCTAAAGGTGTCAAAGGTGCACCAGAAGTAATTTTTCCAGTCGATTCAGCTCTCAAAGAACCTGTTTTTACATAACCACGAGGAATTATCATTATTGAATCTGCCAATCGCGCAGCCAGAGATTTGCCATCACCTGTAAACGCTAAAATCTTTGCTTTCCTAAGGATTGCATTCTGTATTGCCTTTGTAGTGAAATTGGTCCATCCTGAGCCAGTAACACCAATTACTACATCATTTGCTCTAACTGGTTTAGCTAAACTCTTTCCTAGATATGAAACCTCATAACCGATATTCTTTAACATCTCTCCAAAGAGCATTCCAACTTTTCCTGACCTCCCCATTCCGACAAGATGAATTCTATTTTCCCTTGCGCTCTGAATTATATTACAAAATTTGACTAAATGTGAGGGATCTTCATTTATTGAGTTTACTGCTTTTTTTCCAGTTTTCACTAGGAGTTCAAAAGCTGAATAAAAAGAATCAAGATTTTTTGTTTGAGCACTCATCTAGGGGAGCTCCAAAGAGACGAGAAAGTATAAGGGAAGGAGATTCCTTCTGGGACAATAAGTCCTAAAAAAAATGTATCCTAATAGATTTTTGCACACTTGATCTAGAAATCAACCAAAGGAAATAAATTGATTAAAAACTTAAATAAATTCCGTAAAAACTCCATCCAAGCCATCCCTTAATATCAAGTTCAAGAATATTACAATTCCAAAAGAAGGTGGATTTATGGACTTAGCATTATACTTGTCTCCAAGCAATCCCGTTCTTATCTGCATGATGTCTTGCTAATTGCATTTCAGTTGTAGTAACACGTCGATTAATGTCTTTATACTCATTTCTATGTACACGGTATTCTGGACGATATTGGTCCATGATATTAACAAAGGCTAATGGTACTTCATCTTTCACCCAATCTAGAATGGGGTAGGTATCTTTTTCAATTCGATTGGGCATACAAAGATGACGAATAATGATTTCACCTGATCCTTCAGTATAAGCAAATTTTATATTACGTATAACTGTCTCCCAGTAGTTATTAACTCCCGACATTCGTTTTGCGAATGCATTGTCACGAAATTTCAAATCGGGGAGCCAAAAATCCATAATATCGACAAGTAGATTCATTGATTCTTGAGTTAGATACATATTTGAGTTCCAAAGCTGAACAATATTATTATCTAGCGTTTGGAGAGACTGTATGATATTGTGCACATTTGGGATAGGATCACCTCCAACCCAATTGATGTTTATTGCGCCCTCGGAAATCAACTTTTGCTGAATGGCAACAAGACGGGAGGAATCCACTTCATTTCCCTTAATATTTATATTATCCTTATTCCAATCCTGTGAGATATCATGATTTTGACAAAAAACACATTTAAAGACACATGAGGCAAAAAATATCGTGCCAGAGGGAACTAATGGTGGTTCCTCACCAACATGCAAAAATGCAGATGATACTACAGATTTTACTCCAAGTTTACATATTCCAGTTTCTCCCGCTTTTCGATTGACGTAACACCTCCGTTCGCAAAAATGACAATTTTCAATAATTTTATCTGCAATTTTTGCTTTTAAGTCCAAAAAACTAATTTCAGGAGATTCTATATCGTTTAATATTACATTCCCTTTATCACAATCTTTTACTAACGAATTAAAATCATGACGCACTTCTTTATGTTTTAACCAGATTTTTTCAAAGTTATTTTCTGAATCATCAAGACCAATAACAGGTGTTTTTTTTGCAATCAAAAATCTGGCTATTTTTTTTCCTTTACAGATAGCCCGGTACCGAGTTAATCTTTCAGAAAGCACAGGATCCTGCCATATTGATTCGGATGGCATTCGTAGAATACGAAACATTTTCTCACCCTTTTCTATATCTTCCTACTCCAATTCGATTTAAGCATCCTCAATCCAGGAAATAAGATTATATCCACCTAATATATTGACATCCTAGTAATTTGCTAATACTTCACGGATCTTTGAATCACTTATCTTTCAGTGGAGATATTAGTTCTTCTTTTATGTTTCATTTAGTATTAACCATTTCGTAAAAAACCTTCTAGAGAAAAGGACTTCAAGAGAACATAAAAAAAGCCTTAATAGTCAAGAATTGTTATCATATTAATTGAGGTGCAAATAATCGCAAAATGTCCTGAATGTGGAGGATTAGCAAAATGGAATTCTCCCTTCTATGTTTGTACAGTATGTGGGTTAGCATTACGTCGTCGTGAATATGAAAGAATGCATGATAAGCAGAAAGAAGTCGTATATGATGCTCAAATCACCGAAAATGAGCAGGATAACAAAAAACGACGTAAAGAACGAGATTACTTAGATTGGTTCCTCGGCTCTAAAAAATAATTGTTCTTATTTACTCTTTATGAGAATGCTCCCAAATATTATAACACGACTCCATATCTAGCAGCTATTTTTGTACAAAAACATAACCAAGCACTGAGGGATTAAAAGGGAGCTAAGGATGTCATCTCACGAGCGTTGATTTTTTATTCTTAATTATCTAGACTCTTTCTCTAAGAATAACGGGCCCTGTGAGATTTGAACTCACGACCTCTATTGAGGGATCATATAAGGAAGGATCCTTGCTCCGGAGGCAAGCGCTCTGTCCATGCTAAGCGAAGGGCCCTGGTTGCTAATAAAACCTATCCCTTAATCCATTATTCCTTGGATTAAGATAACGGACTCGAGGGGATTTGAACCCCCGGCCCTCTGCTTTCTCTCTGAGTCGCTATAGCATAATCAATAGGAGGCAGACGCTCTCTACAGAAGATCTGTATATACAGAAACCCTATCCATGCTGAGCTACGAGTCCAGATATGGTGATATTAGATGGCGGATCCGAGGGGATTTGAACCCCCGACCTGCGACTTAGAAGGCCGCCGCTCTTTCTAGAAGCTCTAACCATGCAAAAGCTTTATCCTGGCTAAGCCACGGATCCTAATTTATTATAAGAAGTCACGTGTTAGAGGTTTTGAAAAACTTCTCTCTTAATTTCTAAAATATGAGGTAGGATTTTGTATTCAATTGAATAAAAATATTCAAGAAAACTTTAACTTGGATAACCAACGGATTTGATGTATGATCTCATGCCCTGCAGCTTAGTTGATGGATCAAGTTTCACATCTCGACTCCTAGAGTCCCATCCTACTAGAGCAATAGCTAAGACTTCCTCTAATGTCTCTACAGGATGAATTTTTATAGCATCCTTAATCTTGTCTTCTAGAACTACATCTTCAAGATTTGATTTCGGTATAATGACTTCCTTGACACCCGCTTCATACGCGCCTTCAATCTTTGCAGTAGCTCCTCCGATTGGTAATACAGTACCTCTTACAGAGAATGAGCCAGTCATAGCAAGATCTTGTCGAACAGGTAGACCCTCTAAGTCGCTCATAATCGCAGTAGCAATTGTTATACTGGCACTATCTCCATCTATCCCATGAACTCCTAAAAATTGTATATGAAAATCTAGATCTCTAATATCCGTACCAGCATATTTTTTGAACCATGCAGATACATTTTGCACTGATTCACGAGCAATCACACGTAAACTCCCCGTTGCTATTACTCTCCCACCTGTTCCCTGAGCAGGAGTCACAGTTGCCTCAATAGGGGTAATATGTCCACCACGGGCAGCACCAGAGTCACCAGCCATAACAGCAAGACCGTTAACACGACCAATGATGGTTCCAACCGTTTCAAATATTTTATATTCTTTCTTAATCTCTATTTGCTTGTCTGCAATTTGATTTTCAAGTGATCGTGCGAGAGGTCGTGATGCAAACACATGTCGGGCTTCTACAAACGGAACTCCTTCTTCTCTTGCTAAGTCTCCTGCGGCTCTTATCATACCACCCAAATCACGAAGTCGTAAAGTTAAGTGGTGTTTTCTGTCAGCTCGTTTCTTAGCTTCCAATATAATTGCAAGAACTGCAGCTCGTGAGAAGTGAGGGATCTTACCATCATTAGTTATTTCTTGGGCAACAAATCGAACAAGTTTCCGTCGATTTTCCATGGTATCTTTCATAACATGATTTACAGCGATTTCATATCCATATCCACGAATTCTAGATCGCAAGGCAGGATGCATCCGTCTAACTGTATCAATATTGCCTGAAGCGACTAAAACAAAATCACAGGGAACAGCTTCTGTTCTTACCATTGCACCACTGGATAGCTCTGATCGGCCTGTAATGGAAAGTTGCCTGTCTTGCATTGCAGTTAATAATTGTTGCTGTGTTTTTTGGTTCAATGTTGCTACTTCATCAATATACAGGACACCTTTGTGAGATTTATGAATTAGGCCACCCTCAACACGGTCATGCGCAGGAGTTCCTAATCCGCCAGATTGGAAAGGGTCATGTCGAACGTCTCCTAAGAGAGCTCCTGCATGTGCTCCTGTGGCATCATTAAACGGTGCACTGTTACTTTCGGAATTATCTACAAGTAGTTTTGGTACAAGACTTTCTTTTCTTGATCTGAACTGGCCAATAACGAAAAAGGCAACGAGAGCAACAAGAATAGCAAAGAGTAGAGGATTACCTTCTGGATTAGTTACCTGTAGAGCTAAGCCGATAAGAATAACAAGCGCAGGAATACCTAACAATAACATACTTCTTTGTTGATCGGTCTTTCTGGCTAATTGCTTATAGTGATCGACAATTTTTCTTCCTTCCACTGCAGGAACTGTCATGATTCTCGGTGTGTGGGAGTCATTTTGGTTGGGTAAGCACAATATATCTTCTAATTCTTCACGTGGAAGTAACTCAGCCAGAGCTTGCCCTAACATGGATTTTCCTGTACCAGGATCACCAATTAATAAGACGTTTCTTCTCTGAATCGCGGCTTTTTTAATAATTGCAACTGATGGTTCTTGACCGATAACCCGGTCGACTAATCTAGAGGGAATAGGAATATCTTGTGTAGTTTCAAATTCCATGTCAACATCAATCGATTCACTCTTGACCTGTGCCATAATTTCATTCAACTTCTTAGGAAGCTGGACTTGACAGATGCATTTGCTAGCTCGTTCATAAAGTGATTAGAATAAGCTAAATGCTATTAATGGATTGAGAAAACATCTGTTCTTTCATGTCTCCTTATGTCACACTTCCATCGAATTCTTTTAAATGACTAGGTTTCATGAAGTCGAACTAAGTGGGGAAAAATCAAACGCAGGAATATTAACATTATTCACGTTTATTGCCGAATCATTCGAGTTTCTAATGTTTAACTTAATCCGATTGTTATTAATCTTTAAGATTTCCCCTTCAATATGAAAACTCCCGTGGAAACGCTAAATCAATACGCTTTGTGAGATCATATTAAGTTATCTGTCACAATCAAGTCTTAATATCTGGATAAACAAAAAAATTATTATGGTGGAGATATTCATCACAATTTATTACCGTAAAGAGAATACTAAAATTTTTCTGGTTAATGACCGGTGAACATATTGGTAAAATTTTCTATATGACGCATTGAGAATGGTAGCAGCCTCTTCTTCAAGATTAACTGTAGAAGGAATAGAAATGACCAGACGACTATTGGGGGAGAGAATTGACTTTATTTCTATGAAAAATTGTATAAGAAGATCATTCAGGTCGTAACCTTGAGTGGATGCAGCCGTTCCATAAGGTGGATCCGTAATAACGGCTGATATTGCACCAAAACGAAAGCCTAAATGTTTAGCATCCCCAAAAATTAAATTTGTTAGAGGAAAGGTGATTTTATCCGATGTTAAGTTTCTAAATGCTCCCCATACAATTTTACGGTCAATTTCAATTCCCACACTTCTAAAACCCATTCTAGAGGCTTCCAGCAAAGCTCCCCCTGTTCCACAAAATGGATCCAATAGCCATTGACCCTCTTTAATTGCTGTAAGATTGACTAAAGTCCTTTGTAAAATTGGATTCATTGAACTTGGGTGAAAAAAGGGACGATCCCTTACAGTACGTTTTCTGACTGCTTGTCGCAAAGATTCACAAATGTGTAAACCAAACCATAACCCGTGCTTACTTACAATAACTCGATAAATTTCTTTAGGTTGTTCTAAATCAACTTTTTTGTTAGGAAATCGCTTTAGAATTGCCGCTCCAAAATAATTTGTTATTTCTTGGGTAATCTGGGGTTTTGTTAATATTCCAACTGGATTTCTTATTCGCCGTGTTCTTACACAGAAAGTGGTTGTTGGTTCCAAGTCTAATAAATTATTAGTGTCAAAGGATTGTACTAATTCATTAAATTCATTAGTAGAACTACTCTTGTATTCAACCTGAAAAAGCAATTTACAGCAACAGTGAACCATTGTGGCTCTTTGTATCAACTTTTGAAGGATAGATCGTTCATCATTTTGTAATAATGTCTCTTTTAACTTAATATTAACAATTCGTGAGTCAAATATGCGTACTAATTGGACCAGATCATCCATGGATGAGATAATGCTTTCCAGCTCATAAAGAGCGAGTTCGGGATTCTCTCCTGATAAAAGACAGAAATACTCAGAAATGTCGCTTGAATTCATAACCAGCTATCCATCATAGTTATAATAACTTATGCAAAGATAAAGTTGTCATGTATGATATTCTAAGAGTAGTAAGTCAGATTTTCATTGAAAATATTTGCTTTTAGCAATGAATCATTTAATTCTTTCATTGTAATTTTTGTTCGATCGTATAATACAGCATAATGAATAGCGCTCTTAATGATTTTTTCTTTCAAGTCTCTTCCAGACCAATGAGCTGTCTGTTGCACAATTAAATCCCAAGATATTTCAACAAAAGGAATTGGAGATAAATTAGCGTATAAATTCAGTATTTCTCGTCTCTCAAAATGGTTAGGATCTTTGAATTCAATCAAATCTTCGAATCTACTTAAAATCGCCGAATCGAGAAGTTTAGGTTGGTTTGTTGAACCTACAGTAATGATTCCCTGATTAGTATCAATTCCATCCATTTCTCCTAACAAGGTACTTACTAACTCAACCACATCTCCCCTTATACTTTGATAATTTCTCTTCAATGCGATTGAGTCAAGTTCATCAATAAATTTAACAGCTGGAGCAGATCTTCTCGCTTCAGCATATAGGTTTTTAATTTTTCTTGCCCCATCACCCACATAAACACCTAGTAAATCGCTTGCTTTAATCAAGAATATTGTGCTTTTAATATTATGAGAAAGAGCTTTAGCCATCATCGTTTTTCCATTTCCTGGAGGCCCCCAAAAGAGGATGTTCTTAGGTGCCCAATGAGATTTCATTAATTCTTTATTACTTAGAAACTTACTAATAATCTGACATTTTTCTTTGGCATTCTGTTGACCCACAATTTCTGAGAGAGTTGTATGTTGCTGACTTACCTTATTCGCTGGATCAATTTTTTGTTCAGAATACAAGAAAATTTGGGTATTCTTAGTAATTTGAGAGTTCTTTGGTTCGACAGTTATTGCGCGAAAAGCATAATCTGGAAATAAGAGAGAATCAAATAAAAAGTTCCCATTTTTTACTACGAGCCCAATCCATTGGCTTCGCGCATAATGCTGAAAAAGGGAAGGATCATCAGTTGACAAGTAAGGGGAAGAATCGTCTCCTACTTTTAATGGATAACCTACTGGTGTTAATACCAATTTATTCATCTTTAATGAAGTTTTAGCAAAAGCTTCTTGCTTGGGTTTAATTTTTGATTGATGTTCCACTCTTATGTTCCATCTCCATACATTAATCTAATATTTAAAGAATCTTAGGCGTCTTTCAAATCTTTTTTTGCGATCTGAATGATTCTTTTCGATAATAGAACAACTTTTAATTTCTTCAGTATTGAGATGTTAATGCCCATTAGTAGTGTTTAACTGGAGATCAATACACTATTAGCATTCGTATGAGTATTCAGAATTGTCGAAGAAAGAAATTCTTCTTATTCGAATAATACTACAAGGGTTCGTGGTCTAGCTTGGCTAGGATCCGTGCCTGGGGTGCACGAGTTCAGGGGTTCGAACTTATGCTTGTGATGAGCATAACGAAATTCCCCTCGAACCCATTCTAATTCTCTTCTTTTTCCTCCCTGATCTATGGGTGTTTTCTTTACTTAATTCAAACATAATATGACGATATTACCCTATCCTATAATATTTTTGTCGGTTAATGGTACATAACAAAAAGGAAGGCTAATCCAATGGAATCAATTTTAAAAGATGCTTTAAGTGGAACAGGATCGTTCAAAAATCTAGGAGAGGTAAAACGGGAGCGAACTACACAATTTATACCATCACCTCCAAAAATTGATGATGAAATAGCAGACATTTTGACAGAAAGACTGCCCAAAGTCCAAGTTATAGGAGTTGGAGGTGCAGGAAATAATGCAATTTTTCGATTAATGAACACAGAAGCAGATGCTGAATGTGTAGCGGTCAACACCGATGCTCAACATTTATTGTCAACACGTGCACACAAGAAGCTACTCATTGGAAAAGATACTTCCAGAGGATTTGGAGCAGGAAACAACCCGGAAATTGGGGAAGCCGCTGCTCGAGAATCTATAGAAGATATCAAAAGTACTCTGAGTGCAAATATGGTATTTATTACATGTGGACTTGGTGGAGGAACAGGTACAGGTGCAGCTCACGTGATTGCGAGGCAAGCCAAAGAAAAAGGAGCCTTAACCGTATCAATCTGTACTTTACCCTTCCAAATGGAAGGTGTAAAGAGATATGAAAATGCACGTCAGGGATTAAAAAAATTGTATGATGCCTCTGACACTGTGATAGTCGTACCTAATGAAAAGCTTCTCGAGCTATCTGATGATATTACAATGATGGCAGCATTCAGAATAGCTGATGCTGTCTTATTAAGAGCCGTAATGGCCATTACAGAGCTTATTACGAAACCACAACTTATTAACCTTGATTTTGCAGATGTAAAAAAGATACTAACTGAAGGTGGTATGGCAATGATTGGATTAGGGGAATCTGATCACCAGACTATGAAAGTTGATGAAGCTGTCTACGACGCATTAAGAAATCCATTACTTGATGATTTGGATATTAGTCGAGCAAAAAAAGGACTCATTTGTGTATCTGGTGGGGAAGGATTGGCCTTAAAGGATGCAGAAGAAGCAGTGATGAAAATTGCTACAGAAATCGATAACTCTGCTGAAATCATTTGGGGAGCAACAATCGATCCAGACCTTGGAAATAAAATCCGAGTAATTGTTGTATTAAGTGATGTGCATTCACCTTTAACCGAAAATGAGGGATTATATTATTCAAAGAGTGATTTAGAGTCATTGCTTGCTGATCTAGACTCACCTTTCTCGGTTATTTCGTCAAAAAATCGGGATTCAGGTGAGTTGAGAAACAATTTACCCTCCGCACGCTTCTCCTTGGAGGGTGATCATGACACAAGTGAAGGTAAAACTCGCAAAAAGAAATTCTTAGGGCTTTTTTGACTGATAGACAAATTTCGATTAAATCCCTAACTTTTTTTTTATTCTGTTCATGATATTATTTTAACAATTTTTAGGGGATTTAGTTAATACTTAGCCCAATTTTTTCAGCGAAAACTTCCATTCCTTCTCCGGTCTTTGTACTAGTGGGAACTACTTCTAGTTGAGGATATAATTCTCTAGATCCTTGCATAACTTCATGAATATCGATATCCATTGCTAGGGCAAGATCAATCTTGTTAAGGACAGCTAAATCGCTCATTCTGAAAGTAACAGGATGTTTTCGGAACACATACGGGCCTTCTGTTACACTTGTAATTGTTATCTTCTTATCAGCGCCAACATCAGTTGATGATGGGCAAATTAGATTTCCAACATTTTCAACAAAAATGAAGTCATATTTTTGAAGGTCAATGGTGTCCAGTGCTTTCTCAATCTGAAATGCCATGAGATGACACCCTCGTCCTGTATTAATCTGAATACATTTACTTCCAAATCTGCTAATTCTTTGAGCATCAATATCAGTTGCCAGATCTCCATTAATCACGAGTAACTTTTGATTTTTGGCGAATTCTCTCGAAAAATATTCCAGGATGGAAGTTTTTCCAGATCCAACGCTTCCCATTATATCAATCATCGGAATATCAAAATTTTGTCTTTTTTGACGAATTCTTCCTGCAATTTGATCATTTTTCTCCTGAATCTTTTGATCTATCTGCACATTTATTACTTGGGGCACCTGTGGTTCCTCGTGTGAATGAAGGAAAGAGTTTTTTTTATCTCTTCTGTGGGTGATAAACTGAACCTAAATGCACGAATTTTCTCTAGCTCAATCAGTACAAGAAACAGTAGTGACTATTGCGAAAGAACGTGCAGCAAAAGAAATAAAGAAGGTTATTCTCAAGTTTGGTGCATTTGCTCTAATTGAGGAAGATCAATTCAGATTCTGCTTTGATATCCTGAAAAAAGAATCAAAATTGCTCGAAAACGCAGAATTGGAGATAATTTGGATTTCAGGGGAACTAAGATGCCAAGAATGTAATTTTGAAGGGAAGATTGAAGATATCCCGCAGAAACATACCGAGCTTGCTCCCATATTTCAATGTCCGACATGTGAAAGTTTTGCAACAGATATAATATCAGGAACCGAAGCTAATATTGACTCTATTGTAATCAATTAAGATCGGCTCAAAGCTTACAACGATTTTCTCAAAAATCCAGCCCTCTAATATCATCCTACTTTACTATGCAATTAATACGACTATTACGGGAGTCTAATACGCAATGAAAGATTGTTTTATTGTGGGGGAAAATAGTAATTTCGGTCTCTTTCCAATTTACGTTAATAATTTGACCTACAAAAGCGTGATCCTTGAGTACAGGTTCACCTTGCATAACAACCATTGAATTATCTTCTTTGCTTACAAATAGGATATTATTTTTTCTTTGTGGATCGGCCACTACCTCTGAGATTGGATGTATTTCTTCCCTGATTTCAAAACCTTTCGAGATCCATTTCATTCGAGTTCTAATTCCGAGGTTTTTTGTTTGTTGGAATATTAAGATTCTAATTCCCGATACGATGAATCCTATTTTCTCTGCATTATCTTCAGTTTTTAATTCTTTATAGCCAGTAACTTGGAAACCGGGTGATTTTTCTTGGTTGGAAGGACTTAATGAACAATGAATACTCTTGATAATTATCTTTTTTCCAGCCACATTGTGAACCCCTAATGGAATTTTGAATTATTAGAAGTTATTATTAATGTAACAACTAATTTTACACTCTAAACTGGCTCATCGAATTGAAATTTCAACCTGAAATTAGGAAAAAAGTCATAATTTATCCTAGTTAGGGTTTTTTGACGATTTCCTCTAATATTTAATATCCTCAGTCAGTAAATAGTGTGATATGATATATACTACTAACAACCTTTGATAAGATAATTAAATCTTTACTTATTAAATGCTAATATCAGCAAATTGAAAATTTTATTTTCTTACTCCAAGGAGATTCGTATTTGTACAGAGATTCAAAAAGAAAGAGGAATAGATATTGAATTCAATTCGGTTTATTAGTAATTCTCTAGCAAAGAAGCATTCTAATGGAAAATTTCACCCCGAATCGCCTCAAAGAATTGAAATAATGGAAAAATGGGTTACTTCCCATTTGGATGATTCCATATCTTTTGAAATCTCCCATGAAATGGCAAATAAAGAGGAAATTTTATCTGTACATACTGAAGATCACTACAATTTAATTGAAAAGACAAAAAATTACGAGGGCCACTTTTATTTCGATGCAGACACAGCTGCTAATAGCTATTCCTATGAGGCGGCTATGCAAGCTGTCCAGATAGGAATACAAGCCGTTTTTGAAAGTACAAGGGATAATTCAGTATTCTGTCTTGTCCGTCCTCCTGGTCATCATGCAACTCAGCATTCCCCACAAGGTTTCTGCATCTTCAATAATATCGCTGTAGGGAGCCAAATCGCACTCAATAAGAAAAAATATCACCGTATTGCGATATTAGATATTGATCATCATTTTGGAAATGGAACTGCGTATATTACCGAATCTAACCCCGATATCTTATACATGAGTACCCATGCAGATCCGAGAATTTCCTATCCAGGATGTGGGTTCTCAGACGAAATTGGATTTGGAGAGGGACGAGGATTCAATGTGCCACTACCTCTTGGATACAGAGCCTCTGAAGCAGATCTAAAACTTTGCTTTGAATCGATTATCAATCCAATAATATATCAATTCAAACCTGACTTTCTAGCTATAAGTGTAGGTTTTGATGCCTATGAAAGAGACCCCATCGGAGTACTAGGTGTAACTGTGAATGGATTCGGTTACATTGGAAAAATAATTAAAGAAATCACTGATAATCTTAAAATTCCTTATGCACATTTTTTGGAAGGAGGATACAATATTAATCTCTTACCAGAATTATTATCAGCTTATGTTTCTCCATTTATTGGAAAAAGTGAAGTGAATTTGAAAATTGATCCTTCTCTTCAGGTAAAAGAGGAGACCAAATCAATAGTTCAAAGCTCTAAGAACGTGTTAAAAGATTACTGGTCTCTGTGATAAAGTTTGTTCTTATTGTAAAACATCTGTAATTATAAAAACAAATCTATTTGTATTTACCAAAGATTTAAAATTCCTAGTCCTTATTTTTCATTGGAAGGATCCAATGATGTCTCTAGCCCTACCGATAAGGAAAACTGTGTAAAGTATCCCTAAGTGATGAAGATCTTGAGTATAGAGGATCCTTTCATTTTGACCATTACTTCATGATTCCTTTTCAAAAAGTTCTTTTCTAATTTTGGAACTACTCAATTTTGTACCCTTATTTGTAGTTACAATTGCAGAAAGAATGAGAATTAACGGAGATTTTTTTAACATGTTTCTCTCGCGGTTGATGGCTAGTGCTCCCGAATATGTTTCTTGTGAAACTAGTAGTGCTAGTAAATCGGATTTGCTTGCAATTTGTCCATCTTGACCTAAAGAATCAATTTTGACAATGGAACATCTATTATTACGGGATTTGAAATAGTTCTCGAGTGCTAAATGACGTTCGCTGAACGGAAGAATGCGATCTCCAAGCACTTTAGGGTGATTATGTAAATATTTTTCACTAATCAACCCAATTTGGATATATTCTGAATAATGTGACGCAAGATCCAAAATTAGTTTATGACCAGAATGGAGACGATCAAAAGTTCCACCTAAACCTAATTTTTCAAATTTGGCCATAGATTGTTCTCATCATACCTATTTACTTAAGTATGATTGAATGAAATATGATTAAGAAAAGCTTTTTTATCGTGGGACGGGAAGTCTTCAACGCAAGGAAGGAATATATTCTACTCTCGAGGACACGATGAGCCAAGATGATTCGGAGTGCAAATGAGTAGAGAAATCCTGAGCGGTTACTACCATATGAATTAGGAGACGGGCTCTCGCATGAGGATGGGTGTGTCACCCAACAATGAGCGATAGGGTTAACCCTCCTAAGCGACAGGAGTAAGGGTCATAAAGCCCTTCATAAGAGAACTAGGCTGAATTTGGGATCCTCCCGTATATGTGGTCGCAGTGTTAGTGTTAAGGGCGACAGATCCAATATAACTTGTCAATATCTGAGTATTTATTTTCAAAAATAAAAAGACAGGGGAGTAGGAAAATTGTTAATCCTACCTACTAATCTGAATACGTATAGATTTTGATATTTAGTGGAATCTTTGTTATATCGTGCTGTCGGGCACCAACAATGTTTTGTACACCCCGACTTGAGGCAATGTCCAACAACCTTTGGGTGATAATCCCATCAAAAATCACAGTTTCAATATTTTCTGTGTTGAGGATTTTGTCTCGAAGATCACTGATGGGAATATTTTCCTCAATTATCTTAGAATTTTTGTCGAATAATGTTGCTTGTTGCTCAGGAAGATTTTCCACAACTTGAAGAAACTCGGGTGGTATTTTAGCTTGACTTGCTGGCTCTGATTTTCGTCTAATGACTATAGGAATTTCTTTTGTCACAAAATCATTGTCTTCAGATTCGTCTGCAGTACTTTCTGAAAAATCATCATCCTCTGGGGTAATATTGAGCTCTTTCATAATCTGTTCAATAGGTATTTTTGTACGAAGCGCTTTCAGTATTTCCTTACTTGATAATTCTTCAACTTCGTGGTTTGTTGGTGCTCTAGCGACGTAATCAAGATCTGCAAGGTGAATAAGTTCACGTAAAATGAGATCCCCACCATGATCCCCATCTAAAAATGCAGTTGTTACTTTTTTTCGTGTTAAATCAACAACCTCAGGTGGAACATCAGTTCCTTGCACAGAAATGACATTTCTAAATCCGTGTTTCAATAAATTAATTACATCAGCACGTCCTTCCACAATGATGAGATTATCGCTATCTAAAACCCCAGGACCTGCAGGTAATGCCGCTTTTCCAAATTTTTGGATAATACTTACTCTTGCTTCCTTCAGGACTTCATCTAAGACTGAAACTGAGTCAGGTGCAACCTCATGATCCCATGTTTTCAAAATTCTAGAAGCACGCTGAACGATTTGTCGTCGTTTGCTCTCGCGTACGTCTTCAATCTTGAGTAGATTGATTTTTCCAACACAAGGACCAACCCTATCGACCGTCTCTAAAGCAGCAGCAAGTAATGCTGTTTCGACACGATCCAATGATGATGGAATTATAAGTGTCCCAGTTGTTTTTCTTTGTCTCTTTTGATATTGCAGCTTTACAGCTATTCTACCTATTCTTGAAGTTTTTTGTAATTCACGTAAATCAAGCCCTTCGCCAATTAAACCTTCGGTTTGGCCAAATAACGCGCCAATTATATCAGAGCGTTCAGCTACTCCGTTTATTGAGAATTTTTCGTGAATTAAGTATTTTACAGTACTAGTATCGATATCTTCTTCATTAGCCATTGAAGTTTCATCTCCAAATTTATGCGATGAAACAACACTCACTCCTATTACGACTGCTCCACCAAATATTTGATTGAATACTCCACAGATATGTGACTGAGTAATGATGAATGAATAATGTAATAATCATGAAATGCGGTTTCACACGCGTTTTAATGATGTTCTAGTGAACATCAGCTTATTTTTCCCCAGTTTGACTTGTTCTGTTAATTTTCGGGGAATCATTGTTTTTTGAACTGTTCTCGGAATATTTACAATTTCGAGATTTGTCCTTTGTAATGATCATTATTTCGTAAACTAAATCAAAGGACTTAATTTAATTCTTAATGCTTACGATATATTCCTAGACCAACCAATTTTTTTAATTTATGGGTACAAATTAGAGCATTGTCTGGAAATTCTAAAGTAAAAATTTTACTTTATGTATGGCAAGAGTGATGTCCTCACCCTCGACTGTTTTCTTACCCGCGTGAGAGGCAATCTCTGTGCCGAGGCTTGCTATTTTTTCCCCATAATCCTCTAATTCTTTTTGTAGTACATGAATCGCCGATTTGGAAACACGATTGGCCCCGCTTTTTCTAATTATCCTATCTATAGCTGAATTAGGAATTTCTACCACGTAAAACACCTTAAAACAAACCGGTATCACCAGATAAAGGTGTATACCATATTTTTGAAGCAGTACAGATTAATTAAAAAGGTATTTTTCCTCTATTCAATATGTGTTTTGAAGTATATTTAAAATTCGTCTCTAAATACTGCTCATATAAGTATCTGACGACGTTCTTCATTATCTACTCCAAACTGAAGAAAGTAAAACGTCATTAAATTATTTGTGTTGAATACAAATGGGAAAAAGACCCGCTCACTGCTATACTCGTATTGATCGACCACCTTTTACGCGTAAAAAGTTCATAAAAGGTGGACCCGACTCCAAAATTCGTACCTTTGATCTTGGTGCTCCTGGCACGGATTTTCCTATAGAGGTATCCTTATTCGCAAAAGAGCGATGCCAAATCTCTCACAATGCACTAGAAGCAGCTAGAATACATGTTAACCGGTACTTGACAAGAAATCTCGGCCGTGAGAATTATCATTATCGAGTATGTGTCTATCCTCATCACCGCATCCGAGAAAATAAGATGATGACAGGAGCTGGAGCAGATCGTATTCAAAACGGAATGCGAAAAGCCTTCGGCAAAGTTATTAGTGTTGCAGCACGAGTTTATGAAGAAGATAGATTATTATTTATACGCACTAATCTTGAAAATATGGAAGTCGCTAAAGATGCTCTTCGTCGTGGTAAAGCGAAATTTCCAACTCCTTGTCGTATAAGAATTACTAAGGGCGAAGATTTAGTAGCTTAACCAACAATTTTGACTACTTTTTTCAAAATTTATCTAGAAACATATCTGTATCATGGCAAATAATCTCTAAAAAAACATATCACAAATGAGAATGTCTTATTATAACTAATAATTGAGATATCCTTCAATATAACAAATTGATCGTAAATCTACTAGCTTTACTCGAGGCTAGTTAAATTATAATCACCAAAATGATGAATACTGACCTATACTGATGATGGGTTCATAATCGGACACCACTTGAACCTATTTATGATGTCCATGTACCTCACTGAGGAGATTTTCTCCTACAAATCATTGAAAGATATCTCTCAAGTTCCTGTAGCGCTCGATTCCTACAATATATTCACGAAATGGATTTGGAGGAGATTATAACGCTCGAATTAAAACAAGTACTGATTCTAAGAAAAGATCTAAAGATGTCAAAAGGAAAGGCAGCAGCTCAAGCATCTCACGCAGCTGTGAGTGCAGCGATTAAAATGATGAGACAGAATCCCGCACTATTCAATAAATGGTGGAATGGAGGCCAAATGAAAGTAGTTCTTGCAGTTGAATCTGAAACGCAACTAGAAGAAATTGAATCAAGAATAAGAAGAAGCGGTGTATTCGTCGCCAAAATCAATGATGCAGGAAGAACCCAGCTTCCTCCAGGGACGACAACCGCGCTTGGAATTGGCCCTCATAATCAATTGGAGATAGAGAAAATTACTTCTACCCTAAAACTATATTGAATCAAGATACTTTTTGATGCTCTAGAAGGTATTCTTTCCAATGCGAATAATAAAATCTGACTTGCGTACAAATCAAGTAATTATTCGAGCTGAGTCTCCAACTGACTTATACATTTTGTCAACGATAATTGTCAATGGAGACAAAGTAATCGCTAAAACTTCTCGCCGTATCCGACGAACGGGAAGCGAAAGCAGATCGGGAGATGAAAGTCAACGCATTACAATGATTATTGGTATTGAAGTAGAAGGACAAAATTTTCAAGAAAGTGTCGCAAGTAATAGGTTACGAATCAAAGGAACAATATTCAAGGGACCTGAACAGCATGTATCTATTGGTTCTTATCATACGATAAATGTTGGACTGTCAGATACAATAAGTGTTTTTAAAGCTGAATGGTCTCGGTATTATCTGAAAATCTTAGAAGATGCAGAAAACGCATCAAAAAAGCCGAAAATTGGGTTGCTAGCAGTGGATAACAATGAGGTCTGCATCGGAATATTGGATAATTATCAACTTAATGTTTTATTTCAAGAAAAATCAGGGGTTAGTCGAAAACATTCAAAAGCAAAAGTGAGGAAGGAGCAATCAAGTAGTTTTTTTGAAACAATAACACAAGTCATACAACGCAGTATCTTGCCCGAAACAAAGAACATACTCATAGGAGGACCAGGATTCGTTAAAGAACGATTAGCCGATCATCTTAGGAACTCCATGCCTAAGGAAAATCTCAACATTGTAATTGGGAGTTCATTAAGCGGAGGAAATCGCATTGGTTTATTCGAGCTCATGAAATCAGAAGCTCTTGACAAATTAGCTAAAGATTTTCAAATCCTCGAGGAGCGACGAGACATCGATGAGTTTCTAGGAAGAATAAGCAAGGGAACAGGAGATGTCGCATATGGTTATACTCATATTAATCAAATTGCGGAGACAGGAGTTATTGAAACAATCTTGATGATGGATTCTTATCTTCATGGAACTAATCAGGCTTCAGCCACAGATATACAAAAATTACTAACAATGATAGAGCAGATGAAGGGAAAAATAGTAATAATTTCCTCACAAAGTGAGGCCGCATCCCAATTAAAGACATTTGGGGGAATTATTGCCCTCCTCCGTTATGCCCTCCGTTGGGAATCTTAGTAAGAATCACAAGTTTCATTGATCACACCTAAAAAATCAAATATTCATTCCTATGTGCACATTATTAGTAGCTACTACTGACACTATGAGAGAATGTAAGATTCTACCTCAAATAAATCACCATCAGGGACTTCTATGGACTCGTTAACATTTATCATCTTAATCGGATTTGTTTGGATCGTATTAACTGGAATTTCAAGAATTTCATGGTTCAATGTGACTAATCCAGAAATTGGTCTAGGCTTTGCTTACTATCGTACAACTAGATTAAATGCTATGATTTCGAAAATAGGCGAGCGTGGGAAAATATTTTGGAAGCTTCTCTGGGACATAGGTATAATAGCTGGTTTAGGCATCCTATTCATAGGACTCATTGTATTTTCTATCAATATCATTACATTTTTTATTAAATTTTTACTTCCTAAATCGAGTAATGTTACTCCAATAGCCATCACTCCTGTAATCCCAGGGATTACTGTCTCATTTGCGTCATTACCGTACTTCATTGTAGCAATCATGATCGGGGCCATTGTTCATGAGTTTGCACATGGTATTGCTGCAATAAATGAAAAAGTTTCGTTGAAAAGTACAGGAATCTTCGTTTTTCTCCTATTTTTTGGAGCATTTGTTGAACCAGAAGAAGAGAAGATTCTTAAAGCCTCAAGTCGTTCAAAAATGAGAATTATGGCAGCAGGGGGCTTAGCGAACATGATAGTTGCCGTTTTTTTTCTCCTCGTACTTTTACTCCCGATGGGATTTCCATTCTTAATTTCTCCCTTCTATGAAACTGAATCTACTGGGGCTCTTATTGTCAATACGGTGTCAGGGACGCCTGCAAGACAAGAAGGGATACAAACAGGCTTTGTTTTAATTGGAGTAGAGAGTGAATTAGGCTATTTTTCCATAAATTCGGCTTCAGATTTTACGTCTTTTGTACAGGCTGAGGTTTACATCAACCAAAGTTTAGCGTTTCATTTTGCTGGGAACATTGATCCAATATCTTTGAAAACTATGAATAAATCAATAATCACAGATAAATCAATCGATAACACCACCGGTTTTATTGGAATAGCTACTTGGGATTATAATGAACCCAAATTTTTATCCGATATTGTATTCATTCGATTAGTTCCTTACTGGTTATTTTATACTATCCTATACACTTTCATGGTAAATTTGATGTTAGCATTAATGAATTTATTACCTGTACCGTTCTTAGATGGGGATAAATTACTTGCAGCATTTCTTGGAGAGAATAATCAGACTCTACATAAATGGGTCAAGTACTTCGCACTTACGGTTCTCGTCTCAAATTTAGCTCTTTCGTTCTTATTTATGGGATGGCAGCAGATCTAGACTAAAACTACCCTGAGGTTGCAAATTCAATTTGGAGAAGGGAAGAAATTCCATTAAAATAAAATTTTGCCCTCTAGAATTTAGAATTAGATACACGGGGAGATTTTCGACAAGTATCACTACTTCAATCCGCAATTTTATAAACAGAAGAATCCAAGATGTAAACACAGAACGACAATTTAGAAGCTCGTATGTAAGTGGAGAGTACTATTTTGGCACTAGATGACGGATTATTTATCTTAGTAGATTGGAACTTTCTCCTCCTGATAATGGGAGGCTGTGTAGCTGCCTCATGGTTATTGATTCGATTATCTTCAGTATCTGACTCAGAAGAAATTGTTTCTTTAGCAGAGAAAGTAGCTATATTAGGATTCCCAGTTGGAGTTATCTCTCTTTTGATGATCGGAGCTGCATTTTATCTTGATTCGCAACCGATCGGTCTACCAGCTTCTTTTGATTTGATAACCCTTATCTGTTTCGGAGTATTGGGACTTGTCCTTATTCTGAGACCGATAAAAAATTTTAGGTTCGGAACTTTTCTATCATTAGGATTAGGATTGTTTGGAGCTGCTATTCTAGTTTTTTTAGGAGCAAATCAAGTCAAAATTATGGCAGGAGTCTTTATAATCATATTTTTAGTAATCTATGGATCAATAAAGATGGTTGAGGACTTATATTTGCTGATCGCAGAAATACTCTCAAATCCCATGATATCAGTAACAGTTGGAGTAATCTGTATCATTCAGGGATTATTACAACTTTTGAGTTTTTCATTAGCGAATTTTCTTTTCTTTATCTAAGAACAATAGAATGCTCAAAACCAGGTATATAATTAAGTGCTAATGAATGATGAAGATTCAAATAAAACCATTAAGTTTAATTCAAAGATTTTATTGAATTTCAATTCTCACTGGGTTTTTAGAGATTAATTTTGCAATTTGCTCTAGTTGATTCAAGGGAAACCTTAAATCATCAGGATTTCCACTCAATGTGATTCTCAACTCAACATCGCCTTCTGGTGGTACGAAGATCTGATCAATTTCTATAATATCCAGAGGGGCAAAGAATTGAGAAAAAGTGGTTCGTGTATCCCCTTTTCTTTCCACTATTTCAATAGGTTGTCTTAGTTCACTTTCTAAATAATCAAGAATCTCCTGATTCTCGAGCAGTACATTTCCATTTCTAGTTAAGAGTACTACTGAGCCATTCATCTTATGTGCTCTTTCAAAAGTCACGTTTTGTAATTGTTTGGCATATCGGAGTTCAATTTTAGCAAATGCTTTCGAGATCTCTATATCTAACTGATTGATTTTCTTTTTACGGAGTTTTTGTTTACATTTCTTACATAGCACTCCAGTTTTCGCACAAAAATTGCATATGGGAGTATTAACCACTTAATTTGCCTCTGTTAGTACATATATTATTCATCTTTGAATTTAAATAACTAATTCTCTTAATTATCTGTCGTTTAATAATTCATTTTTGCAGATATGAGATTTTTTTTCATATTAGGTTATTTAATACCGCTGCGACTGTATGTAATCGGTTTTCTGCTTCGTCAAATACAACAGAATGACTGCCATACATGACATCATCAGTAACCTCTTCTTTATGGCGTGGTAGACAATGCATAAAGATATAATCCTTTGCCGCACGGTCAATTAATTCCTCATTGACTTGAAAACCTTCAAATTTTTTCAGTTTCATTTTTGTCTCTGCTTCTTGCCCCATAGAAATGAAAGTATCAGTAACGACAACTTTTGCGTTTTCAACAGCAGCGATTGGATCATGTGTCACTACTATCTGATCTGGAAAGGAGGCATTTGATTTACAATATTCGATTATACTTTTTTCTGGCATATAATCAATGGGAGTTGCTATATCCATCTGCATGCCCATTTTAATTGAAGCTATCATCAAAGTATGGCACACATTGTTGCCATCACCTACCCAAGCAATTTTAACATCTTTCAATGTACCTAAATGTTCCTCTATGGTAAGTATATCCGCTAATCCCTGTAAAGGGTGGAACTGATCAGATAAGGCATTGATTACAGGTACATTTGCGTGTTTTGCAAGACTTTCCACGGTATCATGCGCGTATACACGAGCTAATACTGCCGAAACCATTCGTCCTAGAACTATTGCTGTATCGGATAATGATTCATTCACTCCTAGTTGTATATCGTCTTTCCCAAGAAAAAGAGCATGCCCACCGAGTTCAGCCATAGCTGTCTCTGTTGATACTCGTGTTCTTGTAGATCTTTTCTGGAAAATCATACCAAGCGTCTTGCCTTTTAATGGTTGACTTTGAATGAAATTTTGCCTATTTTGCTTGAAATCTTTTGCTTCATCTAATAAAAATCGAATTTCTTTCGCATTTAGATCTAAAAGCGTTAATAATGATCTACCTTTCATTTGAATTCCCATAATGCATTACTTTCCTATTATAATTTGATATCTCATCCACCGTGAATTACAGGGATGAAAGTAAGTTTATCTCCTTGCTGTAGCGGAGAATCCATACCTCTTAATACAGAAATATCTTGTTCATTGATAAAAACAAGGACTGATCTTGTCGATTCATAGGAGTCTGTGAAAAATTTGCTCAATTCCTTATATTTTGGTAGTGCCGAAAGTTCCTGAACAGCAGATTTTACAGATGCCTCTTCTTTGAAATTATATGTTAGTTCCATTTGACCCAAATCGTATTGCAACGAACCAAGAAAAACTAAAAGGATTTTCATTCTATTATCAGTCCGCTTATGATTAGATGCGCCAACCGGGATTTTCAGAACTTCTCGAGAGAGATTTTCATTTGAACCCGGGCTATCACCTTGGGAGGGTGAAGTCCTACCAGACTAGACTATCGGCGCCTGAATCAGTATCTCAGGATACTACTAAAGTCCAATTAATAGCATTCTCTTTATTGTTTTTTATTTATCGGAAGACGTCGTTTTCTGGTTCACGTATCAATTCACGGGCAGAATTATCATTGATTGAATAGTCGACCCCTCTCACGATAATAACTGGTGTTCCTTCATCAGCTTGCCCCATAACTATTCCTGCAGCTGCAGCTACTTCATCAACTCTTGCTATAATTGTAGATCTTAGTTCATAACCAAATAAATCTGTCTTTCCACGAATATCTTCAAGTGAGTTAATACCTGCTAGGCCAATGGCAAAATTAACTGTACCGACTCTCAAAGGACGCCCAAAAGTGTCAGAAATAATTACCGCAACATTCTTATGTAATTTTTCTTTGATTTCATCTCTAATTTGACGGGCAGAAAAATCAGGATCATCTGGAAGGGAAATAACAGTGTCTCCAGGGGTATTAGATTTATCTATTCCACTATTCGCACAAATGAATCCATGATGGGTTGCAGTTATCAAGACTTTTTCATTCATCCTGATTATTTCACTGCTCTCACGTAGAATAACTTCAATTTTTCGCGGATCCTTTCCTTGCATCCTACCAATCTGAAGAGCAAAAGGACTGGGAGTAATCAGATTCAGATCATATACTTTATTCTCCGATTTTGAGAGAATGGTATGCGCAATTACAATGATATCTCTATTCTGTAAATCTATCTTACGTAGCTCTTCTACAATTATCTCTGTTAATGAATCGCCAGGATTTATAAGTGGAAAATTTCTCAAAGGAAATATAGTTATCTTCATTGGTGTTCAATTCCATTAAAAAGGAAAATCAGCCTCAGACCGCTCATCGCTCTTCATATTGGTAATCTGTACCTTTTAGCTAATCATCACTGGCTAAATTTTTTCAGTCCTATTATACTCCAAATTCAGATGGACGAATTTTTACCTGCTCGGTCAGGTCTTCTAAAAGCATTTTTACTTTTTCTGTTTGAGTCGTACTCCCCACTTTGACATATTTTTCATGAGCCTTAACTAAAAGATCTATTGCTTCTTTCATGTTTTCTCTTGCGCTAATGAGTGATTTAGCACGACTATATAACGCAAGAGCCTCATATCGAGTTGCGTCTTCCCTACCCTTCTTGAATTCCTCAACAGCTCTTTCTAAATAGTACGCTTTGTCAAAATCTGATTCCATGGCTGCAGCGCGTTGTACAAAAGAACGGGCGCGTGCCTTTGCAGCTTCCAATTCAAGTCCAGTTGTCGAATAAAGCGCACCCGCAGATTCAAATAAACGAGCAGATTCAATAAATTCACCATTTTTTGCCTTAAGAATCGCTAATTCACCTTGAGTCTGAGCTTGAACCGTTCTTGCGTGTTTGGCCTCGTCTAAAAAACCCTCTGTCGAAAAAATTACGTTGGCTTTTCCAAAAGAGCGAATTGCTTTCAAAAAATTCGTTTCAATCATATCAGTGTACCCATATGCACAGAGTCTGAACGCTTCGGCTCTTTTACTCAACTTTTTTTCATCCCCATCGTGGAAAAACTTTGAAGATCTCTTAAAATTCTCAACAGCCTCCTTATATCGTTGAGTTTCATAATAAGCCATGCCTTGATCGAACTGTTTTTGACCTTTCTTAATTTTACTTCCCTTGAATAATACCATTAAAAGTAACTCCACAAATAAAGTAAAGCCCATAATAAGTGCTAATAATCACAGAATAATTATTACTGAAGATTATTTCTCTTCAATAATCCCGTCAAACATAATAATGATTAATTTTTCTAATAAAGCTTCGCAAAGAGAATTTGAAAATTATTAACAAAATTTTCTTTTTGGATTTATATATAGATTCTTGGAAAACTTAAAGAAATTTTGTAAAATGCCTATATGAAGAAGGAAGTACAATCATTTTCTTTTCAACATGACTAAATTTGTCAGACAACTTTGGAAATAAAGTTCTGGACAGGATGAGTCACATATCCGCTATCCGGCAGGCCCGACACCATAAAAGGTGTAGGAACCATAGGGACTACTTTAAACTT
Organism: Candidatus Heimdallarchaeota archaeon B3_Heim; assembly: GCA_003144275.1. Taxonomy (GTDB): domain Archaea; phylum Asgardarchaeota; class Heimdallarchaeia; order Hodarchaeales; family Hodarchaeaceae; genus Hodarchaeum. Next base: position 176,930 of record NJBF01000001.1, read on the forward strand.
ACATATATACCGTTGAAGAATATTCCGAGCCGCATTGTAATCTGCATTCAGGAAAAACCCACACGCTCGACATACGAAGCACCCGCGAGATTTACGATTGCGTTTATCTACACACCCACATTGACTACATTGTTGGGAGGTATAAGCTTCGTCCACACGGACTACAGTCATCCCAACAAGTTTAGCTTTATATTCGAGCATTTTAACGAATTGAAGAAACGGAAGGTGAACAAAAGACTGGTTAGTTCGCTTTCCTAAGTTACAGTGTTGTTTCCACAGAGGATTATAGCCAATGATTAGTGTATCAATATTTTGCTGCACACAGTAGGAGATAATCTGCCGAGAGGTTTGATGAAAGACATCACGGAGCCTATTCGTCCGAACACGCGAGAGGCGTTGAATCCGACGGGTAGTAACCTGTTGCTTGTGAATGGTAGCTAACGACCGATAATGGGCAAGTTGTTTATTATACCACTGATTAATTGCCTTAACTACCCCGCCTTTGACGAGTAACCCGTCTGACGAAGTTACGAGGTTGTTAAGGCTGAGATCTAGCCCCATCGCACGAGGAGGGGAATCAGAGGTGGGAAAGTGTTGTACTTGCACTTCATACAGAATTTCTACCACAAATCGATCATAAAACGGAACTAAACGGGCACCGACACAGGTCTCGGCAGTAAGAGGCAGTGTTCCCAGCAGGAAGGTGGGAAACCCGCGAAGCATGAGATTTCGAGCAAACAGAATCTGGTTCTCACGGATTCGGACCCGAGGGCGGGGAAAGTTCAACATATGGAGCCCATTTTTGGGTTTATACCCTGGGATTCGGGGGCGACTCTGAAACTTGGTTGGATCTTTCTTCCACGCTTTTAACCCATTAAAAAAGCTCCGCCAGGTTTGTTCTACCTGCCGTAGAACTTGTTGGGGAAGGTAACTATCGGAGAGGGTTTTTAAGGCTAAATACACGGGTTCGGCCTTAAGCTGATGATACAGGGTGGTATATTGCACCCATTTACCTGTCTGAAAGAATGTTTGTCGGACCACATATGTTGCCCGATTGTACAGATTCTTTGCACACGCACACAAATCGGTGAAAATTGGCCGTGGTTTCATTTGAATTCGGATGGCCAACTGTGGATGAGGGTGTTTTTTGGTACGCATTCCCACCTCATTGTGAGTCCTCGTGTTTATAACTTTACAAGAGAGAGAGAGAGATTCATGAAAGTGGCGAATGTAGTGAAAATGAGGCTGATTTTGGTCTGAAGAGAACTTTTATATTTCGTTGTCAGACAAATTCAACATGTAATCCCGAGGAAAAGTATCTCTGAAAGGAAAAAATACATACATTTTCACCTTTAAGCGATTTAAAGGCAAGAATAGATGTATAAAGCTGGTAACCTACATTCTATTATTAATAAATTGATATAAAAACTCCTTAATAGAATAAGGCAACATTAATTAATACAGGATTATATAAAACGACTATAAGGAGTGTATCTTCACTAATGACTCAAATCTTAGGATAGCAGGCACTCCGACTTTTATCTGGGTTTTAATCAACACTCTGGTTGGTGAATTGAAATTGTCAATACAAAATAAACGCTTATCACCGTTTTATTCAGTTTTACTTATAGTTCCTCTCTTAATCATGTCCTCCCTTTTATTACCCTTCGTTGGTATTATTCTTCCTCAGGAGAAGCAATCAGCAGGACATTACATTACTTCTTTACGTGATCCCGACCTTGACACAAATCCACTTCCCCAATCAGGAATTTATCGTAATAAAGATTCACAAAACTCTCCTTATTACTCAATTGCTGAAATTGAACCAAATAAAGCAATTTATTTCCCTGAAGAAACAATAAGTGTTGCTAATCGCTTCAATAGCGCTCAAACTGGGAGTTATGCGATTGTTTCTCAAGTTATCTATCTATATCTAAATAGTAGTACAATTACAAACCTTTCCGACACCACACATCTTATTGCAACAACGGTGACTAACGGCACACATGCAAAGGATTATCCGGCCATCTCAGACGATCAAACTTATGGAATGATAGATGTAACATTTACAATCCCAGAAATGACAAATTTAACCAACAGATATGGTATTTCACCCGGAGATAATGTATCAATTTTTCAATACTATCCTGGAGGTAGTACAAATACAACAGCGAAAATAGAAAATGTTGTAGCTTTCGCGAAAATTGATTATTTTACTGTTAGTGGATTTTCAACACTAACCGAAGTAAATCCAGGATTCATAAATACTGCCAGTGGTGATGAGACTTTTCGTCAGGGAGAGGAGGCAAGTGTTGTTCTTAAGGCTCAATCGGGTACCACACCATTATCAGGACTTATTGTAGATGTTAAACTCCATGATGGGACCACACATACCCTAATATCAAACGGGGGCCCTCAGGGAATTAGCTATAATCTTCTCGATATGACCACAGGATTACCCAGTACGACAACAAATGGAAATGGTGAGCTACGTCTGAATGTTACAACTACTTATCCAACAACTCCTGAAAACAACTATTATTTTGTTCTTAACACAACAATTGATCCGCTCTCTGGATACTTCACAGAGAATTATGACGGAAGTAATGCTGTAACAAATTATGCAGACAGTCATGCTAATTTCACTATTGAGAATGAAATGGATATTGCAGTTGTTGAGCTTGTTTCTGTGAATCCTTCATCTCCGATAGCTCCGCCTAATGAAAACTATACTCTTGTTACATTTAGAGTAGATTTATTTTATGCATATTCTAGTGATATTTACCAAGTTGCAGGGATCTTTGTTAATGCAACTTTGGATTCATACCCAACAGGCGTAAATCTAAAATTTGCAGATGATTTCAATGACAATAGCTCTGGGTGGGCGGCGACGAATGCAAGTGGAATGATTCAATTCAATATTACGGCAGGGTTTCCTATTCCCTATCAATTAAAAACTCCTACAATCACTGTAGTTGCTGATTTACAACATAATAATGCGCCAGCAGGTTCTTACCCGAGTAGTTATCCAAATAATCCCCACCGATTTATCAGAAGCACAGGAGGCATGTTAACAGTTTCTTCAGCGGGTGATACAATTAGTATCGATCCCGATTTTTGGGTTGGTTTAATCAGCTTAAATTCAATTACTTCAACAAACATTCGGCCAGGAGAGTCCACAACTCTTGTATTTGAAGTAAATACAACCTCTGCACCACTAGTTGATTTTTCAGGTGTGCCAGTAAAGATTGAATTAAACCCATCAATAGCGGGAGTGTCGTTAACATTTACTAATCCTCAAAATACTCCATACAGTATTTATGGGTATCGGTATACCAATTCAAGTGGAATGATTGAAGTAACAGTCGATACTACCTATTTAACTACGCCAGAATTTATTCCCCCTCAATCCGTAAATCTTGACTTAACGGTCGATTTTGAGAATGATTCACAGGCTCGATGGATTGGTACACAACATTTGGGTACAACCACTTTAGCAGAATTCAATACCACCTGGTTAACTTCACAGGATGCTAGTTTATCTATTGATCCGAACTTTACATTCTATGAAATTATACTCGCCTCGACCAATGAATCTGGAGATACTGTGATACGTTCTGGAGATATTCTGGAAATTAATTTCCGAGTTCAATCAAAAGTAGGAGGAATTGGTCTAGCAGGAGTTGATGTGAATGTTCTTCTAGGAGGAGCATACGCAGGTGTGACTTTGCTAGGAGGATTATCTACTACCAATGGATCTGGATATGTTACTGTTAATTTATCTACAACTTATCTGATAACCCCAAAAGATCTTGACATTGTACTCAATGCCACAGCTGACTTAACTTCTGATCCTGGAGTCTGGTTAGTAGGCCAAAAGTCAACCAATCCAAGTTTTTATTCAAATAGCTCGTATTCAGACGTTGAGGAAATAATTCAAGTTGATCCACAGTACTTCTTTGGAGAAATTACTGCTCCTCCCGCAAACAACCCCATCTCAAGGATTGGCCAAACTGATGAAATTAATATCACCTTTAGACTACATTTAAGCGGAGAAGGAACTGTATTTCCAGATATTAACGATGTAAATATCTCCATTACTGTAGATGGCAATCTCCCTGGAGATTCCAACATGACTGTTCTTCCAGGAGCAAGTTTTCAAGATTCGGTTAGTAGTTGGGTCACATTTTCCCTTCGACCAACAGAAAACACTACTGAAAAATGGTATACTGTCAACGCTACAGCGCACTTCGGAGATGCTCAGGGATTAGTGTATAATATCACCACCCATTCCTCTGTGCCATCAAGACAGTTATCAGGTGTGTGGGTTAATGGTTCTCATACAAATGATATTTCCTTCACCACATTCGCTTTTGAAGTTAAAAATGTAGATCGAATCCAAATTTCAAGTCAAGATATCTCAGACGTAACACATACAGGTGTAGATGCACCAGGTTTGAATGTCTCAACTGGATATTATGAAATATATAGAGGAACGACTTATATCAATATTTCTGGCAGTTATTACGATCCAGTTGCAACTTTAGGCCTTCCTTCTACCCCTGTAAGAATTTCCTTCAATTGGACCAATCTTGCTATGCAACCACAAACTTCTACTTTAGCAAATGTCACTACAGATGGCAATGGTGAATTTTGGGCTAATATTAGTATACCTACATCTATTCCTTTGCAAGATATTCAAATTTACGGTTGGGATCCCGCCTTTCCTACCCCTCAAGAAAATCGCAATCCAATCACAAATATTCGACTGATGTCTCGGGTCTTTATTCCTAATCATGCGCTCATTGGATACAATGGTAATGCAATTTTTGTTGGAGAAAACGTAACTTCAGCTGGAACTGTTCGAGACGATCAAGGGGTAATTGTTAAATCTACTCAATTTATCGGTCTAATCGAGAATATTGGTTGGGATAGTACTCAAGAAGTAGGAACTGCTATTTCTGGAAGCCTATCTTCGGGAAGTTTTTCATTAGATTATCAAATTCCGAATGATTACGCATTAGACGTAATTGCCATTAGAGCTAATGTTATTTGGGGAGCAGGACTAGTTAATTACAGACCTCGAATATTCCAACTCTGGGTTAACATTTATAACGAGATCAATATATCTTCGTTCGAAATTTACCTCCCTGCTAACCGTTCTACAATATCTATAGTGAACGGTAGCACGTATGATATCCCTGGGGATTTGCATCGCCAAATATATATCTCAGGGAATTTAATTGATCAAAATAATAGTGGATTGAATGGTAAAGACATTAATGAAGCCTGGAATGGCACTGGTGTCACCATTACAAGCGGGGGAGGAGGATTTTTCAATCTTAGCTATGACTTTACTGGATTTACTAATGTCACTTGGATCTGGGGTTTCTCTCATACTCTAGATAATGGAACCACACTACCCACCACTTTCATTGTAACCTTCAGCTGGATTGCCGTAGATGACACAGCACCTTTTATTACAATTAACTCTCCCTCAACTAATCAGACTGTAGCAATAGCCAATATTTCAACAACTCTAATAGAGGTTGATATAATTGACCCAGATAATAGTACTGGTCCTGGTTATGTTTCACTTGGGCTAAATACGAGTTCAGTTACCATCACCATTAATGGTACAAGTACCACAATGCTGAATACAGTTGGATCATTATTCACTTATGATTGGGACACATCAAATGTAAACGACACAAAATTCTTTATCTCGATTACTGCAATGGATTATGCAGGTAATCTTAGAAATAGCTCATTTTATGTAGTTATTGATGTAATTCTCCCTACAGCAACTATTAATGTGGTATCCACCACTGTAGACACTACTGTTTACGCAGTAATGAATGAAAACGGGGATATATTTATTTCAGGTAATCTATCCGACTCTAGTTCCAGTACAGGTCGCAATAGTGACATAGATAGTTCCAGCATACAATTAATTATCCGACCCCAAGGTGGTGCAGCAGTTTTAACATTGAATTCAGTTGATCTCAACGCTAATTCAAATTCCTATTATTATGCCTGGAATATTTTCAATGTTACCTCAAGATTACGTGATCCTGATTTCAAATTGGACGAACTCAATTGGGAGTTGGTCTTATCATTAACAGATTATGCGGGAAATATTTATCAAACAATAGGAACTGTAGTATTAGAAAATGAAAACCCTGGGCTTTTCCCGATTGTGGGGCCTCCCTCACAAATTAGTGAAGGCACCTTTGATCTTATGGTTTCGTATTTTGATATTAAAAGTGGAATAAATGAAGATCTTCTAAATTTTACACTCCATGATGCTGCTGATGGTACACTTCTCCAAACCTATAATTCTAATGCTGCTGAAGTAACCTTGATAGCTGGAACAAATGCTAGTCTAACTTTGAATGCCAATGATTTGAATGATGGACAATATTATGTACGTGTAACAGTTTATGATAATGTAGGTAATTTTGCACCAGCGCAATCTTCTGATTTCAGCATTCTACACCCAATAACCACTACATCTGCCCCTCCAACTACAACAACCACATCTCCAAGTGGTCCTGGTGTATTACGCCCAATTGACCTTATTCAGTTTCTCCTACTCGACATTATAGCCCTAGGCAGTGGAATTGGAATTGCAGTTATCTTTGAAAGAGTAAAATCTAGACGAAAAGCTTAGAAAAAATTGAAAATTGTAAAAATGATGATAATTGATTTCAGAACAATTATAAGAAAAAAGTATTATGAGGTAAAATCAACCTATTATTTACCAATACCAAAATAATATATCAAGATATACTTGAATCAGAACTAAATAACAAGACAAATTAGTGATAAGAATGAAAGGATTAAATTTCTTTGCTCAGATTGGCCCAGAACTTTATATATTTGCTTTTGTTGTGCTAATAGTAGCTAGTGCTTTGGTTTATTACTTCCGTGAAAGAATTATAGACGCGTTAGGAATTACCGCAGCCAAAAAAACAATTTTGGAACAAGAAATCGAACAACGACTGGTACAAATTAGACAGTTAGCACGACAACAAATGTTTAAGGACGCAGCTGTACTAATGTGGCAGACTATGACTCTTGCTTCCGAGGGCTTCCTCGGTGTAGGTCGTGCACCTAATGAATCCGCAAGACAATTAGGTGTTAAACTGATGAACAGAGGTGATCTAGACCCTGGCGCAATAAACGCAATTATTGTTGCTTTTGAAAAAGCAAGATACGGTCAAACTCCCTTAACCAATCAAGAATTTAAGGATGGCTTATCAGGCCTGCATCAGTTCCTCCAAATGGCTACATCACTTGGAGAAATATCCATCGCAGAATAACAACTACGATGAACGATTAATACTTGTTTACGAAGTGAGATATCATGGCTGAGATCAATAAAACAACCAGTGCTTTTATTATTCTAGCCATATTCATTTCTTATCCATTCGCATCTGCTTCCTTGTTTGGGTTTCTTTTTACGAATAACTCGACCAATTTTTCGATTTATAATACTGGTTGGAACGGTGCTAGTACGTTTAAAGATCGTTTTATTGAGGATGGAGCACAAATTTCCACAATTGTAGGAAGTAGTAATGTCCTCAACCGATTAAACCAATCCGAATTAGGGGGCAATCAAGGGTCATTGATCATTCTCGGACCATCCGTTCATTATGATCCTACAGAATCGCTAGCTATCTTGATGTACGCCATAAATGGCGGAAGAGTGATAATTGCTGATGATTTTGGTACAGGCAATGACATACTAAGCGTTTTGTCCATATTTTTAGGATTTATCTCAGAGGTCAACTTGACATCGATGGGATTTGGTGATTCAGGAGGTATAAGTCCTCTTGGACTGAATACAAGCACTGCCAGTCAAAATATAACATTTCCAATAGCAGGGATTGCCTTTAATGGAAGTTTATTAGCTGATCAAGGTAGTTATGATGATACCCCACTTACACCTATCTTTCACGCTCCGAGCACATCTCAAGAAGGAACGACCTATAAAATGCCTGCTCCTTGGGTTACTGATTTCACGGTAGGATTGAGTGGGAATGGTGTAATTGGGAACTTTGCATCGATTATCACAATGAAAGTCCGTTACCCTGACCCCGACAAAAACGAAACAGACCCTGACGCGGCCGAATATATAACCAAATGGGTTCCGATGGGAGAATTCCCCGCGTCAGCTGCCTCTGCTTATGAAAATTTAGAATTACCTCCAGGAGTTGAGCTCCCTGATATGTCATTTAGTCTTCAAATCGCAGTATTATATAGTAGCACACAAGCATGGTTGGAATCCGATATATCAGCAGCAAAAGCCAATGTTAACAACATTGCACCAAATCAGACCGAATGGGCAAATCCAAATGTTGGTTTCCCAGTATTTGTATACTTTCCCTTTCCATTAGGTGGTCAGATTATTTTGTGTTCAGACCCCTCAATATTCATAAATCAGTACCTAGATACGGAAAACGAGAAGTATCCAAATGCTAGCCGATATGATAACAGCGCATTCGCAGATAATGTCGTAAGAATTATGATGAATGAACGCCCAGGACAAACAATTATTTTTGATGAAGGTCATCTGGCAAATAGTCCATTCTCACCCATATTCCCCTTAAGTCTTTATCTTAAATTCTTGAATATGATAACGATGTTTCCACTGTTCGCAATTTTCTTAGTACCCATTACATTAATTTTGTCACGTAAATTTATTCCAAGAAAGACTCAAGCAAAACCATTGCTACTCACACGAGTTGAACGTTATTACGGACGAAGTTTCTTTGCTGTAAAAATGAGATGGTTTCTTGAATACAGACAATACTCAAGAGGGCTTGAACTAATTTTTAGAAGATTAAAACGAAATATTATTAAGCGTTATAGTCCTGAGGAGGATTTAACTCCTGATATTATTGCTACATACCTGATTAATGAATTTCCAGAAACTTTTTCCTTTAAAAATCTCATGGAGAACTTTTCATTAATTGAAACCATAATTGAATCACGATCATTGATAACTGAAGAGGAATTCCTCGATCATTACTTTTTCCTCAAAAATGTAGGATCAGTAATAAGCTAATGAGAAATAAATAATAATGCATGCTAATAGATAAGAAGTGGAAGAAATGAGTAATACCAGTACAAAGGGCAAGGATTTCACGAGTGATGAAATCACGCATGAAATGCTTGATGTGAGTGATATCGCACGAGCATATCAACAAATAATGGGGGAAATCCGTAAAGTATACATTGGAAGAACTGAAATATTTGAAATGCTTTGGATAGCAATGCTGACTGGAAAGCATGTTTATTTAGAAGGGGTTCCAGGAATTGGAAAGACATATATGGCTAATACATTCTCACAATGTCTTGGTACTGATTTCAGTCGTATCCAGTTTACTCCTGACATGCTTCCATCGGATATTGTGGGTACAAATATCTTTAATCCGAAAACAGGGACATTTAGACTGAAAAAGGGTCCAATCTTTGGTAACGTCATATTAGCTGACGAAGTAAATAGAGCACCACCTAAAACCCAATCTGCTATGCTTGAAGCAATGGGTGAAGGACAAGTTTCTATAGAAGGAGAAACGCACAAACTCGAAATACCGTTTGTGGTCTTAGCTACATCTAACCCAGTTGAACAAGAGGGTACATATCCTTTACCAGAAGCTCAGCTTGACCGATTTATGCTCAAAGTAATAATACACCATTCATCTCCCGATGACGAATTAAGAATTATTAAATTCAAGAATGAACCTGTTCCAGCTATAATTAAACAAGTGGTCTCACCTCAAACTATCGTAGCCATGATGGACGTAGTAAAACGAGTATACGTATCTCCTGAAATTCTAGAGATGATCCGCGATATTACAGTTTCTACACGTACAGATCCACGGTTAATTCTAGGTTGTTCTCCAAGAGGCAGTGAGAGTTTACTGCTTTCCGGAAAATCAAGAGCTGCTATTCATGGACGAGATTTCGTGATCCCAGATGATGTTATTCTTATGATTCCGCATGTTGTACATCATCGTCTTATCCTCAAACCTGAGGCTGAACTAGAAGGAATTACCCAAGTCCGAATTTCTGAGGATGTACGGGATAATTTAACAATCCCAGTCGATCCAGTTGAAGAAGAAATGGTGTATGAAGAATACATAGAAGAAATTGCTGATGAAGATTAACAAAAGATTCCCGTCAATTGAATTTGGTGAAAAGGTGTATCCTTGAATGCTTTCGTCTCGCGGTGCTTTTATTGCTATTGGAGGAATCTTACTCTTATCGGTTGGACTCAGCGCGAAGGGAATTGGAACAGTTACTACTATGATTCCGATTCTCTTTAGTGGAGAGGGATTAATACAACAATCTGGCAATCAAACAGCAAGCGGTTTGCCTGAAGGGATGGAATTTCTCGAAGCTTTTGAAATTTTAAACAGTTCTCCGATTGTAGATTACAGTATGTTTTTAGGAACTTTACTGATTCTGGCTAGTGTCATAGGATTACCATTCTTCAGAGCATCAGCAAATGCTTCATTAATACGCGTTACACGTAGGGTAGATAGAGAAAAAGCTTTTGCAGGGGAGTACGTACATGTAACAGTTAGAGTAGAAAACACTGGCGGAAAAAGAATTGATTTTCTCGAAATATATGATGCTATACCAGATATGTTTGAAATTGTTATAGGGGAGAATTTCATTATAACTCAATTAGCTGGTCATGAAACGAAAGAATTCTCATATATAATACAGGTTAGCACGAGAGGAGTATATCAGATAGGCCCTGTGAAAGTCATTATTCATGATCGATTAGGTTTCTATTTTGAAGAAGATGTGAGACACTTTTATACTGAAGTGTTATGCTATCCATCATACGAAGATATTCGTAGAATGGAGGCATTGAGTAAGCGAAGGCAACAAGGTAAAATGTTTGGCGCTCATAAAACGAGACAAAAAGGCATGGGTGATGATTTCCATTCTTTAGCACGTTATTATCCTGGAGCACCTTTCAAATCATTAGACTGGAAAGCCTTTAGTCGTACAGGGGAATTAATGGTACGAGAATTTGAAGCTGAAAAGAATATACGTATCGTTCTATTTCTTGACCACAGTGGAAGTATGGGGGCTGGTATCCCAAACAATACAAAACTAGATTTTGCCATCCGATCGGTGATGCTAGTCATGAAGATGGCTGAAGAACGACAAGATCTTTTTGGACTATTAACGTATGCTGACAGACCCACATCTTATTTACCTCCTGGGGGAAGTAAATCGATGTTTCATCAACTTCTAGAAATACTTGCATTAGTTGAACCAGAAGGTCGTTCAGATCCTCTTGCTGCCGTTGACTATGTTATGCAAAGATTACCAAGAGCGTCATTTTATGTTTTTCTAACTGACCTTGAATCTTCTGATTCAGAGATTTTTACTGAAGCAGCTAAAAGAGCACGTTCTAGAAAAAACAGGATAACAGTAATTTCGCCTTTCGGACCATTATTCGAAACGAAACTGACCGACTTATCAACTACTGAAAGAGCCATTGCCGAGGCCATCTTTGAGGAATATTTAGGATATCGTAAACAAGTAGAAGATAGTTTAAGAGGACTTGGGGTAGAAATCATCAATGTAGGTCCTGATGATATTCTTCCTAATGTAATAAAGACGTATATGAAAGGAAAACAAGTTGGAAAAGGTTCGGTGTAATCAAAATGGCAACAAATCAAAGCGCAGCATACTTCTTCCGAGTTATCTATATGGTCTTGTTTATTTTTTCGGGATTCCTTGTAATTTCCAGTATCGATTCCGCAATGTTTGATTTTGCTAAAGTTTTTGAGATTCTAAATTATGTAATGCTGATTGTTCAAGGGATTGTGAGTGCTATGGGGGAAATAGCGAAATTAATTACCAATTATATTCTTTCAGTTAAAGCGTCTATTCCTTACCTTGGAAATATCATTGGAGATCCAAGCTTAGGGACACTTAATATCGTTGACATAGAGCAAACGCTTGCTAGCATTTTTAACCCTGATAATGGTTTTTATCCTCATTCAACCATAGATCTTGCTGAAGTAGATATTATCCAAGAGTTCTCAATCTTCTTTGGTGCAACAACAATTTTGATTTTATTACCAATTGCATTTTTCTCAGGAATAGGCTTTCTACGAGAAGGCGATACAAAATTGGCAATTTATTCATTTTTAGGGTTTCAAATGATCTTGATTGTGGCAATTTTTACTCAGAATATAAAAATCTCAACCCAGATTGATACTAGCTCATTGTTTTCAATGATTATTAGTCCAATCTTCACATTGGGCTTCCTGTTGTATTTACTCCTTGAAGTGGCATTTCAAACCTCGTATACCCTCAATATTATTGAACCAATGTCGGAACGAGAGAAAAGAATTCAAGGCCACCTTAAACGAATCAGAACCTTTGTACCAATTGAAGAAGGAGCTAAAAGTACCGATCAATCAATACAAAGTATGCAATCAAGTAAACATGGCCTATTAGCAGCAAGCTATTTGCGTGAAATGGTAGAGCGACGTGTATTTAAAAGGGGAGAAACGGTTCGTGATTCGAAATCTATGATGAGATTGCAGTCTTATCTTGCTAACCTTCAACAAAGTGATCCACGTGTAGATTTAAAATTAGCTGCTCAAACAGCTCAACCAGACGCGAGCTCATTAATCAAATATTTCATTCCAGCCATGATATTTCGAATTATCGCGGTAGTAGTCCTTGCATATTTCATTATGGCCCCCGAGGGTGTATTGAATCTTGAAATACTCGGAATTAAGCTTTTCATCTTTCCAGCATTGGTGGATAGTCTCGAAATATCCCAGCCAGAATTCCAGACAATACTTATCTTAAATATGGTTTTAATTCTTATACTCGTTGGTGTAATTTTAAAATACTTGACAAGTGGTAAAACTAGGAAAGTCATGGAGCGTGTAGTACAACGAATAGACACTCTAGTTGATTTTGATCGCTCTACTCCGCAACCCACAGCTTCTAGCGAACCATCCGAAGAAGACAGTATATTAGATGAGGAGGAGGAAGAACTATTAGACACGGAGGAGGAAGAACAGACCTAACCTCCCTCTTGAGAGAAAAATCATGCCGAAACTAGATCCAGAGAGTAGCGATGCACGGAAAAAGCTAAATAGTCAAATTCCTGGTTACCTTTGCTATGAAAAACAACCAGATAGAAAACATTCTGATACTTCAATCAAAAAATATTTAGAAAATCGTTTATCGACCTGCTCAGATGACGTTAAGAAAATTCAAGAAGCTGCGTTGATGAGTCAGATGATTACGACTTGGTCAGATCTTGATAGATTGGTTTCTAGCTTCACAGATTCTCGATATGTAATTAAAGCGTCGAAATATGGAATAAGTACTTTCTTTGATTCCGGTTTAATCAAAGACTTTGATCTAGGCTATTTATACACTTTAGAAAAAACAGTTCTCGATGTAATTGACCGATTAGATGAGAAAATAAAGCAATTTGATGATTCGATTGAAAGCGGGATGCTTTCTGACAGTAGTAGACTAACAAATGAAATTCTGGAAGATCTCGGCGCAATTCAGGATGCTTGGCTAGAAAGACAAAAATTGGTTGCTGATTTTCAGAAACTAGGCTTAGTCTAGAAAAATAAAAAGGGAGAAAAAAAGCAGAGGGATTCTCGCTTATTTTCGGTTTAGGTATTCTGCGAATGCAGCTAATCCCACTGCAACAATAGCTCCAACCGCACAAACGATAAAAGCAGGTGCATAAGAAGAACCTGTAATGGTCGTGCTACTACCTTTGATTGCATCGATAACAACGGCGGGAATTATAGCTCCAAGTATTCCTGCAACTCCATATGCAGAAAAGACAAATCCATAATTATTACCAACATTTTTTGTTCCGAAATAGTCTGCGGTAGTGGATGGGAATAATGCAAAATTACCACCAAAACAAAGTCCAATAATACATGCTATTACTGTTATCATAAGAATTTCAGTTTGGAAACCAAAAGTAAACATTGCTATTGCAAGAAGGGCAAACATCATGATCATGGTGGGAGCGCGGTTGATTTTATCAGATACAAAACCCCAAAAAATACGGCCACCTGCGTTAAATATAGCCAAAATTCCCACGATGGATGCTGCTAAATTATCATCAATTGCACTATTTGCTGCCTGAAGGAATGTTTTTAGAATACCTAATGTCATCAATCCAGCTGTAGCTGCAAGAACAAACATGCTCCAAAGTAGCCAAAATTGTGGAGTTCTGAGAATTTCACGCCATTCATAATCCCGACCTAAACCTGTAGCTGTAGGTACAGGCGGCTGCCATCCTTCAGGTGTCCATCCCTTAGGAGGATTTCTTAGAAGTTGTGCACCGAGGATAACTGCAATAAGATAAATTAATCCACAGATTAATAATGCAGGAGCAATATCACTTTCTATTATAATTCCTTCAGGATCTCGGGCAATAACTTTGATAAAAGCTGTCTCAACTCGTGCAAATATCAAAGCACCAGCACCGAATCCAGCAACTGCAATGCCTGTGATTAATCCTTTTTTGTCGGGAAACCATTTAACAAGCGCTGCAATAGGACAAACATATGCTAACCCGATACCTGCCCCACCTATTATACCATAGGTAAGAACAAGCCAAATCAGTGAAAGATTGGGATCTGTTTCAAAAAAAGTTACACCTGTTGCTAAAATATATCCCACTCCAAGCAGGATTCCTCCCGTCGTTGCAACACGACGTGGACCAACTTTATCTTGCCATTTCCCGGCAAAAATCATTACCACTGCAAAAGTCGCTAATCCAATTGCAAAAGGTAACAAGCTTTCAAATGTACCTAAATTGTATGGTGCTTTCTTTAAAGAAGTCTGAAAGATTGACCAGGCATAAATAGAGCCGAGACAAAGTTGAACGATAAGTGCACCTATAACAACAAGATACCGATTATACAATGTATCGGAATTCTCTGTCAGTTTACTCACCAGTATGTTTTGAATATTGTGAAAGAAAGGTTCTATATTGTAAATATGACCTGAATTTCGAAAATTTTTGTGAGTATATATATTTAAAGTGAGATAAGTTGAATTAATAATGGTTACAATAAAGCCGTTTTTTGGACTAGTATTTTAGAACCGGGCAGAAGTTATAATTCTGAACCCAACAAAATTCTGTTCGTAAACCTTATCTTAAAATTAGAACTAGGGAAACTATCCGAAAGAATGTTAATCTACTTTTTATTCCTTATTTCGTGCAAGAAATAACAATCTGTTATATATTAATTACAATACAAGAAATAAACTTCTTAATCTGGAAACGAACTATTTTGAATTGGATTACAGAGTCAATTCACGCTCTGTAACACCACCTTGACACTATTTATAAAATGTCAATGGCATCATTCGTACAGAATTTTAATTAAAAAATTTTCTTAAAACAATTGCTCCCAAATTGGAAATTTTTGTTGTTTGAGGCTCTTTCCTTTTTAGACTCAAATTAATCCCTTTAAAGCAAATGTATTATTCTGAAATAACTTAATCGAATAATATAAAATACTAATGGTAATTTCAATGACCATTACATACAAATAGACTTCTCCCCGTGTGGACATGGTGTGGACAAAATGACTGAAAATGACTCAGTCTAAGTGACTCAGGCTAAAAACAAAATTAAAAGAAAGAGGCTAATTTCTTGAGAAAGCTAATGCCGGAGGAGGGACTCGAACCCTCAAGGAACTATACGTTCCGCTGGATTTTGAATCCAGTGCGTCTACCAATTCCGCCACTCCGGCACGTTTAGTGCCAATAACAGGGCCTTCGTACCTTTCCTTTGCTTGGCTCTTATTCTGGTTCTTTTCTTCAAGAATCCTAAGAAACATCCTCCGCTGTTTATTTTTCTCTTAGTGAGGAGTAAATGAGCTGCTGAAGATTTTTTACAAACTCTATCTTTTCAGGCTTTGAGGGTTTGGCATTCTCAAAGGTTAACGGCGGTAAAAACTCAACCGTCAGACAATATTTCTTGTAGCTTTTTATCTTGAGCAGATTCAGAACCCATCTTATTGCTTTGTAGATAAAGATCCTGTCTGCAAGATAACGCCAAAACATCTTCTTATCAATCGCAGGTCTCTCTTTAACAACACTGGGCACTATTTTTACTACCTTTCCTCGCTTGAAAAACATACTTGCCAGGGAAGGAACGATTGTCTGGTAAACAGGGTTTTCAATGCCTTCGTGTGTTTTGCCTCCGCTTGGCGCAATTGCAATAGGAATATTATTTTCCAGGCTTTCGATGCACTTTTTTAAAGCCTGCTTATTTGTTCTTTGTTTCTCAAGCCTTTCTTCATCTGTGTTAGGTTCCTGTAAATCTACAACTATAGTATCAAGCCTGTTTACTTGGGCAACAATGTATCTTGCTATGAAATCGATCAGCTTATTATAGAATGAATTTGCCCAGCGTCTTCTTCTTATCTTTTCTCGAAACCCAGTAGGAAAAATTGAGTCTTCAACATCCTTTCTCAGGATTGGCAGGTATTTCTTGGCTGCTATCGTGACCTCAGCCAGAAATCTTATTTTGGGCTTATTTGGAGCAGCCACTCCCAAATGAATTGGTTCTCCTCGTCTGGTTGTGTGATTGTAGACATAGATTATCGGGCCATTTTTTGGAATGTTTTCCAGCCCCACAGGTTTTGGCTTTGGGCAGACGGGAAGTGTTCTTCCCAGAGTTCTTAGAAAATTGTACGGGAAACTCAGCATCTTTCAGACAAAATAACATAGGGAAAATTTGAAGTCAACTGGGGGATATGTATGTACCAAGGCCACGTGATTATTTTAGATTTTCACCTGGTAAGGACTTACGGTTCTTAACAACGTAAGGAAAGGGAGGTAATTAGTGCTTGATTTCAAATCTTGCCGGCAAGTCTGAAGAACCTCGCTTCGCTTTCTTAGGGGCTACTTTTTATAGGCA